>CASIBD010000005.1:0-47169 GCA_949372825.1 uncultured Flavobacteriaceae bacterium | reverse complement strand
ACCTTAAAAAACGAGTTGCAGTTTATTTTCATCCAGTAGATACCTTTAATGCTTTTAGAGTTACACTCAATCCAAAGTCCAACGATTAACCCTTAATAGCTTTATCTATTTCATCATTTGAATATTTACTCAAGGAATCTATAATTTCAATTTGAAACTCATTAGGCATATTTTCGCTAACATCTTCAACTTGTTTTAATCTTGGTATTACATACTGCAAACCAATCTGAATTAATTTAAGTCTTTCGGCAATAGTTAGTTTTTCAACATCTATTGAGTCCATAGCCTCATCTATTATGGTAGCTAATCTATCTTTAACTTTAGCTGTTAATCTTATTTGGTTTCCCTTTCATTCGACCCATATATAAAGTGTTAGTTTATTATTTTAACTTTAGGTATTAACTCAAATCATTTATTATGAAAATTAAAGACATTACTACTTTCAATCTTTGCTATCATTGGCTTTGTTACTATTCTATCATCTTTTAACAATCAATCTCACGAAACTCATCAGTTCCAGAATCTCACGCTTGGGAACTTGTTGCCGCTAATGCAACTAATAATAGAGATTCAGAAGTATTTTCAATTAATAAGGTTACTGGAGAAGTAAGAAAACATAGTACTCAATCAGTTTACATATATGATGATAAACTAAAAGATTATAAAGAGAATCCTATTTCTGGTTCTGACAAGGTTATGACAGAAAAATAAATCATAGTATTTATTATAAGCAGGGTTAATCCTCATTTGTTTAGTATTTCATTTCTGATGTAACCAGTCATTGACAGCCTTTTTGACTTTGCTAAATCTTTGATGATTTGTTTGTCCTCTTTTGACAGTTTCAAGTGGAGTGTTTCCATATTATTATTATATTAAATTATGTCTTGCTTGTTTTAACTCTAATCGACTGCTGAGTATTACGTCGGTGTAGTTATTATAATATATGTTGTTATAGCTTCCTGCACTCTATCAACTCTTTTTGTGAAATAGCCTATAGCATTTTCAATGCCTATCAATTGGTCTTACTATCCCGTAATATGATGTCTGCATTGTTAATTCCCATCTGTTTTGCAATTCTAACTCTCTGATGTACCCTCCCAACAGGTGCTTTCCAAGCAAAGTGAAGGTGGTTATTATGATAATCGTCTTGTTCAAGGAATGCTACAGCTCATGTCAATGCTTCTTCGCTTTACGAGCCTGTCCATTATCTCTATCTATGTAGTTTTATACTCATTTTCTGTTTATAGACTTTAGTGCTATGTTCTGGCGCATCTTCCTCACTCGTTTTTAACCTTACTACTGAATGCCAGTTAAAGCCCATTTTAGAGTAGCTTTTAATTAAGTCCATGCTGTCTGTCCTCTTCTGGTTCAAATGCTTCTAACCGCTTGTATTTTATGAGGCTTCTATAGCGCCTGTCTGGTCTGGTTCATTCGTCCCTCTTGTCTCCTAATAGATATTAATGCACACATATAGTCTGTTTTTTAGTTAGGTCAGTTATTCTTTTATATAGGAATGCCATTATGTCTTTTAGACATTCATCACTTATATAACGTCAGGATTATTTTTTTTTGTAGTTTGTTTGTTGACTTTCTTCACAAAAAGTGGCTTTCAGGATAAGATTTCCTGATGTAGAGTGTGTTAATAAAATTTTTAATATTTTTTTTTGGGTTTGGTTTGAGATCCTACGGACTCAACCAGTCTAAAGACTAAAATTAGGAGGAGGTGTTCCGTATCTATCTTCATCCCATTCGTTGAAGTAATTCTTGTATTTGGCTATACCAGTCGTTCTATCTTGGTTTATGTAAATTTGACCTTCACTACCTTCTGTTAAGCACCAACCCAACATAAATTTAGGAACAGCACCTTTACGAGCCAACTGAATAAGTTTGTCCTGTAGAAGCTGACATAATTCGTCTGCTTTAAATTCTTTTAAAACCTTTGTGTGAGTATTATATATTTCCTCAACTATTGGCTTGTAGTTATCATCATTGTAAGACAATGTGTTTTGAGAACTATCAGTACTATGCCCTATTAACAAGTCAGCAACTCTCGCAGTTGTGTGAGCATTTGCAATAGATTTAAAAGCCTTTCTTGCAAAACTCATAGGCTGATTAGGAAGCACACTTCTAATAGCTTTCTGGTAGCCATTTTTAACTTGTTCGTGGAACTTCTCATCTTCTGCATTGTTGTCAGCATCATAGCTGTAGATACTTAAATTGTCATTAATCTTACCGACCTTATCTCTATTTGTAGTGTTCCAAAATCTTACTGCAAACGAATATTTTATCATCCAAAACAACTGTCTTGTTGGGTAGTTATCAATTCTAATATACATCGGAGCTGAAACTCTATTCTTTGTTTTATTTCTTCTATGTACAATTACCATTTCATCATCAACACACCAAATTTTATAATCGTCTGTATTAACATCTTTATTAATAATTGATTCGTTGATCCTACTAAAGTCTTTATAATACATTCCTCTTGTACAAAACTGCAGTAGCCACATACATAACGATTCCCATTGTGAATGAGTTTTACATCTTTCAATACCCAGTTTAAATTCTTCAAATGTGCATACAGAATGTTGAGTCTTTGTTTTAGGTAGCTTATATCTTTTAGGCAGGACTAATTCCTGATAAACTACCCCATTTTCATAAGCATCATTATATATTGCTCTTATCTTATCTACATAACTATTAAAACTATTATTACTCCTGCCAGATGCTAAAAATAACTGTTTAAATTTCTTTAATAGTCTGATATTAATTTCTTCAAACTTGAGTTTCTTTTTGATTCCTAAATGTAACTTGAAAGCATTGTAGGCGTTCCTGTAATCATTGTAAGTAACTGGCTTTCTTGAGTTCTTAATTTCAGTATGCAGGTAATCGTCTATACTTGTAAAGTCCGATTTACCCTCTATAAATAAATAATACTGGTCAAATGTGATTTGCTTATCAAGGAATTTATCTTCGCCCTCCTCGATTCTTTGCTTAAATAATTTTAATGCTTCTCTTAAAGATTTGTAGTTAGGATGACTTCTTTTTATTTCTTCTTTCTCACTATTAAAGTCGTTCATCAAACATTATAATTGACGTGTGTACACTAGTTTTCTATTTTCCCTGCCGTATTGTAAGTCAATGTACAGGTCTTGTTCTTGCCTTTATAGGCTTGTTCGAGGTCTGTGACCAAAGTCTGATTCTTGCATGGCATATATTAATGCAGTATTTTTAGCTCGTAGAGTTCTTGAATTTGTACACTACCTTGTTCACTACATTTACAAATGTACAAAAAACATACATAACCATCTATATAAATAGATTTAACAGATATAAATAAAGAAAAAAATTGTATATTTGGCTTGTCAGATTAGTCAGATAATCAGTAAAAAAAGCCGTGAAACTTAATTACGGCTCAAGAGGTTGATAGGTTTGAATCCTATCCGAGGTCACAAGAAGGGAATTACTGTAAATAGTAGTTCCCTTTTTTATTTGATGTACACTTTATGGTTATATTTCAAGACTTTTACACTTGCTTTAGCTATCTGAATTAATAAAAGAAGATATACCTATGGTTTAGTGGCTATTAGTATTATATAGTAAAATAATAACTATTTCCCTCTACGTTCAAAAAATATGTGCAATTTTCTCCCTCAACTGAATAATGTGATACGATTTTCCAACTTCCGCTAATGCGAACTTTTACTTTCGTAACAGAAATACAAGTAATACCAGGTTCATAATATCCTTGAACCCTTAAACTAAGTGAATAATTTGTTTCAGAAGTATTTCTTGTAGTCGCTGTTACAGAATACCAATCTTGAGATATTTCTGTGTTTTGAAAATCTATAATTTCAATCTTTTCGTTATTATTAGAAAATGAATTAAAAGATAAAAATAAAAGAAAAAATCTGAATAGAATGTTTTTCATGACTTAATTGCTTTATTTTCAGAAAGTTACACATTTTATTTGAATATTATTAAAAAAATGTGCGCGCACACTAACCTCTTAAATATATTGAGTATCATATTGTTATATAATATCAAAATTATAATGCCTTTATATAATTTACATAACTTAGTATAAATTAAACTTTAATAAAATATTTATGAAAAAATTATTTCTTTTAATAACTGTAATTTTATTTGCAGCTTGTCAAACACCAATTGATTCTAGTGAGCCAAAAATGTCTAATGAAGATATTTCAAATGCCCTTAAAGAAAAGGCAGTAAAACTTCAAGATGCTATTCTTACTCAAAATTTAGAAGAATTCAACAAACATGTTGACCAAAGCATTCCTTTCACATCTGGAGAATCAAACTTAAAAAAGTTTATAGTAATGAACTCTGAAAGGTTTAATGCCGAAGCAAAAGCTAAATGGGGTTCTTTTGAATTATATGATATCAACGTGGCGCTTTCACCTGATTCTAGAACAGCTGTTTTAACTTTTTATGCTAAAGGCGATTATACTGTTGACGATAGTGATGCAATTGACTATAGCACAAGAGCTTCTTCAGTATGGGTTTCAACAGAAAATGGTTGGAAAATTATGCATTCAAACTGGGCACCACTTGAAGGTGGTACCGGAATTCCTGAATAATATTTTCAATAATTTTATTTTTTCAAAAAAGCCTTTATACATTTATAGAGGCTTTTTTAATTATAGACATTATAACGTTTAAATTTATCAAGATACTTAAACAAACGAATGTAAAGATTAATTTAAATTTTTAATTTTTATATTTCGAAACTCAACTGGATGACCCTCAGATTGAAGTGATATATATCCCTCGGTTAATGGATCGCCAATTTTATTAAGAAAATTTGATGGCACCTTATCCCCCCCGACTCGTAAATTTGAGTATGAAAGTACAGTATCATTATCAATTACGTGGTAAACTATTTTATTAGATTTTACAATCACATCGACTTTTACCCAATCATCTTTATGATAAGTTTTTGATTTAGAATTTATGCAATGGTATTTTGCAGTTTCAGAATTTATATCAACATCTGTTCCTGGAGTACAAATATTAGCTGTAGACCTTTTACCAATTCCTAAACCTCCTAATAATTGAACTTCTGCACTTACAGGAAAATTTTGGTCCAGTAACATAGAAGAAGGTTCTTGTGAATGAAGCATTATTCCACTGTTTTTAATTGACCAACCTGGTGCACCAGATAAATGCTCACCACTAAATTTATATTCTAAGCTAAGATGATAATTTTTGTATTTAGATTTTGTATAAAAAATATGTCCAAACTTATCATTGAAGTTTTCATAGTTCTCATATGAAACCTTTAAGGAGCTATCTTTTACCTTAAATGTGTTTTTAAAGTTTTGTCCTAATTTTTCTCCTCTAATTTTTATTTCCCACCCATCAAGGTTTTTTCCGTTAAACAAAACTTCCCAATCATTTTTATCATTTGCACTATTAGGTTCTATTATGTTTAAAGAATAATAATAAAACCCAGCAAACAGAACTATAAAAATTATAAAAACTATTTTACTTGGTTTTTTCATTTTATAAATTTTTAATATCGAAAGTTAATCCTGAATTCTTAACCAATCTATCTAATAAAAAATCTCCCATAGCTGTTGACGGCGTTATAACTCCACTAATAGTATCTAAATTGTCTTTTGCTAAACATATGGCAGATTCACTCAACATTTTTGAAGTTGATCCGTATCCTGGGTCCATATCTCCAGTAACTTTAGCAATTGCTTTAGAACCATCTTTGTATGTGACGTAAAACCTCAAATTATAGTAACCATTTTCTCTATCTATTTTAGAGGGACCTTCACCTGCTTTTGGCAATATCTTGTCTACTATTTTTTTTAGAAAAGATTCAGGTTTTGCTAACATTACAATTGCTATAGGAATAGACATTAAAATACTTTTAAATCTCCCCATAAATCCTTTACCTCCCAAAGTTGCTTCATCATATTCAAAGTCTTTTCCATAAGAGTATCCACTTAAGGCATTACTTCTTCTTACTATTTTAGTATTTATGGCTGCCATAATAAATGGACCAATCCAGTTTTGAGAAGTTTTATCATAAATAACTTTTCTTAAATCATAGTTATCAGGACCGTCTTGTTCTCCAATAGGATTAAGTCCATAAGGATTTATGACAGTTTTAAGGACTTCATTATCATTTAAAGCTTCTTTATTCACATTACTTAAACTTTCATAGGTGCCTCCACTTATTCCTCCTTTTGCACCAGCAACACGCATTTCAATTTTCTTAATAGATTTATTTATCTTTTTTGATTCTTTCTGAATAAAATAAACGCCCATATCAGATGGTATTGAATCAAAGCCACAACAATTAACAATTTTTACATTATTAGAAATTGCATCGGCATGATGATTATCAATCATTTTTCTAATCCACTGAACTTCACCAGCTAAATCACAGTAATGTGTTCCGTGATCAACACAAGCCTTAACTAACTTAGAACCATACTTTGCATATGGACCAACAGTTGTACAAATCACTTTTGTTTTTTTAACCATTGAAACAATACTAGATTCATCGTTACTATCTGCTATTAGAATTGAAACAGAATCGTCTGCTACTTTATTTCTAATTTGTTTTAATTTATTTGAGTTCCTGCCAGCTATAGCCCACTTTAGATTTTTCGACTTTGAATAGTTTTTGAAAATATACTCAGAAACAAGACTTCCAGTAAAACCAGAACTCCCCCAAATAACGACATCAAATTCTCTTTCTTTACTCATTACAATAATTTATTATTAGTTAAAAACAAGGTAAGAAAATATACAACTAACATTTCAGCTTTATTCAATTAACTTTTTGACCACGATTAGGTTTAAGCCTCTCTTTAAAAAAATTTAAATCATCTATAGAAGTTATAACAAAAACAAAAGAATAAGAATCATTAACTGTTTCTAAACCTAAATCTGAAAAGATTTTATTTTCAATTTTAAGAAATTGATCTAAATGTGATTTAAAATGTTCAGCTGTTTTGTTAGAGCTTGGACCTTTAAAATCCCAAATTAATTTAATTAATTTCATAATATAATTAACTAGTAAATAAAGTAAAAACTAACGTAATATTTTGTTATATTTATAACAAAATATTTAAAAATTGTTATAATATGAAGAATATACTAGTTCTTGGTCTTGGAAAAGTTGGAACCTTAGTTGGGGTACTTTTGAGTAAAAATTTTAATGTTTCTGGATTAGATCAGAATAAACCACATTATGATTTCAAACTTCCATTTAACGTAATCGAAACAGATGTTAATAACAAAGAAAACTTAATAAATATTTTTAAAGATTTTGATACTGTGGTTTCTGCTTTACCTTTTTTCTTAAATAAAAATATAGCAAAAATAGCTTTTGATTTAGATATGAACTATTTCGATCTAACCGAGGATATCGAAACAACTGATTATATAAAGAAACTTAGTAAAAATTCTGGAAAAATTATGGCACCACAATGCGGATTAGCACCTGGCTTAATTGGTATAATAGGAAATGACCTAGCTAACGAATTTGATACATTAAGAGATATTGAACTTAGAGTTGGTGCTTTACCTAGGTATCCAAATGGACAATTAGCTTATTCTTTTACTTGGTCGCCAGAAGGTGTTATTAACGAATATATTAATGATGCTCAAGTAATTCAAAATGGAGTTAAAAAAATGGTACCATCTCTTGATGGTTTTGAATATATAAATATTGAAGGACAAGAATTTGAAGCATTTGCAACATCAGGAGGGCTTGGAACAATGTGTGACACTTATGAAGGGAAAGTCGATACGTTGAACTATAAAACAATAAGATACCCAGGTCATGGAAAGTTAATGAGATTTTTGATGTACGAACTAATTTTAAAAAATGACAAACCTCAATTAGAAAAAATACTAAGCAATGCTAAACCTCCAGTAGAAGAAGATGTAGTTTATGTTTATGCTGTAGTTGAGGGCTGGAAAAAAGAAAAAATATCAAGAAGTGAATATTTCAAAGCATTTTATCCTATTGAAATTCAAGGTCATAAATGGAGAGCTATTTCTTGGACTACTGCTGCTTCATTAGTTTCAGTTATTGAAATGGTTAATAATGGTTCATTAAAACAAAAAGGTTTTATCAAGCAAGAAGAAATACCTTTTGAAAAGTTTTTAGAAACAGATTCTGGAAAATTATTTTTAGATTAACTTTAAATTATGAAGTTTCAAGAAAAAAAAACAATAAACCTGGTTTTAGAATCATTGTTTGAATCATACTCCAAAAGAGTTCCAGATGTGACTAAAATTACTGAAGCAATGGTCTCTAATAACATTGTTTCAAACCAATCTGAAATTATAAATGATCACATTGCTTTTAGAACAATGGGGGTTAAACACTTAGGAATTAAATCTTTTGAAAAAATATTCTTAAAACACGGATACAAAAAAAGAGATTTCTATTCATTCAAAGAAAAAAAATTAAACGCATACTGGTATTCACACTCAAAAAAAAATATGCCAAGAATATTTATAAGTGAATTAAAAGTTGATGAACTGTCAAAAGATGCACAAAAAATAATAAAACAATATACTAATCAAGTTAAAAACGACCCCGTTGACAATATTGATTTAAACAATTCAGATGAGATTATAAATTTCTTGACTAATCCTTTGTGGACTTTACCTTCATTATTTCATTACAATGAGTTATTGAAAGAAACAGAATATGGATCTTGGGTAATTTACAATAGATACTATTTAAATCATTACACTATTAGCGTTCATGAACTTAAAGAAAAATATAATACACTAGAAGATTTTAATAAATTTTTGAATTCTATTGGAGTTAAGTTGAATGACTCAGGAGGTGTAATAAAAGAAAGCAAGGACGGTTTTCTTCTTCAAAGTAGTTCTGTGGCTAATAAAGTTAACGCTCATTTTAAAGAAGGCATGTCATTAATTTCCGGAAGCTATGTTGAGTTTGCTGAAAGAAAAATATTACCTGAATTTATGAATCTGGATTTAAATAAAATTAATTCTACACATAGAAGAGATGGGTTTGAGACTTCAAATGCAGATAAGATATTTGAAAGCACATACCAAAAACAAGTAAACAAATAGTTAATATTTATTTATTTTAGCTACTCTATCTAAATGAAAATTTGAATCTCCAAATGTTCTTTGGGTAACCCTAGTTCTTTTAAGAAAAAAACCTATATCAGCATCATCTGTTACTCCAATTCCGCCATGCATTTGAACGGCTTCATTTGTAACCAACTTTGAAACTTGACCTAACTTAGCCTTAGCTAGGCTAGCTAATTCAGGTAATTTTTCATCATCAGAATCTATTGCTTGTAAAGCTTTTAAAACAATTGATTTACATAACTCAATTTCACCAAACATTAAAGCTGATCTATGTTGTAATGACTGAAAAGATCCAATTTTTACACCGAACTGTTCTCTTTCTTTTAAATACTGCATAGTCATTTCAAATGCTTGCTGAACATTACCAAGCATTTCAGCAGAAAGGCCTATCCTTGCAATATCTAAAGTCTTTTCTAAAATTTCAAATCCGTCACCATTTGACGATAAGAAATTATCTTTTTCAATCTTTACATTATCAAATGAAATATCAGAATAAATTCTTGAATCCATATGTACTTTATTATTGAAAGAAATCCCCTCAGACTTACTATCAACTAAAATTAAATCAACATTTTTTTCAGATTCATGATTTGCTGAAACAATGAAATAATCAGAGATTGAACCATCTATGACAAATCTTTTTTTACCATTTAGCACTAATACATCATCTTTTTTTGAAACTATAGATATTTCAATATTAGGACTATGGTGAGAACCTTCTTCATGAGCTAGAGTGCAAAGTTTATTTCCGTTCATAATTTCTTGAAATAACATATTTTTTAAAACTTCGTTCTTAGAAAGTGAAATCAAAGACGTTGATGTTAAAACAGTAGATATTATTGGTGAAACCGTTAGTTTTCTGCCCATTTCCTCCAAAACTTGACCTAATCCAACATATCCAAAATTAAGTCCATTATATTTTTCTGGAATTGTTAATGCAGTCCATCCCATTTCAACCATTTCAGTCCATAATTCAGAACTAAATTGATTATAATTATTATCTCTCATTTCTCTAACAAGAGATAATGGAGATTTTAAATCTAAAAACTCTTTAGTTGATGATTTGAGCATTTGTTGCTCCTCGTTTATTACTAGTGCCATGGTATTATTTTGTTGGTAAACCTAAAATTCTTTTCGCTATAATATTTAATTGTACTTCATGAGTACCTCCTTCAATTGAGTGACCTTTAGATCTACAAAAGTATCTTGCCTCAAGACCATTTCTAGACTCCTCACTAGTCCATTCAGTTGAATTGAAACCATTAACTTCTAACCTTAATTCTTCTTTTTGAATACTAAGCTCAGTTCCATAGTATTTAAAGAATGACGAAGCAGCTCCTGAATTATTTCCAGCTTTGTGCTCATCTAAGGCTCTTTGAATTGTAAGATCAAATATTTTTTCATTCATTTCCAGGTTTAAAATTTTAGATCTAATTGAAGTATCTGACAAGATACCTTCGTTTTTACCAAGTACATCAATTGCTATTTCACTTAATGATTTTTTCTTATCAGTCTCTCCAACTCCACCGATCATTTGACGTTCATGCGTAAGCAAATATTTAGCAATAGTCCATCCATCATTTAGTGTTCCTACTAAATTTTTCTTAGGAACCTTGACTGAATCAAAAAATGTTTCAGTAAATGGGGATTTTCCACTAATTAGTTTGATTGGCCTAGTGGTTACTCCTTCAGAGTTCATGTCAATTAACAAAAAACTAATTCCTGTATGCTTTGAACTGGTATCTGTTCTAACTAAACAAAATATATAATCACCTTTATCTCCATAAGATGTCCAAACTTTTGATCCAGTTACTAAAAAATGATCCCCATTATCATCAGCTTTTGTTTGAAGATTCGCTAAATCACTACCCGCATTAGGTTCACTGTATCCTTGGACCCACCTAACTTCTCCTTTACATATTTGATTTAAGTAGTATAATTTTTGTTCTTCAGAAGCAAATTTTAAAAGTGCTGGACCTAACATAGAAATTCCGAAATTAATGTGAGGTTTTCTACAACCTAGTCTTGACATTTCTTGATTTAAAATATTGTTTTGCTTTGGATTAAGTCCTCCTCCACCATATTTCTCTTCCCAATATGGAACAATCCATTTTTTTTGTAACATTCTTTCAAACCAGATTTCTTGATCCTCAGAACTGAATTTCCCTTTACTACCGCCCCAATACAACTGTTTAGCATCTGTAATTGGTTCACGCATAGATATTGGACAATTCTCTTCTAACCATTTTCTAGTTTCTAATCTAAAATTTGTTAAATCTACTTTAACTTGTGTTTCCATATATATTATTTAAACTTTAAAAACTCTTTCAAAATAATCACTTAGTTCATTAACTAATTCATCTTTACTAGAATCAATATTAATTCCAGCTAAAACTTTTGCCAATCTTTTTTTATACTCCAATTGCATCATTCTACCAATTTGAATTCTCTGAGCCTGAGGAGAGCCTGCACCATGCACACTTTCAGTTAAATAACCAACTGCATTTCTTCCCATTGTCATGTTTTCGATCAATCTTAAAACTCTTATTCTATCTTCACTTGAATATTTTTTATTTCCTTTCAAATATTTTTTTAATAATACACCAATTTCTGGGTGATTCAAATCTTTTTCAGAAGGTAAAGTAGAAACATTTCCCCCACCTAAATCTTGTGCAATTTGTGAAATTTGAAATGGGAGTTTAGTAACATGATGTTTACATACATTAGAAAGCATATCATCACATTGAAAACAACCAGATTTAGTTTTAAAACCTTGATATGATGAAGCTATTCCAGTTCCATAGATTGTTTCATTTAAATGAGACATTTCAACTAGTTTGTCTTTAATATGAGAAGCATTCTCTACCCCATTCATTTCAGAAACTGCAGCAGCCGCACCTATTAATACATCACCAACTCCAGATTTACAAACATAACTTCTTCTGTGGTAAGTTGTAAACCTTTCAACTAACATAGAAGCATAATTATATTCACCATCCATAAATATTAACTCATTTGGGATAAAAACATTATCAAAAATAACCATGGCCTCTTGACCGCCATATTTTGCATTTCCAACATCAATATCCCCACCTTCCATACTTCGTGTGTCACAGGACTGTCTTCCATATATATAAGTAATTCCTTTTGCATCAACAGGAACACCACCAATTATAGCGTATTCTTTATCTTTTTCTCCAAGTCGCATAGTTGGCATTATTATCATCCAATGTGAATTAATACAGCCTGTTTGATGAGCTTTAGCGCCTGAAACATAAACTCCTTTTTCACTTCTATTAACAATATGAACAAACATATCTTTATCCTCCTGAAGATGAGGAGCTAAACTTCTATCGCCTTTTACGTCGGTCATTGCTCCGCCAACAACAAAGTTAAATTTGTGCATTTCTGTTAAGAAAAGTTTAAGTTTTTCATGATAATTTGTACCACATTCCTCATCCATTTCATACGTTGTTGAGTACAACGAGTTAAATGCATCCATTCCAACACATCTTTGAAAACAGGTCCCGGTTAATTGACCTAACTTTCTTTGCATCTTATTTTGATTAACTAAATCTTCAACACTAGTACAAACGTGAAGAAACCTGCTAATTCTTTCTCCGGTAAACGGAGAAATCACTGAGGCTAATTCGGGATTAGAAATGGCTAAGTCATAAGTTTGAGCTACAGCATTAATTGAGGGTCTTATCATATCATGGTCAACTGGCTCCAAGACTTTTTCACCAAACAAATACACGATCAAACCTCTATCTCTTAAAGAATTTATATAATCTTCACCACTTTGAATTTTTTGCATTATTTTCCTGTAAATTTTGCTTTTCTTTTTTCTAAGAATGCACTAACACCTTCTTTCAAGTCATGGCTATAAAATGCAGATACTTGCTCTTTAGCTTCAAACTCAATAGTATCATACAAATTATTATCTAATGAAAAAATCATGTCTTGCTTTGTAATTCCAACAGCAACAGTAGCTTTTTTTGACAAATCATTTGCCCAATCCTTAGCAACATTTAATATTTCGGATTGATCAACTAACTTATTTGTTAAACCCAATTTTAAACATTCTTCTCCATTAATTTTTTTTCCATCTGTTGCAATCTCCAAAGCTTTACTATATCCAACTTGTCTTGAAAGTAACCAGCTAGCTCCTCCATCTGGACCTAAACCAATATTAATAAAAGCATATAAAATGGCACTTTCATTACTCATTACTCTAAAATCACATGCTAAAGCAAAAGCTGCACCAACTCCGGCTGCAATTCCATTAACAGCTCCAATTATTGGTTTTTTAAGTTCCAAAAAACGTTTCATTAATGGTTTATATTTATCTATAATATAATCTCTACTTTCTTCAGGTGTAATTAATCCAAAAGTTGACATGTCTGCTCCTGCGCAAAAACCTTTACCATTTCCTGTAAAAACAACTGCCCTAATATTATCATCATTTTCAACAATTGTAAAAGAATCGTTTATACCATCAATAAGATCCTGATTAACAGCATTGTATCTTTCAGGTCTGTTTAATGTTATTACAGCAATGCTGTCTTTAATTTCAATTAGTACTGCTTTATTCATAATATTTTTTATTCGTACCCCATCGCTAAAGTTTCAGCAACACATACTGGTTTTTCCTGACCTTTAAGTTCAACTGTAATTCCTAATTTATATTTAGCTCCCCCAGGTTTTGGCTCAAATTCTAGTAAAGAAACTATTCCTCTAACCATACCTCCTGATGGAGTAGCACTAGTAAACCTAACTCGGTCCACACCATAGTTAACTCCCATCTTAACACTTCCAATAGTTACGGTATCATATGAAAAACGTGATGCTAAAGATAATATCATAAAACCGTGAGCTATTGTGGTTTTGTAAGGTGAATGCTTATCAGACTTTTCTTTATCAATGTGTATCCATTGTTCGTCTTCTGTAATTTTTGCAAATAAATTAATCTTTTCTTGAGATATCTCAATCCAATTACTGATTCCCAATTCTTTACCAACACTTTTACCCATTTCTTCTAAATTTTTAAAATGAGTTTTATAAGCTTCTTTATTTTCCATTTATTTTTTAAGTTTTAAGTTTATTATTACATTGGCATTGCTCCTCCATTTGCATGAAGAGTAATTCCACTAACAAATCCAGATTCTTTCGAAGCGAGGAATAAGTATGCATGACCCATATCCTCTGGTGTACCTATCCTACCTACAGGAATCATTTTTATTCCAGCATTTATAATTTCTTCAGGCATACTATCTGACATTACAGACTTTACAAATCCAGGGGCAACAGCATTAGCTGTTATGCCGTATTTACCAACTTCCTTACACAAAGCTCTTGTAAATCCAGAAATACCAGCTTTAGTAGCACAATAATTAGTTTGGCCAAAAGCTCCAGCAGACCCATTTATTGAAGAGGCGGAAACTATTCTACCATAACCATTCTGTTTCATAAAAGGAATTACAGATTTAGTTACAACAAAAAGGGATTTAAGATTTACATTAATTACTGAATCCCATTCTTCTTCTGACATTTTTAAAAATGACTTGTCTCTAATAATACCTGCATTATTAATTAAAATCTCAATTTTTCCGTGCTCTTTTATAATTTCAGCAATGGCTTTATCGACAGATTCTTGAGAAGTTACATCAACTTTTTGATAAAATATTTTACCACCATTATTTGAAATTTCTTTTACAGTTTCACTTCCATCAAGGACATCCCAGAGAGCTACTGTTGCACCTTCTCTACAAAACACCTCACATATTCCTTTACCAATTCCACGTGCTCCACCAGTAACTATAGCAACTTGACCATCTAATCTTTTCATAATTATATTTTTATTTATTAAACTAATTAGTGTTTTGATACTAATTTAAGAAAAAAATCACTTTTCTAACGTATAAACAGTAATTTCACTAGAAATATTTGAACTTAAAAAAGTTGATTATTATATAACTTCAAACAAACCTGCTGCTCCCATTCCACCACCAACACACATGGTAGAAACAACATATTTAGCACCTCTTCTTTTTCCTTCAATAAGTGCATGAGCTACCATTCTAGAACCACTCATTCCATAAGGATGACCTACTGAAATTGATCCTCCATTAACATTAAGTATTTCATTTGGGATACCTAGCACATCTCTACAGTAAATAACTTGTACTGCAAATGCTTCGTTCAATTCCCATAATCCAATATCACTCATTTTTAGACCGTTTTGCTTTAAAAGTTTAGGAACAGCATAAATTGGACCGATACCCATTTCATCTGGCTCACAACCCGCTACAGCAATTCCTCTATATATTCCAAGCGGAGTAACATTATGCTTAGCTGCAACATTTGATTCCATCAACACACAGGCAGAGGCTCCGTCTGAAAGCTGACTTGCATTACCTGCAGTAATTGAACCGCCTTCAATGACAGGCTTTAAAGATCTTAATCCTTCAATATTTGTTGAAGGTCTGTTACATTCATCTTTAGAAATTGTCTTTTCTACAAAAGATATTTCTTTTGTTTCTTTATCCATAATACCCATTGAAGTTGTAACTGAAATAATTTCATCTTCAAACTTTCCATCCTCTTGACCTTTAGCTGTTTTTATTTGACTTTCTAAAGCGTACTGATCTTGATCTTCTCTGGAAATTTTATATCTTTTAGCTACTACTTCAGCTGTCTGAAGCATAGGCATATAAATATGATTATGTTTAGCTACTAATTTTTTATCTACATACCTGTCTAAGTTCATTTTTTGAGTTTGAACTAAACTTATGGAATCTAAACCTCCACCTATTACAATATCCATTCCATCCGTGATGATCTGTTTAGCTGCAGTAGAAATTGCCATCATTCCTGACGAACATTGTCTATCAATACTCATTCCGCTTACAGTAACTGGCAGACCTGCTGCCAAGGCTGCATTTCTAGCAATATTCCCATGTGATGTTCCTTGTTGAAGAGCGGCACCCATAATTACATCATCTACTTTGGCAGGATCAACTCCCGATCTTTTAACAGCTTCTTCGATAGCCCATCCAGCCATTGTTGGTGCTGTTGTATTATTGAATGCTCCTCTATAAGATTTACCTAAAGGAGTTCTTGCTGTTGAAACAATTAATGCATCTCTCATTTTTATAATTTTAATATTAATTTACCCTTTTTTTCTCCATTAAATAATTTTTTAAAAACTTCATAAAAGTTTTCTATCCCTTCATAAATATCCTCTTTAGATTTCAATGTTCCATCTAAAATCCATTGACTCATTTCTTTGGTGGCTGTTGGATAATTTTTAGCGTAATCAAATACAACCATTCCTTTCATTGATGCTCTATTAACTAAAAGTGATAAATAATTATTTGGTCCTTTAGCAGACATTTCATTGTACTGAGATATAGCTCCACATACAACTATTCTGGCTCCCATTCTTAAAAACACAAGAGCAGCATCTAATATTTCGCCACCAACATTATCAAAATAAACATCAATACCATCAGGGCATTCTCTTTTAATACCTCTTACAACACTTTCGTTTTTATAATCTACACATCCATCAAACCCTAATTCATTAACAACATAAT
The DNA here is from genome assembly GCA_949372825.1 of uncultured Flavobacteriaceae bacterium. GTDB lineage: Bacteria > Bacteroidota > Bacteroidia > Flavobacteriales > Flavobacteriaceae > MAG-121220-bin8. The sequence continues at coordinate 30,445 of CASIBD010000005.1, read as the reverse complement.
CACATTTATCTTTCCCTCCTGCTATTCCTACAACTTTACAGCCTTTAATTTTAGCAATTTGACCAACAATACTTCCAACAGCACCAGCAGCAGCAGAAACTAAAACAGTATCACCTTCTTTAATTTTACCTTCTTCTAGAATTCCAAAATAAGCAGTCATGCCGGGCATTCCTAGAGTTCCTATGTAAGTTGGTAATGGTATTTGAGTTGTTGGAACTTTGAAATATCCTTCTCCATTAGAAATTGAATACTGTTGTACTCCACCCCATCCAGAAAGTATATCACCTTCATTAAATTTTGAATTTTTAGACTTTATAACTTCACCAATTGTTCCGGCTCTCATGACTTCACCAATTTCAACAGGTGGAATATAAGATCTAGTTTCGTTCAGCCAGCCTCTCATTGCCGGATCTAATGAAACATATAAGTTTTTTAGAAGAATTTCATCTTTTTCAATTTCTCGAACTTCATCTGTACTGTTTGACCATGTTTCTTTTGAAGGAAAGCCATTAGGTCGTTTTGTTAATCTAACTACTTTATTTTTCATAATAATATTGTGGATTATAGTTTAGTATTGAAATACTAAACTATAAATTAATACTATGTATGCATAATATTATTAGATATTTATTTCCAATTGGGTTTTCTTTTTTCTTTGAAAGCAGAAATACCTTCATTAGCGTCTTCAGATTTCAGAACTAATTCTAACATTTCGGCAAGATACTTATGATTAGATTCACTGGAGCTAATCGTATCCATTGCCTCTAAACCATATTTTATTGCTATTGGTGAGTTACTAACTACTTCATTTAACCATTTTGATACAACCGATTCAATTTCAACTTGATTTGTTATAACAGAAATTAGTCCCCACTTATGTGCAGTTATAACATCTAAATTATACCCCCGAATACACCAATCAACCAAATTCCTTACAGAAATAACTTTTGATAAAGACTCCATTACTTGCATTGGAAATAATCCTCTTTTAACTTCAGGTAAACCTAAAATAATTCCATCTTTAGAGACAACATAATTACAACCAGCAATAATTAAAAACCCACCAGCATAAACATCACCCTCTAACTGGCAAATTTTAGGTTTATATAATTTATTAAATAATTCTCCAATCAAAACTTTTGAATTGGCTTTAGGAACAGTTGAGTTGTTTTTTTCAATATTACCATTTAAGGCTTTCAGATCTAATCCAGAACAAAACACATCTCCATTAGACTTTAACAATACGGCTCTAACATTATCATTATAAAATGCATATTGAAAGGCAAATGCTATTTCATTAATCATTTGAGGATGTAAAGCGTTTTTCTTTTTTGGACGATTCAATGTGACTGTAAAGACAAAATCTGTTTCGTCTAATTCAATAAAATCAAATTTATATGATTTTATATTTTGAATATCTATTTCATTAAAATAATTCATAGTAAATATTACATTCTAAATATTCCAAAGGAATTAGATCCTTTTATTTCATTAGTGTAAACAGTTGCTAATGCTAGGGATAAATATTTTCTTGTTTCTGTTGGATCAATAACTCCATCATCCCAAACTTCTGATGTTGTATGCCAAACACTTGCCTTTTCATCAGCCTGCTCAGCTAGCTTTTTCTTTTCGATTTTAAGTTTCTCTTCATCAATAACTTTATTTAATGAAGATGCCGAATTTCTTTTCACAATTTCCATTACACCTGACAACTGATCTGCTCCCATAACACCAGATTTTGCATTGGGATATGAAAATAAAAATCGAGGTTCAAAAGATCTACCACACATTGCATAATTTCCAGCACCATAAGAATTACCAACTTGAAGACTAATATGCGGGACTGTGCTTCCAGAAACAGCATGAATTAATTGAGATCCAACGTTAATCATACCGTTTTGTTCATACTTTTTACCTACCATAAATCCTGTTGTGTTATGGATAAATAGTAAAGGAGTATTTGATTTATTAGCCAATTGTATAAAATGAGTGGCTTTTCTTGCCGACTCAATAAAAATCACACCATTATTGGCAATAATTCCAACAGGGTAACCATTTATTTTTGTCCAACAACAAAACATTGTTCTGCCATAATTTTCTTTAAACTCTAAAAATTCAGAACCATCAACAAATCTTTTGACTAGATCTCTTATATCAAATGGTTTTTTTAAATGTGAAGGAATAATTCCTAAAATCTCTTTTTTATCAAATTTTGGTTCAGTGGCATCACCTTCATACTTATTTTCTGTTGGCGGCTTAATTTTTGTAATTAAATTTTTTGTTATTTCTAAAGCATCCTTTTCATCTTTAGCTAAAAAATCTGAAACCCCCGAAATACTACTATGCATTTGAGCTCCTCCTAATTCCTCATCATTAGCAACTTCATTAGTTGCCATTTTTACTAACGGAGGCCCAGCTAAAAATACTTTAGCAGTGTTCTGTTGAAAAATTGAATAATCAGACATGCCAGGGACGTAAGCTCCGCCTGCTGTTGCATTTCCAAAGACAACAGAAATAGTCGGAATTCCTTGTTTAGATCTTCTAGACATTTCCAAAAAGAACTTTCCGTAGTTATTAAAAACTCTATCTTGATCTGGTAAATTAGCTCCACCGCTTTCAACAAGATTTATGGTTAATAATTTATTTTCACTTGCAATTTGGGATAACCTTAGGTTTTTTAAACTAGTAGCATAATCAATTGCTCCGGCTTTTCTTGTAGAAACATTTGCATTTATCAAACAAAGTACATTAGAAACATATCCTAATATCACAACAGTAGTTCCTCCAGCACCAAATCCATTTTCATGCTTTAAGCCAGCAAGAGGCATTAACTCAATATAGGGTCTGTTTTTATCTAGCAATAAATCAATTTTTTCTCTAGCAAGAAGTTTTTTTCTGCTTCTAGTTCTTTTAATTTTATCTTTACTTCCTTCAATTTTCGATAACTTAAAATAAGAGTTAAGTTCTTTTAATAATTTCATCATTGAAATTTCATTTTCAATAAAATTTGAACTTAAAACATCTACACTTGGCTTGCGAACTTTCATTAAATAAAATGTCTGAGGTGTTATATAATCATTAAAAATACAAAATAAATGAAAACATGTTAATAATTGAATACTATATCATCTTATTATAATATCTTAATAAAAATTATAAATTAATGAATATAAATAACAAGACTAAATTTTTTTATGGAATTGGATTTATTTCAGTTGGAATAAAAGATATTTTATATGCAGTATTTGTCTTCTTTTATTTTAGCCAGATCCTTGGTCTTGATCAAATATATACTGGATCAGCAACTTTAATAGCAATTTTATTTGATGCAGTATCCGATCCAATTATTGGTAGTATTTCAGATAATTATAAATCAAAAAAATGGGGTCGTAGGCATCCTTTAATGTTAATGTCTGCAATTCCACTTGGCTTATCAACCTATCTTTTATTTACTCCTTTTGATAACTTAAGTCAATTTGAACTTTTTTTATGGTTGACAATTTTTTCAATATTAATTAGATTTTTTTTAACACTTTTCATAGTTCCTGGCATGTCACTTGGAGCAGAATTATCCTCAGATTATAATGAAAGAACGGTAATAACAAGTTTTAGAATAATGTTTACTACTTTAATATCTCCATTTGTTTCATTATTTGGTCTAGTTTATATATTTATTCCAAAAGAAGGAATGTCTACAGGACTTTTAAATAGTGAAGCCTATCCTAAATTCGCCTTGTTCTGTGCACTGATAATGGTAATTACAATTATAATCAGTGTATTAGGTACTAAACATACAATACCTAGTTTACCAAAACTTAATAAAAAAGAAAGCATTAGTTCATTAATTAAAAACACATTAACTGCATTTAAAATGAAATCATTTAGATCAGTTGTTTTTTTTACTATGATGGTGTATGTAGCTTTTGGAATAGGAAATTCCCTTACTACCTATTTTCTTTCTTTTTATTTTGAACTAAATCAAAATGAAATAGCAATAATCATATTCTCTGGTGGAATAGCCGGTTTAATTTCACTTTTTATTGCTCCCAAAATGGGTGAAAAATTTGATAAAAAATTGAGTGTTATTATAAGTACTATTCTATTTGGGTTTTTTATGGCTAGCCCCTATAACTTTAGACTTTTGGGAATTTTTCCTGAAAATGGATCCTCAAGTTTATTAGGAATATATTTAATTTTATCAACTATAGGTTTTACTTTTTTATGGACATCAATGAGTTTAGCTTATTCAATGATGGCTGATGTAGTTGATCAGTACGAGTCGATTACAAAACAAAGGCATGAAGGGTTATTCTTCTCAACAATGTCATTTGCCTATAAACTCACTGTTGGATTTGGATATTTTTTTGCTGGTATTTTATTAAAATTAATTTCATTCCCAACCCAAACTGATATTAATGACATTCCCACGGAAACAATTTCCAAGCTTGGAATAATTGGTGGCCCAGTTTTAATGACAATATATTTTGTGTCGATTTTATTCATTTTAAAATACCCAATTACAAAAGACATTTATAAAGAAATTAGAAAAAAAATTGAAAGCAAATAATTTAATATGAGATTTTTAAAAAAACCATGAGACTAGAAAACGTATTATTCTTGAAACTGATGTAAGACACGCGTGTCTACTTATACAAGAAAATATTTTATATTTGATTGATTCAAGGATTGGTGACACACCTGAAAACTAGTTTACAGGAAAGTAAATCTTGAAAATTCAGATTGGAATAATTGGGAAGTAGGGCCTGAATTTATCCTTATGAAAACGGATTTAAATTGGGAAAGTGGAAATTTAAAAGCTGTTGAGTCCCTTAGGGTAGCAACTGCTAAAAAATCAAATGATTAGGGCTATCCATCTATCTTTAAAGATTTAAATGCTAAATTATATTTATTATATTGGGGTGGTGGAGAAAAAGAAATAGGTGTTTCTTAATTAAGAATTAAAACAATTAAACAACAATAATATGAACAATGAGTTATTTGACTTTCCTTTTTACAAATGGGAAAAAGAATTGGCAGAAAAACCTTTTTTAAAACAACCATTCGGAAACCTTTGGGAAACCTACACATGGAATGAAGTTGGTTTAATGGCTAGAAAACTTTCAAATGGATTAAAAAGTTTAGGTTTAGAAAAAGACAGTCATATTGGATTAGTTTCAAAAAATTGCAGAGAATGGATAATTGCAGATTTAGCAATTTCAATGGCTGGTTATATTTCTGTTCCGTTTTTTCCAACCCTAAATTCAAAAGAAATTAAAAATCTATTAAATTTTGGTGATGTTAAAGCTTTATTTGTTGGTAAGTTAGAAAACTGGGATGAAATGAAAAAAGGTGTTGATTTAGAAATGCCTATTATCGCTTTTCCTCAATATAAAGATCATTCAAAAATTGAAGTTGGTCATCAGTGGCATGAATTTATTAATAAGTTTGATGCCCAAACTGAAGACTTTAAACCCAACCTTAAAGATATCTGGACTGTGATCTTTACATCTGGAACAACAGGAGATCCAAAAGGAGTTGTTTTAACTTATGAAACGTTATTTAATACTAAAAGAATAACCGAAGATGGTAATCCATTGAAAGTTGATTTAAGTGGTAAAAATAGATTTATTTCCTACATGCCTTTAAACCATATATTTGAACGTGTTGTAATTGAACATGTCGCTTTAAGATATGGGGGAACTATTTCCTTTGTAGAATCATTGGAAACATTTGGTCAAAACTTAAACGATACTCAACCTACAGCTTTTCAAGGAGTTCCTAGAATTTATACAAAATTCCAAGAAAAGATATTAATGAAAATGCCTCAAGAAAAACTTGATAAATTTCTAAAGATTCCTATTCTTTCTTGGATTATAAAAAGAAAATTAAAAGGTGCATTAGGAATGTCTAAAGCGAAAGCTTTAGTCACAGGTGCTGCAGCAATGCCATTAGAGTTGTTAGATTGGTATAGAAGTATTGGAATTTTCATAACTAATGGATACGGCATGACTGAAAATTGTGCTACTTGTACAAATTTAGATCCCTACCAGCCATTAGGAAGAGGTTCGGTTGGAAGAGCCACATCTGGTGTTGACTTAAAAATAAGTGATCAAGGTGAAATTCTGATGAAAGGCCCTTTCACATTAAGTTGTTATTATAAAAACGAAGAAGTTACTAATGAAACTCTAAAAGATGGCTGGTTACACACTGGAGATAAAGGACATATTGACAAAGATGGTTTTCTATATATAACTGGAAGAATAAAGGATATGTTTAAAACATCAAAAGGAAAATATATAGAGCCTGGTGTTTTAGAAGCTTATTTTGGAAATGTTTCAGAATTTTCACAATTATGTGTAGTGGGATTAAATTGCGATCAACCTCTTTTATTAGCAGTTCCATCTGAGTCAGCTAAAGATAATAAAGCGGCTGTAAATACTAAACTTACCAAAACATTAGATCAAATAAATGATAAGCTAGATAATTACAAGAAGATTTCAAAAATCATATTTGTTAAAGAAGACTGGGTTCCTGAAAACGGAATGACTACTCCTACATTAAAAATAAAAAGATCAAAAATTGATGAGCAGTTTTCAGATCAATATTCGAAATGGGAAAAAAATGACGATAAAGTTATTTGGGAATAGTTAAAATGATTTTTATAGTAATTATTTCAGGTGTTTTATTAGGATTTTATATTAGTCACATTACAAAAGACAATCTAATTGATTCTTACATTGATAAGTTAATTTCAATTACAAAATCAAAACAAATTCCAAACTTTGTTTCTGAAAAAACAGGTTATGCGAAAAATATTGATGTTAGAATATTTTATGAAGACCTATGTAGTGTTGAAAGTCCAAAAGGAACCGTTCTACTTATTAACGGAGCGGCTGAGACGATGATTCAATGGCCAAATCAAATGATTAGAACTATTGTAAAAAATGGATTTAGAGTTATTAGATTTGATAACAGAGGAGTTGGGAAATCAGATTGGATAAAAGATTGGTCAAAGTCTAACTCTTACAATCTTGAAGAAATGGCCAGAGACGCTTTAGCCGTAACTAGTCATTTAATGATTAAAAAGTTTCATGTAATTGGGTACTCAACAGGTGGAATGATTGCACAAATACTTGCAATAAATCATCCTGAGAAAATTATAACAATGACAAACTTAATGTCAACTGGATATCTTTTAGACCCTGAAGCCGAGAAGCCCGACTCTAAAAGATTAGGTCAACTAAGAAAATTAATTTTTTCTTACAGAAACAATGAAAGAAACATTGATAAAGTTCTAAAATTTCATTTTAAACTTGATCACTTATTTGTTGGATCTGATAATTACGTTATTAATTATGAAAAACAGATTCAAAAAACATTATATGAAATCAAATTTAGAAACGGTTTTAATAAAAAAGCATTTGATCAACATAGACAAGCTATAAAAAATTCAGGATCAAGATACAGAAAGTTAAAAACCATTACCTCACCTACTCTGGTTATTCACGGTTCTGACGACACGTTAATAAAGTCAAGTCATTCAGAAAAAATAGCCTCTCTAATACATGGTTCAAAACTTGTAATTATCAAGGGAATGGGACATGATTTCAATAAAAATTTTAAAAATCGAATAAATAGTATTATTTTGCCACATATATTACAAAATTCGTAATATTGATTACCAATGTTAATTAATTTATTAATAACCAAACTAGAAGATTAAATTATAACCAAAACAAACAATTATGAAATTTAAATTTTATTTATCAAGTTTAGTTTTTATGCTTGCCAGCTTTATGATGGTAAACGCACAAACTAAAACTGTAAAAGGAAAAATTACAGATGGAGTTGAAGCGCTTTACGGCGTTAATGTAATTATTCAAGGAACGACAACTGGAGTAATTAGTGATGATGATGGTAACTTCGTCCTTTCATCTGAAAAGGATTTGCCTTGGACTTTGGAGATAAGTTCTTTAGGTTTTGAAGGACAAACATATGTAGTGAAATCTGAAAATCAAGTTATTCAATTAAGCTTATCTACTGGTGAAGCTTTGGATGAAGTTGTAATTTCAGGATCTAGAAAAGCTGAAAAAGCTATTAATGCGGCTTCATCAATTCAAGTTATAGGAGCTAAAGAAATTGAAAATAAATCTGCTTTTAATTCTATTGTTCTTTTAGATGACTTGGTAGGGGTACAAATTGACAAACATGGTGCAAACAGAACAACAGTTGCTTTAAGAGACAATGTAGATTTATTTACCACTTCTACTCTTGTAATGTTAGATTATAGAGGTCTTAATGTTAATGGAATTAACTTCTTTGACGCAGATGTAAGTAATTTAAGTAACATTGATACAGAAAGAGTTGAAGTTGTATTAGGTCCTGCATCTGCACTTTATGGTCCTGGTGTTGGAGCTGGTGTTGTACATTATTTAAGTAAAGATCCTTTCAAACACCCAGGAACTACTATTAACTTACAAGCTGGAGGATTTGAAAAAGGCGGAAGCTTTGATATGAATATGTACAAAATGGATTTCAGACATGCTGTTAGTAATGATGAAAATACATTTGGATATAAATTCAACTTGAAATATGGAGAAAACGAAGATTTTGATTTACCAGAATCTTCAACATCTACATTTGTAAATGAAATAACAGATGCTGCTTCAGGCAGAGTTGTAAAAACTATAGATGGTTATCAAGAAAGAAATTCTCAAAAAGGTGCTGACGCAACAATATACTACAGACCTTCAAATGATCTTTCAATAACAACTGTGGCTGGAATAAATGAAGTTGCAGCAAATATTTTTATTAGTTCAACTGGTGAAACAAGAGCTCAGCAAACAACAGCATTTATACAAACTAGAGTTCAGTCTGGAAATTTATTCATGCAATACAATTATACAGACACTTCTAATCCTACAGAAGACAAATACCGTGGATTCAATTACAGAACAGGTGTAACATCAGGTGTTGAAAGTAAACAATCACAATTTCAGTTACAATACGAATTAGCTTTCGACGCTATTAATACAGGCATGTCAATTGGAGTTGAAAATAAAAGTTCAAAATTCGAAACTGGAACAGGAACTTTTGGTAGATATGAAGATAATGACAACTTCAATGTATACGGAGCTTATTTTTCCACAAAAACAAAACTTTCAGACAAGCTTAATTTACAGTTTGCTGGTAGATATGATAAATATCCACAAATTGGAGAATCTTCATTTTCACCAAGAGCAGCGCTTGTTTATAACCCAAGCAATAGACACAAAATGAGGTTTACTTTCAATAAATCTTATGTGCCACCAAGTGCTTTAACTCTTTATGTTGATTTAGCTGTTCAGAAAATACCAGGTGGATACGGAAATGTATGGGTTTACGGAAATAAAAATGCACAAACTTTTAATAATCCAACAACAAGTTGGTTACTTCCAGGTCTTCCTTCCAATCCAGGAATTGGAATGAATATATCTACAGCATATGCAGTTGCAACTGCTTCTGTAGCGCCCCTTTTAGCAGGAACTCCTTTACAGGCGTTTATTCCATTTATAACCTCTCAAAATACACTAGCTGGAATTGCAGGACTTGGCGCGTTTTCACAAGGTGCTATGTTTGATTTAAGTGGAAATCCATTTGGACCTATTGATGGTGCAGATACAGCTAAGCTTGGAAAAGAAACTACTTATGAATTTGGATACAAAGGAATGCTTTCTGATAAAACAACATTTAGTTTTAATGTATACAATTCTAAAAAAGAAAACTTTACAGCTATTGAACAAATAAGTCCAATGGTAGCTCTTCCTAATTTAGGAGCTGACTTAGGTGGAGCTGTAAATTCTTTATTTACTTCTGCATTTACACCTGTATACGGTCCAGTTTACGGACCTTATTATGCGACATTGCTATCAAACGCTTATACAGCTGTTGGTAACGGAATAGCTGCGATGGGAGTGTTAGGAACTGTAGAAACTGATCAAGCTCCAGACAATGGAGAACCTAATGTAATGCTTGGTTATAGAACTTACGGAAAAATTAATTACTGGGGGTTTGAAGGTGGTTTAAAAATTAGAGCTACAGATAATTTAACTCTACATGCAAACTATTCTACTGTTAGTCAAACTGTATTTGAAAAAGACGATTTAGGGTCGTTACTTGAAACAGGATCTTATCACTTAAATCACTCTGCACACAGAGCTAAAGCTGGATTTGCTTATGATAATGGTAGAAAATGGAACGTAGGACTTTCTTATAAGTATGACGGAGGATTCGAAGCGAGTCAGGGTAGCTTATTCTCAGGTACTGTAGAAAGCAGAAACATTGTTGATGCTAACCTAGGATATGATATAAATGCTAAAACTAAAGTTAGTATGAATATTGCTAATCTTATGGACGAGGCTTACAGTTTGTTTCCAAACATGCCAACTCTTGGAAGACAAGTTATGTTCTCTTTAAAACGTGACTTTTAAGAATTAATAAAATTATTATATAAAAAAGAGCAATAGAAATATTGCTTTTTTTTTTTATAAATTTTAAAACTTAAATTTAATAGAGCATAATAACAGGACTTAATGAAAAACAATAAAGAGAAATTTGTTGATGTAATAATAATTGGAGCAGGAATTTCTGGTATTGGAGCAGCATGCCATTTAAAAAAAAATTGCCCTAAAAAATCATTTTTAATTTTAGAAGGAAGAAATAAAATGGGAGGAACATGGGATTTATTTAAATACCCAGGCATAAGATCTGATTCTGATATGCATACTTTTGCTTATAAATTCAGACCATGGACCTTTGATAATACAATTTCTGATGGAAAAACCATTTTAAGATATTTAAATGATACCATTTTAGAATTCAATTTAGAAAATAATATTAAATACAATAATTGGATAGATGAAATTAATTGGGACTCATCAATAAACAAATGGACAGTATTTGGATTTGACAAAGAAAAAAACAAGAAAATACAATACAGTAGTAAGTACTTGATGTCTTGTACTGGTTACTATGATTATGAAAAAGGATATACTCCAGATTTCAAAGGTCTTGAAAATTTTAAGGGTAAATTTATTCATCCTCAAAAATGGACAGATGATATTGATTATTCAAATAAGGATGTGGTTGTTATTGGAAGTGGTGCAACAGCCATAACTCTTGTACCATCACTTTCTGATAAAGCAAAACACGTCACAATGCTTCAAAGATCTCCAACTTATTTGATGAATATTTCTAAAAAAGATAAATTCATAAATCTCTTATTCCGTTTTATTCCATCAAAAATTGCTCATTTCATTTCTAGATGGAAATACATTTTACGACAAATCTATTTTTACCAAATCTCAAAGCGGAAACCAAAAGAAGTTAAAGCTTTTATTAAAAATGAAATTAAAAAAAATCTTACAAAAGATTTTGACATAGAAACACATTTTAATCCAAAATATGATCCTTGGGATGAAAGAGTTTGTGTTGTTGTTGATAATGATTTATTTAGTTCAATTAACAAAGGAAAGTGCACTGTGTTGACTGATCAAATAAAATCTTTTAATAAAAATGGTATTCTATTAGAGTCAGGAAAAGAATTAAAAGCAGATCTTGTGATTTCTGCAACTGGATTAAAGTTAAAATTTATGGGAGGAATTAAAATCAAAATTGACAATAAAATAATTGATCCATCAAAATTAGTAAGTTATAAAGGGATGATGTTACAGGATATTCCTAATGCAACTGTTGTTTTTGGATACACAAATGCTTCATGGACATTAAAAATTGATTTAGTGTGTGAATATTTTTGTAGAATTTTAAATCATATGGATAAAAATGAATTAAAATCATTTGTTCCTAAAATAAAAGAGAATAATTTAGAAACAGAGTCTAGTATTGGATTAAAATCTGGATACGTAAAAAGAGCTCTAAAAATTCTTCCTAAACAAGGGAAAAAATATCCATGGAAATTAAATCAAAACTACATAAAGGATATGTTTTTGCTTAAATTTAAAAAAATTGAGGACGAATACATATATTTCAAAAAATAATAGGATATTTATACTAAACATATTTTAAAAAATGAATAAACCACAATTTATAAATGAATTAAACATTCCTGCTGTTGCAGCACCAATGTTTCTAATATCGGGACCAGAAATAGTTATTGAATGTTGTAAAAATGGAATTGTTGGTACTTTTCCAGCTCTTAATCAAAGAACTTCGGAGGGCTTTGAAGAGTGGTTAATTGAAATCAAAACTGAACTTGATAAATTTGAAAAAGAAACTGGAAAAAAAGCTGCGCCTTACGGAGTTAATTTAATTGTTCATCATTCAAATCCAAGAGTACAAGCTGATTTAATGATTTGTGTAAAACATAAAGTTCCTATTATAATAACTTCTCTTGGAGCTGTTAGTCAATTAGTTGATGCCGTTCATTCTTATGGCGGTTTGGTATACCATGATGTTATTAAAAAAAGACATGCAGAAAAAGCTGCAGAAGCTGGTGTGGACGGTCTTATATTAGTAGCAGCTGGAGCTGGGGGTCATGGAGGAACTCTTCATCCAATTCCTTTTATAGCTGAAGTAAAGAAATTTTTCAAAAAAACAATTTTACTTTCCGGATGTATCTCAAATGGTAGAGATATAGCATCTGCAAAGCAAATGGGAGCTGATCTAGCCTATATGGGTACTAGATTTATTAATACTAAAGAAAGTAAGGCTGATGATGCTTATAAAGAAATGATAATAAATTCAAAAGCTGGTGATATTGTTTATACAGCAGCTGTTTCTGGAGTTAATGCAAATTTTCTTCGACAAAGCTTAGAATCCATGGGGATTACTGAAGACATGTGGGGGAATTCTAAAAAAGTTGATTTTGGTGATGAATTAGATGCTGCTAAAGCAGAAGCAAAAGCATGGAAAACAATATGGTCTGCGGGTCAGGGAGTAACTACAATTGAGGATGATCCAACTGTTAAAGAACTAGTAGATTCACTAAAAAAAGAATTTATTTCATCCATTAATGAGCAAAAGGATTTATTAGATACCTATAAATAATTTTTATAAAATTCTACAAACCAGTCTAAAGATTTTGGGTTTCTTAAAGAATCTTTGCTAACCACATCATTTGGATTTTTACCCATCAAAATCTTTTTTATGGGTACTTCAACTTTTTTTCCACTTATGGTGTAAGGAATATCATGACTTTGAAAGATTGAATCAGGAACGTGCCTTGGTGAACATTTTTGTCGAATTACAGATTTTAGTTCATCATGATCAATCTCTGAAATGGATTTGACAAAAAGAATTAACTCATTATCATTACTATGATCTAAATGAATTATTAAACTATCATCAACATAGCTTAAATCTTTAATAGCGCTATATATCTCAGATGTGCCTATTCTAACGCCAAATCTATTTAAAGTTGAATCAGAGCGCCCATGAACAATAATTCCATCATTTACTGTCTGGGTAACCCAATCTCCATGATTCCAAATGTTATTAAATTTTGAAAAATAACTGTTTCTGTATTTTTCATCATTATTATCATTCCAAAAAAATACAGGCATTGAAATAAATGGCTTAGTTAAAACCAGTTCACCCATTTCATTTTTGACTTCCATCCCATTATCATTCCAAACTTCAATAGAAGCACCCAGCATTTTACATTGAATTTCACCCGGAATAACATCCATTTCTGGATTTCCTCCAATAAAAGCTGTACAAACATCAGTTCCTCCACTTAATGAAACAACATGAGCTTTAGGAAACAGCTTATTTAGTCCTATGTTAGTTTCTTTAAATAACGGAGAACCTGTAGAACCTAAAGTTTTTATAAAAGATAAATCATGAGAAATTAGCTCTTTTGGAATATCGGATAATAGATTTTGAAAAAAAACTGCTCCATGTCCAAAATGATTAATTTTTGCTTTTTTAGCAAATCTCCAAAGCACACCTTTATCAGGATAAACTGGAGATCCATTATAAATACAAAGAGTAGCCCCAATTAATAAGCTGCTTAAGGAATAATTCCACATCATCCATCCAGTGGTAGAGTACCAAAAGTATGTATCGGCTTTATTAACATTTTGATGAATAGACAAAGCTTTGAAATGCTCGAGTATCATTCCTCCTGTTCTATGTGTAATTGCTTTAGGTTTTCCAGTTGTACCTGACGAAAATAAAATCCAAATAGGGTGATTAAAATCAACTGGAGTGAAAGTTAAATTTATATTTTCTTTACTGTTAGCAAATACTGATTTCGTATTTAAATCTAAACTACAAGAAATTGATTTTATTGAACTTTTAAGTTTTTCAACTTTTGAATCTAATGAAAATATTTTTCCATTATACATATACTCAGAATGATAAAATAAAAATTTTGGTTGAATCTGGTTAAATCTGTCGTGAACAGAATCATAACCAAAATCTGGTGAACAAGATGACCAAATCGCTCCAAGTGAATTGACCGCTAGAAAAGCCGCTACTACGTCAGGAGTGTTTGAACAATATCCAGCTACCCTATCGCCTATTTTTACATTATTTTTAACTAAAATCTTCTGGAACTCTAAAGTTTTCATTTTCAATGATCCCCAGGAAACTTCTATATAATTACCGTTTTCATCTTGATATTTTATTGCAGGAGTTTTTAATTTATGATTTTTAAAAACGTTCTTAGAGTAACTAATCTTAGAATTCTCAAACCAGAGAGTTTTTGTAAAATCATCATTGAATTTATAAACTGTTGTTGGAGATTGGTCAAATTCTATATCAAAGAACTTTACAATTGATTCCCAAAAATCAGAAATTGAATTAATACTCCAAGAATGTAAATCATTATAAGATTTAAAACTTAATTTATAATTTGATTTTAGAAATTCTTTATATTTTGATAATATAGTTTTCAAACTCAAATATTTATTTTAAATAACTTATATCAATATAAGTCAATATCCAATATCTACTCTTAAATAAAGAAGATTAATTAAGTAAAAAGTACAGAGAAATAATGAAAAATAAACCGTGAAGTACAGCTATTTTTAAGTCTCTAGTCTGCTTTAAATAAAATGAAATAATAATGGAACAAGCAACTAACAAATGAAAAACAGAGTAAACAATTAAAAAAGGATCATGTAAAACAGAGTTATCGAAATTTAAAACTACATAAATAGCAAAAACTGCTATACTACACGCGGCTGCGCCATACATTCTAGCTGTAGTTATTAAGGCGTTATTAGCGTTTTTATAAGCTGACATTAATTTAGGGTTTAGAAACAATACAATACCTACAAGTAATTCTAAAAGGCCTGAGACAAGTATAAATATTTTCATAATTATTTTTTTACTAATTTAAGTTAATTAAAAATGAACTAGTATTATTTTACTATTTTTATAAAAATGATGGAACAAGAAAGTATAAGTAAATTAATTCCTGTAATAGTTCTTTTAATTTTAGGTACTATAGAAGCTGTAGGCGGATTATATTTTCATGATAAAAGATCTAAAAATGATATAACAATTGAATTAGTTTGTTTAACCATTCTACCTACACTGATTCAACCTGGAATTTTAGCTCTTGTATTATTCACTATGGATTCTTGGTTTATTGTTTATGAAGATTATTTTATTAATTCTTATTTTTTATGGCATGTGTTGGCGTTTCTTATTCTTGATGATTTAACTCAGTATTTGTGGCACAGGTTTTCACATGAAAATCCTTTTATGTGGAAATTACATAGACCTCATCATGTTGTTGAAGAAATGGGAGTTTTAGTTACTTACAGAAACGCATTTATGTATTATGCTTTTATGCCAGGTCTTTGGTTTTCAGCTATCCTTATTTTTTTAGGAATGACTGAGGTTTATTTATATTATTTACCAATAAAAATGACAGTTATAATAGCTGCTCATAGCGAAACTAAATGGGATAGGTTTTTATACAAATACAAAATTTTACATCCATTAGCTTGGATTGTAGAAAGAACTATCTCAACACCTAGTACTCATTATGCTCATCATGGATTGACTGCAGAAGATAAAATTTCAAATCCGAATGGAAACTACGGCAACCTACTTTTCTTTTGGGATATTTTATTTGGAACAGCAAAAATTACAAGAAAATATCCAACAAAATTTGGAGCCTGGAATAAAATGAAAGAACCTTGGTATGTACAATTATTATTTCCTCTAATTAAGTCTAAAGATTCTAGAAGCGAGCTTAGTTCTTTTAAAACAAATATGGATTTCGATCCATCTAAAGACTTCAAAGATTATAACAGTTAAATTTAATGAAAAATCTAAAAAATAAAGTAGTTGTAATAACAGGTGCTGGCTCTGGAATTGGGAGATCACTTGCAATTAAAATGCACAAACATGGGGCAAAATTAGCTCTTAACGATTTTAATAAGCAATCTCTTGATGAAACATTAAGTATTATTGGCAATATTAATGAAATTTATGTCGAAGTATTTGACGTTTCTAAAAAAGAAGAATTTTATCAATTTTCAAAAAATGTAGTAAGTCATTTTAAAAAGGTAGACGTCGTAATTAATAATGCTGGAATTACAAACGGAAGCATTACGGCGGTTGACACAACAATCGAATCTTACGAAAAAGTTTTAGGAGTAAATTTGTGGGGTATGATATATGGAACTCTAGCTTTTATGCCCGAACTAAGAAAACAAAAAGAATCAAGTGTGGTTAATATTTCAAGTATTTGGGGACTTTTAGGATCTCCTTATCAATCTGCTTACAGCACATCAAAATTTGGTATAAGAGGCTTTACTGAAGCTTTAGCTGCAGAAGAATTATGTAACAACACTGGCGTAGCAGTCACAAGTGTTCATCCTGGGGGAGTTAAAACTAATATTGTAAGAAACATAGAAGGACAAAATCTAACTGAATTGCAATTAAAAAAATTAGATGCTCATTTTCCAACCACTGCTGATAAAACTGCAGATAAAATTATTTATGCAATTAAAAAAAAGAAGTCTAGGATAGTAATAGGTCCAGACGCTAAATTCATGTACCGTCTGTCAAGATTTTCTCAGAGAATAACTATGAAATTCTTGGTTAATTGGGCTAAAAAAATGATGAAAATTTAAAAATGAAAAATAAAATAGTAATATCAGTTATATTATCTATAATTATTGGGGGTTATACAGCTATTTCAAATATTAATTCTTCAACACAAAACAATGAATTTTCTATTAAAAATGGAAACTGGAAAGTTAATCCAAATATGGATTTAAAGGATAGTTACCAAAGAGCTTATATTTCAAGAATTGGGGTTTTTGCTTTAGATGAGAAAGAAGCGCTTTATTTCTTGTCAAGTAAGGACAGTGATGGAAACCCATTAACATCAGACTTTGATTATCAAATTAGTGGCACACCACCAAAGGGAAGATATTGGAGTTACACATTATACGGTGAAGATTATTTCTTAGTAAAAAATGATGCCAATATTTACACGATAAATAAAGAAAATCTTACTAAAGACAAACCGATTTTAGTATCATCATCTAAAAAAGACATTAATTGGTTACCCTCAGGAAATGAAACGAAGTTTCATATTACACTAAGGGTTTATAATCCAGATGAAAGTGTTTATAAAAACTTAGAATCATTAGAGTTGCCAATAATTAAAAAAATAGAAAAATGAAGAAGATATTTTTTTACTTAGGGATAATACTGGTAATGAGCATTTGTTCTTATAATTTAACTATACATTACATTCCAAATATTGTATATGCTGTTTTTCATTATAAAATTGAAAAAAATCAAAATATTAAGGATAATGAAATAAAACATTTTGATATTCCAAGTGACCAGTCTAGAAATGTTGTAATGCCCAATCCTGATTTTTTATATTCTACTATTTTTTATGACTTAAGTGAAAAAGATTTAAATATAAATGCAATTATGCCTGACTCTACGTATTGGTCTGTATCATTCTACAAACCAAATACAATAAACTGGTATGTTAAAAACGATCAAGAGTTTGATACAAATAAATTAGATCTTACATTAACTCTTAATGATTCTAAATCAGAGGACTTTATAATATCTCCTGTAAAAAAAGGATTTATGATCATTAGAATATTAGTTGAAAAAAAGGATCAAAAGTCTATCGAATCATATATAAGTTTTCAAAAAAATATTACAATAAATTAATTTTTTTTATTAAATTAGTATTTAAATACTAATTTTTCGTGATAAAATTAAAACGTAAAATTCAAAAATTGATTGTTGGCCTTATTGGTTCTCCAATTAAAATTGACCCGGATGTAAAGAACAGGCAAATCAAAACTATAGCTCCACTTCCAAAAGAAGTTTTCTGGGACACTAGCGTTAAAATTCATAAAACAAAAAGCGGAATTGAATATGTAAAAACACCTGAAAAATGTTTTTCAGATCTTCCTGATTATAATTTTAATGAAAATTATTGTGATATAAATGGACTTAAAATGCATTATATTGATGCTGGTCCAAGCGATGGAAAAACTCTTTTATTACTTCATGGACAGCCGGTTTGGTCCTATTTATATCGAACTATGATTCACAAATTAGTTGCAAATGGATATAGGTGTATCGCACCAGATTTAATGGGGATGGGAAAATCAGACAAACCGATTTCAATTAAGTACCATATTTATGACACTCATTGCGATAATATTTTAACTTTTATTAAAAAATTAAAACTTAAAAAAATTACTCTTTTTTGTCAAGATTGGGGAAGTTTAATAGGCCTTCGTATTGCCGGTGAAAATTCAAATCTTTTTTCTGGTATAATTGCTGCTAATGCTGAACTTCCAAACTTTACTGAAGAATCAAATCCATTACATATCCCAGAACCGCTAACAATTAATAC
Organism: uncultured Flavobacteriaceae bacterium; assembly: GCA_949372825.1. Taxonomy (GTDB): domain Bacteria; phylum Bacteroidota; class Bacteroidia; order Flavobacteriales; family Flavobacteriaceae; genus MAG-121220-bin8. Next base: position 11,586 of record CASIBD010000005.1, on the reverse strand, counting down.
TAAAATTAAAAGTTTTAAAAAAGCAATGGCATACCATATGTTAAATAATAATGGATTTAATATGGATATCTTTCAAGTGTGGGTTACTTATTGTATTACGACTCCATTTGTTCATATTAGTGAAATTATGGGACTAAGTTTGTCTAGAAACTTCAAAAAAGATCAAAAAATACTTGATGCATATGCTGCTCCGTTTCCATCTTTTATATACATGGCCGGTCCTAGAACCCTACCTTCAATGAATGCTGGGATTACTGGTCAAACATTAAAAGCAATTGATGGATTAAAAAAGTTTAAAAAACCTTTCTTATCTTTAATAGGGCTACAAGATAAGCTTCTTGGAACACCAAGAATTCAGAACAGATTTATTAAAATGGTACCAGGAGCTAAAGGTCAGGATCACGAACAGTTCAAAGAAGCCAATCATTTTATTCAAGAGGATATTGGTGAAATAATGGCAGAAAGAATGCATAAGTTTATAGTAAAAAATAAAATTTAATGATGAAAAAAACTTTAAAAATAATTGGACTTATTTCCGCAGTAATAATATTGTTATTTATTGCCTTACCTACATTGCTAAATAATGCAGGTTTACATCCAGTCTTTGAAGGAAGTAAAAACTACGATTTCCAAAATACAAAAGCCGTAATTATTTCCACAAGCCATAGTATACTAAGTAAACCTGGTGAGACAGATGGTAAATTAACTGGAGTATTTGCATCAGAATTAACCGTGCCATATTATGAATTTATCAATTCAGGAATTGAAGTTGATATAGCAAGTATAAATGGAGGTGAAATCCCTATTGATCCTGAATCATTTTTTTATGCAATTAAGACTAAAGAAGATGACAAGTATCTTAACGATAATATTCTTCTGAAAAAAGTTAAAAACTCAATATTGATTGATGATTTAGATATAAATCAGTATGATTTAGTATTTATTGCTGGAGGATGGGGAGCAGCATATGATTTAGGTTACTCTGAAATTCTCGGAAAAAAAATTAGTCAAGCCTATTACAATAAAAAAACTGTAATAGGGGCTGTATGTCACGGAGTTTTGGGTTTTATTAAAGCCAAAGATTCTTTGGGTAACTTAATTATAGAAAACAAAAGAATGACCGGAGTTACCAATAAACAAATTAAAGAATTAGGAATTGACTTTACACCACAACATCCTGAGGATGAATTAATAAAAGCAGGTGTAATATTTGAGAGTAAAACAGCATTTAGAGATGTATTTGCTAACCTAACAGTATTCGACGAAGAAACTAAGTTTGTTACTGGACAAAATCAAAATGCAGGTCACGAAACCCCTCAAAAAATGATGGAAATTCTAAAAAACAATAATAGGTATTGATTTATTTTGATGGGCTTCCAACTATATTTTATGCTAGACGCATTGGTACTCCTTTAATGATAATATTTTTTATCTTGTCACTAGTAAAAATAGAAGAATAATGAGAAAATTCTTTCTTTTAACGTCAATTGTTGAAATTTTAGCAGGAATAGTATTGTTTTTCTTTGCTGATAAAATATCTGAATTTAACAATGCCAGTCAACTTACTTTAGGTTTTGCTAAAATGTATGGGATAGCCGCATTTTCTCTTGGTCTTTTTGCGTTATATATTTGGAGATTTTTTAATCTTAATAATTTACACAAACCTTTTTTAATTATATTTTCAATTTTTAATATCGGAATAGCTTACACAGTTATTCAATCAAACTTGAGTTTTGGGTTTGAAACTCCTGTTCCTGGATTATTTCATCTTGTGTTAGGATGTATTGGTTTATATTTTATAATTAAAAAAAAAAGTTTAATAAATAATTTCAGTAAGCTTCTACTCTACTCATTTGCACTAATAACAACTGCTTTAGTTACGACTAATTACGTTCTGTTTGCATTACCAATAACAGTAAGTAATGATTCTTTTTTTAGGATAATACTACTTTTTATAATTGTTATTTTTCCAGGAATGTATTATTTAAATAAAGTAGCAAATAAAAAACTAAATAGTACAATTAAAAAAATACTTTTTATCTCCATTTCAGGATCCATATTAGCTTGGATTGTTCAGCTTATCGAGATTCATCTTTACCATTTTGAAATAGGAGTTAACTCTCCAATAGGATTATTTGAAGATGAATTTACAAGGACCTGGAAATATTTTTTACCTACACTATTGTTATGCGAAATGATATGGCTTTCCCTTAGAAATAAACTAAGGCTTGTTTATACTGGTTTTTCAATTATTATAATTTTTTCATTTATATCATTTTATAATTCATTTGTTTTTCCTGACTCTAATGCTGCATTATATCCAGATCTATCGTTCAATAAAACTGATAGTCCTAATGTAATTCTAATTGTCGCAGACGATTTAGGGTACAACGACATTTCGTATAATGGTAATAATTTAATAGAAACTAAAAACATTGATCAAATAGCTAAAAACGGAATTAATTTTACTAGAGCTTATGCATCAGCTTCTGTTTGTGCACCATCAAGAGCTGCATTTTTAACAGGCAACTATCAACAGAGATATGGATTTGAATTCTTGCCGGATCTATTTAATTATAGTCCAAGAGTTAGGAAAGCAGATTTTAATAGATTTGGACATCAAGATAATTTCAAAAAATGGTACGAAAATGATACTCCTATTAACAAAAGAGGGTTAAATCCATTTGTAAATACAATAGGAGATTATTTAAAGAAAATGGGCTACCAGACTTCAGTAATTGGAAAATGGCATATGGGAGCACATCCGAAATTTAATGCTACAAATTTCGGGTTTGACTCACATTATGGTATTGTAGGTGCTGCATCTTTATACGCACCACTAAATCAAGATAATATTATAGAATCTAGACATACATGGGATTTTGCTGATTTTATAACTTGGCAAGTAACTAATTATCACACTTTAGAAAATGGAAAAAAAACAATTCCAAAAAATTCAGAATATTTAACAGATGTATTTACAAAAAGAGCTGTTGATTACATTAAAGCAAATAAAAATAAACCATTTTTTCTCCATTTATCTCATATGGCTCCTCATGGACCTTTTCAGGCTCAAAAAAAATATTATGACCAGTTCACACACATTAAGGATCATAATAAAAGAGTTTATTATGCTATGATAAAGAATTTAGATGATAGTATTGGTGAAATTAAAAAAGCTCTAAATGACGAAGGAATTGCGGAAAATACATTAATTATTTTCACTAGTGATAACGGGGGAGCTACTTATACAAGAGCTACTGATAACTCACCATTTATTGGTGGGAAAATGTCAAATTTTGAAGGTGGAACTGCAGTTCCAATGATGATAGAATGGACTAATAAAATCAAACCTCAAGGAAATTATGCTAATATGGTCAGTTTACTGGATATTGTACCAACAATACTAGATGCCGTAGACTCACCTTCTCTAAATAATACATTTGATGGGGTTTCATTACTGCCATTTATAAATTCGAGTGATAAAAAACCACACAAAGAATTGTTTTGGAAAACAGGTTATATAAAATCGATAATTTCAGATAATTTCAAATTACATATTAACGAAAAAGAAAATTTCAAAACATTAATAAATCTTGAAAATGACCCGTCAGAAAAAGTTAATCTAATTTCAAAATACCCTGAAAAAGTTAAAATACTTACTGAAAGTTGGGAACAATGGAATAGTACTTTAAAACAATCCAAATGGGAATCAAATGCTGATGTTTCTATCCCTGTAGATAACTCTGTGAATTCAAAAAGATATTATTTTCCTTGGTAAAACATTAAATATTAATGATAAATTAAGGACAGAATCAGTTTAAAATCGAACATTATTCAGACAAACATTTAACCTAGAAATGATAATTAGTTTAGCTTCTATTTAAAGAAAATTTATTTTTTCTAGAATTAAAGATTTTTAAAATCTTTAGCTATTTGTTTAGTTATCTCTTTTTCTCGTTGTTTATATCTATCCAAACCTTTTTTTGTTAAATAAGGATAATGATGTCCCATAATTTCTTTAATAGTATTTGAATATTTAGATTTTGAATCTTCTGAAACTTCCCATTTAGTAAGTGAAGAATTAATAATTGCCCAATTGTTTTTAGCAAAAGTTAGATACTGATTCTTATATGCTTCTTTTTTCATAAATCCATTTTCAACTATGATATTGACATAAGTTTTGGTAAATTTTTCATTTCCACTTATTACATCTCTAAAAACTGATTTAGCATTAGGTACTATATTTATAATTTCTAAAATATCTCTAAAGAAAAACCTATAACTAATTAAAAAAATGAGGTGATTTTTAAAAATTTGATACAAAGACAAATGGTCTAATAATTCCTTTTGCTTTGCTTCTATTTCAACTAATTTTCTGATCATATAATAGATTATATAATCCATTAAATCTTTTTTTGTTTTAAAATGATAAGTTAAGTTACCTGGACTAATCTTATTATATTCTGCTATGTCTTGAAGACGGACATTAGCTAAACCTTTATTATTAAACAACAATATAGAAGACTCTACTATTTTTATTCTTGTACTACTCACTTTTTACATTTAAGATTTTGCATAATTAGTATAAAAATACTAAATTTATAAAGAACAGTAATTTTACGTATTACAAATTATAATGGTAAATATTATCCCTGATCCTATAAAATTATTTAATAACGAAAATACAAATAAAATTGTACTGTTTATATTTTTAAAATTCTCTAAATCTTCAAAAACTGAAAACTTTAAAGATTATCTTTTAAAAGAAAAAATAAATACTGTCCATTGGTTTATATGTCAATACACTAATATTGGAAGAAAAGATTATTGGACCAATGCTATAATTATAGAATTTGAAAATAAAATAGAACTTCAAAAAGCTTACGAAAACAAAATTAAAGTCATTGATATTGAAGCTGTTCAAGTTTTTAATTTGTCTCCTAAAAACCCTCCTAGACTATTAATAAATTTTTTAAAATTATTTAGACCTATTGGTTTTTTTTTAGAACTAATTAATTCATCAAGGAAAGAGTTGCAGAATTTAGAAAATAGCAACTCAAATTTACTTCCAACAAAAAAACAAGCTGAACGGATTATAAATGAAAAATCTAACGAAAAGGCCTTTATGATTAATCTTTTACAATCGAGAAAAACAGCTAAATATAAAGACAGCTCTATTTCTATTTCTGGTAGAGAAGCATATTATGAAAAATATGGGAAAATAGCAGCTAAATGTGTAATATTACTTGGAGGTGATATTACATATTCCGGAAGAATACTTGGCGACACTTTAATCGAATATAATGTACCTTTAGATACTAAGGGTAATTGGGAAGCTATAGGGATTATTGAATACCCAAAAGCCATTAAAATGTTGGATCTTGAAAAGATGCCTGGCTATTCTAAAGCTTTAGTACACAGAGAGGCAGGACTTGAAAAAACTTATAATTTATATGCAACTAAAAACTAAATAAATGAATTTTGATTTAAGCGAAGAACATTTAATGATAAAACAAGCCGCTAGAGATTTTGCGCAAAATGAACTAAAAGATGGAGTTATTGATCGTGATTCTAAATGTGAATATCCGGATAAACAAGTTAAAAGAATGGCTGAATTAGGTTTTTTAGGAATGACTGTTTCTAGCAAATATGGAGGTGGTGGAATGGATACTATGTCTTATGCTATAGCAGTAAAAGAAATTTCAAAAATTGATAATTCATGTTCCGTTATTTTATCTGCTCACAATTCACTAGCATGTTGGGGAATAGAAGAATATGGAACCGAAGAACAAAAGGAAAAATATCTAAGACCACTTGCAACTGGACAAAAAATTGGAGGATTTTGCTTGTCAGAACCTGAATCAGGATCTGATGCAACTCAACAAAAAACTAGCGCTATTGATAAAGGTGATTATTACGTTTTAAATGGAGTTAAAAACTGGATTACTAATGGTAAAAAAGCTGAATTATATGTTGTTATAGCTCAGAGCGATATAGCAAAAGGATACAAAGGGATTAATGCATTTGTTATAGAAAGTAAAACCAAAGGAATATCAACAGGCCCAAAAGAAGATAAATTAGGTATTCGATCTTCCGATACTTCATCTGTGATTTTTCAAGACGTGATTGTTCCTAAAGAAAATCGATTAGGTCCAGAAGGGTTTGGTTTTAAATTTGCCATGAAAACTATTGAGGGTGGACGTATTGGAATTGCAGCTCAAGCGTTAGGACTTACTGAGGGAGCATATGAATTAGCATTAGAATATTCTAAACAAAGAAAAACTTTTGGTAAACCCATAAGCCAGCACCAAGGAATAGCTTTTAAGTTAGCAGAAATGGCAACAGATATTGAAGCTGCAAAACTTTTAGTTTACAAAAGCGCGGTTGAAAAAGACAAAGGTCTTCCCTACGGCTACTCTAGCTCCATGGCTAAACTTCATGCTTCCGATATTGCAATGAAGCATACTGTTGAAGCTGTTCAAATACATGGAGGAAACGGTTTTGTAAAAGAATATCATGTTGAACGATTAATGAGAGATGCGAAAATCACTCAGATATATGAGGGCACTTCAGAAATACAGAAAATTATAATTTCTAGACAATTATTAAAATGATAAAAATAGCAACTAAACAGTTTTTAAAAGATACAGGAGCTAATACACCCGTTATATGTGGACCTATGTATCCAGGATCAAATCCTGAACTAGTTGCGGCAGTTTCTGAAGCTGGTGGTTTTGGTGTAGTTCAACCTGTAGCACTTACATCTTTATACGGACACGATTTTAGAGAGGGTTTGAAACTTATAAAAAAACTAACTAAAAAGCCATTCGGAGTAAACTTCACAATTTTTGGTGGAGCCAATCAAAAATATCACGACCAAATGAAAAAATGGATGGATATTTCGATTGAGGAAGGGATTAAATTTTTTCTCACATCTTTAGGAAAGCCTCATGAAATTGTGAAGATTGCTAAAGAAAATAACATCAAAGTGTATCATGATGTTCCAAACAAAAAGGTAGCTCTTGCTATGGTTGATTGTGGAGTTGATGGTTTAAATTGTATAAATTGGAGAGCTGGGGGGCAGACAGGTGTTCAATCTGCTGAAAAATTTATTGAAGATTTAAAAGATATTGAAATTCCATTAATATGCGCAGGAGGCATTGGAAATATAGAGGATTATAAAAAGGTTATGGAAATGGGATATGCTGGAGTTCAACTTGGAACTAGATTTTTAGCCAGTAAGGAATGTATAGTAACTGAAAGCTATAAAAAAGCAATAGTAGATTCAGAAGAAAAAGACATAGTATGGACTAATAAAGTTGCAGGAAACAACTCCTCTGTTATAAAGACAAACGATATAATGAGAGGTGGTCTTAGAACAGGGCCAATTATTAATTTTATGTTGAGAAAACCTAAACTCAAAAAATATGCAAGAATGTATTTAATGAGTAAAGGATTAAAAAATTATAGCAAAACTGCGTTTGATGATAATGTCAAGTTTTGGCAAGCTGGCAAGGGAGTCGGCGGAATAAAATCAATAGAAACTTGTGAAGAAATTTTAAAAGATTATAAAATTTAAAATGAAACATAAATTTTTAAAAATTTTATTAAGCTTTGTTTTTATTGCTATTGGAACTGGTATTTGGTTTTCCCAAAACTGGTATAAAATGCCAAAATATATTTCCAACTTCACAAATCCAACTTATGAAAATATTGCAATTGAGTGGGAAAATGGACCTGAAAGCAGAACAAGCTCTAAACCGAATATAATTGTAGTTTTAGTAGATGACTTAGGTTTTAATCAAATTAGTTCTTATGGTGGAGGAATGGCAAATGGTAAGTTTAAAACACCCAATATTGATAAGTTAGCAAACGATGGAGTTTTATGTACAAATGGATATTCATCAAGTCCAGTTTGTTCACCGTCAAGAGCATCTCTTTTAACTGGAAGATTCGCTACCAGATTTGGATATGAGTTTACTCCAACCACTTCTAGTATGATGAAAGCAGTTAATGTTTTTTCAAAGAAAAATGAAGTTGTTGATGGCATTTATCATAACGACAGATCAGAAAATATTATTGACATTGAACAAATGGGAATACCTCAGTCTGAAAGAACCATTGCAGAAATGCTAAAGCCTGAGGGTTATCATAACATTCATATTGGAAAATGGCACTTAGGTCACTCAAAAGACTTTTTGCCAAGACTTCATGGATTTGACGAAAGTCTTAGAATGGATCAAGGCTCTTTATTTTTACCTGAAGATGATGATAATGTTGTTAATGCAAAAATTGACTTTGATCCGATTGATAAACTTCTTTGGGGTAATCTGCCATATGCAGTTAATTTTAATGAAGGATCAAGAATAAAACCTGATGGTCATTTGACCGATTATTTAACAAATGAAGCAGTAAAGACTATTGAAAAAAACAAAAACAGACCCTTCTTTTTATACTTAGCCTATTGGGCAGTTCACAGTCCATTACAAGCTAAAAAAGAAGATTATGAAAAATTATCTTTTATTGAAAATCATGAGGAAAGAGTTTTAGCATCTATGGTTATGACTGTTGATAGAGGAGTTGGTAAAATTAAAGAAGCTCTGAAAAAAAACAATATTGATGACAATACTATAATTATTTTCACAAGTGACAACGGTGCTCCTGGATACATAGGGTTACCCGATTTAAATAAACCATACAGAGGATGGAAACTTACTCATTTTGAAGGTGGTGTTCATGTTCCATTTATTGTAAGCTATCCAGGAAAAATTCCAAAGGGTACAACTTACAACGGAAGAGTTTCTAATTTAGATATATTCTCAACTTTAGCAAATGTAGCAGGGGTTGATATGAGTAGAGAAGATCTTATAGAAATAGAATTCGATGGGGTAAACATACTTCCTTATTTAAGTGGAGAAAATGAAGGTGAACCCGAAAGAATTTTATTTAATAAATCTGGAGATTATTCATTTTTAATTAAAGACGGATGGAAACTACAAGTAGATTTAGTTCAAAATAAAAAATGGCTGTATAATTTAAACGAAGACCCTACTGAACAGTTAGACTTAAGTGAAACTAATTTTATAAAACTAAATAAACTTGAAGAAATATTAAATAATAAATTATCTGAACAAGTCAAACCAATATGGCCTAGTTTGCTAGACTGGCCTATTTTTGTTGATAAAACTTTGGATCAAGAAGTAAATAATAAAGATGAGTATATATTTTGGGCTAACTAAAAAATGATAAAATGATAAAAGAAAAATTTGATTTAAAAAATAAAGTTGCTATAATAACTGGAGCATCTAAAGGAATTGGAAAAGCAATGGCACAAGGACTAGCAGAGTTTGGTGCTACAGTTATAGTAAGTAGCAGAAAACAAGAATCAGTTGATCAAGTTGCAAAAGAATTTTCTGAACTTGGATTTAGTGCTGATTCAATAGAATGTCATGTGGCAAAACAAGAAGATAGAATTAAACTTATTGATAAGGTAATTGAAAAATATGGCCGTATAGATATACTTATAAATAACGCAGGAACAAATCCTTATTTTGGACCAATTAGTAAAATGCCTGTTGATTTATATCAAAAAACTATGGATATAAATGTTAATTCTGCAATTGAACTCAGCAATCTGGTCTATCCTCACATGAAAAAACAGGGAGGTGGCAGTATAATACACATTAGTTCAATTGAAGGACTCCACCCCTCTCCTTTTATGGCTGCATACAACATAAGTAAAACAGCCCTTCTAATGGCTGGAAAAAATCAATCTATTGAATGGGGAAGACACAATATAAGAGTCAATTCAATTTGCCCTGGATATGTAAAAACTAAGTTGAGTGCTGCTTTACTAGAAAACGAAGCATCAAGAAATGGTTTTCTGAAAAATGTTTCTCTAGGAAGAGGGTCAACACCAGATGAAATGGCTGGGTTAGCTGTCTTTTTAGCATCAGATGCAAGTTCTTATATGACAGGAACTTCAATAGTTAACGATGGAGGATTAATGAATGCTCCTTTAATACCAATGCACTAAAAATTTTAAAATATGAATTTCGAATATCCACAAAAAACTATTGATCTTATTGAAAAAGTAGATCAGTTTATGAAAAAACATCTATTTTCTCATGAAAAAAAAGTATATGAGTTTAGTAAAACTAATCTTTGGGAGAATTACCCTGAACTAGAAAATTGGAAAAAACTTGCTAAAAAAGAAGGTTTATGGAATTTATTTCTTCCTTCAAATTATGGAGATTTAAGTCCAGGCCTAACTAATTTAGAATATGCTCCACTTGCAGAGAGAATGGGAAGTTTAGGGTGGGCATCTGAGATTTTTAATTGTTCTGCACCAGACACAGGGAATATGGAAACGATTGCAAAATATGGTACTGATAAACAAAAAGAAAAATGGCTTAAACCAATAATGAATGGTGAAATAAGGTCTGCTTTCTTAATGACAGAACCAGCTGTTGCATCTTCAGATGCAACTAATATTCAAACTTCAATTGTAAAAGACGGAGAGGATTATATTATAAATGGTAGAAAGTGGTGGTCTTCAGGCGCTATGAATCCAGATTGCAAGATTTATATTTTAATGGGTAAAACTGATTTTAATGCACAAAAACATCAACAACAAAGTATGATCCTAGTCCCTGCTAACACACCTGGTGTTAAAATATTAAGACCTATGGAAGTTTTTGGAAGTGTAGATTCTCCAGAAGGTCATGCTGAGATTGAATTAACAAACGTTAGAGTCCCAGCTACTAATATTTTACTTGGTGAAGGGAGAGGGTTTGAAATAGCTCAAGGTAGATTAGGCCCGGGGAGAATTCATCATTGTATGAGACTTATTGGAGCAGCTCAAAGAGCTCTTGATCTAATGTGTAAAAGAGCTAATGAAAGAACAGCTTTTGGTAGAAACTTAATAAAATTTAGCAGTATTCGTCAAGATATTGCAAAATCAGAATGTGAAATTCAACAGGCAAGATTACTAACTCTTGCAGCTGCAGATAAGATCGATAAGTTTGGAATTAAAGAAGCAAAAAACTTAATTGCAATGATAAAAATTCAAGTTCCTCAAATGGCGTGTAATGTTATTGACAGATCAATACAAGTTCATGGCGGAATGGGTGTAAGTCAAGATTCTCCATTAGCAGGATTTTATGTATACGCAAGATGTATTAGATTAGCAGACGGACCTGACGAGGTTCATATGTTTCAATTAGGTAGAAATTTAGCAAAACAACATGAGATATAAAGATAAAATAGTTTTAATTACAGGAAGTGGATCTGGATTGGTAAGGCTGCAGCAATTGCCTTCTCTAAAGAAGGCGGTACTATTGTAGTTTCTGATATAAATGAAAAAAACGGACTAGAAACAGTTTTAGAAATAAAAAGTAACGCAGGAAAAGCTTCATTTTTCAAAGCAGATGTGTCAGACCATAATATGGTTGAAAATTTAATGAAATTCATTGTTGAAAAATATGGAAGATTAGATGTGGCTATTAACAATGCAGGCGTTGGAGGTGACTTTGCAAAGATTACAGATCTTACCATTGAATCTTGGAATAAAACAATGTCAGT
>CASIBD010000004.1:0-199713 GCA_949372825.1 uncultured Flavobacteriaceae bacterium | reverse complement strand
CGAACCGGCGACCTCCTGAACCACAATCAGGCGTTCTAACCAACTGAACTACAACCACCATTTAATCAGGCGCAAATTTATATTATTTTATCTAATATTTCTAATAAAATACTATTGATATTAAAAGTTAGAATAATATTTTAAAGAAAAAGATGTATTTAATATTTATTATATTAAAGATCATATAAATATCTATTTATGGATTTAAATTTTATTTCTCTTATTGTAATGATTCTTTTCTATTTATTCGCAGGAATTAGTCATTTTAAAAATCCTAAATTTTTTCTTTTAATAACTCCAAAGTGGGTCTATAAGCCTGAGTTGATAAATATTATAATTGGAATTATTGAAATAGGTTTAGCACTTGGTCTTATATTAGAAACCACAAGATCAATTTCAGCTATTGGAATAATAATATTATTAATTATGGTGTTTCCAGCAAATGTATATCACTTGCAAATTTCAATTAAAAAGAAAAAAAATATATTAGGGACAATAATACGATTACCAATTCAGGGGATACTAATCTATTGGGCTTATATCTTTATATAAGACTTTGAAGATCATTAACTCCTAATGATTTTTTTGATGTAAATCCTTCTGCATGTTCTACATTTATTAACCTGCCTAAGTCAGCAGATCTGTTTATTACATTACTAACGAAATTTTTATTACTAATAAGTGTTTCAGGTTCACTACTTTTTGGGTCAAAAAACTGACTAGAATATGCTTTTATTGCGTTTGTTTTAGTTTCAATATGTCCTGAAATATCAACTAAAAAATCAGGATTTGAATTTTTCCACTGAATATAATGATACACATTTTTTGGACGCCATTCCTCCTGAATTAAATCATCAAATTTAGTCACTACTTTTCTTAATCCACTTAAAAAACAAGCATCACTTACAAGCTCTGCTCCTTTTGGATGATCTATATGTCTATCATCTTGAGCATTACACAAAACTATTTCTGGTTTGTATTTTCTTAAGATTTTAATTATTTCTAATTGATGAGTTTCATCATTTTCAAAAAAACCGTCTCTGAAATTTAAATTTTCTCTAATTTCAACTCCCAATATTTTGGACGCATTTTGTGCTTCAAGATCTCTTGTGTTAACATCACCCCTTGTTCCTAATTCTCCTCTAGTTAAATCTATAATTCCAATTTTTTTACCGTTATGAATTTCTTTAGCTAATGTACCACCACATCCAAGTTCAACATCATCAGGATGAGCACCAAAAGCAAGAATATCTAATTTAATTTCTTTCATAATTTTTCAAAAGCTTGATTAAGATCGTTAATAATGTCTTCTGAATCTTCAATGCCAATTGAAAACCTCAAAAGTCCATCAAAAATACCTAAATTTTCTCTTTCACTTTTTGATATTTTTGAATGAGAAGTTAATGAAGGAGAACACAATGTAGATTCTACTCCACCTAAACTCATTGCGGATTTAACTAAATTCAGTTTTCTAGTAAATAGAATTGCTGAATCCAAATCTGATAATTCAAATGATAGCATCCCTCCAAATCCTAGCATTTGTTTTTTAGACAATTCATAGTCAGGATGAGATTTTAAACCAGGATAAAAAACTGCTTTAACCTTATCAATAGTTGTAAGATATTCTGCGATTTTTATAGCATTTTCATTTTGCTTATTAACTCTCAAAGATAATGTCTTAATGCTTCTCTCTAAAAGCCAAACAGTATATTCACTTAAGTTTCCTCCGTAATTAATTGATGATTCGATTATTTTATTAATAATAGCATCACTAGAAGCTAAAGTACCTGCTAATATATCACTATGTCCACCAAGATATTTTGTAGCACTATGAAGAACTATATCTATTCCAAAATCTGCAGGGTTTTGATTAATTGGGCTGGAAAATGTATTATCAATTATAGAAATTAAATTATGTTTTTTTGAAAGATTAGAAATTGCTTTCAAATCAATAACTTTTAAAAGAGGATTACTAGGAGATTCAACAAAAATTATTTTGGTATTATTTTTAACTTCTTTTTCATATTCTTTAACTGAAAAACTATCAACAAGACTGTAATCTATATTAAATTTTTTAAATTCTTTAATAACTAAATTTAGTGTTCCTCCGTATATAGAAGATTGAAATATAACATGGTCACCAGATCTAATAAAACTAAATAATGATGTGTAAATTGCAGCTATTCCAGAGCTAAACAATAAGGCTGATTCACAATTTTCAAGATCGGCAATTTTTTTTGATAAAGCTTTTTGATTTGGTGTGTTAAAATATCTAGGATATTTATCTTCTTCAACATCAACGAAATCATAAGCAGTAGAGGGGAAAAGCGGAGAAGTTGCACCTTTAAAACGATCATCAATTAATTCTCCTGAATGAACACATTTAGTACTTACTCCATTTTTTTTTTTCATTTAATTAAGTTTTAATCCACTGAATAACAGATGGATCATCTGGTTTAGTTCTTGGTGAAATTATTTTTTCAAGATAACCATTTTCATTAATTAAATATTTTTGAAAATTCCATTTAACTGAGGAATCTTTATAACCATTTTTGTTCTTGCTAGTTAAAAACTTGTAAAGTGGGTGCATGTCAGAACCCTTAACAGAAATTTTTTCCATCATTGGAAAACTTACGCCATAATTTTTAAGACAAAATTTGGCAATATCTTCATTTGAACCTGGTTCTTGCCATAAAAAATTATTAGCAGGAAAACCAATAATAACAAAATTATCAGATTTATAATCCTTATACATTTTCTCGAGAATTTCATATTGGTATGTCAAACCACACTTTGATGCAGTATTAACTACCATAACTTTCTTGCCTTTTAAACTAGACATACTAAAAGTTTCGCCATTTAAATCTGTAAGTTTAAATTGATGAATGCTTTGTTTAGCAGCAGAATTTTCAACTGGTTCTTGAGCATTACAAGAGAAAGTAAATATTCCCATAAATAAAAAAATTAATTTTTTCATACAAAATAATATACAAAACTCATGCCATAATGTTATTACTCTATTTCAGCCGAAAGTCCTGCTTGTAATAATTTGGTACACATCGGTTTCAAAACAGAGTAAGATCCAGTCTTAACACTACATTTCCCTTTATAATGTACTATCAAGGAACACTGTTCTGCTTGTTCTAAAGTATGATCGCAAACACTTATTAAAGTATTAATAACATGATCAAATGTATTCACATCATCATTATAAAGAATGATTTCATTTTCATTGATTAAATCAGTTTCTGAAAAATGTTGTTCAGATATTTTTTCTTTTGTTCCCAAACTACTTTTAATTTACATAAAAACTTAGCTATTTGCCTTAATTATTTCGATAAAATCATGTGCTTTTAACGCAGCTCCACCAATTAAACCACCATCAACATCCTTTTTGTTAAAAATTTCAACAGCATTAGAGGGTTTAACACTTCCCCCATATAAAATTGATACATTGTTGGCAATTTCAAAATTAAACTTCTCAGAAATATAGTTTCTAACAAACTGATGTATTTCTTGAGCTTGTTCTGCTGATGCTGTTTCACCCGTTCCTATAGCCCATACAGGTTCATAAGCTAAAACAATATTTTTCCATGAACTTGATTCCAATTTCATAACAGTGTTTTCCAATTGACTTTTAACAACATCAAAATAAGAATTAGATTTCCTATCTTTTAATTCCTCGCCAAAACAAAAGATTATATGCATATTACTATTCAATGCTATATTAATTTTTTTAAAAAGTAGAACATCGTCTTCATTATAAAATGCTCTTCTTTCTGAATGGCCAATTAAGGTGGTATTAATCCCAATACTTTTTAACATATCTATCGAAACCTCACCGGTGAAAGCTCCAGATTTATTATCATTAATATTTTGAGATATAACTTCTATACTATCATTTCCAACCTGATCTACTGCAGTTTTTAGAAAAGGGAAAGAAGGGGCTATCATTACTTTAACATCTGCATTACCTAAATTCTGTTTTAAATCATTGATTAAATTAATGGTTTCATTTAAATCATTATTCATTTTCCAATTACCAGCTACTATTTTTCTTCTCATTTTATATTTTTAAAAATTATTTTTTGTTCTTGGATCTAACCAAGTATAAATTATATCAACAAATATATTGATCATTATGAATATTATAGAAATTGTAAGCACTGATCCAATTAAAACCGGAACATCTAATTTATTTAAAGCGTCTACAATTTCTTTTCCTAAGCCATTCCAACCAAATATATATTCTACAAAAACAGAACCTGCAAGCATACTTGCAAACCATCCTGATAATGCTGTAACAACTGGATTTAATGAGTTTTTAATGGCATGATTCTTAATAACATTATACTTTGACAATCCCTTTGAATATGCAGTTGTAATATAATTTTTAGAAAGAACTTTCAGTAAAGAGTTTCTCATCATTTGAGAAATTACAGCTATTGGTCTGATTCCTAATACTATTGAGGGAAGAATAAGGTTTTTTAGCTGTAATTTCATTTGCTCACCGTAATCATCAAGTTCATATAAGCTCCCAGTCATATTTAGTCCAGTAAACTCGCTTAAAACAAATCCAAATATCCAAGCAAAGATTATCGCACTAAAAAAAGAAGGAATACTCATCCCTAAAGTACTTGACACTTGAATTAAATAATCTATCCAAGTATTTTTATTTAAAGCAGCAATTATACCCAAAAACAATCCTAAAAATACTGCAATTAGAATTGAAGCAAAAGCTAAAACAAAAGTATTAGGCAATGTGTTTTTAATTATTTCTATGACAGACACTCCATTTTTTTGATAAGAGTCTCTTAAATAAGGAGTTTTTAATACTAAAAAAGAATTTTTATTCTCTAAAATATTTAAATAGTTGTATTTTTTTTCTTTTAAAAAAGAAATGTTTTCAGGATCTTTAGAATGAAATGAAATTATTGATAAATCGTTTAAATAATACAAATACTGATTAAAAACTGGTTTATCAAAACCATATTTTTTTTTTAAAGCAAGTAATTGTTCAGAATTTTCATTTTGACCAAGCATCATTTGAGCGGGGTCACCAGGAAGGATATTGAATAGAAAAAAAATTATAGTAACTACACCAAAAAGAGTGATTAATATGTTACCTAATTTTTTCCAAAACCAAAACATAATTATTTATTTGTCTTGTAAATGAATCAATGCAAAAACAGAATAGTTTATCATGTCTTGGTAATTTGCATCTATTCCTTCACTAACTAAAGTTTTACCTTGATTATCTTCAATTTGCTTAATTCTCAATATTTTTTGAATAATTAAGTCTGTTAATGAACTTACTCTCATTTCTCTCCATGCTTCTCCATAATCATGATTTTTGTTTTCCATTAAACTTTTAGTTTTTGCAAAATTAAAATCATAAAGATTGATAGCTTGTTCCAGATTTAAATCAGGAGATTCTACAACACCTTTTTCAATTTGAATTAATGACATTAGAGAGTAATTAATTATACCTATAAACTCTGAAAATTCACCTTCATCGACTTTTCTTTCCTTATTAGTTTGTAAACCTCTAATGCGCTGAGCTTTAATAAAAATTTGATCAGTTAAAGAAGTTAGTCTTAAAATTCTCCAAGCACTTCCATAATCAATCATTTTTTTCTTAAAAAGATCTCTACAAATTGTAATAACTTGATCGTATTGTGATGACGTATTTTCTGCCAATTATTATTTTTTCTATAAATTTCGTTGAAAAAATTGAATTAGGTAGATTACTTTTGTGAAAAGTTATTAAAAAAATAATGATTTTAAATATTAAAGGATCTCTTCTAGACTTATCATGTCCTAAAATCATGGGGATTTTAAATGTTACACCTGATTCGTTTTATGATGGGGGAGTTTATTCAAATGAAAAAGAAGTATTAAAGCAAGTTGAGAAAATGATTTTAGATGGAGTTGATATTATTGATATCGGAGGATATAGCTCTAAACCTGGAGCAAAAACAATAACTATAAAGGAAGAAGAAAAAAGAGTCTTGCCAATTATTAAACTTATTTATAAAACATTTAAAAAAACTATTATATCGGTTGACACTTTCAGAAGTGAAATTGCAGAAAAATCTCTTAATGCTGGAGCTTCAATAATAAATGATATTTCAGGTGGTGATTTTGATAATAACATTTATAAAATAGCAGAGAGATACAAAGCTCCATACATAATGATGCATATGAAAGGTAATCCCTCAAACATGCAAATAAATCCTACTTATAAAAATATTAATTACGAAATCATAAAAAATTTATCAAAAAAAATAGATTTTGCACAAAAAAAAGGAGTTTGTGATATTATAATTGACCCTGGTTTTGGATTCGGAAAAACTATTAAACATAATTATCAAATATTAAATAATTTGAAACTATATAAAGTTTTACAAAAGCCTATATTAATTGGAGTTTCAAGAAAATCAATGATTTATAAGCTTTTAAAAACAGATCCTTCAAAAGCTTTAAATGGGACAACTACCTTAAATACTGTAGCATTAATTAATGGTGCTAACATATTAAGAGTTCATGACGTAAAACAAGCAAGTGAAGTAATCAAACTGTGTGGTTTTTTAAAAGAAAACGTTTAAAACAATTTTAACTAATTTTGTAGAGATTTGGAAGATATACTTAACATAACTCAAAACTTCGTAATACCATTTTTAGATATTATTCTTGTTGGAATAATGCTTTACTATGTGTATAAATTAGTTAAAGGAACTGCTGCTATAAATATTTTTTTAGGTTTTGTAATAATTTATATTATATGGTGGTTAACCGAACTTGTCAATATGCGGATATTAAGTAATATTCTGGGTGGCTTTATTAGTGTAGGAGTAATTGCAATCATTGTAGTTTTTCAGCAAGAAATAAGAAAATTTCTTCTTTTACTTGGTTCTTCAAATATTACAAATAATAAGAATATCCTTAAAAAATTTAATTTATTCTTTAAAATTTCTAATGAACAAAGTAGTATGGATTTTGATGAGTTTATCAATTCTTGTGAAAATTTAAAAAAAAATAAAACAGGTGCTCTTTTTGTAATCGAAAGAAATAATAGTTTGGATTTTGTAAGAACGAGTGGAGATGAACTTTACGCTACTATTTCTAGTCCAATTATTGAAAGTATTTTTTATAAAAATAGTCCGCTTCATGATGGTGCAGTTATAATTGAAGGGAATTACATAACTGGATCTAGGGTTATTCTTCCTGTAACAGATAATCAAAATATTAATTCAAGGCTTGGTCTTAGACATAGAGCAGCTATAGGGATTACAGAAAAAACGGATGCTTTAGCAGTAGTTATTTCTGAAGAGAATGGTAAATTATCTTTAATTAAAAACGGAGAGCTTATCCCAATCAAAAATAGTGAGATTTTAAAATCTAAACTTGAGACTGAACTACTGTAGCTTCTTCTTTTTTAAATTGAATTTCATATAAATCTTTATAATATCCACCTTTCTTTGATATTAACTCTTTGTGTGATCCGTTTTCTACCAAAACTCCTTGATTCATAACAAAAATTCTATCAGAATTTAAAATTGTAGATAACCTGTGAGCAATTATGATCGATGTTTTGTTCTGAGTAATTGTAGCGGTTGCATTTTGAATCAATTCTTCAGAATTCGAATCTATACTAGAAGTTGCTTCATCGAGTATTAAAATCGATGGATTTTTAATATATGCTCTTAGAAAAGAAATCAATTGCCTTTGACCCTGAGACAACATTACTCCCCGTTCCTTTACATTATAATTATAACCATTAGGCAAAGAGATAATAAAATTATGAATTCCAATTTTTTTTGCAGCGCTTACAACACTATCAAAAGAAATGGATGAATCCCAAAGAGTAATATTATTTAAAATAGTATCAGCAAACAAAAACACATCTTGTAATACTAAAGCAGTTCGACTTCTAAGAGATTTTAATTTGTAATCTTTTATGTTTTGATTCGCAATAAAAATTGATCCTTCTTGAGCATCATAAAATCTGGATATTAAATTAACAATTGTAGTCTTTCCAGATCCAGTAGATCCGACAATTGCAATTTTTTCACCATTTTTTATATTAAAAGAAAGATTTTTAATTACTTTTTCATTTTCAACATATGAAAAGCTAATATTTTCAAATACTATATTACCATCTATTAATTCTTCATTTTTAGTGCCTGAATCAGAAATATTACTTCTTGTATCAATTATTTTAAAAATTCTATTTGCAGCAACCATACCCATTTGTAATGTATTAAACTTATCAGCTATTTGACGCAATGGCCTAAATAGCATCTGAGATAGTTGTATAAACAAAAATATAGTTCCAAGTGTTATTGATGAATTTTCTAAAATAGCATTTAGACCGCCAAACCAAACAATCAATCCTATAGTAACAGATGTAGAAAGTTCTGCAATTGGAAAAAATATTGAATTATACCAAACTGTTTTCAACCAAGCTTTTTTATGTTTTTCATTAATTTTAACAAAATTATCATACTCAATTTTTTCTCTATTGAACAATTGAACGATTTTCATTCCAGTAATTCTCTCTTGGACAAAAGAATTTAAATTAGCTACCTCAGATCGAACTTCATTAAATGCAATTTTCATTGACTTCTGAAATTTTCTTGTGGCAAAAAGAATGAAAGGCAAAATGATAAAAATTGTTAAAGATAATTTCCAGCTTAAAAAAAGCATTACAATAATTACTAAAAACATTTGCATCAGATCTGCAGCTATCATAAACAGACCTTGACTAAAAATACTTGCAATTGTTTCCATGTCATTGACAGCTCTTGTAACTAGACGTCCGACTGATGACTTATCAAAATATGACATTTTAAAATCAAGAATATGTTTGAACAACTGGACTCGAATATCATAAATAACTTTTTGACCAAGTAAATTGGCATAATAACTAAATAAAAACATAAAAAGAACAGTAAGCATTAAATTCAAAAACATAATAATTATCAAAAAAATAAAATCTTGATATTTACCTAATGCTAAATAATCATCAACGGCTACCTTAATCAAATAAGGAGTTAATGTAGAAAAAATAGAAATTAATATTGCTGAAATTGCTACAAAAACAAATACAGTTCTATAAATTAAAACATACTCTAAAAGTCTTTTAAAAAGTTTTACATCAAGAAGGTTAGAGTTTTTAGTCATCTAATAATGAATCTGTTGGATAAATAATATTTGTTAAATATAAACCTTGTGCTGGAACTGAATAACCTGCAACTTCTCTGTCTTTACTATTAATTACCTTATCCAAGTGAGAAATTTCATACTTACCTTCTCCAATTTCTATTAAAGTTCCGACAATAGCTCTTACCATATTCCTTAAAAAACGGTTAGCTGAGATTTCAAAAACCCAGTGATTTTCCTTAAAACTCCATTGAGCATCAGTAATATTACAATCAAAAGTGTGCACGTCGGTATTAGATTTAGAAAAAGACTTAAAGTCTTTATAGTTATAAAGTTTCAAAGCTGCCAAATTCATTTTATAAAAATCAATTTCCTTCCTTAAATAATAAGAGTTATTAAATAAAAAAGGGTTTTTAAAAGTATTAAGTTTGTATTGATAAGTTCTACTTAATGCATCAAACCTTGCATGAAAATCATCTTTTACTTTATATATTTTATTGATTGATATATCTTTTGGCAAAAAAGAATTTGACTTATAAATAAAATCAGATTTTTCTATTATTGATTTATTGAAATCAAAGTGTGCACAAAAATAAGAAGCATGAACGCCAGTATCTGTTCTGCCTGCCCCTACAATACTTGATTTTTTCATTTAAAATAGTAGAAAGACAATTCTCAATTGTTTCTTGAACTGAAACAGAATTAGGTTGTATTTGCCAACCATGATAGTTAGCTCCATTAAAAGATAATTCTAATAAATATCGCAAGAGAAATACTACTTTTGTTTAAAAACAAATATACCTTAATAAGAAAGTCAAAAAAATATTTAATTGAAAAAAATTCTATTATTATCAGACACACATAGCTTTCATTGATGATGGTATATTAAAATATGCAAAAAAAGCTGATGAAATATGGCATGCTGGTGATATAGGAAACATAGATGTTTATGATAAACTAGAAAAAATTACAAAAACTAGAGCAGTATATGGAAATATTGATGATTATGTTATTCGTTCTGCAATCAAAGAGGTGAATACATTTATTTGTGAAAAAGTAAAAGTTTCAATGATTCATATCGCGGGGAAACCTCCTTATTACAACAGAAAAAGTAAGTTGATAATTCGACAAGAAAAACCAAAAATTTTTATTTGTGGTCATTCACATATTTTAAAAGTTGAATTTGATAAAGTCAATAATGTTTTATTTATGAATCCTGGTGCTGCAGGAAGACATGGATTTCATAAAAAAAGAACCATGATTAGATTCGAAATAAACGAAGAAAAAATTGAAAACATGGAAGTAATAGAATTAGGTAATAGATCAAAATTACCTCAATCTATTTGATGAGCTTATTATTGCCTGATCTTTTTTAATTGATCGAATAGACATAATTATTAAAACAAACGAAAATATAAAATAAAAAAGTCCGGGATCTGAAAGCGAAGTTTCTAAAGATCTTTCATCAAATAAATTTATTAATCCAAAAATCATAGCTAAAAATAAAATTCTTAATATAATTATTTGAACTTTTGATTTTTTAAATAAAAAAATATTAATAAGAACTAAAAGTGCTAAAATTTCAGAAAAAGAAATAATCATTAAGATAAGATCTGAAATAACCAAAATATGATTCTGGTATAGAAACTGAGAGATTACTATCAATACTAATTATCACAACAATATTTAATAATAACAGCAAAAACATGTATAATGATTGAATTCTTTGTATCATATTTATATTACTTTTATGAAACATAAAATTATGTATTTAAATTGATTTAATAAATAATTGTATATTTACATTGATTATTATAATCATTCCCACAATTTCATATAACGAATTACATTCCTCAACATATTAAAATAAACTTAAACAATACAAATGTTTGAAATATCCGCATTAAAAGAAAAAAAGATTGCTGAATTACAAGAGATAGCATCTAAACTTGGCATAGATAAGATTACTGGATTAAAAAAAATGGATCTAGCCTATAAAATCATTGATCATTATGCTGTAAATCCTAGTTCAGCTAATGAAGAAAAGAAACTTGAAACAAACATTTCTTCTGAGAAGAAAGATTCAAAAAATGAAATTAAAAAAGAGGTTATAAAACCAAAAGAAGCTTCTAAGGAACCTTTGCCAGTAAAAAGTAATAAACTTCCTCACAAACCTAACAAATTTGTTAGAAAAGAAAGAAATCATAACCAGGACAATAGAAATAGATATAAAGAACCTGACTTTGAATTTGATGGAATAATCGAAAGTGAAGGAGTTTTAGATATTATGCAAGAAGGATATGGATTTTTAAGATCTTCTGATTATAACTATTTAACTTCTCCTGATGATATTTATGTTTCTCAATCTCAAGTTAGATTATTTGGTTTAAAAACTGGAGATACCGTATTAGGGCATGTAAGACCACCAAAAGAGGGAGAAAAATATTTTCCTTTAATTAAAGTTTCTTTAATAAATGGTTTAAGTCCTAATATTGTTAGAGATAGGGTTTCGTTTGAACATTTAACTCCTTTGTTTCCAGATGAAAAATTTAATATTGCTGAAAAAAGCAGTACAGTTTCAACTCGAATAATGGATTTGTTTTCCCCAATTGGAAAGGGACAAAGAGGAATGATAGTTTCTCAACCTAAAACTGGTAAAACAATGTTGTTAAAGGATGTTGCAAATGCAATTGCAGCTAATCATCCTGAAGTTTATCAAATAATACTTTTAATTGATGAAAGACCTGAAGAAGTTACTGATATGCAAAGAAATGTTAAAGGTGAGGTAGTAGCCTCTACTTTTGATGAACCTGCTGACAGACATGTAAAAGTGGCTAATATTGTTTTAGAAAAAGCTAAAAGATTAGTTGAATGTGGCCATGATGTAGTTATTCTTTTAGATTCTATAACTAGACTTGCTAGAGCATATAATACTGTTCAACCGGCTTCTGGAAAAATATTAAGTGGTGGAGTAGATGCTAATGCTCTTCATAAACCAAAAAGATTTTTTGGAGCAGCAAGAAATATTGAAGGAGGAGGATCTCTTTCTATTATAGCTACTGCATTAACTGAAACGGGTTCTAAAATGGATGAGGTGATTTTTGAAGAATTCAAAGGGACAGGTAATATGGAACTTCAATTAGACAGAAGAATTTCTAATAGAAGAATATTTCCTGCAATTGACTTGGTCTCTTCAGGAACAAGACGTGACGATTTATTATTAGATAAAAATACTATCCAAAGAATGTGGGTAATGAGGAAATATCTAGCAGATATGAATCCAGTCGAAGCGATGGAATTTATCAATGATAGAATTAAGAGATCACTCAATAATGAGGAGTTTCTTATTTCAATGAATTCTTAATTATAAAAAAATTATAAAGAAGAAACTTGCTTTGTTAGCTTAGATTTAAGATTAGCTGCTTTATTAGCATGAATAATGTTATTCTTTACTAATTTATCAAGCATAGAAACTACAGACGGTAAAAGTTTGTTAGCTTCTTTCTTAGCACTTAAATCTTTAAGCTTTTTAATAGCGTTTCTAGTAGCTTTATGCTGTACCTTATTTCTAAGTTTAACAGCTTCATTTCTTCTAATTCTTTTTAACGCTGATTTATGATTAGCCATATTATTTATTTAGTAGCCCGTAGGGGAATCGAACCCCTCTTACCAGGATGAAAACCTGGCGTCCTAGCCGATAGACGAACGGGCCTATTAAAAACGAATGCAAATGTAATTGAAAGGATACAAACTTGCAACATAATTTTTTTATTTATAAAAACTTATAAATCAATAAGCCTTAGCAAATAGTACTCTTTGTGAGGATGGCTTATTTGAATAGATACATTTTCCAGATTCTTTAACCGAATTTAATGGAATACACCTTATAGTTGCTTTAGTTTCTTTTTTAATTTTATCTTCAGTTTCTTTAGTACCATCCCAATGAGCTGAAATAAATCCGCCTTCATTATTTAAAATAGATTTAAACTCATCATAGTCATTTACAATCCTAGTATTATTTTCAGTAAATGTTTTTGCCTTAGAAAATAAATTAGATTGAATGTCTTCCAATAAAAAATCGATTTTATCAAAAACTTCATCAAAACTAATAGTTTCTTTAACCATATCATCTCTTCTAAATATTTCAAGAGTTGAATTCTCTAAATCTTTTGGACCAATAGCTATTCTAATTGGAACTCCTTTAATTTCATGTTCATTAAACTTAAATCCAGGCTTGTAAGTATCTCTTTTATCAAATAAAACAGAAATATTTTTTGCTTTAAGTCTATCAATTATCGGATTTACTTTTGCGCAAATTAATTCGAATTGCTCGTCAGATCTGTATATTGGAATAATAACAACTTGAATAGGTGCCAAATTTGGTGGAAGAACCAAACCGTTATCATCTGAATGTGTCATAATTAAAGCTCCTATCAATCTAGTTGAAACACCCCATGATGTAGCCCAAACATGTTCAAGAGTTCCACTTTTATCTGCAAACTTAACATCAAATGCTTTGGCAAAATTTTGACCTAAAAAATGAGATGTCCCTGCCTGTAAAGCTTTACCATCTTGCATTAAGGCTTCAATACAATATGTCTCTTCTGCTCCAGCAAATCTTTCACTCTCTGATTTCAAGCCTTTGATTACTGGAATACCCATAAAGTTTTGAGCAAATTCAGCATAAATATTATTCATTTGTTCGGCTTCTTCTATAGCTTCTTGTTTTGTGGAATGAGCAGTGTGACCTTCTTGCCATAAAAACTCAGCAGTTCTTAAAAATAGTCTTGTTCTCATTTCCCATCTAACAACATTAGCCCATTGATTTATTAAAATAGGTAAGTCTCTGTAGGATTGAATCCAATTTTTATATGTATTCCAAATAATTGCTTCACTAGTTGGTCTAACTATTAATTCCTCTTCCAATTTAGCTTTTTCATCAACAATTAATTTTCCAGGATTTTTGTCATCGTTCTTTAGTCTGTAATGTGTAACTACAGCGCATTCTTTTGCAAATCCCTCTGCATTTTTTTCTTCTGCTTCAAATAAACTTTTTGGAACAAACAAGGGGAAATAAGCATTTTGATGACCAGTCTCTTTAAACATTTTATCGAGCTGAGATTGCATCTTTTCCCATATAGCATAGCCATAAGGTTTAATTACCATACAACCTCTAACTGATGAGTTTTCAGCCAAATCTGCCTTAACAACTAGTTCATTATACCATTTGGAGTAATCATCTTCTCTTTTAGTTAAATTTTTAGACATGAATTGGTATTGGCATAGTTATTGTTTAATTTTAAGTGTTGCTAAATTAATTAAATTATAAATATAATGAGATACTTAATATTATTACTTTTCACTTTATCTTTTGTTAGTTGTGGTCCATTAAATACTATTAACTCAAATAATAGTGATGGTATATATGGAAATAAAGCAGAAATAGCTAATAATAATGGTACATTTTATAAAAATTATTTTGAGCAAAAATCTGACGAATTAGGCATTAATACTTCTACTAATGATTCAATATTAACTGATGTAAATTCCTATTCATCAAATACAAATGTTGCATATAATAGTAATGGTTCTTGGGGAGATAATCCTTCATCTGTGAATATAATATTTAGAGACAGATACATATATTCACCATATATGGGCAATTATTCATATGGATATAATGGGTATAATAATCATTATATGTCTTATTGGTACAACCCTTACAATTATTGGAATAGATGGAATTACTCTCCATGGAGATTCAATTATCCTGGATATGGATATGGATATGGAAACCGATACGGATATGGCATGTGGAATAATTGGTGGCACCCATACTATAATGGTCCAGACTATAACGATCCATATTATTCAAGAAACCGATATTCCGGAGTTGCATATATGAACGGACGAAGAAGCTCTTTGTATTCTACAGATAATGGTATTATTGAAAAATCATCTAATTCTAAATCTATTACAAATTATAATGTTGGAAGAAACGAAAATAAAATTGTAAAATCAGGAACAAGTGATAAATCCGAAAAGATAGATCAAATCAAAAGCAGAAATATAAATAGAGTTTATTATGCTCTTAAAAATGCTCAAGGTGGAGTTTCTCCTGCCAGAGGATATCAGAACAGAGGAGAAATACTAAACAATGGCAATTCTAGCTCTGATAATAAATCAAGATCTTCAAAACCTAACTTTCAAACTACCAAGTATGGTGTAAAAACTAGATCATACGATGTTTCTAGGTCTAGCAAAGGATCTTTAAATAATAGCAGAGGTTATTCAAGAACTGAATTAAATAATTCAAATTCATCAAGTAACGTTAGGAGTTATTCAAGACCTGAATCAAGTTCTTCTAGTTCAAATAAATCTAGACCTTCTTATACACCACCTTCATCATCTTCAAGCTCTTCAAGATCTAGCGTTGGAAGTGTAAGCAGAAGTTCCACTTCAAGTTCAGGAAGTGTTTCCAGAGGAAAACGATAACTTTTATAAATGTTTTTGAAAAGAATTTCATTTTTTTTATTTATTTATTCTATTTCAATAAGTTCACAAACATTAAACGATGTTCTTGAATTTTCTATTGAGAATCCTATAGGAACAGCAAGATTTGAATCAATGGGAGGAGCATTTGGAGCTTTGGGAGGCGATCTTTCATCAATTAATATAAACCCCGCTGGTAGTGCTGTTTTTAATGATAATGAATATGGATTCACTATTGCAATAGAAAAAAAAACTAACAAGACTGTCTTTTTTAATAATACTCAAAATGAAGACACCAATAACTTTTCATTTAATCAGGGAGGTGCTATTTGGATACTAAAAAATTATGGAGGAGGTAATATCAATAAAATTTCTTTTGGAATTAATGTACAGACGAATAAATCCTACAAAAACAATTTTTTAATAAAAGGACGAAATAATAATAATTCAGTAGATAGTTTTTTTCTTAACAATTCATCTGGACTTTCTCCGGAAATTTTAAATACAGGAAACCAAGATATTTCTGGAGCTTACAGAAATTTGGGAGAATTTTATGGGTTTTCTGCTCAGCAAGCTTTTCTTGCTTACCAAGCCTATCTCATTAATTATGATGATAATTTAAGTCAATTTTACTCAATTGCTGAATATAATAATGGTGTAGATCAAGAACATTTAAGTGAATCTAAAGGATATAATAACAAGTATAATTTAAATATCGGAATTCAATATAAAGAAGATTATTACTTTGGATTTAATATCAATACTCATGATATATATATGGAAAAGTATTTAAATCATTATGAAACTAATTTTGATGATGATTCTGCAATAAAATCTATTTTATTTCAAAACAATTTAACAACTCAAGGAGAAGGTTTGTCATTTCAAATTGGAGCTATACGTAAATTCAACAATTTAAGGTTAGGGGTTTCTTACCACTCGCCTACCTGGTTTAGTTTATGGGACCAAACTTCTCAATATTTAGAAACTCAATCTGTAGATATAGATAATACTAGTTACACTGATATTATAAATCCAAAAATAACAAACATTTATCCTAAATATAGAATCACTACACCATCAGCCTTGACTTTTAGCTCGGCAATTATTTTAGGCAAGTTTGGTCTAGTTAGTATTGATCTAGAAAAAAAAGATTTTTCTAAAATAAAATTAAAACCAAATAGAGATTTTAATCAAATTAATGATGAAATTAATACTTCATTACAAAACACATTAAATTTAAGATTAGGTACAGAATTTAGAATCAATAAGTTGAGCCTAAGAGCTGGTTATAACAAAAACCAAAGCCCTTATAAAAAATCTTTTTCAATTAAAGATTCTAATTCATATGCTTTTGGAATTGGTTTAGATTTTGGTAATACGCTTTTAAACCTTTCTCACAAAACAATTGAATCCGAGAAAAATCATCAATTATTTGATACTGGTTTAACTGATTCTGCACTTATTAATACCACTAATTCTATATCCTCACTATCAATTATTTTTAAATTTTAGAAATCATTTATTAACTATACTATTAATTAATTTTTAATTATTTTTGCAATCAGATTTATATTAATATGAAATACGAAAAATTTTTTGAAGAACAATTAGATCTTGTTGGTGATGATCACCTAAGTTCTTCAGCTGATACGCCATTAAGAGAAGATGCTTTTGAAATGACTGATGAAGAAAAAATTTCAGTTATTGAAAAAAATGTACATAACATTTTAGAAACATTAGGAATGGACCTTACTGACGACAGTTTAAAAGGAACACCTAAAAGGGTTGCAAAAGCTTATGTTAAAGAACTTTTTGGGGGACTTAATCCTAAGAATATGCCAAAAGCTTCAACATTTGATAATAAGTACTTATACAAAGAAATGTTAGTTGAGAAGAACATAACAGTATATTCTACATGTGAACACCATTTATTACCAATATATGGAAAAGCACACGTTGCCTACTTTTCTAAAGGTAATGTAATAGGTCTATCTAAAATGAATAGAATTGTTGATTATTTTGCAAAGCGTCCTCAAGTACAAGAAAGATTGACTATTCAAGTAGTTAGAGCTTTACAAAAAGCACTTGGAACTGAAGATGTAGCATGTGTTATTGATGCTAAACATTTATGTGTGAATTCAAGAGGAATTAAAGATATTGATTGTAGTACTGTAACAGCTGAATTTGGAGGCAAGTTCAAAGATAATAATGTCAAAAGAGAATTTTTAGATTATATTCGTAATGAATAGATGAAATAATTTGAAATGATTTCAAACTACGCCAAAGATTTAAAACTACACAACTCCTTAACTGGCAAAAAAGAAAAGTTTTTACCAATTGATAAAAACAATGTTGGCATGTACGTTTGTGGCCCTACTGTATACAATAATGCACACTTAGGGAATTGTAGAACGTTTATCTCATTTGACTTAATTTATAGATATTTAATCCATCTAGGTTATAATGTTAGATATGTAAGAAATCTGACTGATGTAGGTCATTTAGAAAATGATGATGATAATGGAGAAGATAAAGTTTCCAAAAAAGCAAGGCTAGAAAACATAGAGCCAATGGAAGTTGTACAAAAATATACATTAGACTTTCATAACACATTAAAAAAGCTAAACACAATTCCTCCAAGTATAGAACCAAGTGCAACTGGACATATAATTGAACAAATTGAAAGTATAAAACAAATCCTAGAGTCTGGTTTCGCTTACGAAAAAAATGGATCTGTATATTTTGATATTTTAAAGTTTAATAAGTCTAAAACTTACGGAAAGTTAAGTGGAAGAAAAATTGAAGAAATGCTAAACCAGTCTAGATCGCTTGATGGATTTTCAGATAAGAAGAATCCTCAGGATTTTGCATTATGGAAAAAAGCTGAAAAAAATCATATTATGTTTTGGGATTCACCCTGGGGAAAAGGATTTCCAGGTTGGCATCTCGAATGCACTTCTATGAGTAAAAAATATCTTGGCAAATATTTCGATATTCATGGTGGAGGAATAGACTTAAAATTTCCTCATCACGATTGTGAAATTGCTCAATCTGAAGCAATAGACGGAAACAATCCTGCTAAATTTTGGATGCACACAAATATGTTGACATTAAATGGAAAAAAAATGTCAAAATCAATAGAGAATTTTATTTTGCCTAATGAAGTTTTTAATGGAAATAATGAAATTTTAAGTAAATCATTTAGTCCAAATGTTGTTAAATTCTTTATTTATCAAGCTCATTACAGAAGTGTTTTAGATTTGAGTAACGATGCTTTACTAGCTTCAGAAAAAGGATTTAAAAAACTAATGAGTGGATTTGCGCTAATTTCTAAGTTAGAGCATAATAATAAGGCTTCAGATTTTAATGTAGATCTTTGGATTAGTAAATGTTATTCAAAAATGAATGACGATTTTAATACTCCGATGTTAATAGCTGAATTATTTGACAGTATTAAATTTATTAATAATGTGAATATAAATGCTAAAAATTTAAACACTAATGATAAAGAAAAATTAATAACAACTTTTAATAATTTATTGTTTAATGTTTTAGGATTTAATGAAGAGGTTGAAGATTCTAAAAAAAGTAATTCTTCTGATGAATTAATTAGTTTACTCATTAAAATAAGAAATCAGGCTAGGTCTAATAAAGACTTTAAATTATCCGATCAAATCAGAGACGACTTATTAAAAATAGGCGTTCAATTAAATGATGAACAAAATAGCTCTTCATATAAATTGATATGATTAAAAATATTGTTCTTTATCCAATTCTTTTAATAATTAAAATTTACCAAACTGTATTATCTCCAATACTACCCTCTACATGCAGGTATTCTCCAACATGTTCAGAATATACTAAACAATCGTTAATTAAATTCGGTTTAATAAAGGGGGGAATGATAAGTATTAAAAGAATTATAAAATGTAATCCTTGGGGAGGAAATGGATATGATCCTATCCCCTAAAAAATATATAAAAACACAATTATGATGATATTTAAAATAAATTGGGGACCAAATGAAGTTTTTTTAAACTTAGGACCTTTAACAATTTACTGGTATAGTGTAATGTTTATCATTGCATTTTCATTGGGTTATTATATAGTTCAAAAAATATATGTTAATGATAACAAACCAATTGAACTAGTTGAACCTCTTTTTATATATGTAGTTTTCGGGACTTTGCTTGGAGCTAGATTGGGTGAAGTATTTTTTTACAACTGGGAGTATTTTCAAAATAATTTAATTGAAATATTATTGCCAATAAAAAAAGATATTGACAGTTCAATGTTATTTGGAATAATTGATGGCTATAAATTCGTTGGATATAGAGGATTAGCAAGTCATGGTGCAACTATAGGTATAATTACAGCAATGTTTATATACAAATACAAATTTAAATATGATTCAGTTTTATGGATTTTTGACAGACTCGCTATTCCAGTCGCAATTGGCGGTATGTTTGTTAGAATTGGTAATTTCTTTAATTCGGAAATTGTAGGTAATTATACAAATTCAAATTTTGGAATTGTTTTTAAAAACAGAGGGGAAATTTTTCCACGACATCCGGCTCAATTATATGAAGCTTTTGGATACTTACTTTTATTTATTCTATTATGGAATCTTTATTGGAAAACAAATTTAAAAAAGAATAAAGGATTCCTTTTTGGATTATTTTTAACAGGGTTGTTTTCTGTACGAGTATTAGTAGAAAATGTTAAAGAAAGTCAAGGAGGAGGTCTTGAAGATACTTTAGGACTTTTATCAACTGGCCAGTGGCTTAGTATACCTTTTATAGTTATAGGAATAAGCTTAATGCTATATTCAAGAAGAAAAGGTGCTTAAATTATTTCTTTAAACTTTTTCTTAATGTATCAAACATAACAGGTGTAGCGATAAAAACCGAAGAGTAAGTACCAACTAAAACACCAACAATTAAAGCGAACATAAATCCTCTAATTGATTCTCCACCAAAAAGGAAAATTGCCAATAATACAACTAGGGTTGTAAAAGAAGTATTTAAGGTTCTACTTAAAGTACTATTTAAAGCACTATTAACTGTCTTTTTAAACTCCCATGATTTATTTATTAATCTGAACTCTCTGATTCTGTCAAAAACAACTACAGTGTCATTTAAAGAATAACCAATTACAGTTAATACGGCTGCAATAAAAGCTTGATTAATTTCCATACTAAACGGCATAAATGAATATGTTAAAGAAAATATACCTAGTACTATTAGAACATCATGAAAAACTGCTGTAACAGCTCCTAAAGAATATTGCCAATCTCTAAATCTAAACAAGATATATAAAAACACGACTGCTAATGAGCCAAATATTGCCAAAAACGAATTCTTTTTAATATCGTCGGCTATAGTAGGTCCAACTTTAGAAGATCCCATTATTCCTACAGATTTATTATCAGCTCCATTAACAAAATCATCATACGTTAAATTATCAGGGAATTTATTTTTTAATGCGTCAAACATTTTTTGTTGAATTTCGTCATCAACTTCAATACCTTCAACATCAACTTTATAATTAGTAGTGATTTTTAATTGATTGTCTGAACCAAATGTTTTTGCTTCAGCACTCCCTAAAACCTCAACTAATGAAGCTTGTATTTCAGTTTGATTTACATCATTATCAAACCTTACGGTATATGTTCTTCCTCCAACAAAATCAACACCTTGATTAAGTCCATTTGTACTTAGTGAGAAGATACTAATCAATAGTAAAGAGCCTGATATAAAATAAGCAACTTTTCTCTTTTGTAAAAAAGTAATAGAAAGTTTACTAAATAAATTTTTAGTAATTGCAGTAGAAAAATCAAGAATTTTACCTTTTGATAATCTTGAATCAACTAACATTCTTGTAATGAAAATTGCTGTAAATAATGACGTAGCAATACCAATCAATAAAGTTGTTGCAAATCCTTTAATTGGACCTGATCCGAAAACAAAAAGAATTAATGCAGTTAGTCCTGTAGTTATGTTAGCATCTAAAATGGAAGATAAAGCATTACTAAAACCATCTCCAACAGATTTCTTAATTCCTTTTCCTTTTCTTAATTCTTCTCTAATTCTTTCGAAAATAAGTACGTTAGCGTCAACTGACATACCAATTGTTAAAACTATACCAGCAATTCCAGGAAGAGTAAGTACTGCTCCTAAGCCAGCCAGAATTCCAAATATTAAAACTAAGTTTAAAACCAGTGCAACATCAGCATAAATACCTGCTCTTCCATAGTAAAAAATCATCCAAATAAGAACAAGAATTAAAGCTATAATAAAAGAGTTAATACCTTTTTCAATATTTTCTTTTCCAAGAGATGGACCAACAACCTCTGATTCAATAATTTCAGCAGAAGCTGGTAATTTACCGGCTCT
This sequence comes from uncultured Flavobacteriaceae bacterium, assembly GCA_949372825.1. Classification (GTDB taxonomy): domain Bacteria; phylum Bacteroidota; class Bacteroidia; order Flavobacteriales; family Flavobacteriaceae; genus MAG-121220-bin8. The sequence continues at coordinate 177,658 of CASIBD010000004.1, read as the reverse complement.
AAGTACATTAGCTAAATCAATTGCTTCATTTAAAGTAAATTGCCCTGATATTTCGGATCTTCCTCCGGAAATAGCACCTCTTGAAACTCCAGGTGCAGAGTAAACTATATCATCTAAAACAATTGCAATATTACTTTTTTCTTTATAAGCATTACCTGTCATTTCTTCCCATTTTCTTGCGCCTTTACCATTCATTTGCATTGAAACAGCTGCAGCACCAACTTGATCATAAGATTGGCTTGCATCTACAACTACACTACCACTAAGAGGAGGCTTATTGTCTCTGTTAGATTGTATTGCATAAAGGTCAACTACATTATTTGATGAATCAGGTTTTCCAAATAGAAAACGAGTAAATCTTTTTTCAGAAGGCAGTAACTTTCTAATCTCAGGCATTGATAAATAATCTTCAATTTTCTTTTGATCCTTAGCTAAAAATTGAGCAATTACGGGGCCTCCTTGAGAACCAGTACCAACTAAATAATCAAAAAGAGGGTTTTTACCACTTGAACTAATAGAGTCATTAGCTTCAACATCAGCTAATAAATCATCAATTTCAGAAGTTTCTTTGATTGTTTCCGACTTATTATCATCAATTAAAATACCTTTTAAAGCTTCATTAGCTTGAGATAAAAAGGGTAAAAATTTATCATTTTTTTCAGTATACCAAAACTCTAGTTGAGCTGTGCTTTGAAGCAGATTCTTAACTCTCTTTACATCCTTAGCTCCAGGCAATTCTACTCTAATTCTACCTGAGTTACCTAAACGTTGAATATTAGGTTGTGTTACACCAAATTTATCTATTCTTTTTCTCAAAACTTCAAAGGCCGAAACAATTGATTCATCAATTTTTCTTCTAATAATTGGCTTAACCTCAGAATTAGTCATTTCAAAATTAATTTCGTCACTCAATGATCTATTTGCAAAAATATCAGGTGATGCAAGTGGAGTATCAGCACTAACTTCTTCAAAAGCATCAAAGAAAGATTCAACATAATTTTGATCAGATTCTTTTTGTAAGATGTCAGCATCATTTAAAGCTTTGTTAAATACAGGATCTTTAGAGTTTTCAGAAAGACCTTTTAAAATATCTTTAACTGAAACTTGAAGAGTTACATCAATACCTCCCTTTAAATCTAGACCTTTATTTAATTCTTTATTTTTTGCGCTTTTATAGGTAGTGAATCCTAAAACAGATTCATCGGAAATAGAATCTAAATAATTATTATATTTTTCTTCTCTAAGATCAGCAAAATTTTCTTGTTGACTTGAAATAGAATTTATAGAATATTCAGACGCATTGTCTTCAATACCTGATGTTATGAAAGTGAATGAAATTTGGTATATACTTACTAAAGTGAAACAAAAAGCAAAAAACTTTATTAGACCATTATTATGCATAATATTTTATTTATGAGTTCTTTTTTTAAAACGAGCAAATATATGATTTACTTGATGATAAAGCAATTCTAAGTACAAACATCAAAGTATTTGGATATCTTTCTCGAGTCTACAGGGCTAGATTCATTTTTCTAACAGCCGAAGCACTATCAGCAAATTTTACCATTTCCTGATCATTTAAATTTAAATTTATAATTTTTTCACAACCATTTTTACCAATTATACAAGGAACACCAATACAAATATCATCTTGATTATATTCTCCATCTAAAAAAACTGAACATGGAATAATTCTCTTTTCATCATTTAGAATTGACTTCACCAAAAAAGCAACTGAAGCACCAGGTGCATACCACGCAGATGTACCTAAAAGTTTTGTAAGTGTTGCTCCCCCAACCATAGTACTAGATGCAACATTATCTAATTCTTCTTCAGAAATTAAATCTGAAATAGGCAAACCATTATAAGTAGCTAACCTTGTTAATGGAATCATTGTAGTATCTCCATGACCACCAATTACCATTCCATGAATATCATTTGCGGGTCTATCAAGTGCTTGTGAAAGATATGTTTTAAATCTAGAACTGTCTAAAGCACCTCCCATACCAATTACTCTATTTTTAGGTAGTCCAGTTGATTTTAGAGCTAGATAAGTCATAGTATCCATAGGATTAGAAACGACAACAATAATCGTGTTTGGTGAATGTTTCAAAACATTTTCAGAAACTGTTTTAACTATTCCAGCATTTATACCTATTAACTCCTCTCTAGTCATTCCAGGTTTTCTAGGAATTCCGGATGTAATAACAACTACATCACTGTCAGATGTTTTTGAATAATCTCCTGTTGTACCAATTATTTTTGTTCCAAAACCTATAGTTGTTGAAGTTTGCATCATATCTAATGCTTTGCCTTCAGCAAACCCTTCTTTGATATCCAAAAGAACAACTTCACTTGCTATAGCTTGAGTAGCAATTACCTCTGCACAAGTTGATCCTACATTTCCTGCTCCTACAATAGTTACTTTCATTTATATAATAATTATTTATTAAACATCAATATTAGCATAAGTAGCATTTTTTTCAATAAACTCTCTTCTTGGGGGAACTTCATCACCCATTAGCATAGAAAACACTCTATCTGCTTCAACTGCATTATCGATTGTTACCTTTCTAAAAGTTCTAAACTCTGGATTCATTGTAGTATCCCAAAGCTGAATAGCATTCATTTCTCCTAAACCTTTATACCTTTGAATTGATACTCCTTGTCCAAAATCGTCCATAATCTTATCTCTTTCCTCATCATTCCATGCATATAATTTCTTAGCACCTTTCTTAACAAGATATAAAGGGGGTGTTGCAATATAAATATTCCCGTTTTCGACAAGCTCTTTCATATATCTAAAAAAGAAAGTTAATATTAGGGTAGCAATATGACTTCCATCTACATCGGCATCACACATTATTACAACCTTGTGATATCTTAATTTTTCTAAGTTAAGAGCTTTACTATCCTCTTCTGTTCCAATTGTAACGCCAAGGGCTGTATATATATTTCTTATTTCCTGATTTTCAAAAACTTTATGCTGCATAGCTTTTTCTACATTAAGTATCTTACCTCTTAATGGTAAAATAGCTTGAAAATTTCTATCTCTTCCTTGTTTAGCCGTTCCTCCTGCAGAATCTCCCTCAACTAAAAAAACTTCACAAAGTTCTGGATTTTGTTCTGAACAATCTGAAAGTTTTCCAGGTAATCCTCCGCCACTCATTACAGTTTTTCTTTGAACCATTTCACGGGCTTTACTAGCTGCATGTCTAGCTTGAGCTGCAAGGATAACTTTTTGGACAATAATTTTAGCGTCCATAGGATTTTCTTCTAAATAGTTCTCAAGCATTTCAGAAACTGACTGAGAAACAGCAGAATTAACCTCTCGATTTCCTAATTTAGTTTTAGTTTGACCTTCAAATTGGGGTTCAGCTACTTTAACTGAAACTATCGCTGTTAGACCTTCTCTAAAATCATCACCAGCAACATCAAACTTTAATTTATCTAACATTCCAGATGAATCAGCATACTTTTTTAAAGTTGATGTCAAACCTCTTCTGAAACCTGCTAAATGAGTTCCACCCTCATGAGTATTAATATTATTAACATAAGAATGTAAATTCTCTGAAAACGATGTATTATAAATCATCGCTACTTCGACAGGAATACCATTTTTTTCACCCTCCATTGAAATAACATCAGAGGTCAAAGGCTCTCTGTTTTCATCTAAAAATCTAATAAATTCTTTTAAACCTTCTTCAGATTTAAAAACTTCTGTGACATATTCACCATCAACTTTAGTTCGTTTGTCGGTGAGTGAAATAGTAATCCCTTTATTCAAAAAAGATAATTCTCTCATTCGGTTAGCTAAAGTTTCATAGCTATATTCTTGAGATTCTTTAAAAATTAATTTATCAGGTCTAAATGTAATTTCAGTACCTTTTTTTGAAGTAGTACCATCCTGCTTGACCGGATATAATGCTTTTCCTTTACTATATTCCTGAATCCAAATCTTTCCATCTCTAAATACTCTTGCTGTTAAATGATCTGATAATGCATTAACAACAGAGACTCCCACTCCATGAAGTCCACCAGAAACCTTATAAGAATCCTTATCAAACTTACCTCCTGCTCCAATTTTAGTCATAACTACTTCAAGAGCAGAAACACCTTCTTTTTTATGCATATCAACGGGAATTCCCCTACCATTATCATCAACAGAAACAGAATTATCTTCATTAATAAAAACATTAATTTCATCACAATGACCAGCCATTGCTTCATCAATCGAATTATCAACAACTTCATAAACTAAATGATGTAAACCTCGGACACCTACATCGCCAATATACATTGAAGGTCTCATTCTAACATGCTCCATTCCCTCAAGAGCCTGTATACTATCAGCTGAATACTGATTCTTATTTGTTTCTTCGCTCATTTTTAAGATATTTTATTAATTTTTGGTTAAAACAAATATAACTAATTAACAAAGTAAAATGAATAATTATCAGAGTTGAATAGCCTTAAGTTATCAACAATTTTAAGTGGAAAAACAATATAAATCAATAAGAATCATTGTGAACATTAGAAATAGATCTTCCAGACGGATCATTTAAGTTTTTGAATGCCTTGTCCCACTCTAAAGCTGTTGGTGTACTACACGCCACAGAGGGGACTGAAGGAACTGTCATTGCAGAAGTTTCGGATGGGTAATGTTCTTCAAAAATTGATCTATAATAATACTCCTCTTTTGACATTGGAGTTTGGAAAGGAAAAGTAAATTTAGCATTTTTAAACATCTCGTCAGAAACATTCTCATTTACTAAATCTTTTAAACTATCAATCCAGTCATACCCTACACCATCGCTAAACTGCTCCTTTTGTCTCCAAGCTACTGATTCTGGAAGATATTTTTCAAAGCTTTTTCTCAAAACCCATTTTTCCATTTTTTCAGAATTAATCATTTTATCTTTTGGATTAATTCGCATTGCAACATCAATAAACTCCTTATCTAAAAAAGGAACTCTACCTTCAATTCCCCAAGCTGCTAAAGACTTGTTGGCTCTTAAACAATCGTATTGATACAGCTTATCTAATTTCCTTACAGTTTCTTCATGAAATTCTTTAGGATTGGGTGCTTTGTGAAAATATAAATAGCCTCCAAAAATCTCATCAGCTCCTTCACCAGAAAGAACCATCTTAATTCCCATTGATTTAATAACTCTAGCCATCAAGTACATTGGCGTTGAAGCTCTAATTGTTGTCACATCATAGGTCTCTAAGTGATATATTACATCCTTTATAGCGTCCAACCCTTCTTGTATAGTAAATGTTATTTCGTGATGTATAGAGTCAATGTGAGTAGCTACTTTTTGAGCAGCTATTAAGTCGGGAGAGCCTTTTAACCCAACAGCAAAAGAATGAAGCTGAGGATACCAAGCAGATTTAACATCGTTTGATTCTACTCTATTTTTTGAATATTTTTTAGCAAGAGCTGATGTAATTGAAGAATCTAAACCTCCTGACAAAAGAACTCCATAAGGAACATCACTCATAAGCTGCCTGTGAACAGCATTTTCTAAAGCTGTTTGTAAATCCTCTAAGTTTGTTTTATTGTCTTTTACAGAATCAAAATCCATCCAATCCCTGTTATACCATTTTATCATTTTATTATCCTTACTAGACATAAAATGACCAGGGGGAAATATCTCAATCTTATTACATATTCCCTCTAAAGCCTTAAGTTCTGAAGAAATAAAAAAAGTTCCATGCTTATCCCAACCCATATAAAGAGGAATTATACCCATATGATCACGAGCAATTAAATACTCATCATTTTTTTCATCATATAAAACGAATCCAAAAATACCATTTAAATCATCTATAAAATTCACTCCTTTTTCTCTGTAAAGAGCTAAAATAATTTCACAATCAGAACTGGTTTGAAAAGCATATTCAGACTTAAGATTGGATCTTAGCTCTTGATGATTATAAATTTCACCATTAGCAGCTAAAATCAAATTTTTATCATCACTATATATAGGTTGATTTCCTGATGCTGGATCAACAATAGCTAATCTTTCATGAGCTAACAAAACATTTTTGCCACAGTGAATACCATTCCAATCAGGACCTCTGTGTCTAACTTTTTTTGACATTTCTAAAACTTGAGGTCTTAACAAATCTGAAGATTGCTTCAAATCCAACGCACATACTATTCCACACATAATTTAAATTTTAAGCAAATATGAATTAAAAAGTTTAATTTATTATCAATATATATCTAATTGGTTATGAATTTATATTTAATATTACATTAATATAAAAATATGTAACTAAATATTAATAAAAACAAAAAACATATTTAAAAGTGAAACTTTTACTAATTTGGTTTTATTAAAAAAATTCTAATGAATCCAATTGTATTTTTGAAAAATGTAAATATTTCACAAAACAACACTTCAGTTTTATCCAATATTAATTTATCTGTAAATAAAGGAGAGTTTATATATTTCATCGGAAAAACGGGAGTTGGAAAAAGCAGCTTATTAAGGATTCTTTATGGTGATATCATAGTTAAAGAAGGAGAGGCTAGAATATTAGACACAAATCTTACTAAATTAAAAGACAAAGAAATTCCTTTTTTAAGAAGAAAACTTGGAGTTGTTTTTCAAGATTTTAAACTATTACCAAATAAAACAATAAAAAAAAATCTTGAATTTGTTCTTAGAGCAACTGAGTGGAACGATTCAGATAAAATAAATTCTAGAATTATAGAAGTTCTTAAAAAAGTAAATCTTGAATATGTTATTGACAAATATCCATTTGAGCTTTCTGGTGGAGAACAACAAAGGGTAGCGATTTCAAGAGCATTATTAAATAACCCTGAAATAATTTTAGCTGATGAACCAACAGGAAATCTAGACCCTGCTACCAGTGCAGAAATCATGAGCTTAATTAAAGAAATTAACAATACTGGAACTACTATTTTAATCGCAACACACGATTACGATATAATATCAAAATTCCCGGAAAAAACAATAAGAATTGAAAAAGAAAGATTCTTTGAACTTTCTAAAAAGACTTAAAAAAACAATACTTTTTATGGTCTAAAAGTGATTTTTCGCATTCTCAAGCTAGCTGGTGTAACCTCTAAATATTCATCTACTTTTATGTATTCCATACATTCTTCAAGTGAAAAATCAACTTTAGGAGCAATTTTCATAGCATCATCAGTACCAGATTTACGCATATTTGTTAATTGCTTTCCTTTTATCAAGTTAACACCCATATCGGAATCTTTACTATTTTCTCCAACTACTTGACCAATATAAATTTCCTCGTTTATATCAATAAAAAAACGTCCTCTATCCTGAAGTCTATCGATTGCGTAAGCAGTTGCTTTTCCAGCTGCAGAAGAAACAATAGCACCTTTAATGTCCTCAGAAAATTCACCTTTGAAAGGGCCGTATTCACTAAATCTATGATTAACAATTGCCGTACCTGCCGTTGCCGTTAAAATTCTATTACGCAAACCTATTAAGCCTCTAGACGGAATAGTAAACTCTAAGTGCTGTAAATCTCCTTTTGGCTCCATCACCAATAAATCTCCCTTACGTAATGAAACTAAATTAATTGCTTTGGAAGCACTTTCTTCAGGAACATCAATAGAAAGAGTTTCATATGGCTCAGATTTTACTCCATTAATATCTTTTATAATTACTTGTGGTCTTCCTACTTGAAGTTCATAACCTTCTCTTCGCATAGTTTCTATTAATACTGATAAATGCAAAACTCCACGTCCAAAAACATTAAACTTATCTTCACTGTCTGTAGTGTCTACTCTAAGAGCTAAGTTTTTTTCCATTTCCTTAAACAATCTATCACGTAAATGTCGAGAAGTAACAAATTTACCCTCCTTACCAAAAAACGGTGAATTATTAATAGTAAACAGCATACTCATAGTAGGCTGATCTACCTCAATTCTCGGTAATGCTTCTGGATTTTCAATATCTGCAATAGTATCTCCAATTTCAAACCCTTCTAAGCCAGTAATAGAACAAATATCTCCACTTCTTACTTTAGAAACTTTTACTTTACCCATTCCTTCAAAAACGTGTAATTCTTTAGTTCTTACCTTTTTGGTAGAACCATCTGCTTTACACAGCATGTAATCTTTATTTTCTTCTAAATTTCCTCTAAACACACGTCCAATAGCGAGTCTTCCTGTAAATGAAGAAAAATCTAATGATGTAATTTGCATTTGTGGCGATCCTTCTCTGTACGGCGCTTCAGGAATAGACTCAATTACAGCATCTAATAAATCTATGATATTTTCTTTTGGATCCTGCCAATCTGTTGACATCCATCCATTTTTAGCTGAACCATAAATTGTAGCAAAATCCAATTGATCTTCAGTTGCATCTAACGCAAACATTAAATCAAATACTTTTTCATGTACAATATCTGGTGTACAATTTTCTTTATCTACTTTATTTACAACTACAATAGGCGTTAAACCTAACTCTAATGCTTTTCCAAGAACAAAACGAGTTTGCGGCATCGGTCCTTCAAAAGCATCAACTAACAACAAAACTCCATCAGCCATTTTTAAAACACGCTCTACTTCACCACCAAAATCCGCGTGACCAGGTGTATCAATTACATTAATCTTAACTCCTTTATAATCAACTGAAACATTTTTTGAAAGAATAGTAATACCTCTTTCACGTTCCAAATCATTATTATCTAATAATAATTCTTTACGTTCCTTTCGATCATCTAATATTTTTGCTTGATCTATAATTTTATCTACCAAGGTTGTTTTTCCGTGATCAACGTGCGCAATGATTGCTATATTTCTTATTGATTGCATCTGTACTTTCTATAATTTCGCGCAAATGTAATGTCTTTTTACATACTAATTGCATCAAAACCATATAACTAGAGAATATTATTTAATTTAGCATAAATAAAATTTCTTAAATGATAGATAATATTCCAAACATTAAGAACACCGATTCTGATAATTTTTTTTTAATTGCAGGACCATGTGCCATCGAAGGTGAAGAAATGGCATTTGAAATTGCTAAGAAAATATTTGAAATAACAAACAAGTTGCAAATACCTTTTGTTTTTAAAGGAAGTTTTAAAAAAGCAAACAGAAGCAGAATTGATAGTTTTACTGGAATTGGAGACCAAAAGGCGTTAGAAATTTTAAAAAAAGTAGGTGAAAAATTTCAGATACCCACAATAACCGATATTCATGAAATTAATGATGCAGAACTTGCTGCTAAATATGTTGATATTCTTCAAATACCCGCATTTTTAGTTAGACAAACAGACTTATTAGTTGCTGCAGCTAAAACAGGAAAATATGTTAGTTTAAAAAAAGGACAATTTATGAGTCCTGAAAGCATGTCTCATGCAGTTAAAAAAATCAAAGACTCTGGAAATAATAATGTTTTGATAACAGAGAGAGGAAGCATGTTTGGATACCAAGATTTGTTAGTTGATTTTAGAGGGATTCCTGCAATGAAGGAATTTGCTCCAGTTGTTTTAGATGTTACTCACTCTCTTCAACAACCAAATCAATCATCTGGTGTTACAGGAGGAAGACCTGAAATGATCGAAACAATTGCTAAAGCAGGTATTGCAACAGGTGCAGATGGTATATTTATTGAAACTCATTTTGATCCTCAAAATGCAAAAAGTGACGGAGCTAATATGCTTAAATATAAATAAACTTGAAGGCTTGTTAGAAAAATTAGTAATAATTAGAAAAGCTATTAACTCTTTCAAGTAAATCAAATTAACATATATTTGTTCTTCAAAAATTAGTTCTTTGAAAATAATGGGGTCGACTGGTTTTGACAGCAGGTCCGGTTGAATTGTAAGCAGATCGAGCGCTGGATTATCGCTCGTTAATAAAATGATACCAAACCTTAAATGGCGAAAATAATTACGCTCTTGCAGCTTAATAACTGAATTATAGTAAGTTAAAGCCTTGTCCCGCCAGGCGGGAAAGTGAGATGTCTCAGAATAGCCCTTGTTGACGGCGATTCATGTTGAGACACCATAAAAGTCAACATAGAAATTCTAGAAGCTTCGATAGAATTTTAAAACTAAAGAAGATAAGTTTTATTTGGGCAGTTTTCAGTCAGAATATTATCGAAAACTAAATGAAAACTAAATCTGTAGAAAGCTATTTTATCGCTTGTTTGGACGAGGGTTCGATTCCCTCCGACTCCACTAATTAAAACCCTAATCACTTGTTTATAAAGTAGTTAGGGTTTTTATATATAAAACTTGTACGATTATTGTACGGCCAGCGTTACTAAAAACCCAAACGAAATGTTTGGAGCTATACACAAAGAATCTAAAACTCATTATATGCAAGACAAAGTAAGTCCAATAATTTTATGCTAAAAAAATAACTCTTGAGCTAATTCGAAAGTATTAGAATGGGCATCGATAATATTTTTTAGTTGAAGAGAATAACCTCCTCCCATGCTCACTTGAACTGGAATATTTTGTTCCTTACAAAGGGTTAAAACAAAACTATCTCTAGCTTTACAACCTTCGATAGACAGTCCCAACCGACCAAGTTTATCTGTTTTTAACACATCAACTCCGGCTAAATAAAACATAAAATCTGGCTCAAATAGATCGACCAATCTTGGAAGGTGATTTTTTAAGGCATTTATATAAGCTCCATCCTCAGTGTTGTTATCAAATGGTAAATCAAAATCACTATTTTGCTTTTTGAATGGATAATTTTTTTGACCATGAAATGAAATAGTAAAAACAGAATCTTGATGTTCAAAAATGGACGCCGTTCCATCACCCTGATGTACATCTAAATCAACAATCATAACTCTTTTAGCTAAATTATTATCTATCAAATAATTAGAAGCTATTGCCTGGTCGTTAAGCATACAAAATGCACCAGGCCGATCTCGAAAGGCATGATGAGTACCTCCAGCTATATTCATTGAAATGCCATGTAGTTGTGCATAATGCGTATTTTGAATAGTCCCTTGGGCTATCACATGTTCCCGCTTAATCAAAGCTTCAGAAAGCGGAAAACCGATTTGCCTTGCATCAAATTTGGACAATGACAAATTGATCAAATTATTGTAATAGGCTTCTTCGTGTGTGGATAATAATAGTTGTTTTTCTATCGGTAATGGAGAGAAAAAATTATCTCTATTACAAATGTTTTTTCTCAATAAATGCTCTGGTAACAACTCATACTTTTCCATTGGAAAACGGTGTCCAATTTTAAGTTGATGTTTGTAAATTGGGTCAAAAGCAATTTTTAACATTTAACATTCATTTATATAACGTCTTAAAATTAGTTGATTTAAAAGTTATAATATTATAAACAAAGAAACTTTAAAGACTTTTTCTATTGCAAACACTGTTCACATTGCCCCAAAAGTAAAATCTGTGAGTTAACAACCTTTCGATTTGGAATTTTGGAATAGTCACTTTAATCTGTAAACAATCAATGATTCCACAATCAGTACATTGAAAATGAGGATGAACATCATGGTGTTTAGATTTTGAACAAATTTTACATTTAGCAAACCATTTAACTCCGTTAAAATCTAAAAAATAATGCAATAATCCATCATCTTCTAGTTTATCTAATAGACGATAAACTGTAGTTTTATTAATTTTATCAGCAAGACGTTTTACTAATTCAATAGCAGAAATCGCTTTTGAATTCTTCTCAAATTCATTTAACAATAGCGACACAGACTGTGTTTTTCTTATTACCCCCATTAAATCAAATTTATTAATTCCTAGTTCTAAAAACAAATTGTATGTTTGCAATTGCAACTAAGTTGCGTTAAAGATATGGTAAATATGAATATAAGCTTAAAAAAACCTGATACAATTGGATCAATAGTTAGTAGTCTGTGCGTTGTACATTGCCTTTTGACTCCTTTATTATTTGCAGCCCAAAGTTTCACAGCTACACAAAATGATTTGGTTCCATTTTGGTGGAAGAATTTAGACTACGTGTTTATTTCTAATATCCATGATTGCAGTCTATAAATCAACTGAAAAATCTACAAATAACCTAACGAAATCTGGATTATGGATAAGCTGGATTATATTATTTATATTGATCTTAAATGAAAAATTAGGCTGGATAGAATTAGACGAAATCATAACTTATTTAGCAGCCTTTACACTTTCTGCATTACACATTTATAACTTAAATTATTGTCAGTGTAAAACTGAAAATTGTTGTAATAATTAAAAAAAACAGAATCCTTTAAACATATTATATATAATTTATTTGATTTTAAATTAAAAAGGATTCTGTTTTTTTATTCAGCAACTTCACTCAATTAATTACAAACACAAAGTAATCTATAATAAAGTGTTTTAAGTTTTACTGAGGTTTAAGAAATAATATTCTTAACCCAACAATTACAAATATAAAAACCGAGTAAATTATAAAAAATGGTATCACAAATTCATGCAGTTTAAAAACCAACATAAAAGCCATAATCAATAACTGAAAACCAAGCCCATAGATAGATACTAAAGTCATAAACCACTTTGGAAACGGAGGACTATATCTAGCATTTCTATCCATATAATACATGACTTTATCAAAAGAAATATATAAAATATTATAAATTTTATAAAAAATATTTACCATGTTTTGACTCTCTCCTTTAAAAGCTGTAGGAGCACAATCTTCAATAATTCGACTTGTAGAATCACCATCGACAGAATGCCTTAAAATAACATAATAGTAATTAAATACTGTTCCTTGCATCTGAATACATATAAAAGCAAGTAACATTTGAGTTACAGAAGCTTCGGACAAATAACAGAAAGCAGATAAAAAACAAAAATTAAGCAAGATATCCGCAATTGAATCATAATAACGCCCAACATATGAGGGTGTATTTTTCAATCTTGAAAGCTCACCATCAGCAGCATCCAAAATAGATTTTAATATTATAAAAAAAGCAGCTGTTATGTAATATTCATTAAGCATAAATCCAATAGCAATAAAACCAGTAATAAAAAACATAGTTGTAACATGTATTGGGGTAACACTTGTGTATTGAAAACGTTTAGCTATCCATTGACCAGCTGGCCTTCCATAATCAGACAAGTCTATAAATTGGAATTTTTTTGGAAGTTTTGCCATTATAATTTTATGTAAAAAGGGTTAAAGATGCGTATATATCATATCATTATTTAATACTTGCATTCTTCTCCACTTGCAAGGCTTGTAGATTTCCAAGATAGATTTCCTGCTTTTTTGGCCTTACAAGAATTACCATAAACTAAATTATTACAAGCACACACGGGTTCATATATTTCAATGCAAACTGTATCTGGTTCAGGTGACACATAACAATCACCAATAACATCTTCGCTAGGGTTACACGAAACAAATATTAATAACAAAAAACAAATTAAATTAAATCTCACAATGAAATATTTTTAGATAGAATAATAGCGTCATTAGTAACAAAAGGCATTGGCATCATTATATTAGATCTAGGCTTAAAATTAAAATTAGAATTTGTCATTAAATCAAAAGATGTTTCAATTAAACTAAATTCAGGATTAAATTTATTATCAAAGATCATATTAATAATTACTTTTTCTTCATTGTATGAAGGTATGTAAGTTAATATTCTTCCCGAACTAATATTGATTTTAGAATTATTAATTTCAAGAGAAACATCTTGTACAACTATAGAATCAAAAACAAAAGAATCTTCAGTTCTTATTTCAAAAAAATTAACTTTTCTTTGAGGAATTATACTTAGTGAAACTTTACGTTTATTTCCATAAACACTATCAGTTAAAACTTCAACTGTTGAATAAGGAATATCTTTGAAATCTGCTTCATTAATATATCTGTAAGTGGTTGAATATTTACTTCTATTAACAAATTTATCTACATCAGTGGAGGGATTATCACCTAGAAACTGTTTAGTAAAATCATCTAAATTGTGATCGTAGGACATCCAAAAAGATTCGTTTTTATCTAAATCAGAATAATAAACAATACTATTAGGTTTATTATTCTCAGAGTCAAATCCATTATTCAAAAAAGCCATAAAAAATAAAAGCAAAGAGACTGTCCCTGTCAAATTAGTTAAATGCTTTTTAAAGGAATAATTTGAAAAAATTGGTAATAAAAGTGAAAAAACCAAAATTATAAAAATTGAACTTATAAATATATTTTTAAGACCTAAACCCACTGGAAACATTTTCAGTTGAGGGGCAAACATATAGATTAAAGGAACACTTAAACAAGTCCAAAGAATGATTAGTTTATCAGACTTAAGATTGACTAAAAAAGAAACTAGCAAGGAAAAAAGAACAAAATAAACTGGAATAATAAAATATGCAGCTCCTTTTAAAAAGAAACCTATCAAGACATTAATTATAATCCAAAATAAAAGAGGAAATATAATCAAGTCAAGTCCAGCGTTTTTATTGAAGAAAGGTTTATATATTAATAATAAACAAAATAAATTCAAAAATATAAATCCAAATATGTAGTAATAACCATTATAAGTAAACCCATGCAAAATATCGTTATACTCTGGGTTTAGAGTAAACAATAAAATTCCATAACAGTACAGTTAAACTTACACATACAAATAATGAAATAATAAAAGGCAATATTCCTGAGTAAATCCCTTCTAACTTGAGTTTATTTAATACCAACCCACACATAAACTAAAACTAAAAAAAATATTACTGCAATAATCAAAAGAGGAAAAATCCAAAAATTTGAAAAATAAATTAGTTTTAAAAAAGGAAAATTAGAGTACACATAATCTACATCGCTTTCAAGATTAGATAAATCAATTTTAGAAAAGTGATTTATCATTGTCATAAAATAATCTGCTTGATGAAGAAGAGTATTTCTATCTAATCTTTCGTAAGTGTCTAGTGAGGTATGATAATCAAAATGATCTCCAATAAATGCAAAGTTGAAAGCCATTAATATTAGCTTTTTCTCTAAAAACAGTTAGATCAGTATCATTTGGAAGCATTTTATAAATGCTATACATAAGTGAGTTCGCAGCTGGAAAATTGGGGTTAGCATTCGCAAATTCAGAAATAAGCTTGCTATTCATTCCATTTGTTTCCATTAGCATGTAGCTTGGTCCACCACTTCCCCTTGCTTCAAAATTTAAAACCAGCCCAACATTATCGATAAGTTTATGATATCTTAACAAAAGCCTCTGCTCCAAGCAAACCGATCTCCTCTGCATCTGTAAAAACAACGTGAATATCATTTAATAGGGTTTTGGTTCTTTGACAGAAAAGCTCTTACGCCCTCTAAGATTGTTACAACTCCTGAACCTGCATCACTAGCTCCATAGGAGCTGTGGGCTCTTGAATCATAATGAGATAACAACACTAATGACTTTCCTTCTCTAGATCCTTTTATAGTACCAATAATGTTAGCCGCATTAGTCCCTACTCTCCATGAATTTAGAACAACTTGATTTTGGATCTCAGTTGTCAAGTCCCATAGACTCAAGTTCGTTAACAATATAATTCTGAACTTCTTGATGATACTTAGAACCTGTGTAATGTGGCTCCTTTGAAATTACTTTTAAGTGACTTAATGCATTATCAACGGAAAAACCTGTGGTTTCAATTGATTTTACCGAGCTCGGCATTAAATCATCATAACTAAAATAAACAGTTAGAGAAATAATTAAAATAGATAATAAAGTATAAATTTTTTTCACAAGCCTTTATATATACGTTTTAAAACTGCACTTAGAAATATTGTTTTTGGAAAACTTAACATGATTTTTAATTCTTCAATAAAACTTGATTTATTATCAAGAAATTTGAAAATAGTTTTAGGATCATTTTTTTTAAACATGTTAGTGAACAATTGCTTTCCTAAATGATTTTTATAATACAAAACGTCAAGAAAAATTAAATCATAAAACCAAAATCTATTTTTTTTCAAGAATTTTTTAAAATTATTTTCAGTTTTTAAAAACTCTATAATTTTAGTTGTATTTCTATCTATGTTTTTAAAAGTATAACCGGTACTAGGTTTACTCCACCCACCAGCAGACCCTATATTAAGGATATTTTTTGTGTTAGATTCAAAAAAAGGATAGCAGGTCATAGGTATCTGTCCAGTTTCCTTAGAAATTATTTCGTAATCTGTAATTTCAGAGGATTCTAAGTAATTAGATAATGCAAGATGATAATCTTCTTTATTTAAAACTTGCTGAGAGAACAAAGTAAACTCGACAAGAGCTTCGTTTTTAGAAAAGGGCAATATATACATAAACTTTGTAGTAGAGTCCTGGGGAATTGAAAAGTCCATAAACGTGGCCTTTTCAGAATCAAAGGAATCGTGTTTTGTTTTTATAACCCATCCTTCAAAATGTTGAATTAAAAGAGGATATTTAGTATCCTTTTTAATAATATTCCAATCCAAAATACTATTAAAAACTTTAGAAGATTTAAAAGTGTCTTTCTTTGGTTTGAACCAGGCAATGAGAGTTGTAATCTTTGAAGCTTAAAACCTTCTGCATTTAAAACTTGAATGTTAGTGTTGTTTTTAATAATTGAATTAGCATAGTCATAAAAAGAAATACTACTAAGCATTTTATAATTAAGAGGATTTAAATCAAGTGATTTTTCATCTTTTCCATTTTTAAAAACAACATTTTCCCAACTTGAGGTAAGTAAACTGTCCCATATAGAATTTTTTTTGTCCCAAAAACATAACGTTCTATCATTAGATTTTTTTGGAAAATCAGGATCTAAAATTAAAATAGATTTATCTTTATAATATGAATCATTAGAAAATTTTAGAGCCAATAAAAGACCTGAAATTCCCCCTCCACAAATTATATAATCGTAATCTAATTCCATCCTGTTAATAAATATAAATATATAATTTCAATTGAATATAAATATGAAATTTTTAACAAAAAAAAAGCCGCTTAAAAAGCGGCTTTTAATCAATAAAATAAATTTATTATTTAGATACAGCTAGGTTGTAAACAACTAAACCAAATCCAATTTTGTTCACAGCATCACCAATGTTGTAAACAACATTCATGTCAAGTGAAACAAGATCTTGTAAACCAGAGTACCATCCTTCAGTTCCAAGCATATATCCAAGTGGATATATTGCCCATCCTACAAGAACGAACCAAGCTAAAGTGTTGTGAGCTTTTAAAACAGCACCACCTGCAGAAACTGCAACTTTTTTAACTTCACCAAACCAAACCATGTAAGCAATGTAGAAGTATGCAGCTCCAGATAATAATCCCCACATAGCAGGGCCTAAACCTAATGCACTTCCACCATTAAACTCACCAAAGAATCCAGTAACTAACATCACTGTAGACCAAAAGATTAGTTTCCACATCATACTCTTAGTTGCACCAGCAACTTTAAGTATTAAGTAAAACTCAACACACATTAATGGAACTGTTAATATCCAATCTACATATCTGAAAAAAGTAGTATCACCTGGATCTACATCTCTCATGTAATTGTAATGAACAGCAGCAATAAATGTAATAAGTCCTGAGACTAAAATTGAATTTCTCCATTTCGCATCAACAGCGTTTAATGAAAGAAAAAAGAAAACAGATGCAGCCATCATTGCCATAGTTCCAATAAAGAAAGTAAAGCCGACTAAGTCGTTAGGCACATCACCTAAAAAATAAAAAGTGTTTAAAAATAATTCCATAATATTTTAATTTATTATTTGTTTAAACCCAAATATATAGAAAAAATCAATATATCAACTAAATTTGCGTTAACAAATAACTAAAAGATTTGATAAATTCATATTTATTACACAGTTTTAACTCAAGATTAATAATATTTAGTACAATATTTTGCATTATTCTTTCATTAATTTTTAGCGACTTTTATTTAAATATTTTAGCTTTTTCTGGCATTTTAACTTTCGGTATAATACACGGAGCCAATGACTTACTGCTTATCAAAGAAGTTTCAAAAAACTATAATTTCAAACTTCAATTCTTTTATTACATAATAATGGTAGGTGGATTTTTTTTATTTTTTTATAAAATTCCAGCTTTAGCCTTAATAACTTTTGTTCTGCTAAGTTCTTATCATTTTGGTGAACATCAATGGACGCTTTTTGAAAAAATTAAAAATCATTCTATAAAACCTTTTTATTTTTTTTACGGACTGACAATCTTTTCTCTTATTTTTTATTTTAATTTAAATCAAGTAACTGAGATCATTTTTGACATAACTAAAACCCAATTATCTGAAAGTTTCTTTTTTTATCTATTAATTTCTTCATCATTAATTACGTTTTTAATATCATTATTTATTTACAAACACCTAAAAAATCAATTTATTACTCAAATTATACTTTTAATATTATTAATTATAACATTCAAAAATTCAGGTTTAATATGGTCCTTTGGAATATATTTTATTTTTTGGCATAGTATTCCCTCAATTAAAGAACAAACAATTTTTATTTATGGAAAAGCTGAAAAAAAATCAATTTTAAATTACTTTAAAAAAGCTTTATTATATTGGTTACTTTCAATTATAGTACTATTAATTACTTATTATTTTTTTAGAGACAGTCAAAGTAAATTACTTAGTATATTTTTTTCATTTTTAGCAGCCATCACGTTCCCACACACCTTTGTGGTTTCTAAAATAAAAAAGCCCTCTTAAAAGAGAGCTTTTTTAATTCACAAAATATTACTTACTGTGCTTTTTTTCTGTTTGCAATGAAACTTTTTATAAAATAAACCATAGCTATAATTGACGTTAAAATCATTACTGAAACTCTGATTACACCAACTGTTTCTTCTCTTCCAATGGCTCCTTTTAATGGCATAAACAATCCAATAAGACAAATAAAAGTTAATAGAACGGCGATATGTGCTATTACCTTATTTTCTTTTTTAAGTCCTGGTGAGCAAAACAATAAAGCCCATCCAAAAATTAAAGGAATAATCGCAGTTCCCGATGTGCTTTCAAGATATCCCCATAATCCAATTACAATTAAAGATATTGAGTTTAATATATTTGCTTTTAATGAATTCATAATTATTTATTTAATGATTAAAGTTTTATAAAAATAAGTGATTTAATTATAATCCGTTAATATAGTCCGAAAACGAATCGCTAAAAGACAAACCTCTTGATGTTCTAGTGATACTTACTTTTTTATATGATGACAATCCCCAGAGTAAAAATTCACTCATAAAATTTTCATCCTTAGGGTCAATTTTAGGAATATAATTTTTTACAAACTTCTTCAAAACTTTAATAGTTTTAAAAGTATCATTATATGACTTATTGTCTAGATTCTCGTCTATGAAAAGTTCTTTATTTTTAAACCAATCTAATATTTCGTTGTATGGATCTAATTCTTCAGATTTATTTAGTTTTTTAATTTTAGGAAAATAATTTACAAAGAATGTTTTCACAGATTCTAATATTAAAAGTCGTGAAATTTCTGTAGCTCCCTCCTGCTCTCCCTCATAAACTAATTCAATCTTACCATTAATAGCAGAAATAACAGCATTGAAATCGGTCATACGTAAAACTGTATTAGACTCTCCATTAATAAGCATTCTTCTTCTAGCAGAACTAATTAAATTTTCAAAAGCAGAAATAGACAATCTTGCACTAACCCCACTTTTTGAATCCACGTAAACACTTTCTCTAGCTTCAAAACTTATTTGTTCAATAATATCTTTAGCTATTTCAGGAACATATACATCTTTTGAATCTCCTACAGATGATTCCTGATGTGTAATTGTTTTAGCAATTTCAATTGTTTTGGGATAATGAGTCATTATTTGAGATCCTATTCTATCTTTTAAAGGAGTCACAATACTTCCCCTGTTTGTGTAATCTTCAGGATTAGCAGTAAACAGAAATTGAACATTTATTGGTAATCTTAATTTAAAACCACGTATTTGAATTTCTTTTTCTTGAAGAATTGAAAATAATGAAACCTGTATTCTTGCCTGTAAATCTGGAAGTTCATTTAATACAAAAATACATCTGTGAGCTCTTGGGATCATTCCAAAATGAATAACCCTAGGATCGGAATACGATAATTTTAATGTTGCAGCTTTTATAGGATCAATATCTCCAATTAAATCAGCAACAGTTACATCTGGAGTTGCAAGTTTCTCAAAAAAACGATCCTCCTTAGATATCCATTCAATTGGTGTTTTATCTCCAAATTCATTGATTTTTTGCTTGCCGTAATAAGAAATAGGATCTAAAGGATCATCGTTAATTTCAGAACCAGAAATAATTGGAATCCAATCATCTAATAAATTGGTTAATTGTCTTGCCAGTCTAGTTTTAGCCTGACCTCTTAATCCTAAAAGATTTATATTATGACCAGATAAAATTGCACGTTCTAAATCAGGGATAACAGTATCTTCATATCCATGAATTCCTTTGAAAGTTGAAATACCTTTAGATAAATTTAATCTAAGATTTTTTTTCATTTCATCTTTAATCCCTAAAGCTTTATATCCAGAACTCTTAAGTTCTTTTAAAGTTTTTATTTTGTTATTCATTTATTATAATCTTTTTTTTCTATTAGTTTCATAGTCTTCAAAAATCATCTCACCCAGTCCTTTGAGTCCAGTATAAAATGCTTTTCCTTTGTTGGCTTTTGTAAATTCTTGAACAAAACTTTTAAGATATGGATCTTGCGCAATCATAAACGTTGTTATTGGAATATTTAGTCTTCTAGCTTGCTGAGCCATATTATAACACTTATCTACTATGTGAGAATCTAATCCGTTACTGTTTTTATAGTAACTCCCATCTTTTAATTTCAAACAGCTAGGTTTTCCGTCAGTAATCATAAAAATCTGCTTATTTGAATTTCTATTTCTTCTTAAAATATCCATTGCTAGTTCAAGACCTGCAACAGTGTTAGTATGAAAAGGACCAACATTTAAGTATGGTAATTCTTTTATAGAAATTGGTCTAGCATCATTGCCAAATACAATTATATCTAGCTTGTCTTTTGGGTATCTTGTAGTAATAAACTCGGACAGAGCCATTGCAACTTTTTTTGCAGGTGTAATTCTGTCTTCACCATAAAGAATCATGCTATGGCTTATATCAATCATTAAAACAGTACTCATTTGAGCTTGATGATATTGATCATTAACCACTAAATCATCTTTAGATAATTTAAAATCATCTAATCCCCCTTGAATTTGAGCATTCTTAATACTTTCTGTAATAGCAATTTTTTCAATAGAATCTCCAAACTCATAATTTTTCAAGTCTCCAGAGTCACTCTGACCTGTGCCTGTATGTTTTGTGTTGTGGTTTCCATTTCCGATTCTCTTCATTTTACCAAAAATCTGCTTCAAGGCATGTTGCCTTAAAAGCATTTCAGTTTTAGCTGTCAAGCCAATACCATCACCTAATCCATCTTTATTTAAATCTTTCTTTATATATCCCTTAGCAAGTAATTCTTCTATGAAATCGTCCATAGTATAATCCTCACTTGTCAAAACATATTCCTTGTCTAGTTCTTTTAACCAGTCGATTGCTTCATTAAAATCTCCAGATGTGTAAGTAATTAACTCTTTAAAAATTTCAAAAAGTTTTTCAAATGGAGTTTGAGACTTTGCCTTGAAATTGGAGAATAAAAAGCCTGATTGTTTTAATGAATTCATTATCATTAAAAGTATATTACTTTAAATATTTAGACAAGTTAAATGTGTAATTATTTTACAGCTGAAGTATGATCACTTACTATTAGCCAATTATCGTCTACTTTCTTCCAAAGTAATGTAAAATGTCCATAGCTATCCTCGGTTGATCTTTTTAGATAATATTCACCAATTAAATAAGCAGAATTTAATGAAATTGACCTAATTTTTTTTACGGTAAAATTTAATTTACCCATTATTTGAGTATTAGGATATGAACTGTAATATCTTTTTCTTGTATTTTCCCATCCATAAATTGGACCAGATTTTCCTGAAAAAACTAATTCTTCTGATTTTAGGTACCCTTGCATAAAAGAATCTATATCTCCATTATTCCAAGCGTCTTGCTGAAGACTCATAACATTCATAATTCCCAAGGAATCTTTTAAAGAAATTGGATTTTGAGAATAACTGTTTAATGAAAAAAGAAATAGAGCTATAAAAAAATGTAAGGTTTTAGAAATCATATTTTATTTTCAATTTTATAGAGGATCAGTTTCTGGCATTAGTTTGTTTAAAACGGTATATAAAGGACAAAATTTTTTATTGGATTTGCAAAACTGAAACATAAATCCAATCCAAATTGAATGGCTAGTAAAATTGAACCCATATTTAATAATCGAACTATTCCCAAGATTAAACTTGGGTTTTAAGTTCATTAATAAATATAAAAATTATTTGGCAATAGTAAAAGTTTTTGATGCTATCCCTTTACTAGCCCTAGTACAACCTAAAAAAGTAGTGATTTCATCTTTGTGATTTCCGCTAATATCCCACATTCTTTTTTGATCAGAATTCATAGGTCCAGAATTTTCTAAATTCTTCTGATTAACAAGAAATGATTCCCAAGAGCTATACCAAAAGGCAGCTTGAAAAGTATAAGAACTCCCACTATAATGTCCAGTTGGAACTATAGCAAGTGCTTCACCTAAATCAATTGAAGACTGTCTGGTTGATTTATTCCACAAGGAGATATATTCTCCTCTATCTTTCCATTTAGGATTACTTTCATTAAAAACTACAATATGTTTTTTTGAAAAATCAATATCATTTTCTGTGATAAATATTTGATTATCAAACGTAACTCTAATTTCATCATCATGGCCTTCTAAGAACAATTGAAAATATGTAGACCACTCTTCTTTCAACATTTTTTTCTCATCATAAGAAATACTCATATTATCAATATTTTTATCAACTTCAACTCCGTAATTAACAGCACTAGCTTGAGCTATAGCATTTGGATAAACCTCAATTACTTTAAAAGTAAAATCACTTCCATAAGTATGAGAAAACAACCATGTTGACTCCATTTTATTGTCTTCAGAACCCATAAAATAAATATCTATGAATTTCTTATGCATTTTAACAAAATCATTTGCCTTTGATCTAGGAACATCTAGAGTATAAAAGGAGTGAATTTCTTGTGCAAGTGAATTGAAAGAAATAAATAAAATGAGTACAATTAATAATTTTTTCATTTGTTTTAAATTTTAAGGTTAAAATGACGTTTTATTTTTTAAGTTAAAGGTCTTGTTTTATCAAATTTACAACAATAATACATTCTTTTAAGTATGTATTATGCTAGTAATTACATTATTAACAATAACACGTTGAATAATAGCGGTTTATTTAAATTTTATTCATAAATTTATATGCTCCAATAAGATATTATTAAAAATACTACAAATTGAAACAAGAACTAAAATCAAAAGAAACGCAAGATCTTATAATCAACACTTCTTTTGAACTCTTCTACGAAAAGGGATACAACGCAACAAGTATTCCAGATATAATGAAAGAAACTTCATTGTCAAAAGGTGCCTTTTATCATCATTTTAAAAACAAACATGAAATTGGCACTAAAGTAATTGAAGTTATTATTCGAAAAAGAATAAAAGAAGGGTTTATCAACCCATTAATGAATAATGATGGTAATATTCCTGAACTTTTAAAATATGTTTTTACTAATAGAATTAAAAATTACTCAGATAGAGAGAAAGCTTTGGGTTGCCCTGCTAACAATTTAGTTGGAGAAATTGGATATAGTGATCAAGATTTTAGAGTGATACTACAAAGTTTATTTGAAGAATGGAGATCTGCATTAATAAAAACTATAGATATTGGTAAGAAAAGAGGTGAAATAAAACAAGAAATCAATAGCTCAGCTACAGCAATTTCTTTGATATGTGCTTTTGAAGGAGTTAGAGGTGTTAGAAAAGTATATGATGATGATGATATTTTTTATGAATTCTTGGAATCTATGGGTCTTTTTTTAAATAGTTTAACTGCCTAAAATTTCCAACTGTCAGATCTAAATGATGACGCTGGCAATCCTTTAGTGTTATATAAATTTCCATTTAAATAATTTTTCCATCCATATCTCACGTGAACAGGGTTTTTTACATTATCACTTTGAACTTCTAGTTGATTTCGCATTATTTTAGCATTTGCAGGATAAAAAACTCTATCCTCTGAAGCTAATTCAAAGTTGTTTATTTCTTCATCAGGACAATACAAACCACTTTTAGCATAATCGAATTTTAGTAACACTTTATTTTCTTTAATTTCTAAAGATTTGAATACTGGACCCGAAAACTCTACAGTTGATAAACCATAATCTTTATTTAATGCCCAGTAAGCAAGCCTTTTACCTAAAATAAATTTCCTTGGTGGATGAATAGAATTTTCATCTCCAACATCAAGCGAAACTGCCATTCCAGTATTGGAAGTATTAAACATTGTATTAAGCTGAGCTTCTCTTAAAAAAGCAGAACTTGACTTATCATTTCCATCATATTTGTAAGGCGAAATTTGAACAAAATAAAATGGAAATGATCCTTGATTCCAAGCTCGTCTCCAGCCCTCTATCATTGAGTTTTTTAATTTAGCATAATTATTTGCTCTAGCAACATTACTTTCTCCTTGATACCAAATAGCTCCCTTTATTCTAAAGTTAATCAGTGGATTAATCATGGCATTATACAATGATGATGGTTCATCACTAGCTCTACCTCGATGATTTTTTATTACACCCTTTTCAAAATCTGTATTTAAAGATTGTGAATCCGTCCAAGCTTCAGCTGGGGTTCCTCCCCAAGAAGAATGAATAATAGCAACAGGCACATCAAGAACAGTATTTAAATGTTTTGCAAATGAATAAGCCACGGCACTAAAAGAAGGTGAATTTTCTGGATTTGAAATAGACCAATTTCCTTCAAGATTTTCCATTTTAGTTTCACTTGTATTTCTTTCTACAGTAAAAAATCTTATTTCAGAATTATTAGAATTTGCAATTGCATCATTAGCTCCTAAAACAGGTTCGTTATCTATAACCTTTTAGATTCATTTGCATATTGGACTGTCCAGAAGCTATCCATACCTCACCCATTAAAATATTTGAAAGTGACAATTTTTTGATCACCAGATTTTAAACTGATTTCGTGACTTTTACCTGATTTAGGAGTTTTAATATTTATAATCCACTTTCCGTTGTCATCACTATTCGTTATTAAAGTTTTTTCATTCCAACTAACAGTAATTGAAATACTTGATCTTGATTTTGACCACCCCCAAATAGAAACATTAGAGTCTTGTTGTAAAATCATATTATCATTGAATATTGATGGCAATTTTAAATTTTGAGAAGCAATTAAGTTAATTGCAAAAAGAGAGATTATTAATAATATATTATTTTTCATTTTGTGAATTTTAATAATAATTAATTTAATAAAAAAAATCTACCTTAGTAATAATCAGTATCAAAATGATCAAATTAAACTTAAAATTTATTTCATTTTTATTAATTCTCTTTTTTTCAGCATGTAATACTGAAAACAAAAAACCTAACGTTATAATTATTTATGCTGATGACTTAGGTTTTGGAGATGTTAGCGCATATAATCAAGGTACACTAAATACACCTAATATTGACAGAATAGCAAATGAAGGCATTAAGTTTACAAATGGACATTCTTCATCTGCAACATGTAGCCCAAGTAGATATGCTTTATTGACGGGATCATATCCCTGGAGAAACTCTAAAGCAAAAATTTCCACTGGTGCTTCAATGATTATTAATGTAGATCAAAAAACATTACCAAAAATGTTTAAAGCAAATAATTATTCAACTGCTATTGTGGGTAAATGGCATTTAGGATTAGGTAATGGTCAAATTAATTATAATTCTAAAATATCGCCTGGACCAAACGATATCGGATTTGACTACTCTTATATTATGCCAGACACTCAAGATAGAGTTCCAACGGTATATATTGAAGATGGTTATGTAAAAAATTTAGATTCAAATGACCCATTATATGTTAGCTTCAATAAAAACTTTGACAATCAACCAACTGGGAAAACGAATCCAGAAATGCTAACAATGAAATGGCATCATGGTCACTTTAATTCTATTATTAATGGTATTTCAAGAATTGGATTTATGAAAGGTGGTGAAAAAGCTCGTTGGAGTGATGTTGATATGGCTGATCATTTTTTAAATAAAGTAAAATCATACATAACTCAAAATAAAGACAAACCTTTTTTCTTATTCTATTCCATGCAACAGCCTCATGTTCCAAGAACACCACATCCAAGATTTAAAGGAAAATCAGGCATGGGTCCCAGGGGAGATGTGATTATTGAAGCGGATTGGTGCATTGGAGAACTTTTTAAGACTCTTGATAACGAAAAACTTTTAGAAAACACATTAATTATAATATCAAGTGATAATGGACCTGTTTTAAATGATGGTTATTATGATGATGCTGTGGAAAAAATCGGAAATCATACTCCCTCTGGTATTTACAGGGGCGGTAAATACAGTTTATTTGAAGCTGGTACAAGAGTGCCTTTTATTTCTTTTTGGAAAGGAGTCACAAAGCCTAAAACATCTGATAAATTAATTTCTCAAATTGATCTTTTCAATTCTTTATCATCAATCATTGAAAGTAAAATCAAAACTAGTGATAGTTATGATTTATCTGAACTTTTACTAAAAGGAGATGGAAAAGAAAGAGAAGAACTAATTCTTGAAGCTTCAGGAAAGACTGCTTTAAAATACCATAACTGGGTCTTAATCCCTCCATATAAAGGAAAAGCTGTAAGTACGTATACTAATGTTGAACTAGGAAGATCTAGCTCATTTCAACTTTATAATTTAAAAACTGATCCAAGTCAAAAGATAAATCTAGTAGATCAAGAAAAAGAAAAATTAGCTGAGCTTCTAAAGATTTACAATAAGGTTGTTAATGACTAAGAAGCGATATTAACAGCTCTTGTTTCACGAATAACAGTTACTTTAACTTGTCCTGGATAAGTCATGTCTGTTTGAATTTTTTGTGAAATCTCAAAAGAAAGTTTAGCGGCATGATCATCAGAAATTTTTTCACTCTCAACCATAACCCTTAATTCACGACCAGCTTGAATAGCATATGCTTTAGTAACTCCTTTAAAAGAATAAGCAACATCTTCCATTTCTTTTAACCTCTCAATATAACTATCTAAAACCTGTCTTCTTGCTCCAGGTCTAGCTCCAGAAATAGCATCACATACTTGAACAATAGGCGAAATTAAATTATTCATTTCTATTTCATCGTGGTGAGCTCCAATAGCATTACAAACATCTGGTTTTTCTCCAAATTTTTCTGCCCATTGCATTCCTAGCAAAGCATGAGGAGTTTCAGTTTCTTCCTCTGGAACCTTCCCTATATCATGTAAAAGTCCTGCTCTTTTAGCAATTTTAGGATTTAGACCTAATTCAGAAGACATAATTCCGCAAAGTTTGGCAACTTCTCTAGAGTGTTGTAAAAGATTTTGACCGTAAGAAGATCTGTATTTCATTCTACCTACAGCCTTAATAAGAGCAGGATTCAATCCATGAATTCCTAAATCAATTACTGTTCTTTTACCAACCTCAATAATTTCGTTTTCAATTTCGTTTTGTGTTTTCTTTACAACTTCTTCAATTCTAGCAGGATGAATTCTTCCATCAGTAACTAATTTATGTAAAGAAAGTCTAGCAACTTCTCTTCTTACTGAGTCAAAACATGATAAAATTATCGCTTCAGGTGTGTCATCTACTATTATTTCAACTCCGGTAGCTGATTCTATAGCCCTAATGTTTCGACCTTCCCTTCCAATAATCCTTCCTTTTACATCATCAGATTCAATATTAAAAACTGAGACGCAATTATCTATAGCTTCTTCAGTTCCAACTCTTTGGATCGTATTAATAACTATTTTTTTTGCCTCTTGCCTAGCAGAAAGCTTAGCATCTTCAATAATATTTTGAGTAAGCTCCAGGGCTTCTGATTTAGCTTCTTCTTTTAGTGATTCAACTAATTCTTTTTTAGCATCATTAGCAGACATACTAGATAATTTTTCAAGTTTTTCAACCTGCTCTTTATGTAGTTTATTAACCTGCTCACTTTCCTTATCAAGAAGCTCAAGTTTTTTATCAAAAGAAGACATCTTGTCATTTAAGCTTTGATTATTCTTTTTATTAATAGAAAGTTCATTTGAAACTTGAGATTCTTTGTCTTTAATTCTTTTTTGAACGTCAGTAAGATTTTTTTCTCTATTTAAAATATGCTTTTCATGCTCAGATTTTAGTTCTAAAAACTTTTCTTTTGCCTGAAAGATTTTATCTTTCTTGATATTTTCACCTTCAATTGATGCGGATTTTAAAATATTTTCAGCTTCTTTTTTTGCGTTTTCAAATGATTTAGTTATTGATGTTTTTTCTAAAAATTTAGAAATAACAAAACCTATAGCTAAACCTAGAACAATAAGAACAAAATTGATTATTGTAAAATATTCCATAATAATTATTTTATTTAGATTAAAAAAAAAGCCTACATCATGAAGTTTTGTATAAACTCTTGTAAGACAAGATTAAGGCTAACTAACTGATCAAGGATCCTGTAAGGGCATGCTTTAGCAGAATAGACTCACCTTTTATAAAAAAATTCGCGTTGAGTTTATCAAAAAAATTGATGTAGGCAATAATGTATTTTATTTAAATGAACGTGCTAGAGGTCAATAATTTCTTGAATAGATTTATTAATCTTTTCTAATCTTTTATTTACCTCTTCATTAATTTTAGCTTCAGAAATATTTTCTTGTTCAGTTTGAGTCGCTAATTGAAGAGCACACATTGCTAAAACATCTTGCTTGTCCTTAACAGCGTAATTTTCTTCAAAATGTTTAATCATAATATCGATTTTTTTTGATGCAACTCTTAGTCCTTCTTCTTGCTCCAAGGGGACATTAAGAGGGTAAACTCTATTAGCAATTGTTAATTTAATTTTTTGCATATAATAGATTTATGAACTTAAACTCAATATACATTTATCCAACTCTTTGATAAGATTATTAATCTTCAGCTTTGTTAATGATTTATCATCACTACCTAAGAAAGTATTAGCAATTTTTAAGGAATGATACTTGTTTTTCCATTCTTTTAACTGATTTTTTTGTTTGAGTAAAGATTCATCTTTCAATCTTAAATCTTTACTAAATTCCAAATTCTCATCTCTTAATTTATTTATTAAAGATTTTAAATTAGACAAATTAGCTTCTAAAAGAACAATATTTTCAATTGACTCAGACATTAAAACAATACTATCTTAATCAAATTTAGTGTTACTAATACTCTAAAACAAATAAGTACTTATATTTTAAAAATCTTAGAATTATTTTTAGTATTATTAATAATTAAATAACTAAAAAAGATTCACTAAAATAATAATGAAAAAATTAATAATTCTATTTTTATTTATTTCAATAAACATAAATTCACAAACAAATTTCCCTAAAAACTATTTTTCTAATCCATTAGATATAGAATTAATCTTAAATGGAAATTTTGGGGAATCAAGACCCAGTCATTTTCATTCAGGAATTGATTTTAAAACTCAATTTAAAGAAGGATTAAATGTATTTAGTTCCGCTAAAGGATATGTGAGTAGAATAAGCATAAAACATGGTGGATTTGGAAAAGCACTATACATTAATCACCCAAACGGATACACTACAGTTTATGCACATTTGAAAAATTTTAATAAAAAAATTGAAGATTACATTAAGAAAATTCAATACAATAAAAAATCTTATCAAATTGAACATTATTTTAAAAAAGATGTAATAAAAATATTGAAAAATGAAAATATCGGTAAGTCAGGAAATACCGGTTCATCTTTTGGGCCTCATCTACATTATGAAATAAGATTAACTAAAAATCAAAAAGCAATTAACCCACAATTATTTGAAATTGATATAAAAGACACAAGAAGACCAATAATAAATTCAGTGTTTTTATACAAACTTGATAGTCTTAATAAAATTAGCGAACCAATTAAGTTAAAAATTAAAAGAGTTAATGACAGTATTTACCAATCTGAAGAAGTTACAGCAAATGGAACAATTGGATTTGGAATAAGTGGTTTTGATAGACAAGATTTAGCAAATAATAAAAATGGGATATATAAATACTCTACTATTTATGACAATAAAGAAAATATTGAATTCAACTTTAATTCATTTTTTTTCGAAGAGTCAATAAAAATCAAAACATTAATTGATTACAAATATTATATAGAGAATAAATCAAGAATAGTAAAATTATTTAAAGATCATGGGAATAATTTAAGTATTTATTCAAATAATAAATCTGGTTATATAAATATAGAAAAAGATATTTCTTTATATCAAATTACCCTTGCTGATTTAAAAGGAAATAAATCCACTATTAAAATTCCGATAACTAAAGGTGACATAAAAAAGAGCACATTAAAAAAGGTCAACTCAAAAGATTTAAATACTACGATAAACAATAAACTTAATTACAATTTTGAATTTGAAAACGCTGAAATAAAAATAGCTAAAAATACTTTTCTTAAGAACGTTAAATTAAATATAGACACATCAATTGATTCAATTAAAATAATAAATCCTGAAATAGCTGTTTTTAAAAATATTAAAATATATTTTTTAAATAAAGAAAAAAGAAAAGGCAATTATTTAGCTTTAAAAGATAATAATGGAAACGAATCATTCGCATCAGCAAAACTTAATAATAAAAATTATTTTTATCATAAAACTAAATCCTTAGGAACATATTTTATAAAAAACGATAGTTTAAATCCTTTAATTGAATTAAAAAATTTCAAAAACAATGATTGGATTTCTAATAAAAGTTCTATAAAAATTAAAATTTTAGATAAAGAAACAGGTATTAAAAACTACAATGTAAAAATTAACGGAAAATGGATGCTGTTTGAATATGAATATAAAAAAAATGAACTTTTTTACAATTTTGATTCATATTTTATAAATAAAAAAAAGAATTTAATTGAAGTTTCTGTTGAGGATATGGCTGGAAATAAATCTCAAAAGAATTTTACATTTTTTAGAGACTAGTTTGAATTAATAAAATCACTCAAAACTTCAACTACTTTGTCAATTTCAGATTTATTATTGTATTTGGAAAATGAAAACCTTAATGACGGCTTTTCTAAATCCGATTTAGTCAATATAGAGTTTAAAACATGTGATCCTGTGTTACTTCCAGATTGGCAAGCACTTCCCCTTGAACATGCAATACCTTTTAAATCTAAATTAAATTCTAAAAGAACTGACTTGTCTTTTGAAACTGGAAGGCAAATATTTAAAATGGAAAAGGTACTGTAATTATTATCTTCACAACTTCCATTAAATTTTAGTAAAGGAATTGAACTAGTTATTTTTTTAATGAAATATTTTTTTAAATCTAAAATATAATTTTTATTTTTTTCAAAACAATTATAAGAATCTATAAAAGCTAACTCCATTCCGCATATATTATGAACTGACTCAGTTCCTGCCCTCAAACCTCTTTCTTGGTTTCCTCCAATTATCAAAGGATTTAATTTTAATTTTTTATTAATATAAACAAAACCGATTCCTTTTGGACCATGAAATTTATGGGCAGATCCGACTATAAAATCAATATTAATTTTTGATAAATCAAATCTGTATTTTCCTATTGACTGAACAGTGTCAGAATGAAAAAAAGCATCATGTTTTTTACAAATATCTCCAACTATTGTTAAATCTAAAACGGAACCAATTTCATTATTTACATGCATCAAGCTGACAAGTGTTTTTTGATTATTACTTTTTAAAACTTGATCTAAGTCATCATAATCTAGTAATCCATTAGATTTTACTTTTACATATTCAACATTGACAGATTCTGTCAATTCCAAAAATTTAACAACGTTTAATACTGCTTTATGTTCAATTTTTGAGGTTATAATTCTTTTAACACCAAGATCTCTAACAGCAGAAATTAAAATTAAATTATCAGACTCTGTTCCACATGACGTGAAAAATATTTCGGCAGGTAAAACATTAAATTCTTTTGCAATTGATTTTCTTGCTTTTTCTATTAAAGTTCTAGATGACCTTCCAAAACTATGAGTTGAATTAGGATTACCATATTGATTAGACATTATACTATTCATCAAATCAATTACTGATTGATCGATTTGTGTAGTGGCAGCGTTATCAAAGTATATATTATTCACTTGTTTCAAATTCTTTTAAAGACTTGGCTATAATATCTACAGCAACATCAATTTCTGTTTTATTAATTGTAAGTGGAGGTGCAAATCTAATAATATTTCCATGAGTAGGTTTTGCCAATAAACCATTATCTCTTAATTTTAAACAAATTTTCCATGCCGTATCACTTTCTTCATGATCATCAATAACTATTGCGTTTAGAAGACCTTTTCCCCTAACTAATTTAACAATGTTACTACTCGAAATATATTCATTTAATTTTGACCTAAAATAATTTCCCATTTCAAATGAATTTTCACATAATTTTTCGTCTTTCACTACTTTTAAAGCAGCAATAGCAACTTTACACCCTAAAGGATTTCCACCATAAGTAGAGCCATGTTCGCCAGGCTTAATGGTAAGCATGATTTCATTTGATGCTAAAACGGCAGAAACAGGAAACACCCCTCCTGATAAAGCTTTACCTAAAATTAAAATATCAGGTTTAAAACCATGATGATCACAGCATATCATTTTTCCTGTTCTAGCAATACCGGTTTGAACTTCATCAGCTATAAATAAAACGTTATTTTTTTTACAAAGATTAAATGCATCAAGAAGATAATTATCGTCCGGAACAACAACTCCTGCTTCACCTTGAATTGGTTCAACCATAAAAGCTGCTACATTAGGGTCTTTTAAAGAATTTTCTAAAGCATCTAAATCATTATAGGGAATTATTTCATACCCTGGCATAAAAGGGCCGAAATTGGTAGTACTCAACGGATCGTTAGAAGAAGAAATAGCGGCTAAAGTTCTTCCCCAAAAGTTTCCAGTAACAAAAATAATTTTAGCACAGTTTTTTGGAACACTCTTTTTTTCATAAGCCCATTTTCTAGCTAATTTTACAGCAGTCTCTCCTCCTTCAACTCCTGTGTTCATTGGAAGAACTCTATCGTAACCAAAATAGTTAGTAATAAATTTCTGATATTCACCTAATACATTATTGTGAAAAGCTCTTGATGTTAAGGTTAATTTTGAAGATTGTTCAATTAACGCTTCATTGATTTTTGGATGACAATGGCCTTGATTAACTGCTGAATAAGCAGATAAAAAATCAAAATACTTTTTATTGTTTACATCCCATACATAAATACCCTCACCTCTTTCCAAAACAACAGGAAGGGGATGATAATTATGAGCTCCATGATTATTTTCAAGCTCAATAAAATAACTAGAATTATCATTTGTCATAAAAACTAAATTATGTTAATATTAATTAAGAATATTACAAAATTAAACAATAATAGATTTAAATTATTGTTTTAATTTTAAATAATAAATTTTAAATATATTTTGAAATACATATCCAGTAAAAGCAACTCGATTTATAAAAACGTTTCTAAACTTTTGTTCAAAAATAATAAAAGAAAAGCTAGTAACTCATTTATAGTTGAAGGCAAGAAAAATATAAATTTATGTCACGATTTCGGTTTTAAATTTATAGAAATAATTATATGTTCAGAAATAATTTCAGATGATAATATAAATTACATTAACAATAATTATAAAAACATTATCATTTATGACTTCTCTCTAAGCCTTTACCAAGAATTAATTTATAAAAAAAAGAGTGATGGATTATTAGCTTTAGTTAAATCCAAAGACAATTCTCTAGAAAGTTTTAAAATTTCTAAAAACCCATATATTTTAATAGCAGAATCGCCCGAAAAACCTGGTAATATTGGAGCTCTCTTAAGAACAGCAGATGCAGCGGGATTGGATGGGCTTATAATAGCTAATCCTAAAACTGAACTTTATAATCCAAACGCAATAAGATCAAGTTTAGGAAGTATATTCACTATGCAAATAGCGACAGCTTCAACAGACGAAATTATAAGATTTTTAAAAAAAAATAATATAAAGATATTTTCGACTTTTGTTGAAAACAGTAAAAACTATTTAAATATTAACTATAAACAGGCATGTGCAATAATAGTAGGCGCAGAATCCTCATCTTTATCTAAATCCTGGCTGTTAGAATCAGATGAACTGATTAGCATTCCCATGAAAGGTGAAATGGATTCGTTGAATCTATCAGTAAGCGCTGCAATAGTTATATTTGAAGGATTAAAACAAAGAAATGATAATTAGTCCACAAATATTATTTAATATACTTATAGCTATTATAATACTAAATTTTTTCAAAGACTCAATCTTAGATTATTTGAATTCTAAATATTTTGACAATAAAATTCCTAAAATTATTAGTGATATTTATGATAAAGAAAAGTACTTGAAATCACAAGAATATAAAAAAACTCAATATAAATTTAATAGAATTTCAAGCACATATAGTTTACTGATTTTATTATTATTTTTTTATTTTGATGGATTTTTAATTTTAGACAATTACTGTCGATCACTATTTGATTCAGAATTAATAATAAGTTTAAGTTTTTTTGGAATTATTTATTTTGGAAATGACCTACTTAGTATTCCCTTTTCAATTTATCATACTTTCATTATTGAGGAAAAATTCGGTTTTAATAAAACAACTAAAAAAACATATATAATTGATAAATTAAAATCATGGTTATTGACAATTTTGTTTGGAGGGGGTATATTGAGCTTTATAATTCTTCAATTCGAATATGTTGGACAAAATTTCTGGATAGTAGCTTGGATTTTTATTTCTGTTTTAACTCTTTTAATAAATGGTCTATATGCACAAATAATTGTGCCTCTTTTCAACAAACAAACAAAACTTGAAGATGGTGAATTAAAAAGTGAAATAGAAAAGTATTCAAAAAAGGTTGGCTTTAATCTTAGTAATATTTTCGTAATTGATGGTTCTAAAAGATCAACTAAAGCAAATGCTTATTTTTCTGGTTTCGGAAAACAAAAAAGAGTGACATTATATGATACATTAATAAATAAATTAACGAAAAATCAAATTGTAGCTGTAATAGCTCATGAGATTGGTCATTATAAAAAAAATCATATTATTTTCAATTTATTGTTCTCAATAATTCAATCAGGCTTAATGCTTTATATTCTTTCATTATTAATTTATATGCCAATTTTTTCTGAAGCACTTAATATAGAAAACCATAGTTTTCATATAGCGCTCATAACCTTTTCAATACTATACACACCAATCTCTGAAATATCATCTTTAATATTTAATTTATTTTCAAGAAAATTTGAATATGAAGCTGATGAATATGCTGATAAATCATTTGATGGGAAATATTTAATTGAAGCTTTAAAGGTTTTAACTAAAGATAGTTTAAGCAATTTAACGCCACATCCAAAATATGTTTGGTGGCATTACTCTCACCCCACCCTGTTGGAAAGAATAAATCAATTACGATAGTTATTATTTTTTTAGTTAAATTTAATAATGATGGTAGTCGATTCAATAAAAGAAAATAGTCAAATAGCTAAAGAATATAAAGAGCTTCTCAAAATTAGCTATCAATCATTATCTAAAGATGATAGAAAGCTAATAAGATTAGCTTTTAATACCTCTGTCGATGCTCATAAAAATCAAAGAAGAAAATCTGGTGAACCCTATGTGTTTCACCCCATTTCTGTTGCTAAGATTGTTGCATCAAAAATTGGATTAGATGCGACATGTATAGCTGCAGCTTTATTACACGACGTAATTGAAGATACAGATTATGATGAAAAAAAAATAACTAAAATTTTTGGCAAAACTATTTGCAAAATCGTAGTTGGTTTAACAAAAATCTCCAAATTATCTAAAGATGAGAACGTTTCTCTTCAAGCTGAAAATTTCAGAAAAATGCTCCTTACATTAAATGATGATGTAAGAGTTATTTTAATCAAAATTGCCGACAGACTTCATAATATGCAAACTTTAGATTCTATGCCAAATGGCAAACAAATAAAAATTGCTTCTGAAACTCTTTACATATATGCACCAATAGCACATAGAATTGGACTGTTTGATGTAAAGTCAGAATTAGAAGATCTAGGCTTAAAGTATACAGAACCTGAAACATTTAAGGAACTAAAAAACAAAATTGAAGAAACTAAAGTTGATCAAGACAAATACATTAAAAATTTCTCAAGAAGAATTTCGGAAAAATTAAGACCTGAAAAATTAAAGTTTAAAATAAATGGTAGGCCTAAATCTATTCACTCAATAAGAAATAAAATTATAAATAAAAATATTTCATTTGAAGAAATATATGACAAGTTTGCTGTTAGAATTATTTATAAATCTGACAGAGAAAGTGAAAAATTTATAGCATGGAAAATATATTCAATTATAACTGATCATTACACACCAAACCCTTTAAGATTAAGAGATTGGATAACCTCACCAAGGTCAAATGGTTATGAAGCACTGCATATTACTGTTGTTGGACCTGGATCAAAGTGGGTTGAAGTTCAAATAAGATCTGAAAGAATGCATGAAATAGCTGAAAAAGGGTATGCGGCACATTATATGTATAAAGGTGGTAATAAAGCTGAAAATGGATTGGAAGAATGGTTAAATAGATTACAAGAAGTTTTAGAAAATACCGACACAAACGCAATAGATTTTGTTGAGGATTTTAAATTAAATTTATATTCAACAGAAATATTTGTTTTTACACCTGCTGGAGAACTAAAATCATTAGCAAAAGGATCAACAGCTCTTGATTTTGCGTTCAGTGTTCACACTGGTTTGGGTTTAAAAACAAGAGGAATAAAGGTTAATGGTAAAATGGTTCCATTAAGTCACGTTCTTAATAGTGGAGACCAAATTGAAATAATTAAATCAGAAAATACAAAACCCTCATCAAATTGGCTAGACTATGTAAAGACATCTAGGGCAAAATCTAAAATCAGAACAGCTTTAAAAGAAGAAAAAAAATTATTAGCAGAAGATGGAAAAGAAATATTAAGAAGAAAACTCAAACAGTTGAAAATGAAATTTGATGAAAAAACAGTCAATGATCTAGGAAGTTTTTTAAAATTAAAAACTAGTCTTGATTTATTTTATCAAGTTGGAATTGGGAAAGTAGAAAATACTGAACTTAAAAAATTTGCTAATTACAATAATAGAATATTAAATTTCTTTAGAAAAAAAATTTCTAGAAAGCCGAGTCAATTCAATCTAAATGAAAAAGAAATTAGCAATAATTTTGATCTTATTGTTTTTGGAAATGAAGAAGATAAATTAGAGTATACATTAGCCAAATGCTGTAATGCAATTCCTGGTGATGATGTTTTTGGTTTTGTTACAGTAAATGAGGGAATAAAAATTCATAAAAAAACATGCTCAAACGCTCTAGGTCTTCAATCTAAATTTGATTATAGAATTTTAAAGTCTAAATGGGTTGACTCTTCTTTATTTGAATACAGTTCAACAATTAATATTTCTGGAATTGATAATCTTGGAATTGTAAATGAAATAACAAAAGTTATATCATCCACATTGAATATTAATATTAATAAAATGAGTTTTGATACTGTAGATAATATTTTTAGAGGAAAAATCACTCTAAAAGTTAGAACAAAAAATATTTTGAATGATTTAATGAAAAGATTAAAAAAAATAAATGGGATTGAAAAGGTCACCAGAGAATAGTGAATTATCAATTTTTAAACTAATTTTACCTTTATGAATAAAGAAAAGAATCAGAAAATAGTAAAAGAAGTTTTTACTAAATTTCTTGACTTAAAAACTCATAGAAAAACTCCTGAACGTTTTGCAATTCTAAGTGAAATATATAACTCTTCAGAGCATTTTGATATAGAATCTCTGTATGTCAAAATGAAAAACAAAAATTATAGAGTTAGTAGAGCCACACTATATAATACAATAGAGCTCCTTTTAGAAAGCAAACTAGTTAGAAAACATCAGTTCGGTTCTAATCAAGCTCAGTATGAAAAATCCTATTTTGATCATCAACACGATCATCTAATTTTAACCGATAGCGGAGAAGTTATTGAGTTTTGCGATCCTAGAATTCAAACTATTAAAAAAAATATTGAAGAAATTTTTGGAGTTGAAATAAACAATCATTCCTTATATTTCTACGGCAAAAAAATTAAAAATAAAATATGAAAGTTGATTTATTACTAGGTTTACAGTGGGGAGACGAAGGGAAAGGAAAAATAGTTGATGTTTTGACAAAGAACTATGATATTATTGCACGATTTCAGGGAGGACCTAATGCAGGTCATACTTTAGAATTTGATGGAATAAAACATGTTTTACACACTATACCATCTGGAATATTCCATGAAGAATCAATGAACTTGATTGGTAATGGAGTAGTCATTGATCCTGTAATTTTTGAAAAGGAGATTGAAAAATTAAAACCTTTTAATATTGATTTTTCTAAAAACTTATGTATTTCAAGAAAAGCACATTTAATTCTACCAACCCATAGACTCCTAGATGCAGCATCAGAGCTTTCAAAAGGAAAATCTAAAATAGGATCAACATTAAAAGGAATTGGTCCAACATATATGGACAAAACGGGTAGAAATGGTATTAGAGTTGGAGACATTGAACTTCCGGAGTTTTTAACTAAATACAGAAAATTAGCAAACAAACACGAAGGAATGATCAAAAGTTATAAAGTTGATTTACAATATAACTTAAAAGAATTAGAGGAAGATTTTTTCAAAGCAATTGAAAACATGAAATCAATTCCATTTATTGATAGTGAAAATTATATTTTTAATCAATTAGATAATGACAAGAATATATTAGCTGAAGGTGCACAAGGATCCTTATTAGATATTGATTTTGGAACCTACCCATATGTCACTTCGTCTAATACAACTGCAGCAGGCGCATGTACTGGATTAGGAGTCCCTCCTAACAAAATAAAAGATGTATTTGGTATTTTTAAAGCATATACAACAAGAGTTGGAAGCGGGCCATTTCCAACCGAACTGTTTGATGATAATGCAAAAAGAATGAGTAAAGTTGGTAATGAATTTGGCGCAACTACCGGAAGACCGAGAAGATGTGGATGGCTAGATTTAGTTGCTTTAAAATATGCTGTCAAAATAAATGGTGTAACAAAATTAATGATGATGAAAGGTGATGTGCTTTCAGGGTTTAAAAATATTAAAATTTGTACTTCATACGACTATAATGGAGAAAAAATTGAACATTTTCCATTTTCTGTTGACTCTAAAAAATTAAAACCAATTTATACAGAATTTAAAGGTTGGGAAGAAGATATAAGTAAAATAAAAAAAGAAAATTCATTTCCTAAAACATTTATGGACTATGTCTCCTACATAGAAAATGAATTACAAGTTCCAATTGCAATTATTTCTGTTGGACCAGACAGAACTCAAACCATAATTCGTTAAAAAAATTTGAAATTAAAATTATCAATAATTTTTATATTATTATTAAATGTTCTTTTATCTCAAGAAAAAAAGATTGTACAAATAATTGAAGCTGGTTCATTTGACAAAAATGAAATAACACTGCCTGGCGCTAATATTTTAAAAAAAAACAATAAAATAAGAGTTCATCTTTTACACGATGGAATGGACATTTGGTCTGATTATGCATTGTTCTATAAAAAAAATAATTCATTTAAAGCAAGAGGAAACGTTGTAGTTAAACAAGGTGACAGTATTGAGCTATATAGTCAAATTTTAGACTATGACGGAAATAACAGAAAAATTATTGCAAAAAAAAATGTAGTATTTAATAGTACTAATACAAATTTAAAAACCCAAATATTATTTCACGACAGAGACTTAAAAGAAATATATTTTGAAAAAGGAGGCGTAATAAGAGATTCTTCAAATACTATTAAAAGTACAGAAGGAAAATATTATTTAGAAAGCTCTAAGTATGAATTCAATAAAAGAGTGAATGTATATAATGACAATACTGATATTAAATCAAAAAAATTAGATTATTACAGTAATAGTAATAAAGTCTTTTTTTACGGACCAACTGTAATCACCGGAGAAGATTATAGAATATTTAGTGAAAAGGGATTTTATAATACTAAAAACAAAAATGGATTTTTTAATACGAAATCAAAAATCGAGTATAGTAATAGAACAATTGTAGGAGACAGTTTAATATTTGATGATTTAAAAAAATATGCTTCTGGAATAAAAAATGTGACAATAACTGATACAATTAATAAAACTATCATTAAAGGAGATTTTGCAGAGGTTTTTAAAGATTTGGACTCCGCAATGGTTACAAAAAATTCATATGCAATTAAACTCTTAGAAAAAGATTCCCTATTTATTAAAGCTGATACTTTATTTGCAGTAGGACCTGAAGAAAACAGGTTTATTAAAGGTAGATTTAACGTAAAATTTTTTAAAACTAATATGAGTGGTAAATCTGATAAATTCATAATGAATCAGAAAAGTGGATTAATCAAATTAATTCGAAATAAACTTTCAAAAAGAGAACAACAAATATTAACTAGTAAAGAAATTTCAAAAATAAATCCTGTGATTTGGAATGGCGAAAGTCAAATGTCAGGAGATGAAATACACATAATTAGAAATTTAGAGACAAATCAACTTGATTCTTTGAAGATTTTAAATAATGCATTTGTTATTGAAAAAGATAGCTTTGGGATTGATAATTATAACCAAATCAAAGGGATTGACTTATTTGGGAATTTTAAAGATAATGTGCTAGAAAAAATAAGATTAGACAGAAATACTGAAATGATTTATTATTTATACGATGAGGAAACTAAAGATCTAATAGGAATTGATAAAGCAATTTGTAGTTCTATTTTAATGACTATAAATAATAATAAAATTGATGAAATTATTTTTTACACAAATCCTGAAGGAAAAGTATATCCAGAAAATGAGCTTGAGATAAATCAAAAAATATTGAATGGTTTTAATTGGAGAATTGATGAAAAAATTTTGAATAAAAAAAATTTAATTATTAAATGATTTGAAAGAAAATTTTTTAAAATTCCAGACGCAAACTACTAATAACCCTTTAAGCTTGGAAATATCAAATGCAGAGGGATCTTACGTGTATGACACAAATAATAAAAAGTATTTAGATTTTGTTGCAGGAGTTTCTGCATCTAATCTTGGACATAAAAACGAAAAGATAAAAGAAGCTGTACTTGATCAAATTGAAAAATACTGGCATGTGATGGTTTATGGGGAATTTATTCAAGAGCCTACAGTAAAATTATGTAAGTTAATTTCGGATAATTTACCAAGTTCTCTATCAAGTACCTACTTAACAAATTCTGGAACTGAGGCTATTGAAGCTGCCATGAAATTAGCTAAAAGAGTAACAAGAAGAAGTAAATTTATAGCTGCAAAAAATAGTTATCATGGAAGTACTCAAGGTGCAATGAGTATTATGGGTTATGAAGAAAGAAAAAGAGCCTATAGACCTTTACTCCCTGATATTAATTTTATCAATTTTAATAATGAAAATGATATTTCACTGATTGATAATAAAACAGCAGCAGTAATTCTTGAAACTATTCAAGGTGGAGCTGGTTTTATATTACCTGAAAAAAATTATTTAAAGAAAATTAAAAATCAATGTGAAAAAGTAGGTGCTCTTTTGATACTTGATGAAATTCAACCAGGAATTGGAAGAACAGGCAAATTATTTGCATTTGAACATTATGAAATAATTCCTGATATTTTAGTCTACGGAAAAGGACTTGGTGGAGGTTTCCCTATTGGAGCTCTATCATCAAGTTTTGAAAATATGAGCCTTTTTAAAGAAAACCCAATTTTAGGACATATTACTACTTTTGGAGGACATCCAGTAATTTCTGCTGCTGCACATGCGAATCTAAAAGAAACTTTAGATTCTGGCTTAATGGCTGATATTAATAAAAAAGAAAAATTATTTAGAAAATATCTGAATCATGAACTAATTCAAGAAGTTAGAGGAAAAGGGCTAATGTTAGCAATAATATTGAAAGAAAGAAAAAACACTACTAAACTTGTGTCCAAATGCTTAGAAAAGGGATTAATTTTATTTTATTTACTATTTGAAACTAAAGCTGTTAGAATTACACCTCCACTAACCATCAATGATAAAGAAATAAAAATAGGTTGTGAAATCATTTTAGAAGTACTTGATGATGTGAAAAAATCTGTTCATTAATTTGTTAAAAAGAATTATTTATTTTACCATTTTAAAATCAAACTCATAATATCTTTACATTTAAATGAAAGATAATTTTCAAGATTTTTTTTCTGATTCAATATTAAAATTTGAATCAATGATAAAAAGTAATCAATTTTTGTTTTTTGATACTGATGAATTTGAATCTATAATAATTTATTACCTAGAATCAGGGAATAGTTCCATGGCTAATAAAGCTATAAAAATGGCTATCGATCAGTATCCAAACAACACGTCTATTCTACTTTTAAAAGTTGAAACTTTAATTTTTGAAAATAAAATTGAAGAAGCAGAAAAAATAATTAACATTTTATTTGAAATTGATAAAAATAACTCTGAAATAATAATTCAAAAATCTAGAATTCTCTCTAAAAGAAAAAAACACTCTGATTCTATTAATCTTTTAAAAAAAATAAATAAAGATTGTGAGTTCTACAGCGATGCTTTGATTATGATAGGAAAAGAATATCTTTTTATTGATAATTTTGAAAATGCAAAAGAGAAATTTAAAGAATATATCAAAGATTTTCAATTAGATTATGCTGTTCTTAATAATTTACTTTATTGTTTTGACGCTTTAGGTAATACAGATAATACAGTAAACTATTTAAATGATTTTCTGGAATTAAATCCTTACTGCGAAGTTGCTTGGCATCAGCTTGGAAAACAATATGTAAAAAAAGAACTTTATAAAGAAGCTTTAACTGCATTTGATTTTGCTATAATTTCTGATGATTCTTTTGTGGGAGCTTATTTAGAAATGGGTAAAGTTCTTGAGAAACTCAATAAAATAAATCAAGCTATAGAGCAATATGAAATTGTAATTAAAATAGACGAACCCAACCCTTTTGCCCTATATCGAATAGCTTGTTGCCATAATAAATTAGGCAACTTTGAATTAGCAATTTCATATTTCAATAAAACCGTAATTGAAGACCCAGTACATGATAGCGCTTGGATGTCTTTGGCTTCCAATTATTACAAACAAAAAGATTATATAGAAGCTAAAAATCACTTGATTAAAGCAATTGAAATTGATTCAGAAAATATAAAATACTGGGAACTATATTGTAAAATAAATTTAGATTTAAATAATCTTGAGGAAGTTGAAATTTCTTTTAAAGAGATTTTATCTTTGGGGGATTTCAACCTAAGCACTTTGATATTTCTTACAAAAACATTAATACAAATGCCATTTAACGAGTCTCTGTCTAAAGAGTTTTTAGTTAAAATTGAAGCGCTTCCAAGTTCTTTATTAAGTGAAAAAAAATATATTAATTACGTAATTCTTCACAACTGTAATCAATTAGTTAAAGCAAATTTTAATTTAAAAGAAGCGTATTTTCACAATCCTGCTATTTATGATTACTTCAAAGACATATTCCCAACTATTCCGCAACTTCATGTCTTTAAAAACATGAATGTAAATTAATTTATAAAGTAAATTATCTTAATTTTATTAAAATGAAAAATACTTTTTTTTCAAACTTTATCATTTTCATAAAAGGAATGTGTATGGGCATTGCTGATATTGTTCCTGGTGTTTCTGGTGGAACAATTGCAATAATAACAGGGGTTTATGAAGAATTACTAAAAACTATAAATGGTTTAGATTTTGAAATATTCAAAGAATTAAAAAAAGGTAGAATTAAAAGTGTATGGAACTCTTATAATTTAAGTTTTCTTTTATACTTATGCTTGGGGATTTTTTTAAGTATTATAGTATTAAGTCATTTTATTTTAATTATACTAAATAACTATCCCATAGCGCTTTGGTCTTTATTCCTAGGCTTAATATCATCAAGTATTATTTTTTTATTTAAAAGCACAAGTGAATTAAGTTTTAAAA
This sequence comes from uncultured Flavobacteriaceae bacterium, assembly GCA_949372825.1. Classification (GTDB taxonomy): domain Bacteria; phylum Bacteroidota; class Bacteroidia; order Flavobacteriales; family Flavobacteriaceae; genus MAG-121220-bin8. Next base: position 133,407 of record CASIBD010000004.1, on the reverse strand, counting down.
ATTCTAAATACTTTATTCCAGCTCAACTCTATTTTTTAATTATAGGATTGTTTGTTGCCTTATACATTCAAACACTAAACTCTAGTAATGTAGAAGTAAATTCTTTCTATTTGTTTTTTTGCGGAATGGTTAGTATAACGGCAATGCTTCTACCTGGTGTTTCAGGTGCATATATTTTGGTTTTACTTGGTGCTTATGAAACTATGCTAATCACGTTGAAAGAAATAACTCAATTCAACTCAGATTATTTTATGAATTTTATTTCTTTTGTTTTAGGAGCTTTACTAAGTATTAAATTATTTTCAAAATTATTAACATGGTCTTATAAAAACCATAAAAACAATACACTTTTTTGTCTAATTGGCTTTATGATTGGATCTCTACCAACGTTGTGGCCTTGGAAAAAAAATAATGATTCAAGTTTTTTTCTAGATAAACTATATATACCTGAAAATTATTTTAATAATTCTGAATTTAAAGAAGGAATATTATTTTTCACAATAGGAACCTTAATAGTATTACTTTTAGAGTTCATTTCAACTAAGAATGAAAAAAAGGAATAAGTCATTTTATATAATCTTATTAATTAAAAGCATCTTAATGGGTACTGTAAATAAGTTACCTGGCATTTCTGGTGGACTTGTTGCTTTATTAACAGGGTTTTATATTGAAATGATAAATTCACTTAAAAAAATTGATTATAAAACAATTCCATTATTATTAAGATTAAATTTTTCTGACTTAAATAAAAACTATAACGGTTTGTTTTTAATTACAATATTGCTTGGAATTGTTATTAGTTTCTTTACAACCTCAAAATTATTAGATATTTTGTTCAATAGTTATGAATTATATGTTTGGTCAGCTTTTTTTGGAATGATACTAGCATCAAATTTTATTTTAATTCGGAATTTAAAAAAGTGGAATTTAATTTCTTTTATTCCAATTATCTTAGGTTTAACTATAGGTCTAATCATTAGCTTTTCAGACCCTTTTGAAGAAAATAAAAATACATTATTTATTTTCTTTTGTGGCTTCATAAGTATAAGTGGAATGATCATCCCAGGACTTTCTGGATCTTTTATATTAATATTATTAGGCAACTACAAACTTTTGTTAGTTGACTCTGTAAATTCTCTTTATAATTCATTATTAATAATTATTGGGGTTGAACCGAACCTATCTCATGATATGGATTTATTGAGAATTGTTTTGGTATTTACTTTAGGATCAGTTTTAGGACTAATTTTACTTTCAAATTTACTTAGTTATCTAATTAGAAAATATGAGAAAATATTAAATCAATTTATAATTGGTTTTGTATTTGGATCTTTAATAATAGTATGGCCATGGAATCATGTTCTTGAAAAATCATTATTAATTGATAATTTAGTAATAACATTTCCAAAATTGACTGAAACAACTAATATTATATCGACAGTATGGATTTATATTGGATTAATAACAGTATTATATATAGATAAATATGTTAGAAAAAAGAAAATACGGACTAATAGGTAAGAATATAAATTATTCTTTTTCAAAAAAATATTTTAATGATAAATTTCTTAAAGAAAATATAACAAATTGTTCATATGAAAATTATGATTTACAATCCATAAAAGACTTTAAAAATATTATAAAAGATGATGCAATAAAAGGGTTAAATGTTACTATACCTTATAAAGAAGAAATAATAGAATTGGTAAATAAAATTGATCCAATAGCTAAAAAAATTGGTGCAATAAATACAATCAAAATTCATGATAAAGATATAATTGAGGGTTACAATACAGATTATGTAGGGTTTGTAATGTCCTTAAAGAATATAATATCTAATCAAAAAAAAGCATTGGTATTAGGAACTGGTGGAGCATCGAAAGCAATTATCTTTGGACTTAATTCAATAGGTGTAAAATCTACAATAGTTTCAAGAGACAAAAGAGAGGGTGTAATTTCTTATAGTGAATTAAGCAAAAAAGTAATTGAAGAAAATACTATTATAATAAACTGCACACCACTAGGAACTTTTCCTGAAGTTCAAGAATGTCCGAAAATTCCTTTTGAATTTCTATCATCAAATCACATCTGTTATGATTTGATTTATAATCCTGAAAAAACAAAATTTTTATTAGAAAGTGAAAAAATGGGAGCAACAATAATTAACGGGAAAAAGATGCTAGAAAATCAAGCCAATGAAAGTTGGAAGATTTGGAATAGTTAAATAAAAATAAGTAACTTAATTAAAAATAATAAATCATTGAAGCTAAGTCAAAAAAATTTAGATGATAATTTAATAGAGAAAAAGAATTTAATTGAAAAATTAAAAAGTCTATTAATTATTGATGGATCAATCAATGAAAAATATAATGAGTTTAAAAAAATACAAAACTCATGGTTTAAAATAGGACAAGTTCCAAGATCACAAAACGTAATTATATGGAATAATTTCCAACATCACATTAAAAATTTTTATGATTATTTACATCTAAATAGAAAGTTTAAAGAAATTGATTTAGAACATAATTTGAAAGAAAAAGAAAAAATAATATTTAATGCTAAAAAATTAACAAATATAAATGATCAATTAAAAGCTTTTAAAGATTTTGAAAGGCTTAAAAAAAGATGGAAATTCGAATTAGGTCCAGTAAAAAAAGAAAAAGAAGAAAGTCTTGAAGAAGAATTAAAAAGCATTGAAGAAGCATTAAATATCAAAAGAAAAGAATTTGAATTAAACAAGGATACTATACTAATTACAAATTATAACTTAAAAGAAAGTTTAATTAAAAAAATTGAACTATTAAATCAAACAGAAGCAAAATCTATTAAAAATTGGCAAGAAAAAATCAAAACTTTTGAATCTATTAAAAATGAAATAGATCTTGCTGGACCTATTCCTAGAAAATTAAAAAAAACATTTTGGAATAATTATAAAATAGTAATTAGAGAATTTTACTTAAGTAAAAACACTTTTTTTAAAAATATAAAAAAAACCTACTCCGATAATCTAAAAAAACAAGATTTATTAATTGAAGAAATAAAAATAATCACAACTAAAGATGGGGAAGGAAAAGAAAGACAAAATGTGATTTCAATTCAAAAAAAATGGAAGTTAATTAAGCCTGTTCCTTATAAAGCAAATGAAAAAAATTGGAAAATTTTCAAAAACATTTGTGATATATATTTTCAAAAAGCTTCACAAAATAGAAACTTAAAACATACAAAAAATAAAGAATCTGAAATAAAACAAGATCAGCTAATTGAAGGACTTAGTGAAATTAACGGGGATTCAATTGAATTAGAAAATGTTTGTAAAGAATATTTATCAATAAATAAAATAAATTCAGAAAAAGAAAATTTGTTTTTTGAGAAAATTAAATATCTATTAATTAAAGAAGGATTTAATGAAGAAGAATCTCAAATCAAAATCAATGAGATGAAATCTAAATTTATGAGTATTGATCAGAAAAAATCACAAGTTTATAAATTAAATTCAAACTTAGACAAACTAAAAAAAGATTTAATACAACAAGAAAATAATCTTTTATTTTTTAATGATAAATCCAAAGAAAACAAACTATTAGAGGCAGTTCATTTAAAAATTAAAAATCAGAAATTAGAAATTGAAAAAATAATTAATCAAAAAAAAGATCTTCTTAAATAATTATTTCGAATCGTTCCAAAAAGCAAGCATTTCAGTTGAGGAAAGCTTATCTAATTCAAGATTATCATTTTTGATTTTTAATTCCATTTCTTTAAATCTTTTAGAAAATTTTTTATTCGTTTTTTCAAGAGCATTTTCTGAATCTATCCCTAAATGTCTACCAAAATTGATTACTGAAAACAGAAAATCACCAAATTCTTCTTCAATTTTATTTTCATCTGAATTTTGAATCTCTAAACTCAACTCATTAAACTCCTCAATGACTTTGTTTTTAGAATTATCAATCGAATCCCATTTAAAGCCTGCACTAGAAACCTTATCTTGAATTCTTAAAGCTTTAATTAAAGATGGTAATGTTTTCGGAACCCCTGAAAGAATACTATCTCTACCTTCCCTCAGCTTTAATTTTTCCCAGTTTTTTTTTACTTGTTCTTGCGATATCTTCTCTTTATTTTGATAGATATGAGGATGTCTAAATATCAACTTTTTAGAAATTGATTCAATAACGTCATTAAAATCAAAAATATCTTTTTCACTGGCAATCTTTGAATAAAACACAATATGAAGAAGTAAATCGCCTAATTCGTTTTTAATTTCATCAAAATCGTTATTGTTAATAGCATCGACTAGTTCATAAGTTTCTTCAATGGTTAAAGTTTTTAAAGAATCCATAGTCTGTCCATTGTCCCATGGACATTCCAACCTTAGTTCGTCCATTATTTCAATTAACTTATCAATTGATTGAAGATTTTTAGATTTTCTCATTTTTTATAAAATGACATTGAATAATCCGATTTAACTTTTCCCTTTGAAATATTATTCAATTTACCTTTTAACAGTTTTTTCTTAAAAACACTTAGCTTATCAGTAAATAAAACACCTTGAATATGATCAAATTCATGTTGAACTACCCTAGCTCTTAACCCATCCAATTTTAATTCATGTTTTATGAAATTTTCATCATAATATTTAATTAATATTTCATTTTCTCTAACAACATCTTCTCTAATATCGGGAATGCTTAAACATCCTTCATTAAATGTATTTAGCTCATTTGTAGTTGCAATTAATTCTGGATTAATAAAAACTTTTTTAAAAGTTGAAAGATTAGTTCTTTCAACAATATCTAGTTTATCATCTTCAGAAAAAGGAGAGGCATCAACAATAAACATTCTTATAGATAATCCTATTTGTGGAGCTGCTAAACCAACACCACTAGAAGCATACATAGTCTCCCACATATTTGAAATTAATTTACTTAATCCTTTATAATTTTTAGAAATAATTTCACATTTTTTTCTTAATACTGGATTTCCGTATGCGATAATTGGTAAAATCATATTATATGTTTTCAAGATAAGACTGGAGAATAATAGTAGCACTAATTTTATCTACAAGAGACTTGTTTCTTCTTTTAGTTTTATTTACACCACTATCTAAAATTACTCTTTTAGCAATTACGGATGTAAACCTCTCATCACATCTATCTAGTTTTATAAAGGGGAAGTTACTTTTTAACTTCTTAATGAATTTTAATATTTCAAATTCAACATCAGAAGGTTGATTGTTTTTTTGCATCGGCTTTCCGATTACAATAATATTTATATTATTTTTTGATATTAAATTCTTTAAAAACGATATAATATTTTCATTTGAAACTGTATCAAGTCCTGATGCAATTATATTTAAATCATCGGTAATGGCTACACCTATTCTTTTCATTCCAAAATCTAAAGCAACTATTTTTGACATTTATCAAAGTTAAATCATTAATAATTAAGGTTAAAATTCTTTAAACTATTTATTATTATCAACGTATATTTGAAAAAAAACTGTGAAAAATATTATTGAATCTGCTTGGAAAAACAGATCTCTTTTAAAAGAAGAAGAAACTAAAAATGCGATACGATCTGTAATTAATGATTTGGATAATGGCAACTTAAGGGTAGCGGAACCAACAGATAACGGTTGGAATGTAAATGAATGGGTTAAAAAAGCTGTTGTTTTATATTTTCCAATTCAGGAAATGAAAACAATTGAAGCTGGTCCGTTAGAATTTCACGATAAAATTCCATTGAAAAAAAATTATAAAGAAAAAGGTATCAGAGTAGTTCCACATGCTGTTGCAAGACACGGGGCATATATTAGTAAAGGTGTTATTTTAATGCCAAGTTATGTCAATATTGGAGCATATGTTGATAGTGGGACTATGGTAGATACCTGGGCAACTGTTGGTAGTTGTGCTCAAATTGGTAAAAATGTTCATTTAAGTGGAGGTGTTGGTATTGGCGGAGTTTTGGAGCCATTACAAGCTGCACCAGTAATTATTGAAGACAATGCCTTTATTGGCTCTAGATGCATAGTGGTAGAAGGCGTAAGGGTTGGTAAAGAAGCTGTTTTAGGAGCTAACGTTGTATTAACTGGTTCTACTAAAATCATTGACGTAACAGGTGATAAGCCGGTAGAAAGCAAAGGAGAAATTCCTCCAAGATCGGTTGTTATTCCTGGTTCATACACAAAGAGATTTAAGGCTGGAAATTTTCAAGTACCATGTGCGTTAATAATAGGTGAAAGAAAAGAAAGTACTAATAAAAAAACATCTCTTAATGAAGCTTTACGAGAATATAATGTGTCTGCATAATTCAAATGATTTCTGAAATTTTAAAAACTGTAGAATATTTAAAAAATGGTGGAATAATTATTTACCCTTCTGATACTATTTGGGCAATTGGTTGTGATGCTACTAATTCTAAAGCAATAAATAAAATCTTTAAAATTAAAAAAAGAGATTCCTCCTCTCCTTTAATTTGTCTTATGAACGACTATCAAATGTTAAATAAATATGTGAATTTAACAAAAAAAAATAAACACTTTTTAGAACTTCAAAAGAAACCCACAACTATAATTTTCAATAAAGTAAAAGAATTGAGTTTCTATAAGAGCTCGATAGCTATCAGAATTCCAAATGATGAATTTTGTCAAAAATTAATAAAAGAATTTAATAAACCTATCACCTCGACATCAGTCAACATCACAGGTGACAGGTTTCCAGAATGTTTTGATGAAATCAATAATGATATTTTGAATCAAATTGATTATACTGTAAATTTAAAACGAAATGAAAAGCTTAAAACACCATCTCAAATCATTAAAATAGATGGTGACTCATTCAAAATCTTAAGATCATAGAATGCTTAAAAGAAATTATAAAGAAAATATAAAGAGTAAAATATTTCATGCTATTTCAAATTGCTGTGATGATAAAAAAATTGAATGTTATGCTATAGGTGGATTTGTTCGAGATTTAATTATTGGAAAAAAATCAGCTAAAGATATAGATATCCTTGTGGTAGGTAATGGTATTGAAATAGCTAAACAAACAGCTAAAAAATTAAAAATAAAATCAAAAATTACAATTTTCAAGAATTTCGGAACTGCAATGTTTAAATATGATGGTTTTGACATCGAATTTGTAGGCACTAGAAAAGAAAGCTATAATAAATCTAGCAGAAATCCTGTCGTTAAACCAGGGACTTTAGATGATGATTTAAACAGAAGAGATTTTACAATCAACACTTTAGGAATAAGTTTGAATAAAAAGAGTTGGGGTGATCTATTGGATAAATTTAACGGAATTAAAGATTTAGAAAATAAAATAATTAAAACACCATTAGAGCCAAAACAAACATTCTCTGATGATCCCCTTAGGATGTTAAGAGCTGCAAGATTTGCTAGTCAATTGAATTTTGAAATTGATTTAAATTGTTTTAATAGTTTAATTTCAGAAAAAGAAAGAATAAAAATTATTTCAACTGAAAGAATTTCTGAAGAAATAAATAAAATTATTATGACTTCAAAGCCATCCATTGGTTTTAAAGTATTAGAATCAACAGGACTACTTGATATAATACTTCCTGAACTTACAGATCTAAAAGGGATTGAAGAAATTGAAGGACAAAAACATAAAGATAATTTTTTTCACACGTTAGAGGTCTTAGATAATATTTGTTTAGAAACAGAAAACCTCTGGTTAAGATGGGCTGCTCTTCTTCATGATATTGGAAAAGCTCCAACAAAACAATTTGTAAAAAAAACAGGATGGACTTTTCATGGGCATGAACTTAAAGGATCCAAAATGGTTTATAAATTATTCAAAAGATTAAATCTCCCTTTAAATAATAAGTTAAAGTATGTACAAAAGATTATTTATTTAAGCTCTAGACCAATAGTCCTATCGAATAATAATATAACAGATTCTGCTATCCGAAGATTAATTTATGATTGTAATGAAGATATAGATGATTTGCTAACACTATGTGAAGCGGATATAACTACAAAAAATCCATTGAGATTTAAAAAATATTTAAATAATTTTAAAGTTGTTAGAGAAAAAATAAAAGTAGTTGAAGAAAGAGATTCTATTAGAAATTTTCAACCCCCTGTTAGTGGAGAAGAAATTATGAATTACTTTAAGATCGGGCCGTCAAAAGAGATTGGGATTATTAAAGAATATATTAAAAATTCGATTTTAGATGGAGAAATTCCAAACAATAAAGAATCGGCAAAGTTATTGATGATTACAAAAGGTAAAACTCTTGGATTAAAAAACAATATTATTGAATAATTTCATCAAAATATCTAAAATAAGTTTGGTTTTAGTTTACCTGGTAATTTTAGCTGGATCTTTAGTTAGAATGACTGGAAGCGGAATGGGGTGCCCAGATTGGCCAAAATGTTTTGGATACTTCATACCTCCATATGAGGAAAGTGAATTGCTTTTTAAACCCAATTATGATTACAAAGTTAATCAGATGATAATTGTAAATAGTGAAAAGCTGTATACTGCTAATCTAGATTTTAGATCAGGTAAAAATATAGACTTCAACAATTGGAGCTCATATGAAAAACATGACTACGTAACTTATGATCCTGTACATACCTGGATTGAATTTATCAACAGATTGATTGGAGCTGTTGCAGGAATATTTACTATAATAATGTTAATCCTATCTTTGAAATACTGGAAGGTTAAAAAAATTATTCCTTTAATTTCAATACTTATAGTCTTTGGAATGGGTTTTCAAGCATGGCTTGGAAAATTAGTAGTTGATTCAAACTTAGCACCATATAAAATTACCGTACACATGCTTATGGCACTGGTGATAGTAGCTCTAATTATATATTTAATTTATTATTCAAAAGAAAAAAAATATTATCAATATGATAAAAAAATAAAATATTTAATACTATTTTCAATTGCATTAACTTTAATTCAAGTCATTTCAGGAACTCAAGTAAGAGAGTTTATTGACGTGCAGTATGAACTCTCTAAAAACAAAGAACTATGGCTTCAATCACCTGATTTCTTTTTTTATTTTCATAGAACATTCTCACTGACAATATTAATTACTAATTCATATTTACTTTATTATACATATAAAAAGTCATATAATTTAGAAACTATTTCACTGATTAGTTTGGTAATTTTATTAGAAATTTTATTAGGAATTTTAATGTATTACGGAGATTTTCCAATTTTAAGCCAGCCATTACACTTATTTTTGGCAACTATTTTATTCGGTTTTCAATTTTACTGGTGTTTATTTTTTTTTAAAAAAACATAAAATGATTTATAGATTACGTTTAATTCTAGATACAAAAGAAGATGTTTTAAGAGATATAGAAATACAATCTATTAATAGTTTTGAAGATTTACATTATGCAATTATCAGTGCATTTGGTTTTGAAGGAAATGAAATGGCTTCATTTTATTTAAGTGACTCAGAGTGGAATCAAGGTGAAGAAATAACTTTTGAAAGTTTTGGACAACAAAAGGTAATGAAGGATAATATTTTAGAAATAATAATTAATGAGAATCAGAAAAATTTTATTTACGTCTATGATTTTTTGAACTTGTGGACTTTTTTTGTAGAATTAATCGAAACCAGTGAAGAAAATAAATCTACGAATTATCCTGAAACAATTTTTTCGGTTGGAAAAATGCCTGACAAAGCTCCAGAAAGATTATTTATTGAAAACAAAAATGATAAATTTGAAGAAGAAGAAGGATTTGAAGAAGAAGACCCTTATCAGTTTTACTAATTAATACTTAGCATTTCATGATTTTCATAATTCCTTAATACATAATTAAAAGAAGCTCTTAGAATTTCACCCATATTTTTAGTTTTATTAAAATTATCATCTTTTGTAAGTTTAAATATTTGATTAGATAGTAATGAAATATTTTCTTTAGAGGAAATATTATCTGAAATCATACAGTTTATTATTTTTTTAGTTCTACTTTCCGAACTTAAAATTCGTTTCGCAATAATAGATCTTTCTTCTGTTTTATATTGATCTAAAGAATGTGAATCAAGTTTATCTTTAATAAGATTCATAATAAATTTATTTTCTTTGAAGAACTGTGGTCTATATACTTTTAAATTACCTTCATAAGATTGTTGATCGAAATCAATTGCTCTAATTTTATAAATCACTTGATCAAAATCGTGAGTTGGTATGATAACATAATTGTAAGAGCGCATATCCCCCAACAGTCTAATCATACATCTTTCGTTAAATTTTACAAATTCTTTGGCAATTTGTGACTTTTCAGAATTATTACATTTTTCAAGATGTTCTTCAAAAAACTCATCTCCAGGAATTCCAGCTACATGTTCTTCAATTAAAGTATCCTTATTAATTAAAAAATTTAAATTATAAGGAGATAATAAATTTTCTAATTCTAAACCATAAACTCTAGAAGCATCAGCTTTTTTGACATAGAAATAGGTAAAATTATCATTTAATTTATTTCTTATTTTAATTCTAAATGGTTTTGAATTTCCAAATGTACAATAGTCAATAGCGTCTATATTTAGTAAATCTATATTAGATTCATTGCCATCAGAATGCAATAAATTGTAAACTTTTTTCAATGATAAATCAATATCCTTTCTTTCATGCTCTGAATAAAATACTCTAACCCAAAGAGTGTCTTTATCGTCTTTGTTGAAAACTGAAAATGAACCTGAAAATCTTTTTAAATCTTCATAAAAAATTGGAATTTTTAAATTCCTATTATACTCATTTAAATATTCATTTAGTTTGATGTTAATAGGAAAAAACGGTTTTTTCTTTGACATTAATTTTTCGATCATATTTAAGAAATAATTGAATTTAATAATATAAAAGTAAGAATTATCTATTAGAGAGTTATTATTGTAAATTTGAGTCTTATAATTTCAATTGTTTAAACTAGAGTCAGAATATAATCCTACTGGAGATCAACCACAAGCAATTGATCAGCTTGTAGAAGGTTTAAAAGAAAATACTAAGTTCCAAACTCTAAAAGGCGTTACAGGATCTGGAAAGACTTTTACAGTTGCTAATGTTATTGAAAAAGTAAATAAGCCAACTCTGGTTCTTGCCCATAATAAAACTTTAGCCGCACAGCTTTACTCAGAATTTAAAGAATACTTCCCTTCCAATTCAGTGGAATATTTCGTTTCTTATTATGACTACTATCAGCCTGAAGCTTATTTACCTGTAAGTGGCACATATATTGAAAAAGATTTGTCTATTAATGAAGAAATTGAAAAGCTTAGATTAAGCACAACTTCATCATTGCTATCTGGCAGAAGAGATGTTATAGTTGTTGCATCTGTGTCTTGTTTATACGGCATAGGAAATCCGGTAGAGTTTAAAAAAAATATAGTAAATATTGAAAAAAATCAAAAAATATCTAGAACAAAATTCTTACACAACTTGGTTCAAAGTCTTTACTCAAGAACAACTACAGAACTAATAAGCGGATCATTTAAAGTATCCGGAGATATTGTTGATATTTATCCAAGCTATGCAGATCATAGTTTTAAGATTCATTTTTTTGGTGACGAAATTGAATTAATTGAGATTTTTGATCCATTAACAAAAAAGACTCTAGAATCTTTAGATAAATTAAATATTTATCCAGCTAATATGTTTGCAACATCTCCAGACGTATTACAAAATGCTATAAATGAAATAAGATTTGATTTAAAAAATCAAATTGAATACTTTAAAGAAGTAGGTAAGTTTCTAGAAGCTAAAAGATTGGAGGAAAGAACTAATTTTGATTTAGAAATGATTCAAGAACTTGGTTATTGTTCTGGAATAGAAAATTATTCAAGATATATAGATAAAAGATCTCCTGGAACAAGACCATTTTGTTTACTAGATTATTTTCCAGATGATTACTTAATGATTGTTGATGAAAGTCACGTTACTTTGTCTCAAGTTCGAGCGATGTATGGAGGAGACAGAAGCAGAAAAGAAAATTTAGTAGAATACGGTTTTAGACTTCCTGCAGCTATGGACAATAGACCTTTGAAATATGATGAATTTGAATTCGTACAAAACCAAGTGATTTATGTAAGTGCGACACCATCTGATTATGAATTAGAAAAAACTGAAGGAATATTCACTGAACAAATAATAAGACCAACAGGACTATTAGATCCGGTTATTGAGGTAAGGGAAAGTAAAAATCAAATAGATGATTTAATAAACGAAATACAAATTCGAGTTGAAAAAGACGAAAGGATTCTAGTTACAACTCTTACTAAAAGAATGGCAGAAGAATTAACAAAATATCTAAACAATATTGATGTTCGTTCAAGATATATTCATAGTGATATTGATACTTTAGAAAGAGTAGAGATAATGCAAGGATTAAGAAAAGGATTATTTGATGTATTGGTAGGAGTTAACTTATTAAGAGAAGGACTTGATCTTCCTGAAGTATCACTTGTAGCAATTATAGATGCAGACAAAGAAGGTTTTCTAAGAAGCCATAGGTCATTAACTCAAACGATTGGACGAGCAGCGAGAAACATAAATGGAAAAGCTATTTTTTATGGAGATAAAGTAACTAAAAGTATGCAAAAGACTATTGATGAAACAAATTATAGAAGAAAAAAACAAAATGAATTTAACATTAAAAACAACATAACTCCTACTCCATTAAAAACCAAAATTAAAGATGTTTTTGGAAACGATTCTGAAAAGAATAGTTTAGATAAAATAAAAAATAGTAATCAGCTATTAAAGGATAAATCAAAAATGTCAAATGCGGAAAAAACTAAACAATTAAATTCTTTAAGAAAAGATATGGAAATTGCTGCTAAAGCATTAAATTTTATTGAAGCTGCAAGGATTAGAGATGTCATAAAAGAATTCAAAAAATAATAAAATAAAAGGGAGGGGGATTACGCCCCCCCCTTTATATTATTAATTATTTTTTTACTGAAATAATTTTTTTTGATTGAGTATGAAACTCTTTTATTTTAGGAAAAATAATTTTCAAAATACCATTTCTGTAAAATGATTCAATTTTTGTTAAATCGATTGAAATAGGTAGTTCATAAGACTTACTGAAAGAAGAAAAATTAAATTCTTGTAACATATAATTATCATTTGATATAGAATCGTTTTCTTTTAAACTAACAGATAAAATTCGATTATCAAGTTCTAATTCAAAATCAAGATAGTCTCTTCCTGGAATTGAAAATTCTAAAATAAATTCTTTGTCATTTTCGATAACGTTAGTCGCTGGATTATTGATGCTTTTAGTAGGTAATATATCCCAAGTATTTCTAAAGAAATCATCGAATACAAATGGTAAAAAATTAGATTGTTTTTTAATTAAATTCATAGTTTATTATTTTTAAATTAAACAAATATTTATATTCTCACTTAGAACAAAATAAGTGCCATTCAAAAATAAATGACATTATGTCATTAAAACTTAAATAATTGATGACATATTGTCATCTACTTCAATACATCTTGGATTTTATCAGCTGCTTCTTGGAACTCAGTAGCGCTATAAACCTTAAAATCACAATTGTCTATAATTTTTTTAGCAATCTCAGCATTTGTCCCTTGTAATCTGACTATAATTGGGACATTTATATCATCAAGATTATTATATGCATCAACAATCCCTTGAGCAACTCTGTCACATCTTACAATTCCTCCAAAAATATTAACTAATATAGCTTTAACATTAGGATCTTTTAATATTAACCTAAAAGCAGTTTCAACACGCTTTGCATCAGCAGTACCTCCAACGTCAAGAAAATTTGCAGGTTCACCACCAGATTGCTTAATTAAATCCATTGTAGCCATAGCTAAACCAGCTCCATTTACCATACAACCTACATTTCCGTCTAAATCGACATAATTTAGACCTACTTCTCGAGCCTCAACTTCGACTGGATTTTCTTCTTTCAAATCCCTCCACTCAGAATAGTCTTTATGTCTAAATAACGCATTATCATCTAAAGTTACTTTAGCATCTACTGCCAATATTTTATTATCTGAAGTTTTTAATACAGGATTAATTTCAAATAAAGATGAGTCAGAGGAAACATAAGATTTATACAAAAGAGAAATAAACTTAACCATTTCTTTAAACGCTTTTCCAGACAAACCTAAATTAAAAGCCACTTTTCTAGCTTGAAAAGGCAACATACCTAAAAGAGGATCTATATCTTCATAAAAAATTAATTCAGGTGTCTTTTCAGCAACAGACTCAATATCAACACCACCTTCTGTTGAATACATAATCATGTTTTTACCAGTATTTCTGTTTAACAAAATTGAAACATAAAACTCTTTTGTTTCAGATTCACCAGGATAATAAACATCTTCTGCAATTAAAACTTTTCTAACCAATTTACCTTCTTTTGAAGTTTGTGGAGTCACTAAGTTCATGCCTAAAATACTAGAAACTACTTCTTTTAACTCCTTTTGGTTTTTGGCCAATTTAACACCTCCACCTTTACCCCTTCCGCCAGCATGAATTTGAGCTTTTACAACAAACCATTCCGTTCCTGTCTCTTCAATAAGTTTATTAGAAACTTTATCAATTTCATTTAAATCATCTAGGACAACACCCCTCTGAATATTCACCCCGTGTTGAGCTAAAATTTTCTTCCCTTGATATTCATGTAAATTCATAGTTAAGTAATTAATTTTGAACAAATATAATAGAATATGATTAAGAACATATGATGTAAAATACTTATTAATGTTACAAATAAAACAATTTGTTTTATTTTTATAATAAAAACAAATTTTTTATCTAAATATTAAAACTTAATATAGTTTTGCGGAATGAAAAATTCTACTTTATTAGATATTGCAGAAAGATTTGGAACACCAACATATGTTTATGATGCTTCTAAAATCAAAAGTCAATACCAAAGACTTATAAACTCATTTAAAAAAGTAAAAAATCTAAGGATAAACTATGCAGTAAAGGCTTTATCGAATATTTCAATTTTAAAATACATAAACCACCTTGGAGCAGGAATCGATACAGTTTCAATTCAAGAAGTTATGATTGGTTTAAGAGCGGGATTTAGTCCTGAAAAAATAATATATACACCAAACGGGGTTTCAGTTGAAGAAATTCAAAAAGTCTCAGAAATGGGCGTAAATATAAACATTGATAACCTCAGTGTTTTAGAGCAGTTTGGAGGACTGAACCCTGATATTCCTATTTGCATCAGAATTAACCCGCATGTAATGGCTGGAGGGAATAATAAAATTTCAGTTGGCCACATTGATTCTAAATTCGGAATAAGTATTCATCAAATCCCTTTACTTTTAAGAATTATAAAAAACACAAACATAAAAGTAAATGGAATCCACATGCATACCGGAAGTGATATTCTAGATATAGAAGTATTTATTCATGCATCAGAGATTTTATTTGAAGTAGCATCAAAATTTAAAGATTTGGAATTTATTGATTTTGGCAGTGGCTTTAAAGTACCTTATTCATTGGGTGATAATGAAACTAATATTGAAGAATTAGGAAGAAAATTATCAAAAAGATTTAATGATTTCTGCATTGATTATGGAAAAGAATTAACATTAGCCTTTGAGCCCGGAAAGTTTCTTGTAAGTGAAGCAGGAAGTTTTTTATGCTCCGTAAATTCCATAAAACAAACCACATCAACCGTTTTTGCACAAGTAGATTCTGGATTTAACCACTTTGTTAGGCCAATGATGTATGGTTCAAATCACGATATTAAAAACATATCTAATCCAAACGACAATGAAAGGTTTTATTCAGTTGTAGGTTATATATGCGAAACAGATACTTTTGCTAGTAATAAGAGAATATCAAAAATAAACGAGGGAGATGTGTTATGCTTTAAAAATGCCGGGGCTTATTGCTTTACAATGGCTAGTAATTACAACTCCAGATATAAACCATCAGAAATACTTTTTTTAAACGAAGAGGCAATTGAAATTAGAAAGAGAGAAAGTATCGAAGATATTTTAAGAAATCAGTTGGAAATCACTTTATAAAATCAATCTATAACACCTGAACCTATAAGTTCTTCATTTTTATACCATACTGCAAACTGACCTTTACTAATAGCAGATTGTAAGTTATCAAAAATCATAAAAACACCACTTTCACCAAAAACTAATTTTGATTTTTGAAGAGGTTGTCGGTATCTAATTCTTGATTCAAATTTATTATTCACGTTTTCATAATCGAAATCAGTTCTTACTTTATGAAAATCTTTGTTTTTTATAAACAACACCTTTCTATATAAACCTGGATGATCTTTCCCTTCTCCAACATAAACAATATTATTAATTACATCAGTTTTAATAACAAACAAAGGTTCTTTACTTCCACCAATCGCTAACCCTTTTCTTTGTCCTACTGTAAAAAAATGTGCGCCATCGTGCTCGCCTAATACATCACCATCCTTTAACGAATAATCAAATGGCTTAGCAAGTTTTCTTAAATTTTCAACTGAATGATTATTATAGTCAAGAGTATCAATATACTGTCTATTATTGTTAGATATTTTAACAACTAAACCTTTTTTTATTTTTAATTTTTGTTGTAAAAACTCAGGAAGTTTAACTTTTCCAACAAAACACAGACCTTGAGAGTCTTTTTTTTCAGCAGTGACTAAATTTTGTTCTTTAGCTATCAATCTAACTTCTTTTTTATTTAATTCTCCTACAGGAAAAATCACTTTAGAAAG
Organism: uncultured Flavobacteriaceae bacterium; assembly: GCA_949372825.1. Taxonomy (GTDB): domain Bacteria; phylum Bacteroidota; class Bacteroidia; order Flavobacteriales; family Flavobacteriaceae; genus MAG-121220-bin8. Next base: position 116,679 of record CASIBD010000004.1, on the reverse strand, counting down.
TTGTTTTTGAGATAATTGACATAAAAAATATGATTGATCTTTATTTGAATCTTTACCGCTTAAAAGTTTAAACTGATTATTCTCTGTAACTACTCTACAATAATGACCAGTTGCAACATAATCAGCACCAAGATTTTTTGCTATTTCTAAAAAAACATCAAATTTAATTTCCCTATTACACAAAATATCAGGATTTGGTGTATTGCCTATTTTATATTCTGTGAACATATAATCAATAATTCTTTCTTGATACTCTTTACTTAAATCAATTGTTTGAAAAGGGATTGATAATTTCTCTGCAACAATCATTGCATCATAACTGTCTTCCACCCAAGGACATTCATTTGAAATAGTAACAGTATCATCATGCCAATTTTTCATAAAAATTCCAACAACATCATAACCTTGCTTAACAAGCAAATATGCAGCAACGCTTGAGTCCACTCCTCCCGAAAGAGCTACAACTACCCTAGTATTCTTATTAGACATTGAAAAAAATTACTATTTCTTACCTTGAAGTTTTCTTTGCTTATCTGCTTCTTCCATCATTTCTTGCATTTTTCTTTGAAACCTATTTTGTTTAGATGGTTTTTTCTTATTTTCCTGAACTTGTAATCTTATTTTTTCCTCATCAATTATGAAATACTTAATCGAAATCATGATCAATATTGTTAATATATTGGAAATAAAATAATACAAGCTAAATGCACTAGCATAATTATTAAAGAAAAATAGCATCATAACCGGCATCAGATACATTATGATTTTCATGTTTGGCATTCCAGGTTGAGATGTTTGCATTTGAGCACCAGAAGACATTTTAGTGTAGAAAAATATAGCAATCGATGCTAAAATAGGAAGAAGGCTAATATGATCTCCGTAAAAAGGAATACTAAAAGGAAGTTCTGCAATCGTATCGTAAGACGAAAGATCTTCTGCCCATAGAAACGATTTTCCTCTTAACTGAAATGCTATTGGAAAAAAACAAAATAAGGCATAAAAAACTGGCAACTGAAGTAAAGCAGGAATACAACCTAATAAAGGATTAGCACCAGCCTTATTATATAACTTCATAGTTTCCTGTTGTTTCTTTACTGCATCGTTTTTAAACTTTTCATTTAGTTCTTCGATTTCAGGTTTTATAACTTTCATTCTAGCTTGAGAAACATAGGTTTTGTATGTGACTGGAGACATGACCAGACGGGTTGCTATAGTCATTAAAATAACAGCAAGTCCAGCAGAAAAATATTTAATTAAAAATCCGAAAAACGGAAAATAAATAAACCTATTTATCATACCAAAAATCCCCCATCCAAAATAAATAGAATCATAAATTTTATTTTCATATTTATTCAAAATATCATAATCATTTGGACCAAAATACCATTTCATTTGGTTATTAATCTCAGAACCTGATAGGTTTAAAGGTATTATAGAAGAATAATTTTTTGTATATATTGCCTCTTTGCTTTCATCCTCAAAAAGTTTTTTTGATTCAAATTGAACTTTATCAACTGGTGAATCAAGAACTAAAATAGAATTAAAAAAATGTTGACCATATGAAATCCAAGAAATAGAGTCTTCACTATCATCATCGTCAGAATAAGAACTCAGATAATCTGTTTCATCCCCATCATATTGATACATAAGCTGACTGTATCTATTTTCATAATCAATACTTTTTGCTTGTCTAAAAGCGTCTAAACTCCAGTTTAAATTTACCTTTGATTCAGAACTTATTAGTGAGGACATTCCATATGACTTTACAATAAAGTCAATCATATAGCCTGATTCAGGTATTTTATATTCAAAAGAGATTGATTGACCTTCCGATATTATTAATGACATTTTAAGGATATTCACTTTACCTTTTTTGTCTGTTTCGTAAACAAAATTATAATCAGAAGTATCTAATTTATTTCCGTTTTTAAGATCAAAACCTAAACTAATATTTTGGTTGTTGTTTTTTATCAAAAATAAGTCATCTCCTTTGTAATCTACATAACCCTTTAACTGAAGCTCAGTCAACGAGCCTCCTTTAGTATTGAATTTAAAAACTACATCATCATTTTCAATAATTATTTCTTCACTATCAAGATCAGATCCGATAAGAACATTATCATTACTAGCGTTGAAGTTGACAATTTCAGTTATATCTTTAACTGAATTTTTATTTTCGTCTTGATTTTGAATTTGCGAAATTGTTTCATTTTCTTCAAACGCATCTTGTTCAAGCTCAGGAATAGTTACATTAAACCACCAAAAAAATGCAGCAATCAGGAATAAAAATCCTATTATTTGATAAATATCTATTTTATTTTCTTCCATTTTAATCTTTAGTATTATTGTACGTTAAACAAGCTTGGACAAATGACACAAATAATGGGTGTGGTGTTTCAACAGTACTTTTGTATTCTGGATGAAATTGAACTCCAATAAACCAATTATTAGTTGGAAGTTCAATTATTTCAACTAATCCTGTTTCAGAATTTATTCCACTAGTTTTTAAACCTGCATTATTTAAATCCTCTAAATAATCATTATTGAGCTCCCACCTGTGTCTATGTCTTTCAGTTATAGATTTAGATTTATATATTTCATAAACCCTTGATCCTTCTTCCAAATCACATGCCCAAGATCCTAACCTCATTGTTCCACCCTTATTGACAATATTTTTTTGATCTTTCATCAGACTTATAACAGGATGTGAAGTTTTTTCATCCATTTCAGTAGAGTTAGAACCTTTAAGGTTTAAAACATTTCTAGAGTACTCTATAACTGCCATCTGCATTCCTAAACATATTCCAAAAAAAGGAATGTTATTTTCTCTTACATATTTAATAGACTTGATTTTACCTTCAATTCCTCTGGATCCAAATCCAGGAGCAACAATTACACCATCGAGATTTGAAATTTGTTTTTTAATTTGATCATCATCAATAAACTCAGAGTGTATCGAATGAATAATAACTTTTGTTTCGTTTACTGAACCAGCGTGGACTAACGACTCTAAGATAGATTTATAGGAATCCTGTAACTCAACATATTTTCCAATTAAACCAACATTAACTGTATTTTTAGGGAATTTCAATCTATTTACAAATTTTGTCCAATTAGACATGTTAGTTGAACTAAAATTAGAAATATCAAGTTTTCTTAAAACAACTGTATCTAATTTTTCTTGTTCCATCATTAAGGGAACATCGTATATTGTTGAAGCGTCTTTAGATTGAATTACTGAATCTACATCAACATTACAAAAAAGTGCCAATTTATTTTTAATTTCTTTAGAAATGTCGTGTTCAGTTCTACAAACTAGTATATCTGCATTAATTCCACTTTCCATTAATGTTTTTACAGAATGTTGGGTAGGCTTTGTTTTGAGTTCTTTCGCAGCAGATAAATAAGGGATTAATGTCAGGTGAATAACAAGACTATTTGCACTGCCTAATTCCCATCTTAATTGTCTAACGGACTCTATGTAGGGTAAAGACTCAATATCACCAACTGTTCCACCAATTTCCGTTATTATAATATCAAAATCATTAGTTTCACCAAGTAACTTTATTCTTCGTTTAATTTCATTTGTAATATGTGGAATAACTTGAACGGTTTTACCTAAAAAATCACCTCTTCTTTCTTTTTCAATAACTGTTTGATATATTTTTCCTGTTGTTACATTATTAGCTTGAGATGTTTCAACATTTAAAAACCTTTCATAATGACCTAAATCTAAATCTGTTTCCGCACCATCAGATGTAACGTAACATTCTCCATGCTCATAAGGATTAAGGGTTCCAGGATCTACATTAATATAAGGATCGAGCTTTTGGATAGTTACACTTAAACCTCGAGACTGTAATAACTTAGCTAAAGATGCCGAAATAATTCCCTTTCCTAATGAAGATGTAACTCCTCCTGAAACAAATATATATTTAGTTTTGGACATTAATATATTTTAAGGGATCAAAAATACAAAAAGAAAGTGACTCTGTTTTAAAATTAAAAAACCAACAAATTTTATTTTTCAGAGAAGATTTCATGAACTTCCAATTTATCATGTTTAATAAGTAGAATCGATTCGTTAACATATCCCTCTCCTTTATTTTTATAATTAAATCTATTTTGATAATATTTTGTTTCACCAATATCTAATGATTTGACTAACCTCCTTCTGTGTGCTGTTCGTAAAATTAAATCAAGAGTGATTTCATAACCTCTTAAGGCTATTTTGTTTGGAAGTTTACCGAAATTTTCAATAAACAACTCATTCAATTCGCTTAATTCTTCTCCATACTTAGGAAAAAAATATGATGGATAAGTAAATTTTAAATTTCCTAAATGCTCGTATGAAATATTTTCGTTTTCATAAGTTTCAGATCTATAAGTAGATAGAAGTTTAATAGTTCTTTTATTTGAAATTTGGGAATTTAAAAGAGAGGAAACGCTAGTTATCACATTCAGATTTTGAGATTCTAAAAAAACTAAATTATTCTTTTGTTCTACAAGAAGTGAATCCGTAATTTCAGGATCAACTAGCCCCATAGTTAAATCTGTATCTATAAGTTCAGCATATGGAAAACGTCTTAAGAGTTCATCTTTAACTTTTTTTGTAGAACTGTTATATATTATCATAACACAAGGATCTGGATCTTTAATGATTAAACTATCTACATGGATAAACATTAATTCTCTTTGTGATTGTACACTTGGAATAGACTGAAATACATTATTGTTTATTTCAATTTTTTTAGAAGTCAAAGGAGAAACAATAGGTACTTTTGAACTTTTTAAGTTAAATGAAAGTCTATTAATATTTCTAGGAATAAATGGTCCTAAAATAAAATCGTAACTATTAATAATTTTATTTTTAGATATTTTATCTATTTCTTCAATACTATTCTTGTTATCATATGTATCAAGATGAATTTTAATTCCTGATTTTTTAGCAGTTTTAAGCGCCATAAGTGTTCCACTATAAAAATCAAGTGATAAAGTTGATAAATTCAACTTCTCTAAATATTCCTTAGAATTTTCAATGGAATCAATCTCAATTTTGTTCAAATTAAAAGGAGCTATAAAACCAAAATTAATAGATTTTTTTTTTGGAATACTGTCAAATATATTTTGGTTTTTTTTAGTTGGCAGCACTTCTTTTTTCACAACTTCCGACTTAGATTCTTTTAAGATAACTGATGTTATAAATGGTATTTTTAATACCATTTTTTTAGATATTTTATTTCCCTTAATTACAGGGTTATATTTTTTAATTAAATCAATTGGAACATTATATAAATTAGAGATAGTATATAAAGTCTGCTTTCTTTTAACCTTATGTTCTAAAAATTCAACATTAAAGTTAGATTCAGAGTTTTGGTTTGAATCTTGAGAAAACCCCAACATAGAAACCATAAAAAAAAGAACAAAAAACTTTATAATTTTCATTATTCCCATTCAATTGTTGCAGGTGGCTTAGAACTGATATCATAAACAACCCTATTTACACCCTTTACATTATTAATAATCTTATTGGATACTTCTTGTAAAAATTCATAAGGAAGATTAACCCAATCAGCAGTCATTCCATCTGTTGACTCTACAGCTCTTAAAGCAACACACTGCTCATAAGTCCTTTCATCTCCCATAACACCAACACTTTTAACTGGTAACAGAATTGCACCTGCTTGCCATACTTTATCATACAAATCATTTTCTAATAAAGCAGAAATAAATATATAATCAACCTCTTGAAGAATTCTTACTTTTTCGTTTGTAATATCTCCTAATATTCTAATTGCTAATCCAGGTCCAGGAAAAGGATGTCTTTTTAAAAGTTTGTTTTCTATTCCTAAACTTTTACCTACTCTTCTAACCTCGTCTTTAAAAAGCATTTTTAGAGGTTCAACTACAGAAAGTTTCATAAAGTCTGGAAGTCCTCCAACATTGTGATGCGATTTAATTGTTGCTGACGGTCCTTTTACAGATATTGATTCAATAACATCAGGATATATAGTGCCTTGAGCTAACCATTTTGCTCCATCGACAAGTTTAGATTCTTCATCAAAAACATTAATAAAAGCTTTACCTATAATTTTTCTCTTTTTTTCAGGGTCAGTAATTCCTGATAACTTATCAATAAAATACTTTGAAGCATCAACTCCTTTAACATTTAAGCCCATACCTTTGTACTGGTCTAAAACATCGTTAAACTCGTTCTTTCTAAGCAATCCATTGTTAACAAAAATGCAATGAAGATTTTCTTTAATAGCCTTGTGAATTAAAACAGCTGCAACAGTAGAGTCAACACCTCCAGAAAGGCCAAGAATTACTTTGTCATCTCCAATTTTTTCTTTTATCTCAGATATAGTTTTTTCTGAAAAAACGTCCGGAGTCCAATCAGGATTTACTTTAGCTATATTAATTAAAAAGTTTTCTAAAATACGCTTTCCATCTTTTGAATGATAAACTTCAGGGTGAAACTGAATAGCGTAAAGATTCTCTTCTTCAATAGAATAAGCAGCATTTTTAACATCATGAGTACTTGCAATACATTTAGAATTTAAAGGAAGGGTTTCAATAGTATCACTATGACTCATCCAAACTTGAGATCCAATATCAACTTTATCAAATAATTTATTATTTGTATCAATACTTGTTAATTTAGCTCTACCGTATTCACGTTTGTTAGAGGGAATAACCTTGCCTCCAAAAAAATGAGCAATATATTGAGCTCCATAACAAACACCTAAAAGTGGTTTTTTACCCTTAATTTTAGAAAGATCAATATGCAAAGCATCATCAGATCTAACTGAAAATGGTGAGCCCGATAAAATTACAGCCTTAAAAGAGTCTAAATCAACATTTAAATTATTGTAAGGATGTATTTCACAATAAACAAATAACTCTCTGACTCTTCTAGCAATTAGTTGAGTGTATTGTGATCCAAAATCAATTATCAGTACTTTATCTTCCATATTCAAAATTACTACTAAAACACAAAAAAATTCAATAGAAATTAATTAAAATTCCAGAATTAAAAAATCCTTGTTAAACGGATCTAAATTATCAGTTAAAATTTTTATAAAATCCAATTCACTTTTGTTAAAAAAGCTAGAAAAATTAACTTGTCTTTCTTGAAAAGAATCATTTGGAAATAATTCATTTTTTAACGTAATCAATCTTGATAAGCTATCTTCATGCACCCTCTTCTCGGCTCTAATTAAACGTTTTTCAAGATTTTCAATCCCATTGATCTGTTTCTTTTCTTGAGCCTTAACAGCTCCTGAAAACGATTTATCTGTTAATTTTATCAACTCATTAAGTTGTAAGAAATTTTCTTTAATTGCATTTTTTTGAATCGATAAATCAATATTTATTTTAGAGTTTTTTCTTAAATAAAGTTGTTTTAAATTATTTGACTTATCAAATAAATTACTAATAGAAATTTTAAATTTTTTACATTTTTCAATTTGTTTTTTAGAAACAAGTAAAACAGATGATCTTACTGATAAAATAGGAAAAGTTATTTTTTTAAGATTAAAATATTCTTTTAACTGAAGCCAGTAAGCTATTTCACTCCCTCCCCCTACATATGCTAAATTTGGTAAAATAAATTCTTGGTAAACTGGCCTTAATAATGCATTAGGAGAAAACCTCTCAGGGTGATCTTTAACCTCTCTTATAATTTCACTTTGCGTAAAAGAAATATCAGTTTCTAAAACACTAAACACTTCACCTCTGTGTTCTATTCTAGCTCTAAAATTATCTTTTATATAAAAAAGATTAATTTCTCTTGAGTTGACTTGAGGTTTATGAGAATTATCGAAAGTTTCATTTAATGCATTATTAGTATTTAACACATTCTTATTTAAATTTTTATTTAATAATTCATCTAAAATAATCTCTGAAAAAAGTGTTTTTAAATGCTTATTGTCTGGTTCTAAAATTAATAATCCATATTTTCCGAATAAACTATGAACAAGATTTAAAGTAGCAGAAGATAAATTTTTATATTTCAAATAAGATAATTCAAAAAGAGATATTAATTCCTGTTGATCTGGTAAATTAAAATTCTTTTTCATTTGGCTTAAAACATCTTCCAATCCCTCTGTTTTCAGCCTTCCTACAGGTCCTTCAGAATTTAAATCCCAGCTAAATTTTTTTGTATTATAATTAAAAAAATTGATTTCTTCAAAATCATGATCTTCAGAAGCCATCCAAAACACAGGAATAAAATTAAAATATGGATATCTTTTTTTTAATTTTTTACAAATAATTATTGTGTCAATAATTTTATAAAAAAAATACAATGGACCAGTAAATAGATTTAATTGATGACCAGTTGTTACAGTAAAAGTGTTTTTTAATTTTAAATCCTCTATTTGTTTAACCTGTATAGATTTATCCGGAACTGATTCATATTGCTTTTTGAGCTGATTACTCAATACTATTCTAAAATCATTATTATATTTATTTGCCTTTTCATTAAATTGATTTTTATAATTATCTATGTTGTTAGATCTATTATAAAAAGAATTTAATTTTTTTTCTTCATTTATATAATCAAGTGTAATCTTGGGTAAATGATTTGATATGTTAGAATCAATATAAGACAAATCTTTTTTAATAAATATACATTATATCATTAAGATATCGGTGCTCCATATAAATCAAACTCTGTTGAACTAGAAATTTTCAAATTAGTAAAATCCCCAATTTTTAAATAATATTCGCTTGCATTTACTAATACTTCATTATCAACATCAGGTGAATCGTGTTCAGTTCGTCCGACATAGAAAGCCCCTTCTTTTCTGTCAATAACACATTTGTAAGTTTTACCGATTTTTTTTTGATTAATTTCAAAAGATATTTGAGATTGAATATCCATGATTTCGTTCATACGATTAACCTTTATATTTTCAGGTACATCATCAACTAAATTGTAAGCATGTGTGTTTTCTTCATGACTGTAAGTAAAACATCCTAATCGATCAAACCTAGTTTCAGAAACCCATTGTTTTAATTCATCAAATTCCTTCTCAGTTTCACCAGGGATAACCAACTATTAAAGTTGTTCTAATAGCAATGAGAGGGTTTTTAAGTCTAATTTCTTTAATTAAATCAATAATATTTTCTTTTTTTGATCCTCTTCTCATTGATTTCAGGATTTTAGTTGAAATATGTTGTAAAGGAATATCAATATAATTACAAACTTTTGGTTCATTTTTTATTACCTCCAACACATCAACTGGAAATCCATTTGGAAAAGCATAATGAAGTCTAATCCATTCAATTCCATTTACTTTTACTAATTCTTTAAGCAAAGAAGATAATTCTCTTTTTTTGTAAAGATCAAGTCCATAGTATGTCAAATCTTGAGCAATCAAAATCAATTCTTTTACTCCGTTTGCCGCTAGTTTTGAAGCTTCAATTGTGATGTCTTCAATTGTTTTAGATTTATGCTTTCCTCTCATCAGTGGAATAGCACAAAAAGAACAAGGCCTATCACAACCCTCTGATATTTTTAAATATGCATAATTTTTTGGAGTCGTTGTTAATCTTTCACCAACTAACTCATGTTTATAATCAGCTTTTAAAGCTTTTAATAATTTAGGCAAGTCTGTTGTGCCAAAATATTCATCAACGTTAGGGATTTCTTTTTTTAGGTCAGGCATATATCTTTCACTTAAACATCCTGTAACAAATAATTTATCAATTAAACCATTTTGTTTTTTTGATGAATAATCTAAAATTGTATCTATAGATTCTTGTTTTGCATTATCAATAAAACCACAAGTATTTATAACTACTATATTTCCCTCTTGCTCATGCACTACATCTTTGTTATTAGCCTTAAGCTGACCCATTAAAACTTCAGAGTCGTATATGTTCTTTGAACAACCAAGAGTTACAACATTAATTCTGTTCTTATTTGAATATTTTGTTCTCAATATTTAGTATTTATGATTTTTTAAAAAAAGAGTCTACAAATTCCTTTTTATCAAAAATTTGTAAATCTTCAACACCCTCTCCAATTCCAATGAATTTAATTGGAATGTTAAATTGATCGGAAATTCCTAAAACCACACCACCTTTTGCTGTACCATCTAATTTAGTGACAGCTAAGGAAGTAATTTCCGTAACATTAGTAAATTGTTTTGCTTGTTCAAAAGCATTTTGACCAGTAGATCCATCGATAACTAGCAAAACTTCATGAGGAGCATTTATATTTTTTTTTTGTAAAACTCTCTTAATTTTAGAAAGTTCATTCATTAAATTAGCTTTATTATGTAACCTGCCTGCTGTATCGATTAATACAACATCCATATTTTTATTTATTGCTGATTCTAATGTGTCAAATGCAACAGAAGCAGGATCACTACCCATTTTTTGCTTTACTAACTCAACACCCACTCTATCTGACCAGACCTGTAATTGATCAATAGCAGCTGCCCTAAAAGTATCTGCAGCTCCGACCATGACTTTTAATCCAATAGATTTATAATAATTAGCCATCTTACCAATAGAAGTAGTTTTACCAACACCATTAACTCCGACAACTAAAATTACATGGGGTTTATCATTATCTATAGAAAGAGAATTATTTTGCTCCGAATCACAAATGATTTTTATAATCTCTTCTTTAAGTATTAAATCTAATTCGTCAGAGTTAAGAAATTTATCTTTAGCTACTCTCTTCTCTATTTGATCAATTATCTTTAAGGTTGTTTTCACACCTACATCTGAACTTATTAAAATTTCCTCTAAATCATCTAAAACCTGATCATCTACTTTACTTTTACCTATAACTGCTTTAGAAATTTTATTAAAAAAAGATTCATTACTTTTTTTTAAACCCTTGTCTAAAGATTGTTTTTTTTCTTTTGTAAAAAGTTTTTTAAAAAAATTCATTTTATTAAAGTTATGTCAAAGATATTAAAACAAAAAAAGCCACTAATAAGTGACTTTACAATCTAACTAAAAAATGATTATTTAGATAACCAATCATTAACTAGTTCAGGTGCCATAATTGATTCAACATATGTATACGCACCTGTTTTAGGGCTTTTAACCATCTTGATAGCTTTCGATAATCTTTTTGAAGAAGTTTGAAGTGATGCAACAGTTTTTTTTGCCATTTTCTAATTATTTAATTTCTTTATGTATTGTATTTTTTTTCAAAATAGGATTGAATTTTTTAATCTCTAACCTATCTGGTGTATTCTTTTTGTTTTTTGTTGTTACGTATCTAGATGTACCCGGAAGACCAGAATTTTTATGTTCTGTACATTCTAAAATAACTTGTACTCTATTTCCTTTCTTAGCCATGATAATATAATTAAGCTCTATTAATTTTTGATTCCTTTAAAACAGCAGAAATACCTTTTTTGTTTATAGTTTTCAAGACAGATGTAGAAATCTTAAGAGTGATCCACTTGCCTTCTTCAGGTATAAAAAATTTCTTTTTTATCAAATTAGGCTCGAATCTCCTTTTGGTCTTATTCATTGCTTTGGAAACATTGTTTCCTACCAAAACTTTTTTACCAGAAATTTCACAAACTTTAGACATAACTATGTAATTTTTTAAACAGGGTGCAAATTAACAACAATTTTCTTCTTTTCCCAAATTTTTTATTGCTCGTTTAATAATTCATTAAACAAAAGTTCTAAAGCTTTATTTACAGATTTTTTAATAGTTTTCTCTCTATTATCTCCAAAATTAAATTGATAAGACTTAATTTCATTTGGAGTAGCAATTGATATATATATTAAACCAATATCTTTATTTGAATCACCTTTAGAGGGACCAGCATTACCAGTTGTAGAAATTGCATAATCAGAATGTAATAATTTCTTGACATTACAAGCCATCTCATTAGCCGCTTGAGGACTCACAACAGAATAATTATTAATCATTTTTTCATCAAGTTCTAGCAAATTCTTTTTAACTGAAGTATTATAAGCTACAACTGAGCCTTTAAAATACATAGAAGCACCTGGAACTGATGAAATTCTTGAAGATATTAATCCTCCTGTAAAACTTTCAGCAGTTGACAATGTTTTGTTTGATTTAGTCAAAAATTTTCCTATTTCTGATTCGATTGAATTTACTGATTCAAAACCAATTATGATTTTTCCTAAAATATTATAGAGTTCTGAAATATAAACATCTAATTGATCCTCAAGTTTTTTTCTGTTATCTCCTTTACATGAAATTCTGAGTCTTACTCTGCCTAAATTAGGTAAATAAGCTAACTTATAATTTTTAGCTAAAGTATCTTCAAAATCCTCAAGTTGTTTGGCAATTGTGCTTTCTCCAACTCCATATGTAATTAAAGTTTTTTTTAAAATTACAGGACACTTGAATTCTTTATTCAGCAAAGGGACTACAGAAGAAGTAATCATTGATTTCATTTCGTAAGGTACTCCAGGCAAGGAAATAAATAAAGTTTTACCCTTTGTTAGAGCCATTCCAGCAGCTGTTCCAAATTTATTTTCTATTAGTTTTGCTTGAGACGGAACCAAAGCCTGAGCTCTATTCAAATCATTAATAGGATTATTAACAAATTTTTTAAACAGGTTTTCGATATGTACCAATAAATCTTCATTATGAACTAATTTATCATTAAAAAACTTACAGAAAACTTCCTTAGTAATATCATCATTAGTTGGTCCTAATCCACCTGTGGTAATAACAATATCAAATTTATTTAGATGAATTATCTAGTGCGTTTAAAATAGAATTTTTTTCATCACTAATTGAAAGAATTTCTTTTACCTCAACTCCAATATTAATTAATTGTTTAGAAATAAATGTAGAATTTGTATCTACAATTTGACCAATTAATATCTCATCTCCAATAGTAATAATTTTGGCGCTAATCATTACTTAATATTAACTTTAAAAACATTTCTTTTTTCTATAAAACCTTCAAATAAATCGTTTTTAGAAACGCTATTGACCCCAGACGGAGTTCCAGTGAAAATCACATCACCTATTTTTAAAGTAAAAAATTTAGATATTTCTGAGATAAGCTCATCGAAACCCCAAAGCATTTTAGATGTATTACCAACCTGAGCGTCACTACCATTTTTTTTTAGTATAAAATTCAAATTATTAACATCTTCAAACTCATTCTTATCGATCCAATCTCCTATTAAAGCTGAACCGTCAAATGCTTTAGATTTTTCCCAAGGCAAACCTTTTGTTTTAAGTTCATTTTGAATATCTCTAGCTGTAAAATCAATTCCTAGGCTTATTTTATCATAATATTTATGAGCAAACTTTTTACCAATTGATTTACCAAGTTTGCTTATTTTTAAAATAACCTCTGATTCATAATGAACATCGTTTGAAAAATCAGGGATAAAAAAGGGTTGATTTTTTAAAATAATTGAACTGTCTGGCTTTATGAATATTACAGGGGAATTAGGCTTTTCATTATTAAGTTCCTCAATGTGTTTTCGATAATTTCTTCCAATACAAATTATTTTCATATTACAATTTATTATTAAGCTTACTGAGCCTTAACTTGGTCAATATTTTCTTTGTATACATTGGAAAATCGGCATTTAGCAACCAACCAAAATAACCTGGTTCGTTTTCGATGATAAAATCTACAGATTTTCCTTTATGTTTTCCAAAAGAAAAGCAAGGAATATTGTTCTGGTCATATATAATAAATCCAGCTAAGTCTACTGATTTATTTCGACTTGAAAAATCTGATAAAAAATCAACATTGTTTTCAAGGTCATTATAGAGTTTAATTTGAGCCTCTAAAACTTCAAATGTTGCTTGAGTATCTGCTTTAGAAGAGTGAGCATCTATCAATTCTTTTTGACAATAAAACTTATAAGCTGCTCCCAAAGTTCTTTTTTCCATTTTATGAAAAATATTCTGAACATCAATACATTTAATATTATCTAAACTGAAATCTATATTAAATCTCAAAAACTCTTCAGCTAATAACGGAATATCAAACTTATTAGAATTAAACCCAGCCAAATCACAATTATGAATCATTTCCTTAATCTGAGGACCAATTACCTTAAAAGTCGGCTCATTAACAACCATTTCATTAGTTATTCCATGTATATTAGAAACTTCTTTAGATATATTAATTTGAGGATTAACTAACCAAGTTCTTGATTCTTTATTCCCATTTTGAAAGATTTTTAAAACAGAAACTTCTACAATTCTATCTTTTGAAATATTTATTCCTGTTGTTTCCAAATCAAAAAAACAAATAGGTTTAGAGAGGTTTAAATTCATATATTAAAATTAAATTGAAAATGTATTATCCCATCCTTCAATAAGCTCTTTTATTCTTTTTATAAACATACCACCCATTGCACCATTTACAATACGATGATCAAAACTGTGAGATAAAATGATTTTGTGCCTAATTCCAATAAAATCTCCTTGATCTGTTTCAATTACAGATGGTTTTTTATTAATTGCTCCGAAGGCCAAAATACCAACTTGCGGTTGATTAATAATTGGTGTTCCCATAAGCGTGTCAAAAACTCCGACATTACTAATAGTGTAAGTTCCGTCTTTAACTTCATCAGGCTCAAGGTTACCGTTTCTAGCGCGTTTTGCTAAATCATTGACTTTTTTTACTAAACCTAAAAGACTAAACTGATCAGCATTTTTAATCACAGGAACTATTAAATTTCCATCACTTAAAGCAGTAGCCATACCAATATTAATTGATTTCTTTTTTATAATATTATAATTATCAAGACTTATATTAAGCATTGGAAATTCTCTTAAAACTTGAGCTACAATTTGAATAAAAATTGGAGTAAAAGTTATTTTTTCGTTTTCTCTATCAAAAAATATGTTTTTATTTTTTTCTCTCCAGTTCCATAAATTAGTTATGTCAGCTTCAATAAAAGCTTGAACATGAGCAGATTTTTCTTTACTTGAAATCATATGATCAGAAATAAGCTTTTCCATTCTGCTCATTTCTACGATTTCATCTGACAGCTCGTTACTTAAAATATTTTCAGAGACTTTTTCTGTAGTCTCAGAATTCGAAATATAACTTAAAAGATCATTTTTGGTAATTCTACCGTTTTTACCAGAACCTTTTATGTTGTCAAGTTCATTAATTGAAATACCTTCTTGTTTAGAAATGTTTTTAACAAGAGGAGAATAAATTCTAGATGATTCGTTCGATATGTTTTTTTGTATTAGGCTATCACCTTTTTTAATAAAATCTATTGGCCCAGAATCAATCTTTTTAAGATTATCTAACTTTTTCAAAGGCTCCACTTTTTTAAGATTTGGTTCTACTGAATCCGCTTCAATTATAGCTATTGGATCACCAACTTTTACAACATCATTAACATCACATAATTTTTTAATCAAGATTCCAGAAAATTCGCTAGGAACCTCAGAATCTACTTTGTCAGTAGCTATTTCAACTATTAGATCATCTTCATTGATTTTATCACCTTCATTTTTTAACCAACCTGTAATAGTAGCTTCATCTACACTTTCTCCCATTCGAGGCAAAACGATCTCTATCTTATTTGACATATGTGAAAATTGTAATACTGCAAAAATATCAAATTATAATTTGATAAATTAATTCTTTCTAAAAATGTTTAAAACATTAGTTTTTTATTGAACTTTCAAAAGGAATTCTTTTAATAATACTTCTTCCTAACGTTACTTCATCAGTATATTCCAGTTCATTACCAACAGAAACTCCTCTTGCAATAGTTGTTACCTTTAATTTTAAATCTTGAATTTGTTTAAAAATATAAAAATTAGTAGTATCTCCTTCCATTGTTGCACTCAATGCAAAAATAAGTTCAGAAATGTTTTCAGATTTAATTTTATCAATTAGAGAAGATATATTTAACTGATTTGGACCTATCCCTTCAATCGGAGATATTTTTCCGCCCAAAACATGATAAACTCCACTAAATTGACCCGTACTTTCAATTGCCATAACATCTCTAATATCTTCAACAACACAAATGATAGATTTATCTCTTTTAATATTTGAACAAATTTCACATATTTCTAAATCAGAAATATTATGACAATTTTTACATAAAACAACTCCATCAACTAAGTCAATTAGTGATTTAGATAAATGAATAGTCAGTGAATTAGGTTGATTCAATAAAAACAAGACCAATCTTAAAGCAGTTCTTTTACCAATCCCAGGCAACTTAGACATTTCATTAACTGCATTTTCTAGTAATTTTGAAGAAAAATTCATTCTATAAATATACTACTACATTTAATAAGAACCATAAATTAGTATATTTGAATAAGAACATTTAAAATGCAATCATCAATTATTATTTTAGTTATAATTCTCTATTTTTTTGGACTTTTTGTTATCTCAAGTTTAACAACTGGAAACAATGATAATACTACATTTTTTTCAGCAAATAAAGAGTCTCCATGGTACTTAGTAGCGTTTGGAATGGTTGGGGCCTCATTATCTGGAATAACCTTCATTTCAGTGCCCGGAGATGTTGGTTCAACTCAATTTACATATTTTCAAGTGGTTTTAGGATACCTGTTTGGTTATTTTGTAGTAGCACTTTTATTATTACCTATTTATTACAAATTAAATTTAACGTCTATATACGAATATTTAAAAGTTAGATTTGGAACTATAAGCCATAAAACTGGTGCTTTTTTCTTTTTTGTTTCAAGAATTACTGGAGCATCTTTTAGATTATATTTAGTTGCCATAGTGTTACAACAATTTGTTTTCAATGAATTAAATATTCCTTTTGAAATTACAGTTGTTATTTCAGTTTCACTAATCTGGATTTATACATTTAGAGGAGGAATCAAAACAATAGTTTGGACAGATACTCTTCAAACTACATTTATGCTAATATCTGTTTTGCTTTCTATTTATTTAATTAGTAAAAGTTTAGACTGGTCCCTTATAGATTTTATTAATTCAGATGAGTTAAAATCGTATTCAAAAGTTTTTGTAACCGAAAGTTTACTAGAAAAAAATCATTTTTATAAATCTTTTATTGGAGGAATGTTTATAACAATATGCATGACAGGTCTTGATCAAGATATGATGCAAAAAAACCTAACATGTAAATCCTTAAAAGATGCCCAAAAAAACATGATAATTTTTAGTATTGTTTTAGTTATTGTAACTTTTTTGTTTTTATTATTAGGTGCATTATTATTTATTTATTCTTCAAAATTTAATATTATAATTCCTGAACTTAATGGCTCTGTAAATACTGATTTGCTATTTCCTGAAATTGCACTAAATAGTGGATTAGGCAGCTTAATTGGAATAACATTTTTATTAGGTTTAATTGCCGCTGCTTATAGTAGTGCCGATAGCGCTTTAACCTCCCTTACTACTTCGTACTGTGTTGATTTTATTGATTTAAAAAGTAAAAGCATAGAATATCAAATTAAAGTTAGAAAAAGGACCCATATAGTTATGAGTTTTGTCCTAATTATAGTAATTATTATTTTCAAAAATTATTTAACTACAAGTGTGTTAGATGGTTTATTAATTTTAGCAGGTTACACATATGGCCCGTTATTAGGTTTGTTTGTTTTTGGAATTTTTACAAATTATAAAATTCATGACAAATACGTTTGGATTGTTACATCTCTATCTGTTTTAATAATGATTTTTATTGGAAACTTAGACCCCTCTTATTTAGGCGGATATAAAATAGGATACGAACTACTTCCTTTAAATGGACTACTAACTTTTATTGGCTTAGTATTGATTCGTAGAAAGTAATACTAAAGTACAAGCTTCAATATAATCGATAGATTCATTTTTTAGTAATAAATAAAAGTCTTCGTTTTCAGTTCCGGGATTAAAAATCACTCTTTTAGGATTTAAAGAGATGATATAATCATAATAATCTCTTTGTCTTACACTATTTAAATATAATGTGACAGTATGAATATTATTGAAATTAATAAAATCTTTTTCTATTAAAACTTTGTCAATAGTTCCAGTTTTTGAACCAATAGCTTTAACATTAATATTGTTTAAAAGCAGTCTTTTTACTGCCATATTTGAATAGCGATCAGGATTTAAAGAAGCACCTAGTACTAAAGTTTTTTTTACCATCGTATAATAACAGACCCCCAAGTGAATCCTGCTCCAAAAGCAGCAAGAACTACCAAATCATTATCCTTTATTTTACCTTGTTCCCAAGCTTCTGTAAGAGCAATTATAACTGAAGCAGCAGTTGTATTGCCATAACGCATTATATTGTTATAAACCTGATCATCTGAAAGTTTAAATCTACGCTGAACAAATTGAGAAATTCTTAAATTAGCTTGATGGGGAATTAACAAATCAATATTTTCACTCTTCAAATTATTGGCTTCTAAACCATCTACTATAGCTTCAGAAAAACGAGTCACTGCATTTTTAAAAACAAATTGTCCATTCATATATGGATAAAACGATAGATCGTCGGGATCATTTTCAGCTAATATTTCAGGAACCCATCTCCCTGTATGAGGACCATCCATCATTAATTCTCTAGCATGTTTACCCTCAGAATAAAGATGAGAAGATAATATTCCTTTTCCTTTTACTTCACTTCTGGATAAAATTGCAGCACCTGCTCCGTCACCAAAAATAACAGTAATCCCTCTTCCTCTTGTAGTCTTATCCAGTGCTCCAGAATGATTTTCAGATCCTATAACTAAAATATTCTTATACATACCCGTTTTTATGAACTGATCTGCAACAGAAATTGCGTAGATAAAACCAGAACATTGATTACGAACATCTAAAGCACCAATTGTAGGCATATCTAGCATGTCCTGAACACGAACTCCTCCTCCTGGAAAATACATGTCTGGACTTAATGTAGCAAATATGATAAAATCGATATCATTTTTCTTCAAACCGGACCTCTCAATTGCTATTTTTGAAGCTTTTACAGCCATTGTAGACGTATTATCATCAGTTTTGGGATCAATCCAACGTCTTTCTTGAATCCCTGTTCTTTCTTGAATCCATTCATCTGTAGTGTCTATTATTTTTGACAAATCATTGTTAGTTACTATATTATCAGGAACATAATAACCAAGACCGCTAATTTTTGAATTATACATGATTAAGAATTGAGATTCTATCTTAAATATAGAGAATTGTATTAATTAAACACGAATTAATGTCAATTTGTCATTCAAGATTGTTTGGTATATCATTTGATCTTACAGTTATAAAAAATTATATATTATGTCTAAAGGTAAAATTAACGTTTCAGTTGAAAACATTTTTCCACTTATAAAAAAGTTCTTATATAGTGATCACGAAATATTTTTAAGAGAACTCATTTCTAATGCGACAGATGCAACTTTAAAACTAAAACATCTGAGTAGTATTGGAGAAAACAAAATAGATATTGGAAATCCATTTATTGAAATTAAAATTGATAAAAAAGGAAAAAAATTACATATTATTGATCAAGGTCTCGGAATGTCTTCTGATGAAGTTAAAAGATATATCAATCAAGTTGCTTTTTCTGGAGCTGAAGAATTTTTAGATAAATACAAGGATAGTGCAAAAGACAGTGGAATAATTGGCCATTTTGGTTTAGGTTTTTATTCAGCTTTCATGGTTGCAGAAAAGGTTGAAATCATTACTAAATCTTATCAAGACAAACCTGCAGCTCATTGGATTTGTGATGGTTCTCCTGAGTATACTCTTAAAAAGAGTGATAAAAAAGAAAGAGGGTCTGAAATAATTTTACATATAGATAAAGATTCAAAAGAGTTTTTAGAAGAAAGCAGAATCAAAACACTCTTAACAAAATATAATAAATTCATGCCTGTACCAATTAAATTTGGTACTAAAGAAATTACAAACAAGGTTGGAGAGGGAGATGATCAAAAAGAAGTAAAAGAAGTTGTAGATGATATTATTAACAACCCTAATCCTGCATGGACTAAAACACCTGCAGACTTAGATGATCAATCTTATAAAGATTTTTACAGAGAATTATATCCAATGCAGTTTGAAGAACCATTATTCAACATTCATTTAAATGTAGATTATCCTTTTAACCTTACTGGAATTTTATATTTTCCTAAAATTTCAAACGACATAAACATGCAAAAAGATAAAATTCAACTTTATCAAAATCAAGTTTTTGTAACTGATAATGTTGAAGGAATTGTACCCGAATTTCTAACATTACTCAGGGGAGTTATAGATTCTCCAGACATACCCCTAAACGTGTCTAGAAGTTATCTTCAAGCTGATGGTGCAGTTAAAAAAATCAGTAATTATATTACTAGAAAAGTTGCTGATAAATTAAGCTCATTATATAAAAAAGATAGAAAAGGATTTGAGGAAAAATGGAACGACATTAAGGTTGTAATTGAATACGGAATGTTAAGTGAAGACAAGTTTTTTGAAAAAGCACAAAAATTTGCTCTTTATCCAACTGTAAATAACGATTATTTTACTTTTGATGAATTAAAAGATAAAATATCTAAAACACAAACTGACAAAGACGGTAACCTTGTAATTCTATACACTTCAAACGTTAATGAACAACATTCATATGTTGAGTCAGCTAAAGCTAAAGGTTATGAAGTCCTTTTATTAGATTCTCCTATAATTAGTCATTTAATTCAAAAAATAGAAACTTCAAATGAAAAATTAAATTTCACAAGAGTTGATTCTGATGTTATTGATAAATTAATTAAAAAGGATGAAAAAGAAGTTTCTAAGCTTGACGATAAAGAAAAAGAAAAATTAAAAACAATAATTGAAGAAGTAGTTCCAAAAGAAAAATACACGGTTCAGATTGAAGCCATTGAAAGCAGTTCTCCGCCTTTTGTGATCACTGTACCAGAATTTATGAGGAGAATGAAAGAAATGCAGCAAAGTGGCGGAAATGGAATGTTTGGTAATATGCCAGAAATGTATAATTTGAACATTAATGTTAATAATCCTATATGTTCTGAAATATTAAAATCTAAAGGAAAAGCAAAAAAAGAAAGGTTAATTAATCAATCATTAGATTTGGCAAAACTTTCTCAAAACCTTTTAAAAGGTGAAGAACTTACATCATTTATAAACAGAAGTCTAGATTTGATAAAATAACATAACAACAAAAACTTAAGATAAAATCATGAAAAAAATAACCAAAAAAGAGATGGTTGTCCTGAACAAGATAAAACTTCAAAAAGGATTATGGTTAGGGATTTTTCTTATGATTGGAATTATTACAGGAGCTGTGACTGAAAATATAGGAATATGTCTTCCACTAGGAATATGTTTTGGTGTTGTAATTGAGTTAATTTTAAACAAATATTAACTCACAAATAATGAAAAAAATAAATTTATATCTATTAAGTTTTTTTTATATAATTAATGGAGTTTTTCATTTTTCTTTTACTGAATCTTATTTACCAATAATGCCAGATTTCCTTCCCTTTCATTGGGAATTAATATTGTTTTCTGGAGTTCTTGAAATTGGATTTGGAGTTGGAGTTTTATTTGATAGGTTTAGAAATATTTCATTAACAGGAATAATATTAATATTAATATTATTTATGTCAGTTCATATAAACATGCTGTTTCCTGAAAATAGCTTTGGATACAATACCCCACTACTTGTTATTAGATCACTATTCCAATTTGTTCTTATTTATTGGGCTTGGATGAATAGAAAATTAAAACCTGCTGTTTAGTTATTTTTTTGTATTCTTGAAAAATAAAACTATTTCATTTTGAAAAAATTACTTATAATATCATTTCTATTCATTTTAACTAATTGTGAAAACAATAAAAATAATATGACAGTTAAAGTGAAAGTCGAAAATTTTAAAAAAGGAAATGTTTATTTACAAAAGATTTCTGATTCAGCTTTAATAAATGTTGATTCAATTTTTGTAAAAAAAAATGAATCAATAATATTAAAATATAATATTGATTCTCCTGAACTATTTTATTTAAACCTAGATGTCTCTAATATTGAGAATAGAATTGAATTTTTTGGAGAAAAAGGGGAAATTAATATTGATACATCATTAGAAAAATTTAATTCAGATTTTAAAATAAGTGGGTCATCAAGTGATTCTATATACAGAGATTACCTTAGCGTTATAAAAAAATTCAATAATCAAAAACTTGATTTAATTCAATTATCTTTTAATCTAACTAAAACTGAATTGAACGACAGTTTAATTAAAGTACAAAACCAAATAAAATCACTAAACAAAAGACAGTATTTGTATAACTTAAATTACACTGTAAGTAATGGAAATAGCTTTATTTCTCCATTAATAGCAATAAATGAATTCTCTGAATCAGGTAAAATAGTTTTAGATACTATTAAAAACTCAATGAGTAAACAAGTCCTAGAATCTAAGTATGGGAAAATATTTAGTGATATTGTAAAAAACAAATAAGCTAAAGCTTGTTAAATTTTTTTACTAGTTCTGATGCAATATCAGTAAGTTCAAAACTTATTTTTTTAAAATGTTTATTATTATCAGTGATATTTTTCTGATGAATTTTTTTAATTACACTATCAAAAGCATCAAAACATTCATCAATTAATTTTTCACTTTTTTTCAAATCTGCATCTGAATTTTCTAATTGCCAAAGATTAATGTTTTGTATTATTTCACCAATAATATTATTTAAATCTTTTTTTAAATTTTTTACACTTGCCATAATTATAGTTTAATTCCCAGAATATTTTACAAAATTTCTAGGTGTTTCATAAAGGGTAACTGATAATTCATTATCCTTTGATATTTTATCTCTTAAAATATTCCATATAAAAATACAAATATTTTCTGCTGTTGGTATTACTTTTTTAAAATATAAAACATCCAAATTTAAATTTTTGTGATCTAGTAATTCTTCAACATCATTTTTAATAATATCCTTTAATTCTTTAAGGTCTATAACTACGCCTGTTACTTGATCGACATCTCCTGTGACATCAACAATTAAATCATAATTATGACCGTGAAAATTTGGGTTACTACACTTTCCAAATAGATTATGATTTTTTTCATCAGACCAATTTTCAACAAATAATCTATGAGCTGCATTAAAGTGTGCTTTTCTACTTACTGTTACTTTCATTTATTATATTTTTTATAAAATTTCAAAAAAATTATTTTAAACCATTCTGTATAATCATTGGGGTTAGTATTTAAATCTATTTTAAGTAAATCTAAATTTTCCCATTTCCAATCACAAACTTCAAGCTGATTTATCATTGGTTGTCCTACGAAACTTCCAACAATTACATGATCGAACTCATGCTCAATTAAACCATTATCAAATTCTGCTTTGTAAACGAAAGAAGTGAAAGGTTTTAATTCACTTTTTATTCCCATTTCTTCAAACAGTCTTCTGTTTGCAGCATCTATAACTTTTTCGTTTTTCCTTGGATGGCTACAACAAGTATTAGTCCATAAACCAGGTGAATGATACTTGTCTAAAGCTCTTTTTTGCAATAATAATTGATTAGAATCATTTAATAAAAAAACAGAAAATGCTCTATGCAATAAACCTTTTTGATGGGCTTCCATTTTTTCCATCAAACCTAATTCGTTGTCATTCTCATCTACAAGAATAACCATTTCTTTATTCATTTCTTAAAGTTACAAATTTTAAAAAATTACCAATACTTTATTTAAAAAACTATAGTATTTTTGAATCAAATTATTTTATGAATTTTATAGAGGAAATAGCAAGAAGAAGAACTTTTGGTATTATATCTCATCCAGATGCAGGAAAAACAACATTAACAGAAAAACTTTTGTTATTTGGTGGTGCTATACAAGAAGCTGGAGCAGTCAAATCTCATAAAATAAAAAAATCAGCCACTAGTGATTTCATGGAGATTGAAAAGCAGAGAGGGATTTCTGTATCAACCTCTGTTTTGGCATTTAACTATAAAGGAATAAAGATTAATATTCTAGATACACCTGGACATAAAGATTTCGCTGAAGATACATTTAGAACTTTAACTGCAGTAGATAGTGTTATTGTTGTAATTGATGTAGCGAAAGGAGTTGAAGAGCAAACAGAAAAATTAGTTGAAGTATGTAGAATGAGAGAAATTCCTGTTATAGTTTTTATAAATAAATTGGATAGAGAAGGAAAAGATGGATTCGATTTATTAGATGAATTAGAAAAAAAATTAAACTTCAAGGTATGCCCATTAAGTTTTCCAATTGGAATGGGCTATGATTTTCAAGGAATATATAATCTTTGGGAAAAAAATCTTATGTTATTTGAAGAAGAAAATAAGCAAAAGATTGCAAATTCAATAAAAATTAACGAGATAAAAGACCCTGTATTAAACGACTTAATTGGAAAAACTGCAGCTAAAAAACTGATTGAAGAAGTTGAAATAATAAACGAAGTATATCCGGATTTTTCAAAAGAAGATTATTTAAAGTGTAAACAACAACCTGTGTTTTTTGGATCAGCTTTAAATAATTTTGGTGTTAAGGAGTTATTAAATTGTTTCATTTCAATTGCTCCAGCTCCAATGGATAAAATTAGTGATGAAAGGATTATCAAACCTTCTGAAGATAAGTTTTCGGGATTTGTATTTAAAATTCATGCAAACATGGACCCAAAGCACAGAGATAGATTGGCTTTTATTAAAATTGTTTCCGGAAAATTCAAAAGAAACACGCCTTATCATCATGTGAGATTAGATAAAAAATTCAAATTTAGTAGTCCCAATGCTTTTTTTGCGGAAAAAAAAGAAATTGTAGATGAATCGTATCCAGGTGATATAGTAGGAGTTCATGATTCTGGAAATTTTAAAATTGGAGATTCTTTTTCTGAAGGTGAAAAGGTAATGTTTAAGGGAATTCCTAGTTTTTCACCTGAGCATTTTAGATATATAAATAATTTAGATCCAATGAAATCTAAACAATTAGCGAAAGGTATTGATCAGTTAATGGATGAAGGAGTTGCTCAATTATTTATTTTAGAGATGAATGGAAGAAAAATAATTGGAACTGTTGGAGCATTGCAATTTGAGGTTATTCAATATAGACTTGAACATGAATACGGAGCTAAATGCTCATATGAGAACTTAAATATCTTTAAAGCTTGTTGGGTAGAAACAGATTCTAAAAAAAATAAAGAGTTTATTGATTTTAAAAAATTAAAAAGTAAGTTTATAGCCAAAGACAAAAATCAACAATTAGTATTCTTGTCAGA
Source organism: uncultured Flavobacteriaceae bacterium (assembly GCA_949372825.1). Lineage (GTDB taxonomy): Bacteria > Bacteroidota > Bacteroidia > Flavobacteriales > Flavobacteriaceae > MAG-121220-bin8. The sequence goes on along the minus strand of CASIBD010000004.1, from coordinate 91,468 downwards.
TTCATCATTTTCTTTAGAAATGACAAAACAAAAATATCCTACATTAAAATTTCACTATAAATCAGAATTCTAGTTAAGCTTCTCCAGTAGGACCAAAATTTAATTGAATTGGCTTTTGATTTTCGTATTCCTTTATCACACCATTTGAACTCTCAAATTTTGAAATATTATCATTTAATGCTTTAGAAAATCTTTTAGCATGCTGTGGAGTTAAAATAATTCTAGATTTAACTTTAGCCTTAGGAACACCAGGCATAACATTCACAAAATCTACAACGAATTCAGAAACAGAATGATTAATCAATGCTAAGTTAGAATAGGTACCCTGAGCAAGATTTTCATCAAGCTCAAGGTTTAATCCATTTTCTTTAGTATTAGATTTCTTCATTAAAAGTTAGATTCTTTTTAGCTAGTAATTCTTCATACTCATCTACATAACCAACAATCACGTCATTAAACTTTCTATTTCCAGTACCAGCAGGTATCTTATGACCAACTATAACGTTTTCTTTAAGTCCTCTTAAATGATCGACTTTACCGTTAACAGCAGCCTCATTTAGAACCTTAGTAGTTTCTTGGAATGATGCAGCTGAGATAAATGACTTAGTTTGAAGAGAAGCTCTTGTTATTCCTTGAAGAATTGGAGTAGCTGTAGCATTAACAGCATCTCTAGCCATCACTAAATCTTTATCTTCTCTTTTTAATAAAGAGTTCTCGTCTCTTAAATCTCTTGCACTAATAACTTGACCTTCTTTAAAGTTCTCAGATGAACCAACAGATTCAATAATTTTTTTGTTAAATAAATTATCGTTTTCTGCTATAAATTCATTTTTATGGATAAGTTGACCCTCAAGGAAGGTTGTATCACCAGAATCTTGAATTTTGACTTTTTGCATCATTTGTCTTACCAAGACTTCAAAATGCTTATCATTGATCTTAACACCTTGTAATCTATATACTTCCTGAACTTCATTAACCAAATATTGTTGCACAGCTGCAGGTCCTTTAATATTTAGAATATCATTTGGAGTAATTGCGCCATCAGAAAGTGGCATTCCAGCTTTAACAAAATCATTTTCTTGAACTAAAATTTGGTTAGAAAGTTTAACTAGATATTTCTTAACATCGCCAGTTTTAGATTCAATAATAATCTCTCTATTTCCTCTTTTAATTTTACCAAAACTAACAACCCCATCAATCTCACTTACTACAGCAGGATTAGAAGGATTTCTAGCTTCAAAAAGTTCAGTAACTCTTGGTAAACCTCCTGTAATATCACCAGACTTAGCAGATTTCCTAGGAATTTTAACTAAAATTTTACCTGCTTCAACTTTATCACCATCATCAACCATCAAGTGAGCTCCAACTGGTAAATTGTAAGTTCTAACATTATTTCCTTTACTATCGTTAATTAGCAATGTAGGAACTACTTTTTTATTTCTAGATTCAGAAATAACTTTTTCTTTAAAACCAGTTTGTTCATCAATTTCAACTTGATAAGTAATTCCTTGATCAATATTTTCATATTCAATTTTACCACCAAATTCAGAAACGATAACCCCATTGTAAGGATCCCATTGACATATTATGTCACCTTTTTTTAATGCTTGACCATCTTTTACAAGAAGAGATGAACCGTAAGGAATAATATTCGTGCTAAATACTATACCAGATTTTTTGTCTAAAACTTTTATTTCACAAGTTCTAGAAATTACTGTATTAATATTTTTACCATCCGCATCTTTGGACTTAACAACTTTTAAATCTTCAATTTCGGCAACTCCATCAAATCTTACTGATAAATTATTTTCTTCAGAAACATTTCCAGCAATACCACCAACGTGGAAAGTTCTAAGAGTTAACTGAGTACCAGGCTCACCAATTGATTGAGCAGCAACAACCCCTACAGCTTCACCATTTTGAACCATTTTTCCGGTAGCTAAATTTCTTCCATAACATTTTGAACATACTCCTTTTGGAGATTCACATGATAAAGGAGATCTAACTTCAACTTTATCGATTGGAGAAGATTCTATTAGTTTCACTTTATCTTCAGAAATTTCTTCACCGGCACTAACAATAATTTCATTGCTTAATGGGTTATATACATCATGTAACGAAACTCTACCTAAGATTCTTTCTCCAAGAGTCTCAACAATCTCTTCATTTTTCTTAAGCGCTTCAACAGAAACACCTCTCAAAGTATTACAGTCAACATAATTAACAATAACATCTTGAGCTACATCAACTAATCTTCTAGTTAAATAACCTGCATCTGCTGTTTTTAAAGCTGTATCTGCTAAACCTTTTCTAGCCCCGTGAGTAGATATAAAATATTCTAAAATAGATAAACCTTCTTTAAAGTTTGATAAAATCGGGTTTTCAATAATTTCTCCTCCACTTGCACTAGCTTTTTTAGGCTTCGCCATTAATCCACGCATTCCTGTAAGCTGACGTATTTGTTCTTTTGACCCTCTCGCTCCTGAATCTAACATCATAAACACTGAGTTAAACCCTTGCTTATCTTCGCTAATCCTTTTCATGGCAAGCTCAGTCAATGTAGCATTTGCAGAAGTCCAAACATCAATAACCTGGTTATAACGTTCATTGTTTGTGATTAATCCCATGTTATAATTAGAAATTATACCATCAACTTCAACATTAGCCTTAGCTATCATTTCATGTTTTTCAGGTGGGATCATAATATCACCTAAACTAAAAGATAAACCTCCTTCAAAAGCAAATGAGAATCCCATAGACTTAATCTTATCTAAGAATTCAGCAGTTTCAGGAACACTTGTTAATTTTAAAATATTACCAATAATATCTCTTAAAGATTTTTTAGTTAATACTTCATTAATAAATCCAGCTTTTTCCGGAACAACTTTATTAAACAAAACTCTACCAACAGTTGTTTCAATAATTCTAAAAACCAATTCTCCAGATTTATCAAAGTCTTTAGCTCTAATTTTTATCATTGCATTTAATTCTACTCTTTCTTCATTGTATGCAATGTTTACTTCCTCTGCAGAGTAAAATGTTAATCCTTCACCTTTAACTTTATGATCTTTTGTTGACTTTAATAATTTTGTCATGTAATATAATCCCAATACCATATCTTGAGAAGGTACAGTTATTGGAGATCCATTAGCAGGATTCAAAATATTATGAGAAGCCAACATTAATAATTGAGATTCTAAAATAGCCTCTGGACCTAAAGGAAGATGAACTGCCATTTGGTCACCATCAAAATCAGCATTAAAAGCGGTACACACTAATGGATGAACTTGAATAGCTTTACCTTCAATTAATATAGGCTGAAAAGCTTGAATTCCTAATCTGTGTAATGTTGGAGCTCTGTTTAAAAGAACAGGATGTCCCTTAAGAACATTTTCCAAAATATCCCAAACTAAAGGTTCTCTTCTATCTATAATTTTTTTAGCAGACTTAACAGTTTTAACAATTCCTCTTTCAATTAATTTTCTAATAATAAAAGGTTTGTAAAGTTCAGCTGCCATGTTTTTAGGCAAACCACATTGAAATAGTTTTAACTCTGGTCCACCAACAATAACTGATCTAGCAGAATAATCTACTCTTTTTCCTAAAAGATTTTGACGAAATCTACCTTGTTTTCCTTTAAGAGAATCAGAGAGTGATTTTAAAGGTCTATTTGCATCAGTTTTTACAGCTGAAGATTTTCTGGTGTTATCAAAAAGTGAATCTACGGACTCTTGCAGCATTCTTTTTTCATTTCTTAAAATAACTTCAGGAGCCTTTATTTCAACTAATCTTTTTAATCTATTATTTCTTATAATTACTCTTCTATATAAATCATTTAAATCAGAAGTTGCAAACCTTCCTCCGTCTAAAGGGACTAAAGGTCTTAGCTCTGGTGGAATAACAGGAATTGCCTTTAAAATCATCCACTCTGGTTTGTTCTCTCTATTTAAATTCGATTCTTTAAAAGATTCAACAACTTGAAGCCTTTTAAGGGCTTCCATTTTTCTTTGTTTAGAAGTCTCAGTATTAGCTTTATGTCTTAACTCATAAGACAATTCGTCAAGATCTATTCTAGAAAGTAGTTCAATTAAACATTCGGCACCCATTTTAGCAATAAATTTATTAGGGTCCTCATCATCCAGAAATTGATTTTCAGCCGGAAGATTATCAGTAATAGTAATATACTCTTCTTCCGTTAAATAATCCATTTTATTTACAGACTCACCTTCTGCATTTACAGCAAGACCTGGTTGAATAACTACATATCTTTCATAATAAATAATCATATCCAATTTCTTCGAAGGAAGACCTAGTAAATAACCTATTTTATTTGGTAAAGATCTAAAATACCATATATGTGCAACTGGAACAACTAAATCAATATGACCTACTCTATCTCTTCGCACCTTTTTCTCAGTTACTTCAACTCCACATCTATCACAAATAATACCCTTGTATCTTATTCTTTTATATTTTCCACATGCACATTCGAAATCTTTTACAGGACCAAAAATTCTTTCACAAAACAACCCGTCTCTTTCAGGTTTATGAGTTCTGTAATTAATAGTTTCTGGTTTAAGAATTTCACCTCTTGAGTTACCTAATATAACTTCAGGAGATGCTAATCCAATTGATATTTTAGAGAATTTTTGAGATTTATTAATTTCAATTTTTCTAGACATAATGAGTTTTTATTTTATTATTCTTCTAATCTAATATCTAATCCTAGACCTTTAAGTTCATGCATCAATACGTTAAATGATTCTGGAAGTCCAGGATCAGGCATAGTATCGCCTTTTACAATTGCTTCATATGCTTTTGCTCTACCTTGAACATCATCAGATTTGATTGTTAAAATTTCTTGTAAAGTGCTTGAAGCTCCATATGCTTCTAGTGCCCAAACTTCCATTTCTCCAAATCTTTGACCTCCAAATTGAGCCTTACCACCAAGTGGTTGTTGAGTAATTAAAGAATATGGTCCAATAGATCTTGAGTGCATTTTATCATCCACCATATGACCTAGCTTAAGCATATAAATAACACCAACAGTTGCTGGTTGATCAAACCTTTTACCAGTTCCACCATCGTACAAGTAAGTGTGTCCAAATTTTGGAACGCCAGCTTCTTCAGTCAGTTCATTTATTTGATCTAAAGTAGCACCATCAAAAATTGGAGTAGAAAATTTTCTACCTAATTTTTGACCAGCCCAACCTAAAACAGTTTCATAAATTTGACCAATATTCATTCTTGAGGGTACACCAAGTGGATTAAGTACAATGTCAACAGGTGTTCCGTCTTCTAAGAATGGCATATCTTCTTGTCTAACAATTCTGGCAACAATACCTTTATTACCGTGTCTTCCAGCCATTTTATCTCCAACTTTTAGTTTTCTCTTTTTAGCTATGTATACTTTTGCTAATTTTAAAATTCCTGGAGGAAGTTCGTCACCTACAGAAATAGTAAATTTCTCTCTTCTAAGCATTCCTTGAAGATCATTTTCCTTAATTTTGTAATTATGTAAAAGAGTTAATACTAAAGAATTAACTTTTTTGTCTACTGTCCATGAACCTGATACTAAGTGAGTATATTCTTCAACCTGATTTAGCATTTTTAAAGAATATTTTTTACCCTTTGGCAAAACTTCTTCTTCTAAATCATTAAATATACCTTGACAAGTTTTTCCACTTAAAATATTATAAAGTTTCTCTATTAATGATTTCTTAAGGTCTTCAAATTTTAGATCATATGCTTTTCCTAATTCAATCAAAAGATCTTTATCTTCAGATCTTGTTCTCTTATCTTTTACTGGTCTTGTAAATAATTTTTTGTTTACAACAACACCATTTAATGATGGAGGTGCTTTTAAAGAAGCATCTTTTACATCTCCTGCTTTATCTCCAAAAATAGCTCTTAATAATTTTTCTTCAGGAGTTGGATCTGATTCACCTTTTGGAGTGATTTTTCCAATCAAAATATCGCCAGGCTTAACTTCAGCACCAACTCTAATCATTCCATTTTCATCTAAATCAGATGTAGCTTCTTCACTTACATTTGGAATATCATTAGTAAGTTCTTCCATTCCTAACTTAGTATCTCTCACATCGATAGAATATTCGTCAATATGTAATGATGTGAAAACATCATCTCTAACAACTTTTTCTGAAATCACAATAGCGTCTTCAAAATTATATCCCTTCCATGGCATGAAAGCAACTTTTAAATTTCTACCAAGTGCTAATTCTCCATTTTGAGTTGCATAACCTTCACATAAAACCTGACCTTTTTTAACTTTATCTCCTTTAACAACAATAGGTTTTAAATTAATACAAGTCCCTTGATTAGTCTTTCTAAATTTAACTAATGAATATGTTTTTTCATCTAAGTCAAAACTTGTGATCTTTTGTTCTTCAGTAAGGCTGTACTTAATAGTTATTTTTTGAGAATCTACATAAGTAACTTTCCCATCAAAATCGGCATTTATTAATACTCTTGAATCAGAAGCAACTTGTCTTTCTAGTCCAGTACCAACAATAGGAGATTCTGGTATTAGTAAAGGAACAGATTGTCTCATCATGTTTGATCCCATAAGTGCTCTGTTAGCATCATCATGTTCCAAGAAAGGAATAAGTGAGGCTGAAATAGACGCGATTTGGTTAGGCGCAACATCAGTATAATTAACTTCAGAAGGATCGATAACAGGATAATCTGCTTCTTGTCTAGCAATAACCTTTTCAGAAAGAATTTTACCATCCTTATCTTTTGGAATATTTGCTTGAGCAATTAACATGCCTTCCTCTTCTTCAGCGCTTAAATATCTATGATTTTTTAAATCTACTACTCCATTTTCAACTTTTCTATAAGGTGTTTCAATGAAACCAAGGTCATTAACTTTAGCAAAAACACCTAATGAAGATATTAAACCAATATTGGGACCTTCAGGTGTTTCAATTGGACATAACCTTCCATAGTGTGTATAATGAACATCTCTTACTTCAAATCCTGCTCTTTCTCTAGATAGACCTCCGGGACCTAATGCAGATAGTCTTCTTTTATGTGTAATTTCAGCTAATGGATTAGTTTGGTCCATGAACTGAGATAACTGGTTCGTTCCAAAAAAAGAATTAATTACAGATGATAAAGTTTTAGCATTTATTAAATCAATAGGTGTGAAAACTTCATTATCTCTAACGTTCATTCTTTCCCTAATAGTTCTTGCCATTCTTGAAAGACCAACACCAAATTGAGAAGACAACTGTTCACCAACTGTTCTAACTCTTCTGTTAGAAAGGTGATCAATATCATCAATTTCAGCTTTAGAATTAATTAATTCAATTAGATATTTAATGATAGTAATAATATCCTCTTTTGTTAAAACTAGCATCTCCATGTCAATATCAAGACCTAATTTTTTATTCATTCTATATCTACCTACCTCACCCAAATTATATCTTTGATCAGAGAAAAATAATTTATCAATTATCCCTCTTGCAGTTTCCTCATCTGGCGGCTCAGCATTTCTTAGCTGTCTATAGATATGCTCTACGGCTTCTTTTTCAGAATTAGTAGGATCTTTCTGAAGAGTATTATGAATAATTGCATAGTCAGAAAGTTGACCATCTACTTTGTGTAATAATATTGTTTGAGTATTTGTAGCTAAAATCTCTTCAATATTTTCTTTATCAATTATTGTTTCTCTATCTAAAATAATTTCATTTCTTTCAATAGAAACAACTTCTCCAGTGTCTTCATCAACAAAATCTTCAAACCATGAGTTTAAAACTCTAGCAGCTAACTTTCTTCCTAAACACTTTTTTAGCCCTGATTTAGATACTTTAATTTCTTCAGCTAAATCAAAAATTTCTAAAATGTCTTTATCTCTTTCAAAACCAATTGCTCTTAAAAGAGTAGTTACAGGTAATTTTTTCTTTCTATCGATATAAGCATACATCACACTATTAATGTCAGTAGCAAATTCAATCCATGATCCTTTAAACGGAATAACTCTTGCAGAGTATAACTTGGTTCCATTAGCATGAAAAGATTGACCAAAAAATACACCGGGAGATCTATGTAATTGAGATACAACTACTCTCTCAGCACCATTTATTATAAAAGTCCCGCTAGGTGTCATGTATGGTATTACACCTAAATAGACATCCTGAACTATAGTTTCGAAATCTTCGTGCTCTTCGTCAGTACAATAAAGTTTCAACCTCGCTTTTAAAGGAACACTATGAGTTAATCCTCGTTCAATACACTCTTGTATTGAATATCTTGGAGGATCTACAAAATAATCTAAAAACTCTAATACAAATTGATTTCTAGAATCTGAAATAGGAAAGTTTTCTTTAAAAGTATTAAAAAGACCTTCATCGGTTCTTTCATCAGATTTTGTCTCAAGTTGAAAAAAATCTCCAAAAGATTTTACTTGAATTTCAAGAAAATCAGGATAATCAGGAATATCTGTAGCTGATGCAAAATTTAATCTATTAATAGTACTATACATTTAAAACAATTTAGGTTAAAGAACATAAAAAAATAGTGCAATGGACTAAGTCCAAAGCTCAAAACTTAAACTAAAGTTGAATTAATTATTTTAATTCAACTTCAGCACCAGCTTCTTCAAGTGATTTTTTAAAGCCTTCAGCTTCATCTTTTGAAACTGCTTCTTTAATATTACTTGGTGCATTGTCAACTAATTCTTTAGCTTCTTTTAAACCTAAACCAGTTAATTCTTTAACAAGCTTAACAACAGCTAGTTTTGAACCACCTGCTGCGTTTAAAACAACATTAAATTCTGTTTTTTCTTCAGCTGCTTCAGCGTCTCCACCTGCTGCTGGACCTGCTACAGCTACTGCTGCTGCTGCTGGTTCAATTCCGTATTCGTCTTTTAGAATGTCAGCTAACTCATTAACTTCTTTTACTGTAAGGTTAACTAATTGTTCTGCAAAATCTTTTAAATCTGCCATTTTTTAAATATTTATTATTGTTATTATTAATTTTCGTTTTTTTCTGAAAGTGTTTTTAATACTCCCGATAATATAGATCCACTAGATTGTAAAGCGGATATAACATTTTTAGCTGGTGATTGTAATATTGTAATTACTTCTCCAATTAACTCTTCTTTAGACTTAATATTAGCTAAAAATTCAACCTGATCATCACCTAAATAAATAGAATCTTCAATTGAAGCTCCTTTAAGAAGAGGTTTTTCAGATTTTTTTCTAAATTGTTTTATCAATTTAGCAGGCGTATTCCCCACTTCTGAATACATTAAAGCTGTATTACCAACCAATACTTCATTAAGATCACCAAAGTCTCTTTCAGAAGATTCCATCGCTTTAGAAAGCAAAGTATTCTTAACAACTGAAAGTTTTATACCTGCTTTGAAACATGCTCTTCTTAACTTGCTTGTATCGCTAGCATTTAGACCGGAAACATCTGTCATGTAAACGTGGGTGTTTTCTGCTAATTCAGCAGTCAACCTTTTTATTACCTTAGATTTTTCTTCTCTTGTCATTTTATTTTATTTTTACTCAATATTAGTATCAATATTAATTCCTGGACTCATAGTACTAGACATAGAAATACTTTTAACGTAAGTTCCTTTGGAAGAACTTGGCTTAAGTTTAACTATATTTTGAAGCAGCTCAAGAGAATTTCCGTGGATTTTGTCAGCATCAAATGAAGTTTTACCAATTGATGCATGAATTATACCAGTTTTGTCAACTTTAAAATCAATTTTACCTGATTTAACATCGTTAACTGCTTTGGCAATATCCATAGTTACAGTACCTGTTTTTGGATTTGGCATTAAACCTCTAGGACCTAATATTCTTCCCAAAGGACCTAATTTACCCATAACACTAGGCATTGTAATAATCACATCTACGTTAGTCCAACCGTCTTTAATTTTTTGAAGGTATTCATCTAAACCAACAAAATCAGCGCCAGCGTCTAAAGCTTCTTTCTCCTTATCGGGTGTAACTAAAGCTAAAACCTTAACATCTTTTCCCGTACCGTTTGGAAGAGTAACAATTCCTCTAACGTTTTGATCAGCTTTTCTAGGATCTACACCTAGTCTAACTGCTAAATCAATTGATGAATCAAAATTAACATTAGAAATTTCTTTTATTACAGAAGAAGCTTCTTCTAAGGAATATATTTTTGAAGTATCATATTTAGAAAGCGCGTCTTTACGTTTTTTTGTAATTTTTGTCATAATCTTATTTTGTTAAAAAATTAAAAAGGAGCTTGGCCTTTGACTTTAATACCCATTGATCTTGCTGTACCAGCTATCATTTTCATAGCAGATTCAACAGTGAAAGCATTTAAGTCAACCATTTTATCTTCAGAAATTGCTTTAACTTGATCCCAAGAGACAGTAGCAACTTTACTACGATTTGGTTCTCCCGATCCCTTTTTAATTTTAGCTGCTTCCAAAAGCTGAACGGCTGCTGGTGGAGTTTTAACAACAAATTCAAAAGATTTATCTTTAAAAACTGTAATCGCTACAGGTAAAATTTTTCCAGGTTTATCTTGAGTTCTTGAGTTAAATTGCTTACAAAATTCCATGATATTAACACCAGCCGCCCCTAAAGCAGGACCAACAGGTGGTGATGGATTAGCAGCACCTCCTCTAATTTGTAATTTTAGTACTTTGTGTATTTCTTTAGCCATTATTAATATTTATTATCTCTTAAACAATTGGAAGCTATCTAAGAAATGATTTATATGTAACATTTATATTTTCTCAACTTGCATATAGGAAAGTTCCAGTGGAGTTTTTCTGCCGAAAATCTTCACCATTACTTCTAACTTTCTTTTCTCTTGATTTACCTTTTCAATAGTTCCATTAAAACCATTAAAAGGTCCATCAATTACTTTAATATTTTCTCCAAATTCAAATGGAATAGATACGCTTTCGCTTTCAGTAGATAATTCATCAACTTTGCCTAACATTCTATTAACTTCAGCTTTTCTTAAAGGTATTGGATCTCCACCTTTTGTTTCTCCTAAAAAACCAATAACATTTGGAAGACCCTTTATGATATGAGGAATTTCTCCAGTTAAATTAGCTTTAATCATAATGTAACCAGGAAAGTAAACTTTTTCTTTATTAATTTTTTTACCTTTTCTTATCTGTACTACTTTTTGAGTTGGCACTAAAATATCTTCAACAAAATCATTAAAACCTAAGCGATTGATTTCAGAATCCATATAATCACGAATCTTGTTTTCTTGACCGCTAACAGCCCTTACAACATACCACTTTTTTAAATCCACAGTTTCTTCAGACATAATTTAACTTATAAAATCAAAATAAAATTTAATAATTTGAGATAAAATACTATCAGCAACCCATATTAATGCAGCAAAAATTATTGAAAATAAAAGCACTACAACTGTAAGGTTAGATAATTCGGGTAGAGCAGTCCATGAAACATGTTCCTTTAACTCTGAAAAAGACTCCTTTATATATGAAACTATATTCATAACTCTTAATTTGCACGGGTTGAGAGACTCGAACTCCCGACACCTGGTTTTGGAGACCAGTGCTCTACCAACTGAGCTAAACCCGTCTCTCCATTAAAGGTGTGATTAAACACCAAAGATTTTTAGCCACAAAAGGCATCCACTTTATGTAGACACCTTTTACGGATTAATTATTATTGTATTATAAAATTTTAGTAACCTGACCAGCACCAACAGTTCTACCACCTTCTCTAATAGCGAATCTTAATCCAACGCTACATGCGATAGGAGAAATAAGATCAACAGTAATAGTTAAGTTATCTCCTGGCATCACCATTTCTACACCTTTAGGAAGAGCAATATTTCCAGTTACGTCAGTTGTTCTTACATAAAATTGTGGTCTATAGTTATTATGAAATGGAGTGTGTCTTCCACCCTCTTCTTTCTTTAATATATATACTTCAGCTTCAAATTTAGCATGTGGTTTAACAGAACCTGGTTTACAAATAACCATTCCTCTTGAGATATCTGTTTTCTCAACACCTCTTAATAAGATTCCAACGTTATCACCAGCTTCACCTCTGTCTAAAATTTTTCTAAACATTTCAACACCTGTAACAGTAGAAGTTAATTTCTCTGCACCCATACCAATAATATCAACTGAATCACCTGTATTAGCTACCCCAGTTTCAATTCTACCTGTTGCAACAGTACCTCTACCTGTAATAGAAAATACATCTTCAACTGGCATTAAGAAATCTTTATCAACCTCTCTTTTAGGTAATTCAATCCAAGTATCAACTGATTCCATTAATTGCATAACAGTATCAACCCATTTTTGTTCTCCATTAAGAGCTCCAAGTGCAGAACCTAAAATTACTGGTCCATTATCACCATCATATTCATAGAAGTTTAATAAATCTCTAACTTCCATTTCAACAAGTTCTAATAATTCTTCATCATCAACTTGGTCAGCTTTGTTTAAGAAAACAACCATTCTAGGAATACCAACTTGTCTCCCTAAAAGTATGTGTTCTCTTGTTTGTGGCATTGGTCCGTCTGAAGCTGCAACTACAAGAATTGCACCATCCATTTGAGCGGCACCAGTTACCATGTTCTTCACATAATCCGCGTGACCAGGACAGTCAACGTGCGCATAGTGACGATTTGCTGTTTGGTACTCAACGTGAGATGTGTTAATTGTTATCCCTCTTTCTTTTTCTTCAGGAGCGTTGTCAATTTGGTCAAAACTTTTTGCTTCTGATAATCCTGCGTCAGCTAATACTTTTGTAATAGCAGCAGTTAGGGTAGTTTTTCCGTGATCTACGTGTCCAATTGTCCCTATGTTTAAATGGGGTTTTGAACGATCAAATGTTTCCTTAGCCATATGATATAATGTTTTATTACTTTTAAAATGCGTGCAAATATATAAATTTTATCTTAAAAAATTAAATGTTTTAATATTTTTTTCGTAAAGAAAAAAGGAACATTAAAACAGAGAAAATGAAAATTTATCAAAAATTAAATTAATTCTGTTTTTTTACTATAAATAATCCTGAGTTAATATCGCTAATAATTATGTTCTCGCTTTTAAAAAAAGGATACACACTCCAAGCTCCATTAAAAGCCTCACTGTTTCCTTTTTTTCCACTATGGTCTCCATCTGGATCTTGGCTTTTGACAGTTGTTGAATTTGGTAATCCAGAATCATTGTGATCAATAAAAGTATTGAAAAAACCGATTTCAGAAATACTTTTTTGATCAATATTTAAAATATCTAAAACTCTAAGACCTGCAGTATAACTTGCAAGAAAAAATTCAGTGCCTTTAACATATCCATTGTGATCAATTGCCTTTGTTTCTGCCTCATAATCATGATGCAGTTCAGGTTTGTCTAAATCACTTAAATCTATAATTACAGTTCGAGTTTTAGCATCAGCTTTTAATTCATAGTTTGAATCTACTTCATCAAGCTCGTCACCAAGCAAAGCATATTTATGATCATCCGTAAGCCAGGCTTGATGAGTATATTGGTGATCATACAAAAAAGTACTGATAAGTTTTGGTTCTGATTTATCTGTAACATCAACAATATCAACTTTATTCTCGTTACTACCAATATATATTTCTTTTCCAAAATAATCTTGGTCAGGACCTTTGTAGTTTACTATTTGAGCATCATGACTATAACCAAATTGAGATCCTTCAAGCTCCAGTTTTGGAGCTAAGGGGTTTGATAAGTTTAATGCATAAATTCCTTTTGTTCTGGCACCAGCTATGTACGCATAGCCACTATCTTCATTAATGGCAATATTATGCGCCTGTCCAAAAGATTTGTCTGTATAATCAGCAGAGAATACTTGCTCTGAATCTATTCCTCTTAAATTAGCTAAATTAAATACTTGAAGGCCGTGATCACCAGCCTCACTAACAATGTAAACATGATCATTGTAAACCTTCATGTCTCTCCATGAACTATCGACTGTAGCGGTTGGAAGTTTGCCAAGATATATTGGAGATGTTGAATCAGTAATATCTATAAAAGATGTACCATTATTTACACCCATGATTGCATATTCTCTTCCTGTTGTTGAATCGGTCCAACCCCAGCAATCATTTCCAGCCTCTGCATCCATTTCTTCAAGAGTTATACGTCCCATTAAATCATAATTAAGACAAGAATATTCATAGTCAGTACCTGGAATTTTAGCAAAACCATCAATACAAGTTGCTAAAGGAGAATCAATAACCTTACTATCGTCATAATCTTCATACTGGCAAGAGCTAACTAATACTAAACATAAAATTAATATGTAATTTTTCATTTTATAAATTTAATAAATTTAATTCAAGGTTAATGTAGCAAAATTTATACCAGAAAACTTTATGTTTGCAAAATATATATATCTAAAAATCTTAATTGATTATTGAGGATAATAACAAAATTAAAAGCAAAATACATGCTTTATTGCCTATGAAATTTAACGAACTTGGCTTAATGCCTTCACTTTTAAAAGCCGTCAACGAGAAAGGATATACTGACCCTTCCCCAATTCAAGAGAAAGCTATTCCATTAATTCTTAAAAGAAAAGATGTTTTAGCTTCTGCTCAAACAGGAACTGGAAAAACAGCTGGCTTCACACTCCCATTACTACAAATTCTTTCGAAACAACCAAATTCGAATCATAGAAAGATTAGGGCATTAATATTGACTCCTACCAGAGAACTTGCAGCACAAATTTATGATAATGTAGTAGAATACAGTAAATACATCGAATTAAGAGCTTCTGTTGTTTTTGGTGGAGTAAACCAAAAACCTCAAGTTTCTAAAATCAGAAATGGAATTGATATATTAATTGCTACTCCTGGCCGATTATTAGATCTTGAAAATCAACGATTATTATCCCTGCGAAATGTAGAAATTTTAGTTTTAGACGAAGCTGACAGAATGTTAGACATGGGCTTTCAAAGAGACATTAATAAAATAATGAACTTATTGCCAAGCAAAAGACAAAACCTGCTTTTTTCCGCAACCTTTTCTAAAGAAATTAAAAGATTGGCAAAAGGAATTTTAAATGATCCTGCACTAGTAGAAACTTCTCCTCAAAACACAACAGTTGAAGCTATTGTTCAATACGTTTACAAAGTAGATAAGAATAAAAAATCAAACCTTATAATTCAATTAATCAAAGAAGGAAACTGGAGACAAGTTCTTGTTTTTACAAGAACAAAACACGGTGCGAATAATCTTTGTAAAAAAATGATTAAAGCAGATATTTCTGCAGCTGCAATTCACGGAAACAAAAGCCAAAGCGCAAGGACAAAAGCATTAGCTGGATTTAAAGATGGTTCAGTTGAAATTCTAGTAGCAACTGATATTGCAGCTAGAGGATTAGATATTCCATTATTGCCACACGTAGTAAATTTCGAACTGCCTAATATTCCCGAAGACTATGTGCATAGAATTGGAAGAACAGGACGGGCTGGAGCAAAAGGAGAGGCAATATCATTAGTATGCATTGATGAAAAACAATTTTTAAAAGATATTGAAAAACTAGTAAATCTTAAAATACCTTCAAAAATTAAACATGGATATGAACCTGATCCAAATGCGGTTCCAGAACCTCCTAAACAACAAAACAGAAATAACTTTAGAGGAAACAAAGGAAGGTCGAATCAAAATAAAAAAAGAAACAACTATAGAAAATAGAAAAAGCTCAAGAATAATGACCATAAAACTCTTGAACTTTTAATACACGTTGATTGGGAAATCAACAGTGCGAAAGTATAATTAATAATTGGAATATTAACTTTTTTATAAATTAAATAAAATAGTGTACAATAACTCCGCCAATTACTAAACCTTTTAAGAATGAAATCCAGTAAGCCTGGTAACTAGATAACCCCCAGCTTTCTAAAGTTTTTTCTACTTGTTTTTTATGCCAATCTATCATAATAATTTTTTGATATTAAATTTAAAATTTTTGAACAAGCGTGAATGAAATTAGAGATTTAATCAAGCATATTTTTTAAATAAAATTTTTCAACTTTTTCTCTTGCCCAAGCTGTGGTTCTTAAAAATCTTAAACTCGATTTATAAGTTGGATTATTTTTAAAAGCATTGATATTTAAAGTTTCTCCTAATTCTTCCCATCCATATTCTAAAAATAACTCTTCTAAAATAGTTGCTAATTTTATTCCGTGCAAAGGATTATTTGGTTGTTTTTCACTCATTATTAATACAATTAATTGCAGCTATCGTTTTATTAAAAATCACCTCCGTTTACCACGGTCCATTGATCAAGTGATTTGAAATACTTCTTAATAACAGCGTTTACTTTTTCGACGGTTAACGCACTGACCTGAGATTCAAGCGCAGCGTAAAAAGTCATATCTCTTTCTAAATAAAGATTATTGTTTATTAATGATGACAACTCATTGTCTTTTGCTCTGGAAACTGATTGTCCTTGAACCCATCCGTTGACAGCACTATCCAATTCTTCTTGTGTGATACCATCTGTAATAAAACGTTCTAGCTCTTCTTTGAAGCCAATTTGAACCTTCTCAGCATTCATAGGTGCATAAATAGCATAGATGATCAAAGCCGAGTTTTTATCATCTGGATCACCATCAATACTCACCTGAGCACCAGCACCATAACTCACACCATCTTGCTGTCTTAAACGCGTAGCAACTCTTGAATTCAAAAATCCACCGCCAAAAATAGCTCCAGCTATTTGAAGTGCGGCATTATCCTTATCAGTTTCTGTTGTTTCAGCAGATAACATACCTACTGTAAAAGCATTTTTCTTATCAGGTGTAATAATATTTTCATTGGCCGCAATATTTTGTTTAAATGGGTTTGCAATTACTGAAAATGGTTTGTCAGATTTAAAATCAGAAAAATTATCCTCAAAATAAGTTTTAACCATATTAACATCCATACTTCCAATAACTACTAAAGAAGCCTTATTGGAAACACCATAATACTCATCGTAAAAAGATTGAATACTCTCAATACTCACCTCATTAATCATTGCAATTTGCTCATTAATATTAGGGCTATAATTAGGATGACCTTTAGAGTAAAACTGATTAATTTCACGCATACGTTGAACCGCTACAAATTGAGGATCAGAAGCACTACTTTCCAAGCCAGCCAAACGTTGTGTTTTAATTTTATCCAATTCACTAATTTCGAATTTTGGATTTTTAAGCATGTCCGTCATAATTTCAAGAGCAGCAGGCAAGTGTTCTTTAGTTGATGAAATATTAGCATAAACCCTTCCATTACTTCCACTGAAACCAACAGACGAACTAATAGCACTCAACTCATCTTCAATATCTTGACGTGATAGTGATTGTGTTCCTTTGTTAAGCAAGTTTGCCACAAATCCTGCTATCATTCCTTTGTTCATATAGTCATCGACAGTTCCCGTTCTCATCGCAAATGATAAGGTTACTGTTTCGCCACGATTAGCTTTATTTATAAATCCATATTCAATACCAGATTTTGGTAAAACTCCGCTATCCAAACGTTTTTGAATATTATCGTAGTTAACGTCAAAATCTTCACCAACGTCCATAGCTACTTTACCTTTGTAGCTTGCTACCATTTCAGCCAACCCTTCGGTGTGTAAAATCTCAACACGTTCGGGCTTATCAGTTGGAATAAAGTTTCCGATGGTACGATTAGTTGGAATAAAATATTTCTGAACTGCCGCATTTACTTGCTCTAAGGTTGTGTTTTCAATACGATCTCTGTGAATGAATGCCAAACGCCAATCTCCTGCTCCAATGAATTCACTCATATAAGTTCCCATATATCCAGAGTTTCGACTAAGCTGATCTAATTGCTTCATGATATTTGCACGAGCACGCTTCAATTCATCTAACGTAATTGGGTTGTCTTTTAAATCATCCAACACACTTAATAAGGTTTTTTCTGCGTCAGAAAGTGATTTTTCAGATGGGACACTAACGTTAAAATTAATATATCCTGGTTCTTTAGTAAAAGGATTTGATGCATATACACTAGAAGCCATTTGTGTTTCTACCAAAGCTTTATAAAGTCTTCCAGACGGCGCATCGTTTAAAACGTTTTGAGCCAAAGTTAAAGCTGAATAATCTGCATCTGATCCTGCAGGTGAATGGTATAATGCCATCAACAATTGCAAGTCACCTACTCGATTTAATTCAACACGCTTTTCACCATCTTGAGCTGGCTCTACAGTTGGAACTTCAGTTAGCTTTATTGATGGATTCTTAAGAGGATCAAAATATTTCTCAACTAATTCTAAGGTACGTTTGTCATCAATCTTTCCTGTAATCATCAATACGGCATTATCTGGTCGGTAATATTTCTTATAAAATGCTTTTAGATTTGCAATTGGCACACGCTCAATATCGGAACGATTACCAATAGTTGAATTTCCATAATTATGCCACATATAAGCTGCGCGAATTACTTTTTGAGAAAGTGTTCTGGAGGGTGAATTTTCTCCGCTTTCAAACTCATTACGTACTACGCTAAATTCTGATTCAAGATCCTCCTTTGCTATATAGGAATTCATCATTCTATCAGACTCCAAATCTAACGCCCATTCCAAATTATCATCAGTTGCATTAAATGTTTCGTAATAATTGGTACGATCATACCAAGTAGTTCCGTTAGCACGCGCACCACGTTCTGTCAATTCATTAGGAATATCTTTGTGTGAAGGCGTTCCTTTAAAAACAAGGTGTTCCAGTAAGTGGGCCATCCCTTTTTCACCATACCCCTCATGACGAGAACCAACTAAATAAGTAACATTTACAGTGATAGTCTGTGAGGAATTATCAGGAAATAAAAGTACTTTCATACCATTATCTAAAACATATTCCGTTATACCCTCTACAGAAGCTGTTTTTTTCATTTGAGCTGAACTTAATTGAGCCGCAACAATAAATAAAAACGATAGAAGTGTAGATTTAAAAAATAATTTCATAATAAAATTTTGATGATTTAATTAATAGTTTAAATATATAATAATTAAAAATAATTGAAAGATATGATTAACATATGTTTAACGTATGACAACTAGAAAACAACATAGTCCTCTATAAAGGGAGAATAAGGTTTAGATAATTGTTATATTCTATTTGTCAGATTGATTTTTGATAACTTCAGCTTCATTCTTTTTTTCAGTTCTTGAAACTTTGTAGTTTGTCTTCTGACCCTCATTATGATGATTATACTTTGATTTTTCTACATCCTCTAGTTCAGAATGTTTGATGCAGAGTACATTAATTGTGTTCTTATTTTTTGAAAAATAAATTTTTTTAAAATTCTGCTTATCATATATATGTAATTTTAAATTAGTATCTATTACATTTCCATTGGTAAAGAAGAATGCCAAACTAAAAATTAGTTCTTTCATAATTATTTTTATAATGCACAAAAATCGTACCATATTGATTTACAAACAATTATAGTTTAATTAAGGTTACAAGAAATGACTGAAAATGGAGCTAAACAAGTTGGAGGCTCAATAAGTTTTGTTGAATAAGGATAAGTTCCAGTGTAAATAAAAGACTAAAAAAAACATAAAATCCCTAAAACATCCTAGAAATTAAATGATAATGAAAAAAAAGTGGAGTTATCGAAGAGCCAATGACCAGATTTGAACTGGTGACCTCTTCCTTACCAAGGAAACGCTCTACCCCTGAGCTACACCGGCAGAAAAATTTGAGCGAGAGACCGGGTTCGAACCGGCGACATTCAGCTTGGAAGGCTGACGCTCTACCAACTGAGCTACTCTCGCTTAAATACTTTAGTGGGGAGAGCAGGATTCGAACCTGCGAAGTTAAAAACAGCAGATTTACAGTCTGCCCTCGTTGGCCGCTTGAGTATCTCCCCATTATTTTAAAGAACTAAGAGCCGATGGAGGGACTCGAACCCACGACCTGCTGATTACAAATCAGCTGCTCTAGCCAGCTGAGCTACATCGGCTTTTCCACTTAATCGATGGCAAATGTATTGATTTATTTTTTTTGAATCAAAAGAAAAATACTAATTTTTAAAAAAAAACAAAATGATTACTTTTTTCTTTCTCTAGGATGATTTTTCTTATAGTCATTAATAATTTTTGGAAGCTTAATTTTGGTATAAATTTGGGTTGAAGCAAGACTAGAATGCCCCATTATTTCTTTAATACTATTTATATCTGCTCCATTATTTAACATATGAGTTGCAAAGGAATGTCTCAAAACATGTGGACTAGTTTTTACTTTTGTAGAAACTTTTGAAAAATATTTTTTAACCACCCTGTATACAAGAGAAGGTCCAATAGTCTTTCCTTTATTTGTTATAAAAAGACTTGAACTATTTGAATGAATTTCATTTCTAAGACCTAAATAATCTTTTATTCTTTTATTCAAACTAACGAGCATTGGAACTAATCGCTCTTTATTTCTCTTTCCTAGTACTTTTATTAAATTCTCACTTAAAAAAACATCGTTTAGTTTAATATTTATTAGTTCGTCTCTTCGAATTCCTGTTGAATAAAGAGTGTCGACAATCAGTAAATTTCTTTTTCCTTCAAAGTCCTTACTAAATACATCCACAACTTTAAAAACTTCATCCTCAGAAAATGGAATTATTAACTTTTTTTGAACTTTTAATCTCTTATGATTTTTTAAAGGCGAAACTTTATTCACTTGAGTTTTAAGCAAAAAATCATAGTATTTACTTAATGATGATATTTTACGATTAATTGTTAATGGAGAAAGTTCTTTTTCAGATAGATTTATAATCCAATCTCTTATAATTGGATAGGTCACAACTGAAATATTATTTATTTCGTATTTATCTAAACAAAATAATTTAAATGTTTCAAGGTCTTTTTTGTAAGCAACAACGGTATTGTTTGAGAAGTTTTTCTCCTTAGATAAATAGTCAAAAAAATTTGATAAATACATCTATACTGCTTAACGTAAAGTTAGGCAATTAATAGAAAAGGTTGAGATGTTTAAATATTCTCAAGATCTCTTAAGCCCTGAACGTAAGAAGCTTTTTTTATCTTGTCTCTATTTCTAACTGAAGGCTTAATAAAAGCTTGTCTAGATCTTAAACTTTTCATAGCTCCTGTTCTATCGAACTTACGTTTAAATCTCTTTAAAGCTCTATCGATGTTCTCACCTTCTTTTACTGGAATAATTAACATATGTACTTTTAATAGGCAGCAAATATAAAAACATTTTTTATTTACTGGGAAATTATTTCAAAATATTTCTTGAGATAACTAATTTTTGAATTTCTGTAGTTCCTTCCCCAATTGTACAAAGCTTAGAATCTCTGTAAAATTTCTCAGCTGGAAAATCTTTGATATATCCGTATCCACCATGAATTTGCACAGATTCGTTTGCAGCTCTTACACAAACTTCAGATGCATACATTTTACACATAGCACTTAATTTTGTCATTGGTCTGTTACTGTTTTTTTCAAACGAAGCTTTGTGAATCAATAATTCAGATGCTTCAATTTCTGTAGCCATTTCAGCTAATTTGAACGAAATTCCTTGAAAAGAACTTATAGGTTTTCCAAACTGAACACGTTCTTTAGAATATTTTAAAGCAGCATTAAAAGCTCCTTTAGCTATTCCTAGAGAAAGAGCAGCAATTGAAATCCTTCCACCATCTAAAATTTTCATTGATTGAATAAAACCTTCCCCTACTTCTCCTAGTCTATTATCGTCACTGACAATACAGTTGTCAAATATCATCTCTGCAGTTTCAGAAGCTCTCATTCCAAGCTTATTTTCTTTTTTACCTGATTTAAATCCATTTGTTCCTCTTTCAATTACAAAAGCAGTAGCATTTCTTTTTTCTCCTTTTTCTCCTGTTCTAAAAATAGCAACAGCAACATCACCAGAAATACCATGGGTAATAAAATTTTTTGTACCATTTAAAATCCAACTCTCCCCATCTTTAACAGCTGTAGAAGACATTCCGCTAGCATCAGAACCCGAATTATTCTCTGTTAAACCCCAAGCACCTAGATGTTCTCCAGAAGCTAACTTAGGAATCCACTTATTTTTTTGACTATCGGTTCCAAAAAGAAGAATGTGATTTGTACATAGTGAATTATGAGCAGCAACAGACAATCCAATTGATGGATCAACTTTTGAAATTTCTTCAATAATAGAGACATACTCGTGATAACCTAGACCAGAACCTCCAAGCGACTCAGGGACCAATACACCCATAAAACCAAACTCTCCAGCCTGTTTTAACAATTCTTTGGGAAAGTATTGTGACTCATCCCAGTCCATTACATTAGGTCTTATAAACTTCTCTGCAAAAGCTTTAGCTGATTCTGCTACTAACTCAACATTAGGTCCTAAATTAAAATCCATAAATTAATTGAAATATTTTAGTAATACATTAACAATATTAATGCCAAAAATAAACTAATTTATATTTATAAATAAATAAAAATTACTGTTTAATAACTTTCAAGTATTTATTAAGTTGTTCTTTTACGACAGGGAATAAAAAGTATAATCCTATCATATTTGGAAATACCATAGCAAAAATCATAGCATCTGAAAATGCCCATATTGAATTCATACTTGCTGCAGCTCCAATAACTATAAATAAACAAAATAATAGCTTGTAAGTTAAATCAGCTGCTTTACCTCTACCAAACAAAAATTTCCAAGATTGTAAACCGTAATATGACCAAGAAATCATGGTTGAAACAGCAAATAAAACTACTGCAATTGTTAAAAATACATCTGAAAAAGGAATATATTCTGCGAATGCTTGTGCTGTAATTCCAGCTCCTTCAAAAGGAACACCATCGATCATTACAGTTCCTAATCCGTCACCTCCATACTCAAAATACCCTCCAAAATTAAATATTATAATAACTAATGCCGTCATGGTACAAATCACAACCGTATCAATAAATGGTTCTAAAAGAGCAACTAATCCTTCACTGGCAGAATATTTAGTTTTTACAGCCGAATGAGCTATTGAAGCAGATCCTGCCCCAGCCTCATTTGAAAATGCGGCTCTTTTAAACCCAACCATTAACACTCCAATAATTCCACCAACTCCAATTGCAGTTGGATTAAAAGCCTCAGTAATTATTAAACTAATAGCATCATCAACAAAAGAAAAATTTGTTAATATAATATACAGACAAGCTATCAAATAAAGTAAAGCCATAAAAGGAACTACTTTTTCGGTAACTGACGCAATTCTTTTAATTCCGCCTATTATAATTACACCAACTACAATAGCTAAAATCAATCCGATAACAGCTCCAGCACTAGTACTTTCAAAGCCTAATAATTGTTTTACAACAATAGTTGCTTGATTAGATTGAGCAGCATTTCCTCCTCCAAAAGATCCTCCAATACAACAAATAGCAAAAATAACAGCTGCTATTTTTCCTAAACTTTCAAAACCTTTTTCTTTAAGACCCTTTGACAAATAATACATTGGTCCTCCATACACTGTTCCATCTTCACCAACATCTCGGTATTGAACTCCTAATGTACATTCAACGAATTTAGTAGACATTCCTAATAAACCACATATAATCATCCAAAAAGTAGCCCCTGGACCACCAAGTGCAATCGCTAATGCAACTCCAGCTATATTTCCATTACCAACAGTTCCTGAAACTGCTGTAGCAAGTGCTTGAAAATGAGAAACTTCTCCATCTCCAGAATCAGCAGAATCGTCTTTATCATGATCATCATATTTACCCCTTACAACATTAATAGCAGTAAAAAAGTATTTAATATTAGGGAATCCAAAATAAATTGTAAAAAACATGGCACTTCCTACCAATAATAATATAACAAATGGATACCCTCCCACTGAAAAAAAAACAACTTCACTAAAAAAATTAGATATCGGAGCGAATGCTTCGTCTATCTTTTGATCAAGACCTTTTTCTTGAGAAAAAATAGTTGAAGTTGATAATAGCAAAAAAAGGCTTATAAATATTTTTTTCATGTGTTTGGATTAATTATTTGAATAGTTAACAAGATGCAAATAAAAAATAATAATTCAAATGTTTTTTATTACAAATCAAAAACAGAAGATCTTTTTGCGGAGATCAAATCTTTAATTCTTAACCAAAAAGCAAGAATGAGATAAAAGAAAAAACCAAATCCTAAAGAAAAAAAACTACTATAAATAAAAAAAATTCTAACATTTTTTTTTTTCATACCTAACCAATCGGCTAATCTTGAACAAACAGAATATCCATGTCTTTCAAAAAAATATCTTAAATGTAACATCATTTTGAAATTTGGCCTTCCCAATCTGTAATTCCACCAAGAAGATTATACACATTATTAAAACCTAATTGTGTCATTATTTGACATGCTTGTAAACTTCTAGCACCTGATTTACAGTATATGTAAAAATTATTTGCTTTATTAAGTGATTGAATTTTAGACATAAATTCATTTGCGTCATAGATATTAAGGTTAACTGATTTAGGAATATAACCTTCATTATATTCTTGAGGGGTTCTAACATCTAGAATAACGTTATTTACATCATCAATTTCACTAGCCCACTGTTTTTGATCTAAATTCATTTTTTTAATTTTGATTAAAATTATTAAATATTTGTTGTTATGTATAATTTTCGTTGTTATATTTGATGTGATGATGAATTTAAAATTTAATACTAATTGGTGGCGCTCGCTTAATTTCCATTAAGTCGATAATTCTTTTTAGTTAACATATACATAAAAGGCTTGTTTATCGACAAGCCTTTTTTAATTTAAAAAATACAAGGTGTATAAAATTAAAACATATAGAAAAAAAATATTAGCTGATACAATGACTCCTGTTAGCATTTATCAAAAAATAAGAGATAAATTTTCTAATTCAATCCTTCTAGAAAGTAGTGATTATGGAGCTAATGATAACAGTTATGCATATGTCTGTTTTGATCCTATATCTACATTTAAAGTTAAAAACAATCAGATAAGTCAAAAATTTCCTGATAATACAACTCAAATAAAAAAAATCGACAAAACCAATAATGTTGTTTCTGAACTGAACTTATTTTCTCAGAAATTCAAAACATCAAAATCTGATTCTAAATTTTTTGAAAATGGTATTATAGGATACATGAATTACGATGCTGTAAAACATTTTGAAAAAATATCTTTAAAACCAAAAAAGAATGACATTGAAATTCCTGATATTTATTACGCATTTTATTCGAATATTATCGTAATTAACGTTTTTAATAATGAAGCTACTTTACTTCACCATAGTTATGATCAAAAAAATAATTTAGATGAAATTGAAAAGCATATAAAATCAAATAAACTATCAAAATTCCCTTTTTCAAAATCCGGAAACATAACTTCAAATTTAAATGATAATGAATACTTAGATTTAGTTAAAAAAGGAATTAAACATTGCGAAAGAGGAGATGTCTTTCAAATCGTTCTATCAAGAAGATTCAAACAAAAATTTGAAGGTGATGAGTTTAATTTATATAGAGCATTGAGATCAGTAAATCCTTCTCCATATCTTTTCTACTTTGATTATGGTGGTTATAAGATATTTGGAAGTTCACCAGAAGCTCAACTTGTTGTTGAAAATAATAAAGCAGAAATTCACCCTATTGCTGGGACTTTTATTAGAACTGGAAATGATCAGAAAGATTCAATAGAAGCTAAAAAGTTAGCTATTGATAAAAAAGAAAACAGTGAGCATATGATGCTTGTAGATTTAGCAAGAAATGATTTAAGTAGAAATGGAAATAATGTTACTGTTGAAAAAGACAGGGAAATACAATTTTATTCTCATGTTATTCATTTGGTTTCTAAGGTTACTGCAATTAAAAAAAATAAATCTTCTACTTTACAAATTGCAGCAGATACATTTCCAGCAGGAACATTATCTGGAGCACCAAAGCATAGAGCAATGCAATTAATATCAGATTACGAAAATTGTAATAGATCATTTTATGGAGGAGCAATTGGATTTATGGATTTTGATGGAAATTTTAATCATGCTATAATAATAAGATCATTTTTAAGTAAAAATCATGAACTAATTTTTCAAGCGGGAGCAGGTATTGTTTCAAAGTCTAATCCAAAAAGTGAGTTACAAGAAATTAATAATAAACTTAGAGCGTTAAATAAAGCTCTTGAACTAGCTGAAAAAATATAAATATGAAATTAATTGTTATAGATAATTACGATTCTTTTACATACAATCTGGTTCATTATTTCGAAGAACTAAATTGTGAAGTAACAGTTAAAAGAAACGACGAAGTATCTTTAAATGAAATTGAAAAATTTGATTATATAGTTTTATCACCTGGTCCAGGAATTCCTGATGAAGCTGGAGAATTAAAAAATATCATAGCTCATTTTGGACAATCAAAAAAAATTCTAGGAGTTTGCCTTGGACATCAAGCAATAGCAGAAGTTTATGGTGCTAAACTTAAAAATCTAGATGAAGTTTACCATGGAGTCGCTAGTGAAATTAACATTATAAAAGAAGATTACATTTTTAACAAACTATCAAATCCTCTTAACGTAGGGAGATATCATTCTTGGGTTGTTGAAGAACCAATCCCAGAGTGCCTTGAAATCTTAGCTTATGATGAAAATAACCAAATAATGGCTATAAGACATAAGAAATACAATATTAGAGGGGTTCAATTTCATCCTGAATCAATACTAACTGAAGAAGGAAAAGCGCTTTTAAATAATTGGTTAAAAATTAATTAATGAAAGATATAATTAACAAACTTAGTTTACACAATACCTTATCTAAGGATGAAGCTAAAGATGTATTATTAAATATTTCTAAAGGAAAATATAACAATAGTCACATTAGTTCATTTTTAACAATTTTTATGATGAGAAATATAACTCTAGAAGAACTGCAAGGTTTTAAGGAGGCATTATTAGAGTTATGTATTAAAGTTGATTTGTCAGAATATAATGCAATTGATTTATGTGGGACCGGCGGAGATAATAAAGACACATTCAATATCTCTACATTATCAGCTTTTGTGACTGCAGGTGCTAATGTAAATGTTTCAAAACATGGTAATTACGGAGTTTCTTCTTCTTGCGGATCAAGTAATGTTTTAGAATTTTTAGGGATCAAGTTTTCAAATGATAAAGATTTTTTGAAAAAATCAATTGAAGAAAGTGGAATATGTATTTTACATGCACCTCTATTTCATCCAGCAATGAAACATGTTGCTCCGATTAGAAAAGAACTAGGATTAAAAACTTTTTTTAATATTTTAGGACCATTAGTAAACCCTTCTTTTCCGGCAAATCAAATAGTAGGAGTATTTAATTTAGAATTGGCAAGACTTTACTCTTACTTATTTCAAAAAACAAATAAAAATTATGCAATAATTTATTCTTTGGATGGATATGACGAAATATCACTTACTGGAAATGTTAAAGTAATAACCAGAAATGAAGAAAATATATATTCTCCACAAGATTTAAGTCTACAAAAATTAAATCCAAAATCAATTAGCGGAGGGAAAACGATAAAAGAATCTGCAAAAATATTCATGAATATTTTACAAAACAAAGGAACTAAATCTCAAAATCAAGTAATTTTTGCAAACTCAGGATTAGCAATTTCTACAGCTTTAAATGTTTCAATTGAGGATGGGATTGAAAAAGCTACAGAATCCTTGAAAACAAATAAAGCACTTGAGGCGTTTGAAAAACTTAAAAACTTAAGTTAATAATGACTATTCTAGAAAAAATAATAAAAACAAAACAAGCTGAGTTAGAAATTGTAAAAAAAACAATTTCAATTGAAGATTTAAGGAAACTACCGAACTATGAAAGAAAATCAGATTCTCTTGTTGATAAATTAAAAAATAGTTCTCATGGAATTATTGCTGAACATAAAAGAAAATCCCCTTCAAAGTCAGTCATAAATGATTCTATTTTAATTAATCAAATAATTAAGGGCTATGATCAAGCTGATGTTTGTGGAATATCAGTATTAACTGACAAAGATTATTTTGGCGGAAGTTTAAATGATTTAAGAACTGCTAGAAAATTAACAAAAATTCCTATTCTAAGAAAAGAATTTATTATTGATGAATATCAAATAATTGAAGCAAAAGCGAATGGCGCAGATGTTATACTTTTAATTGCTGCGTGTCTTGAAAAAAAACAAATAATAAATCTTAGTTCATTAGCAAAAAAAATTGGACTTGAAGTGTTAATAGAAATTCATGATGAAAATGAATTAGAAAAATGTTTAATAGACACAATAGATATTATCGGAGTTAATAATCGAAATTTAAAAACTTTCGAAGTGAACATTAATACTAGTATTAAATTATCAAATATGATTCCTGAAAAGTTTTTAAAAATATCAGAAAGTGGAATTTCAAATTACAGTGAAATTAGAAAACTTAGAGAGTATGGATTTAAAGGTTTTTTAATAGGAGAACTTTTTATGAAAAATAATGATCCAGGAAAAGAAGTTTCAGATTTAATTAAAAAAATAATATGAAATTAAAAGTTTGTGGGATGAAATTCCCAGAAAACATTAGTGAAATCGAAAGCTTAAAGCCAGATTTTATGGGATTTATCTTTTACAAAAAATCTAAAAGATTTTTTAATGAATCGGCAATAGTATTAAATGATAAAATAAATAGAGTTGGTGTTTTTGTTAATCAAGAAATAAACGAAGTAATCGATAATGTAAAAAAATACAAACTAGATTATGTTCAGCTTCATGGTGATGAAGATGTTAGATATTGTTTGTCAATAAAATCAATCTGCAGAGTGATTAAGGTTTTTAAAATTGATGATAATTTTAATTTTGATGAAACAAAAAAATTCGAAAATGTTTCAGATTATTATTTATTTGATACTAAAACAAATCTTCATGGAGGAAGTGGTAAAAAATTTAATTGGGAAATACTAAAAAAATATAATTCAAAAAAATACTTTTTTTTAAGTGGAGGAATAAGTGAAGATGATGTTGCAGAAATCAATAAATTAAAAAAAAAATATCCAATCATCGGAGTTGATATAAATAGCAAATTTGAATTACCTAATTTAAAAAAAGACAAAAAAAAAATAAAATCATTAATTGATAAAATATAAAAAATGAATAATACATATAACGTTGACCAAAAAGGATATTACGGAGAATTTGGCGGAGCTTATATACCTGAAATGATGTATCCTAACATTGAAGAATTAAAATCAAAATACATAAAGATAAGTTCTGAAAAGAGTTTTAAAAAAGAGTTTAATGAACTATTAAAAAATTATGTAGGAAGACCAACACCACTTTATTTTGCAAGTAGACTTTCAGAAAAATATAATACTAAAATTTACCTTAAAAGAGAAGATTTATGTCATACTGGAGCGCATAAGATTAACAATACAATTGGTCAAATACTATTAGCTAAGAGACTAGGAAAAACTAGAATTATTGCCGAGACAGGAGCTGGTCAACATGGTGTAGCTACAGCCACTGTATGTGCATTAATGGGGATAGAGTGTATAATTTATATGGGTGAAATTGATATAGGTAGGCAAGCTCCAAATGTTGCTAGAATGAAAATGCTAGGGGCTGAAGTTAGATCCGCAGTTTCAGGAAGTAAAACACTTAAAGATGCAACTAATGAAGCAATTAGAGATTGGATAAATAATCCAATTGACACACATTATATAATAGGCTCAGTTGTTGGACCACATCCTTACCCTGATATGGTCGCTAGATTCCAATCAGTAATTGGAAATGAAGTAATGGGTCAATTGGAAAAGTTAGAGGGAACAAAAAATCCTAATTACGTAATAGCTTGTGTTGGAGGTGGAAGTAACGCTGCAGGTTTATTTTATCCATATTTAGATAATAAAAAAGTTAAAATAATATGCGTTGAAGCAGCAGGAAAAGGAATTAAATCTGGAAAAAGTGCAGCTACGTCAATTTTAGGAAAAGAAGGAATAATCCATGGAGCTAAAACATTATTAATGCAATCTAAAGATGGTCAAATCACAGAACCATATTCTATTTCTGCTGGATTAGATTATCCGGGGGTTGGTCCAATGCATGCCAACTTGTTTAGATCAAAAAGAGGAGAATTTCATTCTATAGAAGATAGTGAAGCTATGGATTGGGGGCTAAACTTATCTAGACTTGAGGGAATTATTCCTGCAATAGAAACATCACATGCATTTGCCATTCTAGACAAAAAAGAATTTCAAAAAAGTGATATTTTAGTTTTTAACTGCTCAGGACGAGGAGATAAAGATTTAGATACTTATATAGATTATTTCAAATTATAAAAATGAACAGAATAAATAAAGTTTTAGAACAAAAAAAAGATATTTTATCAATATATTTTACTGCTGGTTTTCCTAAAATAGATGATACAGAAGAAATAATTATTCAATTAAGCAACTGTGATGTTGACATGATTGAAATTGGTCTTCCTTTTAGTGATCCACTAGCTGATGGACCGACTATTCAAGAAAGTTCTACAATAGCGTTAAATAACGGAATGAATTCAATTAAACTTTTTAAGCAATTAAAAGATATTAGAAAAAAGACAAATATTCCTCTTATAATAATGGGGTATTTCAATCCTATACTACAATTTGGTGTCGAAGAATTTTGCAAAAATTGTCAAACTGTTGGAATAGATGGGTTAATAATACCTGATTTACCTGTTGAAGTTTATGAAGAAAATTATAAACATGTTTTTAATAAACACAGTTTGTTAAATATGTTTTTAGTTACTCCTCAAACTAGTAATGAAAGAATACAATTTATTGATAAGGTCTCAAAAGGATTTATTTACATGGTTAGTAGTTTTAGTATTACTGGAGCTGTAAATTCTTTTAATGAAAACCAAAAAAAATATTTTAAAAGAATTAATTCAATGGAGTTGAAATCTAAATTATTAATTGGTTTTGGGATTAGTAATAATGAAACTTTTTTAGATGCAACAAGAAATAGCAGAGGAGCTATAATAGGCTCAGCATTTATAAAGTTTTTAAAAAATAATAATAAAGAAAATATAGTTGAGTTTGTTAATTCAATAAGAGGAAAATCATCTAGTAAAAACTAACTCGTTAGATACTTCACTTTCCACAGAGCTATATGAATAACCACCATAATCAAATTGTTTTAAATCATTAACGGATTCTATATCATTGTCCAAAAGGTATCTTGTCATCATTCCTCTAGCTTTTTTTGCGTAAAATGAAATTATTTTAAATTTTCCATTTTTAAAATCTTTAAAAACTGGAGAAATCATATCAACTTTCAATAAACCTTTATCAATCGACGAAGAATATTCATTACTAGCTAAATTCACAAACAATTCATTACTGTCCAATTCACTATTTAGACTGTAGGTTATTTTTTCTTTCCAAAACTCATAAAGATTTTTAGAATTACCTATTGGTAATTTAGTACCCATTTCTAGTCTGTATGCTTGCATTAAGTCCAAAGGCTTTAGTAAGCCATATAAACCAGATAATATTCTTAAAGATGATTGAGCTTTTTTGATTTTATTATCACTTAGTGTAAAAGCATCAATTCCAGAATAAACATCTCCGTCAAACGTAAATATTGCAGGCCTAGCATTACTCGAATTAAAAGGAGTATTAAAATTTATATTACGACTCCAATTCAATTCAGCTATTTTATCTGAAATTTTCATTAAATCTTTCAAATGTTTTGGGTTTTTTGTTCTTAAAACATCGTTTATCAATTTTGATTCGTTCAAAAAACTTGGTAATGAAAAATCTAAGGTTGGTAGACTTTTGTGAAAATTTAGTGACTTTGCAGGTGAAATAATAATTTTCATAAATAACATTTAAATTAATAAAAATTAAGACATACTTGAATAATTTCTCCATTTTTCCAAACACTGTTCAAAATCATAAGGAAGATTACACTCAAAATTTAATTCTTTTTTAGAAACAGGATGAATAAATCCTAAAGATTTTGCATGCAAAGCTTGTCTAGGAATTAATTTAAAACTATTAAAAACGAACTGTTTATATTTATTGAAAATAGTGCCTTTTAATATTTTATCACCACCATATCTACTGTCGTTAAAAATAGGATGACCAATATGTTTCATATGAGCCCTAATCTGATGTGTTCTACCTGTTTCTAATTGGCATTCTATTAGAGTAAGGTAATTAAATCTTTCGATTACCTTATAATGTGTAATTGCACTTTTCCCAGATTGTTCGTCATCAGGAACACTCATTATCAAACGATTCTTAGGATCTCTTCCTAATCTTTCATTGATTGTTCCTTCTTCATTTTCTAAAATCCCCCAAACAAGTGCATAATATTTTCTTTTAGATGTTTTTAAAAAAAATTGCTTTGCCAGATTAGTCATAGATTTTTCATCTTTAGCTACTACTAAAAGTCCACTAGTATCTTTATCAATTCTATGGACAAGACCTGGTCTTCCATCCTTATTTTGAGGAAGGTTTTCAAAATGATCAATTAACCCATTAAGTAACGTGCCATTATAATTTCCGTGACCAGGGTGAACTACAAGACCTGAAGGTTTATTAACGACTAAAAGGTGTTTATCCTCATAAACAATATCAAGCGACATTTTTTCTCCTACTAAAAGATTTTCATATGGTGGGTGTGAAAACATTACCTTGATTAAATCTCCAGGTTTCACCTTATGATTAGATTTCACAATTTGTTCATTTATAAAGATTGAACCGTTTTTTGCAGCAACCTGAATTTTATTTCTAGACGAGTTCTCAATTCTGTTCATTAAATACTTGTCAACTCTTAAAGGTTCTTGACCTTTATCAGCCCTAAACTGGAAATGCTCAAATAACTCACTATCTAAATTATTGTTTTCTATCATTATTGTTTTTCTTCAATTAATCCATTACCGAGAACTAAATCAATTTTAGATTTCTTAGGAACCATATCTCCTGAATTAATATTATTTCCGTTAAGTAGGATCTCTAAAACCATATCTTTTCCAATATTATTTTCATAGGAAATCTCACCAATTTCCAAACCCGAAGCTAAAAGAGAGGAATTTGCACTTCTCTGGGTGGTTTGTATAATATTGGGGACTAATACTTTCCCATAATTACTAGGATTTAAAGTAAGGTATATTTTTCTATTTTTTTTAACTTGGGAATTAGATAACGGCAATTGTTCTAAAATTGAAAATTTAGGATATTCAGGATTATACAAAGCTGAGTCTAAAACAACATATGAAAGGTTGTTTTCTTCTAAAATTTTAATAGCCTCAACAAAAGTAATACCATTTAATTCAGGAACATTAATGTATTTATTATGATTTGTAGTAATATTTAAATAGAAATAAAGAACTAATACAAAAAAAAGAGTTAAAACAGTTGACTTGAGCAACTGTTTAAAAAAATATTTAGAGAATATATATTTTATAAAATTCATGCGAAGATTGATTAAGCAAATATATAAAATAAGCTTACTAATACGATTTGAAAAAAAATAAATGATATTTTAGCTAATATGAAAAAAAATGTTGCAATATTAATGGGCGGTTTTTCATCCGAAAAAGATATATCATTGAAAAGTGGTGAAGTTATTTACCAAAATATTAATAGATCAAAATACAATCCATATAAAATCATCGTAAAAAAAGATAACTGGATTTATTTAAACGATCATAATCAAGAATTCGATGTTAATCTTGAGGATTTTTCAATAATTTCAAATAATACTAAAATTAAATTAGAAGTAGCTTTTATCATTATACATGGCTCGCCTGGTGAAAACGGATTAATTCAATCCTATTTTGAACTTAAAAATATTCCATATACAGGATGTAACTCCTACACATCTGCATTAACGTTTAACAAAAGAGATTGTTTATCAATACTTGAAAAACACGACATTCCAACAGCAAATTCATTTCACATAAATAAAAATGAAAAGTTTGAAACTGATCATATTATTCAAAAGGTTGGTTTACCCTGTTTTGTAAAAGCCAATAGATCTGGAAGTAGTTTTGGAGTGTTTAAAGTTTATAAAGATAATGAACTAAAAGAATACATCAATAAAGCTTTGGAGTATGATAATGAGGTATTAGTTGAATCTTTTTTAGACGGAGTAGAAGTTTCTGTTGGAGTTATGGATTATAAAAATAAAATTAAAGTTTTTGGAATTACTGAACTAATTACAGAAAATGATTTTTTTGATTACGATGCCAAATACAATGGTAATTCCAAAGAGATAACACCTGCAAATATTTCAGAAAAACAAAAACAAATAGTTTCTGATCTCTCTATTAAAATTTATAAAAAATTAGGTATGAAAGGTTTTAGTAGAAGTGAATTTATTTTAATTAATGATACCGCATATTTTTTAGAAATTAATTCAATTCCTGGAATGACTAATGAAAGTATATTCCCTAAACAAGCACTAATTAGTGGAGTTTCTATTACTCAATTATGCGATGAAATAATATATCAAGCAACTATATAAATTTATATATTTACTAATATGAGAAAAGCTGTATTTCCTGGATCTTTTGACCCATTTACTCTAGGCCACCTTGATATTTTAAAAAGAAGTTTGTTGCTTTTCGACGAAATAATTGTTGGGGTTGGTAAAAATATTGATAAACAAACAATGTTTTCTGAAAAGCAAAGAATTTCATTTATTGAAAAGTGTTTTAAAAATGAACCTAAAATTAAAGTAGAAAGCTATGATGGTTTAACAATAGACTTTTGTAAAAAATTAGGTGCTAATTTTATTGTTAGAGGAATAAGGAATAATGGAGATTTTGAATTTGAAAAGGCAATAGCAAGAACCAATAGAAAACTGTCTAAAATTGAAACAGTTTTTTTATTAACCTCTACCCAAACTTCGTTTATTAGCAGCACAATAGTTAGAGAATTGATTTTAAATAAAGGAAATTATAAACTATTAGTTCCTGAATCAGTGAAAACTGATTAAATATTTAACAACAACTTTATATTAGGAAAAGTATTCTTTATTTTCTTTATTTTCTTATCATTTTTCCAAACCACCTTAGTTATGTCTTCTTTAATTTCAGGAACAAATTGCCCATCAAAGTTTGATGTCATATTATACCAAGTTGTTTCTTTTAAACAATAATCATTGTTTTTTTTAAAAATGTGATACGTTTTCATTTTAAAATCAACAATTCTTAGATCAACTATACCAGTTTCTTCTTTAACTTCTCTTAATGCTGTTTGATCAATAGTTTCACCTTTATCAATTTTACCTTTAGGTAAATCCCATTTTTTTCTTCTATAAATAAAAAGAGTTTCATTTAAATTATTTTTAACTATTCCTCCTCCTGCTCCAATTACTTTAATTTTTTTTTTAAAGCATGAAATTAATTTTTCGAAATTTTTATGATATAAAAATATTTTATTATGTTTTTTAACATTTGAAATAATATCAATTAAAGAAATTTTTTTTAAATCAAATAAATTAATTTTTGAACCAAAAGGAATTTCATCAGTTAGTATTATTACATTTTCATTAACAAAAACTTTATACATTTGTTTTATGGTTTTAAATAAATATACAGCAAAAAAAACTGCTGAACTACTTCTACAAGTTAACGCAATAAAATTAAATTCAAAAAATCCATTTACATGGGCTAGCGGATGGAAATCTCCAATATATTGTGACAATAGAATAATTCTCTCACATCCTCAAATAAGAATTTTTGTTAGAGAACAAATAGTTAAACAAATTGAAGAGCTTTATGGTAAGCCTGATGTTATTGCTGGTGTAGCTACTGGAGCTATAGGTATAGGAATGCTTGTTGCTGACATGATGAATTTACCTTTTATTTATGTAAGACCAAATTCTAAAAAACATGGAAGAAAAAATCAAATTGAAGGTCAATATTCGAAATCACAAAAAGTTGTCGTAATTGAAGACTTAATTAGCACAGGCAATAGTAGTCTTATGGCTGTTGATGCTTTAAGAGAACAAGAATTAATAGTAAAAGGTATGATTAGTATTTTCACTTATGGGTTTGATGTTTCATATAGCAATTTTAAAAATAAAAACGTTGAGCTATATACTTTAAGTTCATATGATTTTCTTTTAGAACAAGCATTAGATATAAAATACATAACTGACAATGAGTTTAAAATTCTTAAGGAGTGGAAAAAAAATCCAAGTGAATGGAATCCAAATAAAAATTAATTATGAAATTAAATAGCACAGTAAGTAACATTAATATTTCTGACAATAAGTTATTCGAAAAACTAGTTATAGTCGAAAATTTTAAAAAAATAATGCCAGAAAATATTTCAAAATTTGAAATTATTGATTCCGAAACATTGATTTTTTCTTTAAAAGGAATGCCACCTATTAAGTTAAGAATAGGAGAGAAAAAAGCACCATATTCTATTATATTAAACTCTAGTGAGTCTAAAATAATATTTTCGTTGACTGCACAAATAAAAAAAACTGGGGACAATAGCTGTAGTTTTGAACTTGAATTTAATGGGGATTTAAATCCTATGATTCAAATGATGGTCAAAAGCCCTTTACAGTCATTTATAAATGATTTATCTATAAATACTTCGAAACTAGTTTGATGAAAAAATTTGCATTAGTTACAGGAGCAAGTTCAGGAATTGGTTTACAAATATGCCACTCATTAGCTAAAAGAGGTTATAATATAATTTTAACCTCAAGATCTGAAAATAAATTAAAAATAATTTCTGAAGAAATTAACTCCAAACACGGAGTTGAATCTACTTATTTCCCTTGTGATTTAGCTGATAAACAAGGTCCACAAAATATTTATAATTTTTGTGAATCTAAAAATTATCAAGTTGATGTTTTAGTTAACAATGCTGGGTACGCACTACCTGATACTTTTGAAAAAAATTCAGTTGAAGACGAAGAAAATTGCATAAGAGTTTTAGCTACTTCTGTAATTTCTTTGACTAAACTTTTTGTGCGTGACATGATCAAAAATAATCACGGAAAAATAATGATCGTTTCATCAGTTGCTGCATTTGCTCCTCCAGCAGCAATTCAAGTTATGTATGGTCCACTTAAAACTTTTATGAACCGATTCAGTGAGGCATTGAATATAAATTACAACTCGAAAGGAATAACATCCACAGCACTATGCCCTGGATATACAGTTACTAACTTTCATACTGCAAGTGGTGTTCAAGATGAAATGGATAGTGTTCCTAAATTTTTAAAAAAATCTGCATTTAGAATTGCTGAGGAAGGTGTTGAAGGAATGTTAAAAGGAAAAAAAATTATTGTACCTACAAAAACTTGGAAAGTTATTGTTTTTTTAATTAAAATTGTTCCACAATTTATTTTTGATTTTCTGTCTGGTATTTTGGCTCCTGGAAGGTACGAGGAATTAAAAAATTGAAATTCCCCACAATGTAATTATTGTCCAAAGTACATACTTGATTAATTTGCCAATAAACATCCAAAAAGAAACTTTCAAAAAATTTATTTTAAAAAACCCTAAACTAACTGCTATCGGATCGCCGATAAAAGGTAAGCAGCACAAAAATGCATAGGTACTCCCCCATTTATCAATCTTTATTTTAAAACTAGTGATTTTATCTTTTTTAATTCTAAAATATTTTTCAACAAAATCCCACTTTCCTAAGCTACCTAAATAGTAACTACTTAGGCCCCCAAGCCAATTTCCTGTAGTCGCAATTATAATACTTAAATTAATATCAAAACCTTGGGATAACATTAGGCTTAAAACTATTTCAGAACTTAACGGAATAATTGTAGCACCTAAAAAACTAGATAAAAACAACCCTAAATAACCCCATTCAACAAATGATTCCATTAATTAATATATCATTTTAATTTCATGAAAATTATAAAATCCCAAATCACCATCATCTTTTTTTATTTTTATAATTCCCTCCATATTTACCGAGATAATTTTACCTAAAAAGGTAATATTATTACAATCTTTAAATCTATATAATTTATTAACACCAAAAAGATTTTTTTTATACTTTGAAAAAAAAACTTCAATGTTATTATTGGATTTTGGATTAATTAAAAAATCCAGGTAATTATATTTTTTTAAATTTTGAACAAATAACATAGTTATTTCATTTAAATTATAATCAATTTGTTTTATTAATTTTAATGATGAAGCGCCAGGTAAATTCTCAAAATTTTCTTGATTAATATTTAATCCAAAACCTATTATAATTTTTTCAATTTTGCTTCCTTTTATTTTTAATTCATTTAAAATTCCACATATTTTTTTGTTTCCTGACATAATGTCGTTAGGCCATTTAATTTTTATGTCAGGAATTTGTAAAGATTTCAGAGTATTTAGAATAAATAAAGAGAAGATTATATTTATTCTAAAATGATTCTCAACTTTAAATTTATTAGGAAAAAATGCTATAGAAAAAGCTAAGTTCTTTTCTGGTTCACTATTCCAGGTGTTGCCCCTCTGACCTCTTCCCTTTGTTTGATTAAAAGTATACACAACATGAATGTCATTTTTAGTTTTATCTAAAAAATTTGTTTTTAAATAATCATTTGTAGAGTCAATGGCACTAAGTTTGATTACATTCATATATATATTATATAATATATTAAAACTAAAATAGTAGATTTAAATATCCTAAATTTACACCTAATAAATACAATTTTGAATACAGATAATTTAATATCAAATATAATTGAAGGAATTGAAAACGTTAAAGGTGAGGAAATTAATATTCTAGACTTAAGAACTATTGAAAATGTAGCTTGTAAATATTTTATTATTTGCACAGGAAATTCATCAACTCAAGTTAATGCTATAACAGGTTCAATAAAAAAATGTGTTAGCAAAGAGTTATCAGAAAAACCTTGGCATATTGAAGGATTAGATAATTGCAAGTGGGTATTGATTGATTACGTAGATATTGTTGTACACGTATTTAATAAAGAAACTAGAGAATATTACAACATTGAAGAATTATGGGAAGAAGCAAAATCGACCTTAGTTGAAACAAAATATTAAAATGAAGAACACAAAACAACCTAACAAAAAACCTAAATTAAGTTCATATTGGATTTATGGTTTAATAATCTTATTTTTTGCAAGCACTTATTTTGTTGGCGGAGATAGTACTTCAACCGCATCTAAAAATATAAATATTTCAAGCTTCGAAAGATTTTTAAATAAAGGTGAAATTAAAGATGTAACTGTCGTTAATAAAAGTTTGGCACAAGTAACATTACAAAGAGATGCTTTAAATAGTCCTGATCATAAAAATGCAAATTCAGTAAATTTTTTAGGTCAAAAAAATATAAATGGTCCCCATTATGTTTTTGAAATTGGAAATTTAGAATTATTTCAAAATAAACTTGAGGAAGCCGAGCAAAAAGGTATTCAATTCAATTATAATTTTAAGACTATAGAGAACAAGTGGTTTGATGTTCTCATTGGTTTTTTACCATTATTAATTTTAGTTGGATTATGGATATTTTTCATGAAAAGAATGTCAGGTGGTGGCGGAGGTGCTGGATCTCAAATTTTTAATATTGGAAAATCAAAAGCAAAACTATTTGATGAAAAAATTGATATTAAAACTACCTTTAAAGATGTAGCAGGCTTAGAAGGTGCTAAGGAGGAGGTTCAAGAAATTGTAGATTTTTTAAAACATCCAACTAAGTACACCAAACTAGGTGGAAAGATTCCTAAAGGAGCACTGTTAGTTGGTCTCCCTGGAACTGGGAAGACTCTACTTGCAAAAGCAGTTGCTGGTGAAGCTAAAGTTCCTTTTTTCTCTCTTTCAGGTTCAGATTTTGTTGAGATGTTTGTTGGAGTTGGAGCATCAAGAGTTAGAGATCTTTTCAAACAAGCAAAAGAAAAATCTCCCGCTATTATATTTATTGATGAAATTGATGCTATTGGAAGAGCTAGAGGAAAAAGTAACATGAATGGTGGCAATGATGAAAGAGAAAATACTTTAAATCAACTCTTGACAGAAATGGATGGTTTTGGGACAAATACTAATGTAATTGTAATAGCAGCTACAAACCGTGCGGATGTTTTAGATAAAGCTTTAATGAGAGCGGGTAGATTTGATAGACAAATATATGTTGATCTTCCAGATGTAAGAGAAAGGAAAGAAATCTTTGCTGTTCACCTTAAACCAATCAAAACAATTAAAACATTAGATACTGATTTCTTAGCTAAACAAACCCCTGGATTTTCAGGCGCAGATATTGCAAATGTATGTAATGAAGCTGCATTAATTGCTGCAAGAAAATCTAAGAAATCTGTAAACAAACAAGATTTTTTAGATGCTGTAGATAGAATTGTCGGCGGACTTGAGAAAAAAAATAAAATCATTACAGAATCTGAAAAGAAAACTATTGCTTTTCATGAAGCTGGACACGCTACAGTAAGTTGGTTTTTAGAACATGCTGCACCACTTGTAAAGGTAACTATAGTTCCAAGAGGGCAATCATTAGGAGCTGCATGGTATTTACCTGAGGAAAGACAAATTGTGAAACCAGAACAAATTTTGGATGAAATGTGTGCAGCCCTTGGTGGACGTGCTGCAGAAAAAGTAATGTTTAATAACATATCTACTGGTGCGTTAAGTGATCTTGAAAAAGTCACAAAACAAGCTAGGTCTATGGTTACTGTTTATGGATTAAATGATAAAATAGGTAATTTAACATATTATGATTCAAGCGCACAAAATGATTACGGTTTTACTAAACCCTACAGTGATGTGACCGCTCAAATAATTGATAAAGAAATCTCCAATATTATAGAAACGCAATACAAAAGAGCAATTAAGTTACTTGAAAAACATAAGAAAAAATTAATTGAGCTTGCAGATTTTTTACTTGATAAAGAAGTTATTTTTAAAGAAGACCTAGTTAGGATTTATGGGGAAAGACCTTTTGGTTTAAAAGATTTGCCAAAAAAATAATTATCTATAATTATTAACATTAACTGCTCTAACAGGAAGTTTTTTTATATTTACATTTCATTAAAAAAACTTTTTGAAAAAATTTTTAAAATCATTTTTTAATAAATCCTCAGTACCTACATCTTCTGAGTCTGAAATAGGCAAATATATGCCCGAAGAAGAAGATCCTATTGAAGAACGTTTCACGTATAATTTCACTAAAAATGGAGGTAAGTTTTTATATTGTGAAAACAGGGGCGAATGTGATGATTTTTTTAATAAAATATTAGAAGAGAACGGATGGGAAAATGTAGAAATATTATGTTATGACAAATCTCTTTTAGAATTAATTCCAAAGAAATCTGAATTAATAGTCTCTAAGACCAACTTAAATTCTAAATTTTTCTTGACTACATGTGAATTTCTTGTTGCAACAGATGGGAGTTTATTAATATGTGCCGAGCAAATTAAATCCCACAAAGTTAATGATCTTCCTAAGAATTTTATTGTGTTTGCAAAGATCAGTCAATTTACGGACACATTAAGTTTAGGATTAAATGGAATTAAGAGTAAATATCCAAAAAACCTCCCAACTAATATAACTACTATTAAGAATTTTAATAGTGAAGAAAAAGAAAATACTAATTTTCTTACGTACGGAAGCTCTGCAAAAAACTTGTATTTGCTTCTTTTAGAAGACTTGTAAATAATGAAAGAATTCTACACTAGATCAATAACTGCAACTGCATATGCAATAGTGTTGCTGTTCCCATTATTCTATGAAGAATACATGTTCTACGCAGTAGGATTTATTTGTAGTTTAATTCTAGTATTCGAATTCATTAAGTTAATTTCAAATTATAATCATAAATTTTTTTCCAGAGATTCTGGAAAATCAAATTTTATATTATATATGACTTTTCCATTATATATTTCGTTATTTATTTTATCAAAAAATCAAATTTTTGAAATTATATTTTTGATAGTAATAGTTTTAACAAATATTATTTTAGGGTTTTCATTAATAAAAAATAAATTGTTCTCATTTTCCATTTTAAAAAATAGATTTATTGGTCATATATATCTTGTAGGATCTCTAGTTCTCTTTTTCTCTCTTCCAACTATTTCAGGTATTTATGATCCTTACATTGTATTTAGCTTTTTATCTTTAATATGGATTTCTGATTCTGCTGCATATGTAGTTGGAGTAACTTTTGGAAAAAGACCTCTGTTCAAATCAGTGTCTCCAAAGAAAAGTATTGAAGGCTTTTTAGGGGGGCTAATATTCTCAATAATTTTATCTTTAATGTTTTATAAATATTTAAACCTTAATCTTAATTTGTTAGAATGGGTGATTTTAGGGGGGTTGACTAGTTGTTTAGGAACACTGGGAGATCTCGTACAATCGCAGTTTAAAAGAGAGGCTGGTGTAAAAGATAGCGGAAAATGGCTGCCAGGTCATGGAGGACTCTATGATAGAATGGATAGTATTATATTTGCTGCACCATTTATTTATTTATCACTAATTATTTTTAAAAATGTTTCATAAAGAAGGTCATACAATCATTTCAGTTTCATTTATTATTATTGCCGTAATAAACCTGTTATCTATGAGTTTAATTGACAATGAACTCGTAACAAAATCTGTAGGAATTACCACAATAGTTGTATTGTTTTTAATACTTCAGTTTTTTAGAAATCCTAAAAGAAATACTAAGCTAAATGATGAATTAATTATTTCTCCTGTGGACGGTAAAGTTGTTGCCATAGAAAAAGTATATGAAAAAGAATACTTTAAAGATGAAAGAATACAGATCTCTATATTCATGTCCCCAATAAATGTTCATGTTACAAGATATGCTGCAAGTGGAACAATAGAGTTCAGTAAATATCATCCTGGAAAATATTTAGTAGCATGGCATCCAAAATCATCTGAAAAAAATGAACGGACAACAGTTGTAATAAACAATGAATATTTTGGTGAAATTTTATATCGACAAATTGCAGGTGCAGTTGCAAGAAGAATTGTAAATTATGCAAAAGTGGGTGATAAAGTAGTTCAAGGTAATGATGCTGGATTTATTAAATTTGGATCTAGAGTTGATCTTTTTTTGCCATTAGATGCCAAAATCAAAGTCGAATTAAATCAAATAGTTAAAGGAGGTGAAGATACTATTGCAAAAAAAATAATTTAATTATTTTTTAATTTATTTTTTAAAATCTCTATTTTACTTAAAGCGTCTTTTTCTTTTTTCAGTTCATTGTCTAAAACATTTTTTGGAGCATTGTCAACAAATCTTTTATTATTTAGTTTAGCTTGTATTGATTTCAAAAATCCCAAATTGTAATCTAAGTCTTGTTGAATTTTTAAGAAATCTTCTTTTTCGTCTGTTTTATTATTGAAATGAAACTCATTACTTCCAGCAATAAAAGAACTTGAGTTATCAAGCTTTTCAGAAAAATCATTTGTAACATCAGTATTAGCTAATTTTAATAATACAGCCCTTGATTTTTTATTTATAAATGCTGTAGAAAAAAGAATCAAATTTTCTTTAAAGGAAAGACTCTTTTCTTTTCTATATTTTCTAATACTACTAATTAAGCTTGTTAATTTTTCAAAGTCATTAATTATTGATTTATTAACTTTTTTAGATTTTGGCCAATCTGAAATTATAAGAGGAGGTTCAATGTCTAATTTTATTTTTGACCAAATCTCTTCGGTAATGAAGGGCATAAAAGGATGCATTATTGACAAGCACTTTTTGAAAAAGTTAATAGTTTCAATGTAGGTTGTTCTATCAATTGATTTTTCAAACCCTGGTTTTACTAGTTCTAAGTACCATGAACATAAATCATCCCAAACTAATTTATAAATTGTCATTAATGCATCTGAAATTCTATATTTATCAAAATGATCTTCAATTTCTATTAGTTTTAAATTAAATTTCTGATCAAACCACTCAATACCTACTTTGGAATATTCACTTTGGTTAAGATCATCTGAAACAGTCCATGAACTAATTAGTCTAAATGAATTCCAAACTTTATTAGAAAAGTTTTTGCCCTGTTGACACAAAGATTCATCAAATAACAAATCATTTCCTGCAGGAGCACTTAATAATAAACCCACTCTCACACTATCCGCACCAAAATCTTTAATCAATTTTACAGCATCAGGCGAATTCCCTAACTGTTTCGACATTTTTCTACCTTGTTTATCCCTTACTAAACCAGTAAAATAAACAGAACTAAAAGGTTTTGAATTCTTAAATTCTAAACCTGAAACAATCATTCTAGCAACCCAAAAAAACAAAATATCTGGTCCTGTCACCAAATCATTAGTAGGATAATAATATTTAAAATCAGGGTTTTCCGGATTTCTAATTCCATCCAAAACAGAAATTGGCCAAATCCAAGATGAAAACCATGTATCAAGAACATCTTCATCTTGAAATAAACTATCTAAAGTTAAGTTAGAGTTTCCTGTTTTTTTTATTGCCTGAATTAACGCAAGATCTTTACTTTCAGCAACAACAAAATCTGACTTATTTTCTCCATAGTAATAAACTGGTATTTGATGTCCCCACCACAATTGTCTAGATATATTCCAATCTCGAATATTTTCCATCCAATTCTTATAAGTATTTTTAAATTTTTTAGGAAAAAGTTG
Source organism: uncultured Flavobacteriaceae bacterium (assembly GCA_949372825.1). GTDB lineage: Bacteria > Bacteroidota > Bacteroidia > Flavobacteriales > Flavobacteriaceae > MAG-121220-bin8. The sequence goes on along the minus strand of CASIBD010000004.1, from coordinate 46,870 downwards.
TATATCATCGTTCATTACAGCTTTTAAGGCGGGTTTTGATATTTTTTCCATTTTTAAAAACCATTGTTCAGAAAGTTTTGGTTCTATTATACATCTTGTTCTTTCAGATTTACCAACTTTATTTAAATGATTTTTTGTTTTAATAAGAGCTCCTAGTTCTTCTAATTCTTTAGAAATTTTAGATCTTACATCGAATCTATCAAGACCTTTATAATGTAATCCGTAATTATTCAATGTAGCATTATCATTAAAAATATCTATTACTTCTAATTTATGTTTGTCACCTATAATTTTATCATTTTCACTGTGCGCAGGTGTAACTTTTAAACAACCTGTCCCGAAATCCATTTCAACATAGTCATCAAAAATTATTGGAATTTCTTTATTTAGTATTGGTATGATTACTTTTTTACCTTTTAAATGAGAATATCTTTCATCATTTGGATTTATCGCTATAGCTGTATCTCCAAAAATTGTTTCTGGTCTTGTTGTTGCCACACTAATTGATTCTTTAGAGTCTTTTATTTTATAACTTATATAATATAATTTACTATTTACTTCTTCGTGAATTACCTCCTCATTTGAAAGAGTAGTTAGAGCTTCAGGATCCCAATTAACCATTCTGTATCCTTTGTATATTAAGTTTCTATTATACAACTCAACAAAAACTTTAATAACAGACTCAGACATGTCGCTATCAAGTGTAAATTTAGTCCTGTCCCAATCACATGAACATCCTAATATCTTTAACTGTTCTAAAATTAACCCACCGTGCTCATCTGTCCAACTCCAAGCATGTTCCAAAAATTCATTTCTTGATAAATCAGATTTATTAATTCCTTGAGATTTTAGCTTATTTACAACCTTTGCTTCTGTGGCGATTGAAGCATGATCTGTACCGGGAATCCAACAGGCGTTAAAACCTTGTAATCTTGCTTTTCTAATCAGAATATCTTGGATGGTATTGTTTAACATATGGCCCATATGCAAAATACCTGTAACATTTGGAGGAGGAATTACAATAGTATATGGGGTCTTATTGTTTGGAACAGAGCTGAAGTAATTATTTTCCATCCAAAATGAATACCATTTAGATTCTAAAGTTTTGGAATCAAAATTTTTAGATATTTCCATACATATATTTCATAATTCGAGAAAACAAAAGTAGTTAACTAAAAAGTAATTTAAAAGGTAAGTTGTATTTTTGTAATATATTTAAACAAAGAAATTATAATTTTAATTATTATGAAGAAAATATTACTATTTACAGGCTTATTATTTTTAGTAACAAACCTTTTTAGCCAAGAAAAATTAGCTGAAATAAAATTTACAGAAACAATAATTGATTATGGAATAATTGAAAATGGCGAGGACGGAAACAGAACATTTGTATTTAAAAATACAGGTAATAGTCCTCTTGTATTTACAAGAATTTTTTCGTCCTGTGGATGTACTATTCCAAAAAAACCAGAGAAGCCTGTTATGCCTGGCGAATCTGGAGAAATTCAAGTTAGTTATGATACAAAAAGAACTGGGATTTTTCAAAAAGCTATAACTGTAAAATCTAATGCTAAGACAGCCAATGTTATACTTAGAATAAAGGGAGAAGTTTTACCTGAACCAGAAGAAGATGAAAGTTCAGAAGATAAATAAATTAATAACTATTGATTAATATAGTAAACTTGAAAACTCATATCACTTCACTAAAAGAATACAATACTTTTGGAATTGAAGTAACAGCTACTAGTTTTAATAAGGCAAAAAGCGAAGATGAAATTTTAGATTTCATAACAGAAAATGAAAGCAAACCCCTAATTCTTGGAGGAGGATCAAATATTTTATTTAAGAATAATATTACTAAGCCAATATTAAAAATTGATATCAAAGGAATAGAAATCATTGAAGAAAATGAAGAATCTATATATATTTCAGTTGGAGCTGGAGAAAATTGGAATGATTTTGTAAAATGGAGTTTAGCGAACAATTATGGAGGGATTGAGAATTTAAGTTTAATTCCTGGAAATGTTGGAAGTGCACCAATTCAAAATATTGGAGCATATGGAGTTGAATTAAATGATGTTTTTCACAGCTGTAGAGCTATATCGATTTATGAAAAAAAGCTAAAAATATTTAAAAAGGAACAATGTAATTTCACTTATAGAAGTTCTATATTCAAGGAAAAACTTAAAAATAAGTATATAATTTCAAGTGTCACTTTTAAGCTTTCAAAAACAAATCATATCATAAATTCTGAATATAAACCCTTGAAAGATTTACTTTTAAATAAAGGAAATTTAGACCCAACTATTCAGGATATTTCAAAACTAGTAATTCAGATTAGAACTAATAAACTCCCTGATCCAAAGAAAATAGGAAATTGTGGAAGTTTTTTCAAAAACCCAATAATTTCCAGTACAAACTTTGAAAAATTGATGAAATCAAATAATAATATTCCTTATTATAAAATTTCAAATAATGAATTTAAAATTCCTGCTGCATGGTTAATTGAAGAATGTGGATTCAAAGGAATATCCGAAGGTAAAACTGGAACACATAAAAAACACGCTCTTGTTATTGTAAATAAAGGTGGTGCATCTGGATTAGAAATTTATAACTTCTCTCAAAAAATCAAGAAAACTGTTTTGAAAAAATTTAATATCTTGCTTGAAGAAGAAGTTAATATATTTAAATAATTATGAAATTATTTCTTATTACATTTTTATTAGTTGGATTAGCATTTGCAGGAATTGCAATTAAAATTATTGTAAAGAAGGATGGAAAATTTGCTGGAACATGTGCTAGCGCAAGTCCATTTTTAAATAAAAATGACGAACCATGTGGAATCTGCGGTAAACTTCCTTCAGAAATTGATTGTAAAAATCCTGAAATAAAATAATCTTTTGTCTGAAAGCACTATAGTTTTAAATCAAATAAATTTAGCAAAAGAAAATAATCAAAATGCTTTTAGTTTTTTATTGAACCTTTACTGGGAGGATGTATACAAATTTCAGCTCAAAAGAACTAATAATGAAATTGATGCTGAAGACATTACTATAGTTAGTTTCGCTAAAGCTTTTGAAAAAATAAATACTTACAATCAAAAATATATTTTTAAAACCTGGCTAATTACAATATCTAAAAATCTACATATTGATCAGTTAAGAAAAAATAAAAATCAGTTTGATTTAAATCAATTAAATGAAAATATTCAAATTAAAGAAAGCTCTCCTAGTCCAGAGGACAACCTAATTAATAAACAAAAATTAAAGTCATTAAAATCTAAAATAAATAAATTAAAGCCTCATTATAAGGAAGTTATAGAACTAAAATGCTTTAATGAACTTACTTATAAAGAAATTTCAATTAAATTAAATCAACCTATTAACAACATTAAGGTAAAAGTATTAAGAGCAAAGAAAATTCTATCTCAATTAATATTAGAAAATGATTAATACATTAAAAAAACTAGGCCCAGGTTTACTTTTTGCTGGTGCAGCTATTGGTGTATCACATCTAGTTCAATCTACACGTGCAGGTGCTGATTTTGGTTTTACGTTAATATGGGTTCTGATACTTTCAAATATAATTAAATATCCATTTTTTCTATTTGGACCAAAATACGCTATGGCAACTGGAGAAACTCTTCTTCATGGATATAAAAAAATGAATACTAGTGTATTAGTAATATATTTTGTTTTATCTATTGTAACTATGTTTACAATTCAGACTGCCGTAACCATTGTTACAGCAGGATTAGCCATAGAACTTTTCGGGATTTCATCAAACATTACCACTTGGGCTATAATTATAACAATTTTATGTTTAATTATTTTAATATTAGGTCGTTATAAATTTTTAGATAACATGATGAAATTTGTTATTATATTATTAACTATAAGTACAATATTTGCTGTATTTTTTGCAGGTTTTGAATCTACAAATTCGTTTGAGATGAAACAGGTTTTTCCAACAACTGAACTAGGGATAGCATTTTTGGCAGCATTCATGGGATGGATGCCAGCACCATTAGATGTGTCTATATGGCAATCCATATGGACTCTTGAAAAAACTAAAAAGGAAAAATTTTTTAACTATAAAAATGCGATTTTTGATTTCAATATTGGATATATCACTACAATTATTTTAGGATTAAGTTTTCTTTGTTTAGGAGCATTTGTAATGTTCGAAAGTGGGGAAGTTTTTTCGAATAATGGAGGTGAATTTGCTAAACAATTAATTAATCTTTACACCGAGTCAATTGGAGAGGGTGTGTTTTTAATAATAGCTATTGCAGCCTTTACAACAATGTTTAGCACAACAATAACTTGCTTAGATGCCTCACCAAGAGCAATGAAAATCAGTTCAGAACTTCTAGGTTTCAAGTGGTTTAATAATTATAATTTGTGGATAATAATATTATCTATTGGAACATTACTGATTTTTATTTTTTTCATTTCAGAAATGGGTTTATTAGTTAAAGTAGCAACTATACTTTCATTTATAACTGCTCCTTTTTACGCATTTATTAATTACAAATTAATAAATAGCAAGTATACACCAAAGCAATATAGGCCTTCAAAATTTATTAATATACTGAGTGTTATTGGGCTTATATTTCTAACATGTTTTAGTCTTTGGTATATTTCAATTTTATAAGGCTTTTTAAGCAACAGTTTGTATATTTGAAATTTAATAATTGATTTATATTTATGTCTGACATCACAGATGTTATTGAACCTAAAATTGCCAAAAAACCTAAATGGATTCGTGTAAAATTACCAACAGGTAAAAAATACACTGAACTAAGATCATTAGTTGATAAATACAAATTAAATACTATTTGTTCTTCTGGGAGCTGTCCTAATATGGGAGAATGCTGGGGAGAAGGCACAGCAACATTTATGATACTAGGTAATATCTGTACACGTTCTTGTGGCTTTTGTGGTGTAAAAACTGGAAGACCAGAAACTATCGATTGGGAAGAACCTGAAAAAGTTGCAAATTCTATTAAAATAATGAATATTCAACATGCTGTTTTAACATCGGTCGATAGAGACGATTTAAAAGACATGGGTACTCTTATTTGGACTGAAACAGTAAAAAGTATAAGAAGAATTAGCCCTGGAACAACACTTGAAACATTAATTCCAGATTTTCAAGGTATAGAAAAACACCTTGATAAAATTGTTGATGTTAATCCTGAGGTTGTTTCTCACAATATGGAAACAGTTAGAAGATTAACTCGTGAGGTCAGAATTCAAGCTAAGTATGATCGTAGCTTAAATGTATTAAAGTACCTGAAAGATAATGGTATTAAAAGAACTAAATCAGGAATAATGCTCGGTCTTGGAGAAAAAGAAGATGAAGTATTTGAAACTCTTAAGGATTTAGCTAAAAACAATGTAGATATAGTAACACTTGGACAATATCTTCAACCTTCAAAAAAACATTTACCTGTAAAAGAATTTATCAACCCTGATCAATTTAAAAAATATGAATTATTTGCAAAAGATTTAGGGTTTAGACACGTAGAAAGTGGTCCTTTAGTTAGATCATCTTATAAAGCTAAAAAACATATTAGCTAGTAATAGCTTCTTCGATTAATGAATTAAAAAGAGATTCATTTTCTAAAAATTTAATTTTAATTTCTAAATAAACCCATTTATTTTTTCTTTGTAATAATTGTATTTTTTGAAAATCTTTTTCTGTTGTTATAATTAACCTATTGTTGTTTTTTTCTAATTTATTAATGTCGTTTTGCGAGTAATTAAAATGATCTGAATATGAAATATGTTCAAAATCAACATCGCTCTTTTTTAAAAAATTTACAATTGGTTCGCTGTTAGCAATTCCTGTAACTAAAAGAATTGATTCTTCTATTAAATCTAAATTGATTAGAGCATCACCTTTTAAATTATTATCATAATCAATTTTAGTAAAAAAAAGATTTTGATAATTGTAAGGCTTAATCATTTTTCCAATGTGAGCTAATTCTTCTTTACTAATTAATTCTGGACATTTAGTTACAACTATGATATCAGCTCTGTTATAATTGTTCTTTTGTTCTCTTAAGTTACCAACTGGGATTATAAAATCATTATAAAATGGAGAGTGATATGTCGTCAAAATTATACTAATTTTTAAATTAATTTTTCTATGTTGAAAACAATCATCTAAAAGTACTAAGTCTGTTTTAGGTGCTTCAATTAAAATTTTAGAAACTCCTCGAACTCTATTAGAATCAACTACAGTGGTAATGTTTTTAAACTTGTTGAATATTTGAAAAGGTTCATCACCAATAGAATCAGGTGTACTATTAGAATTAGCTCTTACATATCCATTAGTTGATCGTTTATATCCTCTACTTATTAAAACAGTATTATTATTTTTAGATAAATTTCTAATCAAATACTCAACCATTGGAGTCTTTCCGGTTCCTCCAGTACTTAGGTTACCTACTCCAATTAATGGAATTTTGAATGAAACAGATTTAAATACGTTAAAGTCATAAAGTTTGTTTCTAATATATGTTACTAGAAAATACAAAACTCCAAAGGGAAATAATAAAAATTTATATATTTTCATTTACAACTAAAATATAATTTAATTCAATCATATAATAATTTTTAACTTTACATATTATTATGAAATTAAAAGACATAACAAATATTATTGAAAAGTGGTCTCCATTGGATCAAGCAGAAACATTTGATAATGTAGGATTATTAGTTGGCAATGCAAATAGTAATGTAGAAAAAGCATTAATTACAATCGATACAACAGAGGATGTTATAGATGAAGCAATTAAAAATCAATGTGATTTAATAATAACATTTCATCCAATTATATTTTCTGAATTAAAACAAGTAACAGAAAACACATATGTAGAACGTGTAGTAAAAAAGGCTATAAAAAACAATATTAATATATATGCAGTTCATACCAATCTAGATAATAATCCCAAAGGTGTTAATTATAAAATTTCTGAAAGATTATCTCTAAAGAATACATCTATATTATTAAAAAAAGATAATAAAAACATTGGTATGGGCATGATAGGTGACTTAAGTACAGAACTTAATGAATTTGAGTTTTTTGAGTTTTTAAAACACAAAATGAATGTTAAACAAATAAAGCATTCTCCATTTCTTGGTAAAAAAATAAAAAAAATAGCTGTTTTAGGTGGTTCAGGAAGTTTTGCAATCAATGAAGCTATACATCAAAAAGCAGATTGTTATGTTACATCAGATTTAAAATATCATGATTATTTTAAAGCAGAAAAAAAGATATTATTAGCAGATATAGGTCACTATGAAAGTGAACACTTTACAAAACAATTAATTTTAGATTTTTTTATCAAAAAAATTCCTAAGTTTGCGTGCATTATATCAAAAACAAATACTAACCCAGTTAATTATTTTTAATTATGGCAAAAAAATCAGAATTTTCAGTAGAGGACAGGCTAAGAGCTTTGTATGACCTTCAACTTATTGATTCAAGAATTGACAAAATTAAAAGCGTTAGAGGTGAATTACCTCTTGAGGTTGAGGATTTAGAGGATGAAGTAGCAGGATTAGAAGTCAGGTTGTCAAAAATTGAAGAGGATTTAAATCAATTTACAAATGATATTAAATCTAAAGAACTTGCAACTGAGCATGCTAAAACAATGATAAAGAAATACAACGAACAACAAAAAAATGTTAGAAATAACAGAGCTTTTGAATCTTTGAGTAAAGAAATTGAGTTTCAAGAACTAGAAATTGAACTTTGCGCAAAGCAAACAAAAGAGTTACAAGCTCAGATTGAATTAAAAAAACAATCAATTGAAGAAAATAATGTTAAGCTTAATGAAAGAAAAGAACATTTAAAGCATAAAAAAAATGAGCTTGGTGATATTCTAAAAGAAACTGAAAAAGAAGAAAGTGATCTTTTGAAAAAATCATCTGATTACGAATCTAAAATTGATGGATCTTTATTAATTTCATACAAAAAAATAAGAGCTAGTGTCAGAAATGGATTAGCTGTTGTTGCTGTTGAAAGAGGTGCTTCAGCAGGATCTTTTTTCACAATCCCTCCTCAAATTCAACTAGATATTGCATCTAGAAAAAAATTCATTACCGATGAACATAGTGGAAGAATTCTAGTCGATAAAGAATTAGCAGATGAAGAAAACGAAAAAATAAGTAAATTATTTACTAGTATTTAATTACTCCCTTCCATATAACTTAAAGCCGCTTTATGCGGCTTTTTTTATATAACATATTTTATTATTTACCATAGTCATGATTCTATTTGTATGTTGGTTTTTAAAACAAGGGAAGTAAGAAAAAAGTTTATGAATTAAACAATTGGAATGAATAAAAAAAGAAAGAGAAGATCGTTACATTTCAAATTATCAATAAAAAAACCCCAACTAGAAGTTGAGGATAAAATTGTGGGCGCTAAGGGATTCGAACCCCTGACCCCTTGGGTGTAAACCAAGTGCTCTGAACCAACTGAGCTAAGCGCCCTAAAACGATGGCAAATATAATATAATTATTTAATCATAAGCTAAATCATTCTTAATATCTTTTTCAACTGTTTTGAGATATTTTTCTCTCTTTTCTTGTGAGACAAAAGGAACCGACCAAAATTGTCTAGTTTTTGTAAAAAGAGATAATCTCCATCCAAAAACAAAAGTATAAACACCCATAACTAATCTTAATTTTACAGAATTTAGATATAAGGTTAAAACCGGAATAGCAGGAGCACCGTGAGTAACATAGGTTCTTACTTTTTTGTTTTTCAAAAAAGGTTTAGGATAAGCATACAATTTAGTTATGTTAACAAATTCATATGCAAAACCAGGTTCAAAAACTTCATCAAAAAATATTTCCATTCTTGGAGTTAATCTAAACCACCAAACAGGAGATATAAAGTAAATTCTTTCAGACCAAGTTACTAAATCTTGATATTTCTTAATTAATTTAGTTCTTGGTCTTGTAAAGCTATCTCTGTATAAATCAATAATTTCAATATCTTCTTTGTTTTTAGATAATTGATTTTTAACAGTCTTAAAAATACCATCATAACAAAATGATTCTTTATTAGGGTGACCGATTATAATTAAGTTTTTCATTTATAAATTTAAAAAATCAAATTTAAATTTTTATTATTTTAAATTCTAAACTTTTATCAATTAAATATATTTCGGTTTAAAAATTTTTATATTTTTATAAAAGAATTATATGTTATTATTCAATATATCACATTTTAAAGAAATGTTAAATAAACTAGAAACAACTGAAAAAAGGCTTGATAGTTTAGAAAAAAAATCTATGACACGTTTGTGAACAAAACCTGGCCAGTTTCATGTAAAATGAAAATATATGCAACTAAGGAGCAACTATGGTCCTTGATTACAAAACCTGGACATTTAAATTTATTTCATCCCTTTATTAAATCAAACGAAGTAATTAAATGGGATGGAGTTGGTTCCAAAGATCAATTGACCTATTTAAACGAAACCTCTCTTTTAAGAGATTTTATTAAATGGAATCAAAACATCGGATACACTTTATTAATTGGAAGAAAAAACGGGCAAAAATCTAAAGTAGAATGGGAAATAACTACATTGAATAATGAAACATTTTTGTCGATCACCGTACATCCTCATTTGCTAAATTCAGTTCCAAGATTTGTTTCTTATTTTCCGTATAGTTTATTTATCAAACCTAAATTAAAAAAATATTTAAATTCTGTAATAAGAGGAATAAATTGGTATTTTGAAAACAAAAATCCAATTCCAAAAAATCATTTTGGCAAACATGATTGGTTTTCGAAAACTTAATATCAAAAAATTATTTAATCTACAATTAATCCATCAATATCATATTTGGAAACAAAATCCCAAATTAACTGACCTGTATTTTTACCATTAAAATCGTTACTAAACCAAACGTGTTCACCACCAATAATTTTATAATGTTCTACTGAAACGTTATTGTCTCCATTTTCATATTTATAACTAGTTATTGAAGTACCGTTATCATCAATATTGTTTATAACTGGGTCAGTATTAGTATTATTAAAATTTACCCAAAAATTAATAACAGATTCTACAGAATTATAAACCCCATCTCCATCATAATAGTCAGTTGTTCCATGTATTTTTATTAATGGTATTGAGTGAGTAGGAGTGCATTCGGACTCAGAGACTGAACTGGTAGATTGAAGCATGTATCCAGAAACTGAACCAATAGCAGCGATTAAATTACTTTTATGACAACCTAAAGCATAACTCATCATACCACCATTTGAATATCCAACTGCATATACTCTTTTTAAATCAATTAAATTTTCTGAAGATAATTTATTAATTAAAGCATCGATAAAACCCAAGTCATCAACATCACTTTTATTATCACTTCCGTTTAAGGCAGCATTCCAATGAGAAGAACCGTCCAAATCACTTCCTTGAGGATAAACTAAAATAAAATTCTCTGTATCTGCAGTAGATGTCATATTGGTATACGACATATAATCACCAGCCTGTCCACCGAATCCATGAAAGTTTAATAAAAGTGGTAATTTTGAAGTCCCATCATAACTTTGAGGAGTATAAATAATATATTTCCTTTCTACACCATTGTGAGTGATAGTTTCAATAGGCCCATCGTAAGAGGAATCATCTTTGTCATAACCATCTTTTTCAAGTTCATCAGTTGAGCAAGAAAAAGAAAAAATTAAAGTAAATAATAAAATAAAATTTTTCATATTAAGAGTATTTCAAAATTTATACCAAAAATCATAAAATTTCAGAAACAGTAAAATTACTTCCTCCAATAAAAATTAAATCATTATCAGAAGAACTTGACAAAGCAGAATTATAAGCATTCAAAACAGTATCGTGCAAGCTGTATTTAAGTTTAATAGCAGAACCATAACTAGCTAAACTTTCTAAAGAAAGTCCCCTTTCAATTTTTGGTGTACAAAAGAAATAATTAGCGTTTTTTGGAAGAATATCAATGATTTTTTTAAAATCTTTTCCTTTCACAAATCCTAATACTAATTTTAAGTTATCAAATTTTAAAGAATTTATATGGTCTTTAATTACTTGAAATGCTTCTAAATTATGACCAACATCACATATAACTTTTGGCAAGTCATTCAAAATCTGAACTCTTCCCATAAGTCCAGTATTTTTTTTTATATTCAAAAGACCATTTTCAATATCTTTATTAGAAATACTAAAATCTTTCAACAAAGAAATTACTTTAACAACTCCATTTATATTTTTATTTTGAAAATCACCTGATAAATCAGTTTTGAATTTTTTTTGATTATCAGCTAGAAAAATATCTGTTTCAGTTGTATGAGCTTTATTTTCAAAAATTGGATAGGTTTCTTTTTGAAATTCACTGATTACAATTGGAATATCTTTTTTGATTATGCCAGCTTTTTCATTAGCAATATCTTTTAAATTAGCTCCTAGAAATTCTTTGTGATCTAGTCCAATATTTGTAATAAGAGAAACCAGAGGATTTAAAATATTTGTAGAATCTAATCTTCCTCCAAGCCCAGTTTCAATAATTGCAATATCAACGTTAGATTTAGCAAAATAATCAAAAGCCATTGCTACAGTCATTTCAAAAAATGAAATATTATTATTTTTAAAAAACTCCATATTCTTTGTTACAAAATCTGAAACAAAATCTTTTTCTACTAGCTTTCCATTTAACTTGATTCGTTCACGAAAATCTAATAAATGAGGTGAAGTATATAGACCAACTTTCAACCCTGCTTCTTGTAAAATTGAAGATAACATATGAGAACTTGAACCTTTACCATTAGTTCCTGCTACATGTATTGATCTAAATTTATTTTGTGGATTGTTTAAATAATCACAAGTATTAAGAATTGGTTCTAGGTTAACTTTATATTTAAAAACACCTTCAACTTGATAAACAGGAAGTTGATTAAAAAGCCAATTAACTGTTTGATTATAATTCATTAATTATTAAAAAACAAAATCTCTTAATAACATAAACGTACCATAACCAGATAAAAAACCTACTAAAGCTAAGAGTGCTATGTTTTTGAAATACCAGAAAAAATCAATCTTTTCCATTCCCATTGCAACAACTCCTGCAGCAGAACCAATGATAAGCATACTTCCACCTGTTCCGGCTGAAAAAGCTAATGCATGCCATAAAGGATCATCCAGAACATTTGGAAACATTCCCATTGATGCAGCAACTAAAGGAACGTTATCAATTATTGCAGATAAAAATCCAAATAACACCATTAAAACATCTGTATTAGGAAATATTTCGGTAAGGTATCCAGCGAAATTAAATAGAATTCCTAGAGACTCTAATGCTCCTACTGCCAACAAAATTCCTAAGAAAAATAAAATACTTGGAAGCTCGATTTTTGAAAGTGAAACATGAACAGGACTATGGTGAGCAACAGCATCACTTTCAGAATCAATATTAGAAATATTGATTTTTTTATTTGATAATATTTCAGCAATTGTTGCTACAAAAGCTAGAGAAAGCATCATTCCAACATAAGGTGGAAGATGAGTTATTACTTTAAAAAACGGAACAAATAATATAGAACCTAAACCTAAAAATAACATTTTATTTCCGTGAGGATTACTTTCTTCACTTATTTTTGTCACTTCCAATTCACCCTTAAAAATACTAAATCTTGAAGCTATAAAAAACGGAACTACCATACAGACTATAGATGGAATTATTAAGTATTTAACAAGATTTACTTCACTTACTTTGTTTCCAATCCAGAGCATTGTTGTTGTAATGTCTCCAATTGGTGACCATGCCCCTCCGGCATTAGCAGCAATAATAATTAAACCAGCGTACCATAATTTTAGAGACCTCACTTTAACAAGTTTTTGCAAAAGAGTTATAAGTACAATAGTAGCAGTAAGATTATCAATTATAGCTGAAAGAACGAAAGCTAGTAATCCAAATATCCATAAAATTTTAACTTTACTTCTAGTCTTAATAACCTGTTTAATGCCTGAAAAACCATTAAAATAATCGATTATCTCAACTATTGTCATAGCTCCCAAAAGAAATATTAATATTTCGGCAGTTTTACCAAGATGATGCAATAAAACTTCCTCTATGTGGGTTGGCTCCAATTTTAATAATTCCAAATTTATATCAAATACTTCTAGATGATTTAGAGCAATTATAGCCCATAAAATACCCATCATACCTAATGCAGGTATAAGTTTATCGATTTTAATGGTATGCTCTAATGTTATTAAAATATAACCTAGAACAAATATTGAGATAATTAAGATTTCCATATTTAAAATTTAGCTCATAAAAATATTAAAAAAAATGACACCACAGACTTTTTAATAAATATTCATTATTTATCTTTTTAAATGTGAAATAATCAATTTAAATCGATTTAATTATCAACTTAACATTAATAAAGGGTTTAACATAAATTCTTAATTAAAAATATTTATAAATAGATATATTTGCTAATTCCAATTATATATTTATGCTACCAAAAAAACAAGGACTTTACTCCCCAGAAAATGAACATGATAATTGTGGTGCCGGGTTTATTTGTAGTCTTAAAGGTGAAAAAACTAATGATATAATTCACAAAGCTTTAAATATTCTTACGTGTTTAGAACATAGAGGAGCCGTAAGTTCTGATGGTAAAACGGGAGATGGAGCAGGAATATTAATTGAAATTCCTGATGATTTTTTTAGAAAAGAATGTTCTTTTGAATTGCCAGAACCTCAACAGTATGCAGTTGGAATGTTGTTTCTTCCCCAAAAAATTAATCAAGCTAACTATTGCAGTGATATTTTTGAAAAAGAAATTGAAAGACAAGGTCTATCCATATTAGGATGGAGAGATGTCCCATTAAACTCAAAAATAGTTGGTAGCATAGCGGCAACAACACAACCAATAATCAAACAAGTATTTGTTGGGAAAAACAATGTTGAATTAACGGAATCAGAATTTAGCACTAAATTATTTGTGGCTAGAAAAATTTCTGAAAACGAAATTTACAACACTGATTTATCCCAAAAGCAATATTTTTACTTTTCTAGTCTTCACCAAAGAACACTAATTTATAAAGGATTACTAATCCCTGAAGATATTGATCGGTTTTATTTGGATCTGTCAAACCCAAAACTAGTAACAAGATTGGCTTTAGTACATCAAAGATTTTCAACCAATACATTTCCTACATGGGATTTAGCTCAGCCATTTAGATACATGTGTCATAATGGTGAAATTAATACTAGAAGAGGTAACGTTACTCGAATGAATGCAAGAGAAGAGCTAATGAAATCTGATTTTATTGGAAAAGACTTGCTTAAAGTCTTTCCTACGATTTTAGATGGAAAATCAGATTCATCTCAAATGGACATGGTTGTAGAAATACTATTAACAACAGGAAGATCACTTCCAGAAGTTATGATGATGATGGTGCCTGAAGCATGGGAAAAACATAAATCCATGTCTGATGAAAAAAAGGCTTTTTATGAATTTAATTCCTGTATAATGGAACCTTGGGATGGCCCTGCTTCTATCCCCTTCACTGACGGTAAGTTCATTGGGGCTATGTTAGACAGAAATGGATTAAGACCCTCCAGATATAGTGTTACCAAAGATGGTTATGTTATTATGTCCTCTGAAACTGGTGTAGTTGATATAGAACCTAGTAATGTAGAAAAACACGGAAGATTAGAGCCAGGAAAAATGTTTTTAGTTGATATGATTGAAGGGCGTATAATCGAAGATGAAGAAATTAAAAATGAAATAGTTTCAAAACATCCCTACAGAAAATGGTTAAACCAAAATACCCTTCCTCTAATGGAAGTTCCTTACACTGGAAACAAAACTCCGTTAGAAAAATTAGATTTTGAAACAAGACTTAGAATATTTGGATACACTGAAGAAGATTTAAAGACCATAGTTCTTCCAATGTGTTTGTCGGGTAAAGAAGCAATGGGATCTATGGGAACAGATACTCCATTAGCTGTATTATCGAACAAACCTCAATTGCTATTTAACTATTTTAAACAACTTTTTGCTCAAGTCACTAACCCTCCACTAGATGGAATAAGAGAAGAGATTGTTACAGATACAAGTTTAGGACTGGGAAGTGATTATAATATTTACGATATAGTTCCTGAACATTGCAAAAAATTAAAAATAAATAATCCTATTATTTCTAATGAGGATTTAGATAAAATAAAATTCATAAAGAGCAAAGATTTCAAAGCTGCATCAATAAGCGCCTTATATGATTTAAGTAAAGGGCATAATGGAATTGAAGAAGCTTTGGACAAGATGGTTCTTGATGCTAGTAAAAGAATAGACGAAGGCTATAATATTATTATTTTAAGTGATCGTGGTGTGAGTAAAAAAATGGGGGCAATTCCAATCCTATTAGCATGCTCTAACATCCACCACTGCATGATGAAGCTTAAAAAGAGATCTAAATTCGGAATTGTTATTGAATCATCCGAACCAAGAGAGCCTCACCATTTTTCTATGTTATTCGGATATGGGGCAAGTGCAATAAATCCATACATGGTTAATGAAATAATTGCATTTCATCACAAAAAGAATTTTTTTGGTGACCAGAGTTTAAAATCTTCAATTCAGAACTACAATAAAGCAATAGCCAAAGGAATACTAAAAGTGATGAATAAAATAGGTATTTCAACACTTCATTCTTACAGGGGTTCACAAATATTTGAAGCTTTGGGATTAAGAGAAAGTTTTACTGAAAAATATTTTTCAAACACACCAACACGAATTGAGGGAATTGGACTATATAGTTTAGAAAAAGAACATTCTAAAAGACATCTTGATGCATTTTCAAGACAAAATTCTTTTATGAGTTTAGAGATTGGAGGAAGTTACAGGTGGAGAAGAAATGGAGAAGCCCACATGCTTAATCCATCAACAATTTCAAAATTACAACAAGCAGTTAGAGAAGATAAATTTGAAACCTATAAAGTATATTCCGACTTAATAAATAAACAAAATAAACAATTAATGACCCTAAGAGGGATGTTTAAATTTGTTAACCATGATCCAATTCCAATCGATGAGGTAGAACCTTGGACAGAAATTGTTAAAAGGTTTAAAACAGGAGCAATGTCATATGGTTCTATAAGTAAAGAAGCGCATGAGAACTTGGCAATAGCGATGAATAGAATTGGTGGAAAAAGTAACTCTGGAGAAGGTGGAGAAGATCCATCCAGATTTATAAAAAATGCCAATGGTGTTTCGAAAAATAGTGCCATCAAACAAGTTGCTTCTGGAAGGTTTGGAGTAAGTTCTCATTACTTAACAAATGCTAATGAGATTCAAATAAAAATGGCTCAAGGAGCAAAACCAGGAGAAGGCGGACAATTACCAGGACCTAAAGTTAATCCCTTGATTGCCAAAGTAAGAAATTCAACACCTTATGTAGGTTTAATTTCCCCTCCACCTCACCACGACATCTACTCTATTGAAGATTTATCTCAACTAATTTATGACTTAAAAAATGCTAATAGGGAAGCTAGAATAAATGTCAAATTAGTATCTGAAGTTGGAGTTGGTACAATTGCTGCTGGAGTTGCTAAAGCTAAAGCAGATGTGATACTTATTTCTGGATTTGACGGAGGAACTGGAGCTTCTCCTTTAACTTCTCTTAAACATGCTGGTTTACCCTGGGAACTTGGAATTGCAGAAGCCCAACAAACTTTAGTAATGAATGGACTTAGAGGAAGAATAGTTTTAGAATGTGACGGACAATTAAAGACAGGGAAAGATGTTGCAATAGCGTGTCTTTTAGGAGCGGAAGAGTTTGGGTTTTCAACAGCTCCATTAGTTGCTTCGGGATGTATTATGATGCGAGCTTGCCACTTAAATACTTGTCCTGTGGGAATTGCTACTCAAGATCCTGAACTAAGAAAAAACTTTAAAGGAAAACCTGAGCATGTAATCAACTTCATGTATTTTGTTGCAGAAGAACTAAGAGAAATAATGGCAACACTTGGATTTAGATCAATCGATGAAATGGTTGGGCAAAGTCAAAAAATAAACATGGAGGATGCTGTTAAAAATTATAAAACTAAAGGAATAAATTTATCTAAGATTTTATATAAACCTGATGTTCATAAAAATGTTTCATTAAAAAACAACTCTAAACAAAATCATAATCTTGAAAAAGTTATAGATTTTAAAATTTTATCAGAAGCAAAATTAGCAATTGAAAAAGGGGTTAAAATGAGTTTATCCTACAAAATTCAAAATACAGATAGAACTGTTGGAGCAATTTTAAGCAATGAAATTTCAAAACTTTACGGAGCTAAAGGACTTCCAAATGACACATTGAAACTTAATTTTAAAGGAGCAGCTGGACAAAGTTTTGGAGCTTTCAGCACCAAAGGTTTAACCATGAAAATCAGTGGAAATACAAATGATTATTTTGGAAAAGGACTTTCAGGAGCTAAAATTATTGTAAAAATACCTAAAGAATCAACTATTATTTCTCACAAGAACGTTATAACTGGAAATACAGCGCTTTATGGTGCCACTTCAGGAGAAGCTTATATAAATGGAATTGCTGGAGAAAGATTTTGCGTAAGAAATTCTGGAGCTATTGCAGTTGTTGAAGGAGTTGGAGATCATGGATGTGAATACATGACAGGAGGAACAGCGCTAATACTTGGAGATATAGGAAGAAATTTTGCTGCAGGAATGAGTGGTGGAATTGCATATATATATAAATCTGAGAAATTTGATAAAAGAAACTTTAACATGGAAATGATTGAGTTTGAAAATCCAAATGATCAAGATTTAGACTACATTAATAAATTAATTGAAAATCACTTTAGCTATACTTCTAGTAAATTAGCCGAAAATCTTTTAACAAACTGGAATAAAGAGTCAAAAAACTTTGTTAAAATAATGCCTACAGAATATAAATTAGCTTTAGAAAAAATGGCTAAAGAAAAAATCACTGAAATAATCAAATAATTTATATGGGTAAATTAAAAGGGTTTATTGAATACGAAAGATCTGAAGAAGGCCTAATTCCAGTTAAAAAAAGAGTTAAAAACTATAAGGAATTTACTCTAAAACCTTCAGATGATAAATTAAAAGAACAAGGTGGAAGATGTATGGATTGTGGAGTCCCATTTTGTCATAGTGGATGCCCTCTTGGAAATTTAATTCCAGATTTTAATGATGCAGTTTACAATAATGAATGGGAAAAAGCTTTATACATATTACATTCAACTAATAATTTCCCCGAATTTACTGGAAGATTATGTCCAGCTCCATGTGAAGCTGCCTGTGTATTAGGTCTTATTAATCCACCGGTTTCAATTGAAATGATTGAGAAATATATAGTAGAAAGAGGTTTTGAGGAAGGATGGATAAAAGCTAATCCACCTTTAAATAGAACAGGTAAAAAAATTGCAGTTGTAGGATCTGGTCCAGCTGGATTAGCAGCAGCTCAACAACTTAATAAAGCAGGTCACACTGTTGATGTTTTTGAAAGAGATTCTAAAATTGGGGGATTATTAAGATATGGGATTCCTGATTTTAAAATGGAAAAAAATATTATTGATAGAAGATTATCTCAATTAAAAGAAGAAGGTATTAGTTTTTTCACAAATAAAGAAGTTGGAAAAAACTATCCTATTGAAAAATTAAAAAAATATGATTCAATAGTATTATGTGGAGGAGCAACAATTAAAAGAAATTTACCTATTAAAGGATCGGATTTAGATGGTGTAAAACAAGCTATGGATTTTTTGAAACTTCAAAATGAAGTTGTAGATGGTTTAAACAAAACCAATGAACCTTTAAATGCAAAAGATAAAAATGTGATAGTAATTGGTGGTGGTGATACTGGTTCAGATTGTATAGGAACATCTAATCGTCAAGAAGCAAAATCTGTTACAAATTTCGAGATAATGTCAAAGCCAAGTGAAAACAGAACAAATGAAAATCCCTGGCCATATTGGCCTTTCAAGTTAAAAACAACTTCATCTCACGAAGAAGGTATTCACAGAGAATGGAGTATACTAACAAAAGAATTTATTGGAGATAAAAACGGAAAAGTCAAAAGCTTAAAAACTGTTGAAGTTGAATGGATTAAAAATGAAGGTGAAAGATCTCAATTAAAGGAAAGAGAAGGATCAGAAAAATTATGGCCTTGTGACTTAGCATTATTAGCACTAGGATTTACTGGTCACGAACCTGATTTAATTGACAAGCTTGAATTAGATACTAACGTGAATAACCAAATAATAACTCACAACTATCAAACCAGTGTTTCAAATGTTTTTTCTGCTGGAGATATGAGAAGAGGTCAATCATTAATTGTTTGGGCAATTTCTGAAGGAAGAGAAGCTGCTTATCAAGTAGATAAATATCTTATGGGACATTCTGAATTAGAAACAAAAGAAAAAGGAGATTTACCAGCTGTCAGTTAATATCTAATTGAAAAAATTCCAAACTAGACCAAATCTTATTAAAAAATCTCTGTAAGGATATGATGGTGATGAATAAAAACTGTTTCCTGTAATAGAAGAATTTATATGTTCTGCTTTTATGTACAATCTTGTTTGTTTAATTTTTGCATTAACAAAGAAATCTAACATTGGAAATCCTCCTATTTTCTTTTCGGATTGTATGTGAAAAGAACTAATTAAAGGGTTGTACTCATCAGCAAAATATTTAGAGAAGTAATTAAAAGTAAATCCCGTCTGAATAAACATAGCACGTTTAAAGACATTATTTGAGTAATAAAAGGTATTTCTAGTAATCAAATTAGGTAAGTTTAAAACCTTCTGATCTTGATTAACTGATTGATAAATTATAGAATTATCTAAAGCAAATTTTCCAAATCTAAATTCTTTTTGCCACTTAAATTTTAAATACTTTACTGTATTTTCATATTGATTTACTTTTGGAATTAAATTAACCTCACCTTCATTGTTTATGGTATCATTATTTAATAATTCAAAGTAAGCTAGATTATCTATTAAACGATAGTCTAAACTAAGTGAGCCAAATAGATTAGAATTGATTTTGAAAAACAAATTTTTAATTTTCAATAATTTCAAATCATTGCTCCAGCTAACTTTTTCATAAGCACTATCAAAAAGTTCAAAATGAAAGCCAGAATGCTTGGATAAGATATCTAAACCTAGAGAATAATTAATTTCTGACTCATTATTTGAATCAAGCTTAAAGTTCAAAAGATCCCCTAACCTATTTCCAAATAAATTTTTAGAAAATTTTCCACTTATATCATGATTAAAAATTGATTTTTTTAATGCAAAGGAGATTGAATTCTCATTTTCTTTAAAACCTTCATGATTTGTACTTAAAGCATTTGTTTTATAACTGTAATTGTAATTTAAGTAAGAGACCATTACATTACCAAAAAACTTAGATTTTAAACTAGTATAAAAAGTGTTAGAGACGGTCTTAAGCTCTGTTTTGTCGTTAATTTTATTTGAAGCAGATCCGTAATAATCGCTTGAGTCAGTTTGCTCAAAAGAATTATACATAGTTTCATATTCGAAGACATGACCTAAAGAAAAACTATTAGAATTTTTCAATTTAAGCAATAAGATATTCTGATCAAAGAAGTATCGTTTGTTTAAAAAATAACTAGTTGCATTTTCGAATTTTACTGAAAGCTTAGATCTTTCAGTAAACAAATTATCTTCAGATTCAAAATTTATAATTGAGGCATCTGTTAGCCCGCCATTTTCTCTGTTTTCTAAATTTTGACTAACATAATGAGTTCTAATTCTATAATTATTGTTTTTTGATTTATAATTTGTGGAAAATACAAATTGTTTAAGACCCGATAATATATTTTGATAGTTTCCAAGTGATCTCATCCCCTTAAATCCTATAGAAAAATTAAAATTTTCAGATGTATTTGTAGAAAATAACACATCAGTAAATTGACCTTGTTTCATAACTGATTTAAATAAAAGCTCAGTTAAAGGGGTAGGAATGTTATAATAATTTACATCATTAGAATTAAGGTATATGTCTTTTTTAGAGGAAAAACTAAAAGCTGGTAAAGAAGAATTTTCAAAATCAAAAGTAAGTGAATTATAAGTTTGACCAAGATTTGAAAATTTTAGTTTTTCAAGATTATCTTTTCTTAAAAAATTGAATTTATAAAGTTTCTTAATTGTTAATGAAGTGTCTATATAAGTTGTATCACTGTAATTTTTAAAAATTAAATATTTTTTAATTGATGGTAAATTCTTATTAGACAAAGAATCTTTTTTAAAGCCAATTGAATTTGTAAAAGAATCTATCGGATTGGAATCCTGACAAAATGTAATATTGACCGAAAATACTATAATTAAAAAAAAGCAATAAAACTTCATTAGTTATATTTAATTCAAAGTTATTCATTTCATTTCATTTATTATTTTAATTATTTCTTAAATTTAATTAAAGTCAATTATGTTAATTAATTCATATTCTAAATTTGTCGAATGCGGAACGGATGAAGCCGGAAGGGGTTGTTTGGCAGGGCCAGTTACAGCCGCTGCAGTTATATTACCAAAAGGTTTTAGTAATAAAGAATTAAATGACTCAAAAAAACTTTCTGAAAAGAAAAGAAATCATTTAAAAAAAATAATTATTGAGAAGGCAATAGATTACTCAATAGTTCATATACCAGTAAAAATTATTGAAAAGATAAATATTTTAAATGCTTCCATTTTAGCAATGAATAAAGCAGTTGAAAATTTACAAATAATTCCTGAATTTATAATTGTTGATGGTAACAGGTTTAATTCTAAACTTAAAATACCTTTTAAATGCATAATAAAAGGGGATACAAAATTTATGAACATAGCTGCAGCATCTATACTAGCCAAAACATCTAGAGATGAGTTAATGAAATCTTTATCAAAAAAGGAGCCTTTATACGACTGGGATAAAAACAAAGGATATCCAACCAAAAATCATAGATTGGCAATATCAAAATATGGAATAACTGAACATCATAGAAAAAGTTTTAAGTTACTATAAACTAAAAGAATTGTTCATTACTTTTACAAGAGTATTTTTTATGAAAAAAGAAATTATATTACTGTTATCATTACTCTTTTTAGGATGTCAAAATAAAATTAAAATTAATAGTTTAATTGACCTTGTCCCTGCAGATCCATTATTAATTATTAATTACAAATCAAATTCTAATATTGAAAATTTTAATCAGAATTTTAATACTTTAATTAATATAAAAATTGATTCTGTTTCAAAAAAATACAGAAGTGGTGAAATACTAATTAGCTATCATAAAATCGGAAAGAAGAACATTGTTCCTGTTTATTTTACGAGTATTGATAACACAAAACATGAGGAAACAATTGACACTATTTTTTATGACGGCTCTCTAATTAAAAGGATTGGGGGAAAAAATAAATATAAATACTCAACTCAAAAAAATAATATTCATATTGAATCTACAAGTAAATTATTAGTTGAAAACTCTATCAGAAAATCAAATCAAGTTTTTAAAATACCTAACAAAGAACTAAGAAAGCTTTATGATATTTCTAATTCAGAAATTTCACTTTTAATTTCAGAAAATATCAAGGATTATTTAGATAATAAAAAACTTTTCAGTTTTTTTAATATCTCAAAATTATCTAACTGGATTCAATATGATATTGATCTAAATCAAAACGGATTAACCTTGAACGGATTAGCATTTCTAAATGATTCAGTTCCAAAAAACATATCTTATTTAAGTGGAATAAAACCAAGTAAAAGTAATTTCATACAAATAATCCCCAATAGTTTTTCAGATTTCCAAAGAACAGGTTTTAATTATTATAAATACTTGGAAAATTTTGAAAAAAATGAATCTATTACAAAAATTAACGAATATAAGAACGACTCTCTTTTAATTGAAATTAATGAATTTGGTCTCTTAAAAAATAAACTAGACACTATTCTTTTAGTAAATTTTGAAGATAAAATATTTTTAAATAAGGAAATTATTAAAGTAAGTGAAAGTGATTATGATTATAGAAATTATAAAATTTACAAATTAAAAAAATCAATAATAAATTATAGAAATTTAAAATTTATTGACGTTAATTTAAAACAAAATTATGCTAGCATTATTGATAGTAACCTTGTAATTAGTAACACGAATGATAATTTAGAAAGAATAATAATAAACATTTCAAATTCATCAACTATTAATAAAGAAATTAAGTTCAATCAATCTATAGAGAATATTCCTGAAAAAAGTAATTTTTTAAAACTGTATGATTTAAAAAACTCTGAAAGAAAAACATTAGAATCTGTAAATGTGTCTAATAAAAAATTTCCTTACTTATTGAATCATATCAGATTGGACGAAAATATAATTTACAACACTTACAGCTTAATAAAGTCAATTGAAAAAAACAAAACATCCGGAATTAATCTAAACTTTAGTTTTAAAACAGATTATCCGATTCATCTAAATCCAAAATTTGTTATAAACTACGTTACTAAGAAAAAAGAAATTATAGCTCAGGACACTAACAATGTATTGTATCTAATTTCTTTGGAAGGAAAATTAATTTGGAAAAAAAACATAGACTCTAAAATTATTGGAGAAATTCATCAAATTGATCTTTATAAAAACGGAAGATTACAATACGCTTTCAATACTGAAAATGATTTTCAAATTATAGATAAAAATGGTAAAAAGGTTAAAGAAATAAAAAATAAAAATTATTTAGGCTTAACTATTTTTGACTATGATAAAGTAAAAAATTATAGATTTATATTATTTGATAATGATATAAAGTTATTAGATTCTAAAATGAAAAATGTACGAGGGTTTAATAAAAAAAATATTAAAGGCACTCAAAGAAATAATCCAAAACATTTTAGAATTGGAAAAAAAGATTACTTACTATTTAATTCAAATAACAAACTAAAAATCACTGATAGAAGGGGAAATATTAGAATTAAAAATAATCTTGCTAAGATTGAAAATGAAACATTTTTAAATCAAAATTCATTTATTACAATTGATTCCAAAAATAATATTGTAAGAATTGATACTAAAGGAGAAATAACTAGAAAGCCTTTGCCCTCTGATGGAAAGTATTTATTTAGTGCAGATAAAAATAACTTTACACACTTAAATGAGAATATTTTAACAATAAACGGAAAAGTTACAGAGCTTCAATTTGCAAATTATACTAAACCTGAAATATTTAACAATAATATTGCTATAACAGATACAGATCAAAAAAAAATATATCTTTTTGATTCAAATTCTAATTTAATTCCAAATTTTCCAGTTTTTGGATCAAGTACAATTGATTTTTTTGAAGAAAAGAGTTCAAAAAAATACATAACATGTTTAGGTGAAAATAATGAAATACTAGTCTACTCTCTCTTGTAATTTAGCAGAAAATATTTCAATAAAATGTTTGATTATTTTTTCTTTGACTTCATTTAAACTAATATTTTTCCCAGTTTCTTCAAAAACTGAAGTAACAGATTTGTTTGAAATTCCGCATGGAATAATATTTTCAAAAAAACTTAAATCATTATTTATATTTAAAGCTAAACCATGCATTGTTACCCATCGACTAGCCTTAACACCCATAGCACATATTTTTCTAGAAAAAACTAAATCTGAATCTATCCAAACTCCAGTTTCATTTTTACTTCTTTCCGAGGCAATTCCAATATCATTTAAAGTTCTAATTACAGTTTCTTCTAAGTATCGTAAATATTTATGAATATCTGTAAAGAAATTATCTAAATCCAATATCGGGTAACAAACAATTTGGCCTGGTCCGTGACAAGTTATATCTCCACCTCGATTTGTATTAAAAAATTGAATTTTTTTATCAACTAACTCATTTTTATTTAACAACAAATTATTAATATCACCACTTTTTCCTAAAGTATAAACATTGGGGTGTTCAACAAAAACTAAATGATTTTGAGTTTGAATATTATTATTGGTTCTTCTATTTTTAACCTTGATATCAATTATTTGATTAAATAATTTTAATTGATAATCTAGTGCAACTTGATAATCTACCAAGCCCAAATCATGAACAATTATATGTTTATTCATGTTTTTAATATTTGGGATTATTTAAAATAACTAAAGCTGCAATAACACCTGGAACCCAGCCACATAATGTTAAAATAAAAACAATTACAATTGAACCACATCCTTTATCTAAAACTGAAAAAGGAGGAAATAAAATCGATAAAATTACTCTCCAAAAACTCAAGTGATTATTTTTTAAATTAACAATGTAAATATATTAATTTAATGAAGAATGAAATACAAAGCTACCTTTATAATTGATTGATTATATTTGAAAAAAAAATAAATATGCTATCCGAGCAAGAGCAAATTAGAAGAGAAAAATTAAATAAACTAAAGGAATTAGGAATTAATCCTTTTCCTGCAGCATTATTCCCAATAAACACTAATTCTTCAGAAATTATTTCAAACTATGAAGAAAATAAAAAAGTTACCATTGCTGGAAGATTAATGTCCAGAAGAATACAAGGAAAAGCTAGTTTTGCTGAGATACAAGATAGTAAAGGAAAAGTTCAAGTCTATTTTAATAGAGACGAAATATGTCAGGGAGATGATAAAACTATTTATAATGAAGTTTATAAAAAACTTCTTGATATAGGCGATATTATTGGAATTGAAGGTGAGTTATTTACTACTCAAGTTGGACAAAAAACAATTCTTGTTAAGAATTTCACATTATTAACAAAATCAATTAAACCAATCCCTTTACCTAAAACAGATTCAGAAGGAAATACATATGATGAATTTTCGGATCCAGAGTTAAGGTACAGACAACGTTATGTAGATTTAATAGTTAACCCTGATGTAAAAGAAACATTTATAAAAAGAACTAAAATCATTAACATTATACGTTCATTTTTTAATAATAATGATTATTTAGAAGTTGAAACACCTATCCTACAACCAATTCCGGGTGGAGCATCGGCAAGACCATTTGCAACTCATCACAATGCATTAAACACGCCGCTTTATTTAAGAATTGCAAACGAACTTTATTTAAAAAGACTAATAGTAGGTGGTTTTGATGGGGTCTATGAATTTGCAAAAGCTTTCAGAAATGAAGGCATGGACAGAACACATAATCCTGAATTCACTATGGTTGAATTATATGTTGCATATAAAGATTATTACTGGATGATGAAAATGACTGAATCATTATTAGAAAAAGTTGCCATTGAATTAAATAGCTCAACTATAGTTAATCTAAATGAAACAGAAATAAATTTTAAAGCTCCTTTTAAACGTATTAGTATACTTGATTCTATAAATGAACATACAGGCATAGATATTTCACAAATGAATGAAAATCAACTTTTCAAAACAGCCCAAAAACTTGGTATTGAAGTGGACAGTACAATGGGAAAAGGCAAACTAATTGATGAAATTTTTGGTGAAAAATGTGAACACAAATATATTCAACCTACTTTCATCACCGATTATCCAAAAGAGATGAGTCCATTAACCAAGGAACACCGAGATAATCCGGAATTAACTGAAAGATTTGAATTACTTGTAAATGGAAAAGAACTTGCCAACGCATATTCAGAGCTTAATGATCCAATCGATCAATTAGTAAGGTTTGAAGATCAATTAAAACTTTCAGAAAAAGGTGATGATGAAGCTATGTTTATTGATAGTGATTTTATTAGAGCTCTTGAGTATGGAATGCCTCCAACATCTGGAATAGGAATTGGAATAGATAGATTAGTTATGTTATTCACTAATAACGTATCTATACAAGAAGTACTTTTCTTTCCACAGATGAAACCTGAAAAAAAGAATATTGCTTTAAGTGAAGAAGAAAAAAATATTCTAAAAATTATAAAAACCAGTCCAGCTGAAGAACTTATTAAAATAAAAAATGATTCTGGCCTGTCTAATAAAAAATGGGATAAAGCGATTAAAGGTTTAACTAAAAACAAACTAGTTTTAGTAAAGAAAATTGATGATAAATTATTTATTGAGTTAATAGAATAAACATTCATTTAAAAAAATTTTAAAATAATCCTTAGTTTAATAAGAAAAAATTAAACATTTCTTAATTATAACAATATTTATTTAATATATTCATAATTGAAAAATCATCATTATGAACAAATCCAATATATTTACATTTCTAATTTGTTTACTAATTTCTATAAGCCTCAATGCACAAAAACCTAGTGCCAAAGAAGACTCAAAAAAACCTAAAAAAGAAAAGACTTATAAGGAGATTATTACAAAAGAAGCAATTACTGACAAAGGGCTATTTGATATTCATAAAGTTAAAGACAAATATTATTATGAAATAAATGATTCACTTCTTGGAAGAGAGATGTTAATGGTTACTAGAATTGCTAAAACAGCATCTGGACTTGGTTTTGGAGGAGGAAAGCAAAACACTCAAGTTTTAAGATGGCAGAAAAAAGATTCCAAGATATTATTAAGAGTAGTTTCTCATAATATAGTTGCATCTGATTCACTTCCAGTAAGTGAAGCTGTCTTAAATTCAAATTTTGAACCAATTTTATATAGTTTTAAAATAGAAAGCAAGGGAATAGATTCTGTTTCAACACTAATTGACGTTACAAAACTTTTTAATGAAGATGTAAAGCCATTAGGATTTCCCCAAAGCAGAAGAAAAGGATATAAAATATCAAGTTTAAATTCTAAAAAATCTTTTATAGAATCTATAAAAAGTTATCCTGAAAATATAGAATCAAGACATGTAAAAACATATAATTCTTCATCACCACCATCAAATTCCAGTACTGGAACAATATCACTTGAAATTAATAATTCAATGATATTATTACCTAAAACACCAATGAAAAGAAGATATTTTGATCAAAGAGTTGGATGGTTTGCCAGAAGTCAAGTTGATTATGGATTAGATGTCCAAGAAAGCAAATCTTTAAAATATTTAGACAGATGGAGGTTAGAAGTAAAAGATGAAGATTTAGAAAAATTTGAAAATGGTGAATTAGTTACTCCAAAAAAACAAATCGTATATTATATTGATAGGGCCACACCTGTAAAGTGGAGAAAATATTTAAAACAAGGTATAGAAGATTGGCAAGTTGCATTTGAGGAAGCTGGATTCAAAAATGCAATAATTGCAAAGGATCCTCCAACAAAAGAAGAAGATCCGGAATGGAGTCCTGAAGACGTAAGGTATTCTGTTGTTAGATACTTAGCTTCTCCAATACCAAATGCCAATGGTCCTCATGTGAGTGATCCAAGATCAGGAGAAATTTTAGAATCCGACATTAATTGGTATCACAATGTAATGACATTGCTAAGGAATTGGTTTTTTGTTCAAACTGCAGCTATAAATGAAGATGCTAGAGGAGTTTCTTTTGATGATGAAGTAATGGGAAGGTTAATAAGATTTGTTTCAGCACATGAAGTTGGACATACTATAGGATTGCCACATAATATGGGTAGTAGTAGTGCATATCCTGTAGATTCACTTAGATCTGCATCATTTACAAAAAAATTCGGAACTGCTCCTTCTATTATGGATTATGCTAGATTTAATTATATAGCTCAACCAGAGGATAAGGGTGTTGCTTTAATGCCTGATATTGGAGTATACGATAAACATGCTGTGAGATGGGGTTACAGACCTATTCCTGATGCAAAAACAGCAAAAGATGAAAAGAAAACATTAGACAAGTGGATAAGAGATAATGAAAATAGCTTAATGCATAGATTTGGAAGTGCTGGTATTGATCCAAGCTCACAGACAGAAGATTTAGGAGACGATGCCGTTAAGGCAAGTGAATATGGAATATTAAATTTAAAAAGAATTGTTCCAAACCTTACTAAGTGGACATCTGAAGACGGAAAAGACTACTCAGATCTTCAAACAATGTATGGGCAAGTACTCACACAGTTCAATCGATATATGGGTCATGTAAGCTCTAACATTGGTGGGGTATATCAATATTATAAAACTTATGATCAAGAAGGTCCAGTTTATACACACGTGAAAAAGTCTCATCAAAAAAAATGTATGAATTTTTTAAATGACCAACTTTTTGAAACGCCAACATGGATGATTGATAATAACATTCTTAACAAAATTGAATTTGCTGGAATTACAAATAGAATTAGAAGTACTCAATCTAGAACTCTTAATAGTATTTTAGATTTTGGTAAAATGGCAAGACTTATTGAAAATGAAGCAATAAACGGTAAAAATGCCTATTCTTTAATTGATATGATGTCAGACTTAAAAAAAGGAATTTGGAAGGAATTATATTCACATAAAACGATTGATGTATATAGAAGGAATTTACAATTTGCTTACTTAGATAGGATTAGTTATATAATGAACGAAGAACAGGGTTCATTACCGTCTTGGGCTAGAGGAAGAGTTACATCTGTAAAAGTGAGTCAGTCTGACATAAGAACAATAGCTGTTGGACAATTATTAGAATTGAAAAGAGACATTAAAAGGCATAAAAATAGATCTGATAAAATGACTAAAATGCATTTAGACATGGCAATGGCAAAAATCAATAAAATACTTGTTGGAAAGCCTATTTAAAGAGTTTTTGAAACTTTTATTAATGCATCAAGTGTAAAATCTATATCATCATATGTAAGAGCATCGTTTAAAAAGTAACTTTCAAATGCACTAGGAGGAAGATAAACACCTTCTTTTAGCATACCATGAAAATACTTTTTAAATTTTTCGTTATTGCCTTTTTGAGAAGATTTAAAATCTATAACATCTTCTGAACAAAAATGTAAGGATATCATAGATCCTAAGCGATTTATTTTGAAATCTAATGATGTTTTACCAAGCACTTCATACATTCCTTTTTCTAAATAAGAAGATTTTTCATCTAAACTTTGATAAATATTATCGTTCAATTTTAATTCTGACAAAGTAGCTAATCCAGCTGACATTGCAAGAGGATTTCCACTAAGAGTACCAGCTTGATAAACCGATCCTTCAGGTGAGAGTTTATTCATTATTTCGTTTCTAGAAGAAAAAGCTCCAACAGGTAACCCTCCGCCAATAACTTTTCCATAAGTAACTATATCTGCATTCACACCTAAAACTTCTTGAGCTCCTCCCTTAGCAAGTCTAAAACCAGTCATCACTTCATCAAAAATTAAAAGACAATTGTTCTGATCACATAATTTTCTTAAGCCCTCAATAAATCCATTTTGTGGAATAACACAACCCATATTACCAGCAACAGGTTCAATTATAATAGCAGCAACTTCATCTTTATTTTTTTGAAAAAGTTCTTTTACATAATTCAAATTATTATATGGTGCAATTAAAGTATCCTTAGCAGTACCTTTAGTAACTCCGGGACTGTTTGGAGTTCCAAAAGTTACTACTCCACTACCCGCTTCAATTAAAAAGGAGTCAGAGTGTCCATGATAACATCCAGAAAATTTTATTATTTTTTCTTTATTAGTAAATCCTCGCGCTAATCTAATAGCACTCATACAAGCCTCTGTTCCTGAATTAACAAACCTAATTTTTTCCATTCCTGGAACCATAGACAAAGATAATTTGGCTAGATCTGTTTCTAAAATTGTTGGCATTCCAAAAGAGGTTCCGTTTTTAGCTGTTTCTGAAATTGCTTTAATCACCTTAGGATGTGCATGACCCAATATCATTGGTCCCCATGAAGAAATATAATCTATATATTTATTTCCATCTTCATCATAAACATAAGCGCCTAAAGCTTTTGATGCAAAAATAGGTGAACCACCTACTGACTTAAAAGCTCTTACAGGTGAATTAACACCACCCGGAATATATTTTTTTGCTTCATTAAAAAGCATGCTACTTCTTTTGTACAACATTATTTGTTAATTATTTTTAAAGATTGGCCTACACTTAAATTGTTATTTTTTATTTTATTTAACTTAATAAGTTCAGAAACACTAATGTCAAGTTTTTTTGAAATTGAATATAAAGTATCACCTTTTTTAACTACATATAATGATTTAGTATCAATCTTTACTTCAACTTGTTTTTTTGATAATTTTTTTTCTCTAGACTTATTGAGTGGTTTTTTTGAACCATCCAGTTTCCAAAGCTCATACCTTTCTATAATTGAAATTAATTTGTCTGCATACTTCGGATCAGTTGCATATCCTGCTTTCTTAAGACCTTTCGCCCATTTAACATAATTTCTCTTATTTAATTTAAATAAAAAATTATATCGATCTCTAGATTCTAAAAATATAGAATGATCTCTATAAGATTTATCTGGATTTTTATACTTTCTAAAACATTCTCCTTTTGCATCGTCATCGTGATAAACTTTCTTCCCTTTCCAACCCTTATGGCATTTAATTCCAAAATGATTATTAGATTTTAATGCAAGACTACCTTTACCCGAATTAGACTCTAATATACCCTGAGCCATTGTAATACTAGCTGGAATTCCAAATTTTTTCATTTCATCAATTGAAATTTTAGAATAAGTATTAACATACCAATGTGTTCTTTGTTCATTGGTCATTGTCTTAAAAAAACGATTAACAGATTTAACTGATTTATTTTTTATTTTTTTTGGATTATTATCACGATAAGATACTTTTTTGACGCCGCATGAGTTAAAAAAAACAATAAAAGCTAATATTAATAATTTATAGTTTCGCATCCTTTCTTTTTAAGTAGTTCATTAATTCCAATTGAAGACTGAGTGCCTCCAGTATTTATAATTAAAATATTTTTTCCAAATCTCCATTTATTCTTATTAATCAAATCAATTATATTAAAGATCATTTTAGCATTGTATATAGGATCTAATTTAATATTATGACTTTTATAAAATTGATTAATGAAATTTATTAATTCGTTATTAAATTTTGCATAACCACCAAAACAACTGTCATCAAATATTTTCCAGTTATTTTTTTTTACAAATCTATTAATTACTTCGTTTATATTACTATTATTAAGAGCAGAAAAACCTAGTATTTTTTGATTACTTAAACTAGAATTAACTAAACCCGAAAAAGTTCCACCAGAACCAACCGGTACGCAAACTACATCAAAAAATTCTTTGTCATGTTCTGTTAATATCTCCTCACAACCCTTGATTCCAAAAATATTTGTTCCACCCTCAGGAACTATGTACGAATTCTTGTGTTTATTTTTTAACTCAAGAATATATTCATTTGTGTTTCGTTTTCTATAATTCTCCCTTGATATAAAATCGAAATTCATTCCAAAATCAGAACATTTTTTTAAAGTTGAATTAAGTTTAGAATTCTTAAGTTCTTCTCCTCTAACTATTGCTAAAGTTTCAATTCTTTCAACTTTTCCTAAGTAAGCAACTGCTAATAAATGATTCGAAAAAGCACCACCAAAAGTAATTAAAATCGAATTTTTGTTTTTTTTAAATTCCTTTAAATTATACTTTAATTTACGAAATTTATTTCCTGAAATAATAGGATGAATCAAATCCTCTCTTTTCATATAAAATTTAAGGTCTTGGTTTAAATATGAAAAATCTAAAGAAATATTTTCTGTTTTAATATTGTGGAAAAAAGACATTTATATGAATAAAATTATGATCTGAAATTAAATAAATATAAATTTAAGTAAATTAAAGGCACAATTTTTGTGTTATATTTAAAAATATAATTATGAAAAATTTTAAGTTGTTTACAATTACATTTCTTATTTCACTAATATTAGCAAGTTGTGGTTCCGTAAGAGTTGCTTCAGATTATGATTCAGAAGCTGATTTTTCGAAATATAAAACTTTCGCCTTTTATAAATCAGGTATTGATAAAGTTGAAATCTCAGATATTGATAAAAAGAGAATTCTTAAATCGATACAAAGCTCATTATTAAATAAAGGGTTAACTATTAATGAAAACCCTGATGTTTTAATCAATATATCTACTAAATCCTCCGAAAATATTTACATAGATAATACCTTTTACAGTCCTTATTACACAGGTTGGTATCCAAATTATGGGAGAGGTCATAGACAAGTAGCCTATTCAACTTCAGAAGGAGCTTTATACATAGATGTAATCGATACTAAGACTAAGCAATTAATTTGGCAAGGTAAAGGAACCGGAGTTTTATCTAGTAGTAAAAAGACAAATAGAGATGTTCTTGTAAGTTCTTTTGTGACTAAAATTTTAGAAGTATATCCTCCTGAAATTGAAACTAAATAACTTAAAACAATTTTTTAGCTTCTAAAATTAATTTTGAAATTCCTTTGAGATTAGTCCCGCTGGCATTTGCAAAAAATGGTTGCCCTCCACCTGATCCATCAATATATTGACTCAGGTCTTTAACAACATCATTCGCATTGATGTTTAAAGATTGAACTAGTGTTTTAGAAATATAACAGCTTAAATAAGCTTTGCCTTCATTTACACATACTAGTATTAAAAATAGATTTTCAATTTGTTTTCCTGCACTAAAAGCTAAATTTTTTAATAATTCTGGAGAGCATGAAAGTTGATTACAACAAAAATTAACAGAATTCTTTTTTTCAGTCTGATTAACAATTTCTTTCAAGTAAAACTTAGATAATTCAATACTGTAATTATCAAGTTTTTTACTTAACTGTATGTTTTGATTTTTAAGCTTATTAATAGCTACTAAAACATCCTTTTCATTATTTAATAAAGAATTAACTTTATCTAAAGTGTTTATTTTTTCATTTAAATAATCCTTAGCAGCTAATCCGCTTATTGCCTCAATTCTTCTAATTCCTGTTGAAATTGCTGATTCAGACTTAATGATAAAATTTTTAATTAAACTCGTGTTATTAACGTGAGTTCCTCCACAAAGCTCAAATGAATTTCCAAATTTCACGGATCTAACTTTATCTCCATACTTTTCACCAAACAACGCAATTACTCCACTATTTAAGCATTCGTTATAATCGGCTGATCTATTTTCTTCAAGATCTAAATGATCATCAATTTTTTGATTTACAAAATTCTGAACATTTTTAATTTGAGTATCACTTAATTTTTCAAAATGAGAGAAATCAAATCGTAAATATTTATCAGAAACCATTGAACCTTTTTGCTGAACATGACTCCCAAGAACATGTCTTAGAGCTTGATGTAACAAGTGTGTAGAAGTATGATTACAAGAACTATTAAGCCTGGCATCTTTATCAACGAAAACAGTTATTCGCGAATTTAATGCATTTGGAAGTTGATTAGTTACATGAATTATAGTATCATTTTCTTTCACTGTATTAATAATATTTATAGTAGAATCTTCGACTGTTTTTATATAACCAGTGTCTCCAATTTGACCACCACCCTGAGCGTAAAAAGGAGTAGATTCAAAAACTAAATGAAAAACAGAATCTCCCTTTTTAGTAATCGACTCCCTATACCTTGATATTTTAGTTTCAGCATATAGCTGATCGTATCCTAAAAATTCTGTTTCTTGAAAATTATCATGTAAAGATATCCACTCTTGATTTTGATTATTAACAGCAGCTTTTGATCTATTTTTTTGCTCTTGCATTAAACTATCAAATTGATTCACATCATAATTCATGTTTTTTTCTCTTAAAATAAGAGCAGTTAAATCAACAGGAAACCCGAACGTATCATATAACTCAAAAGTATTTGATCCTGATATAGTATCTGTTTTGTTTTTAGATATTATTTCATCAAGCTTAACAATTCCTTTATCCAAAGTTCTTAAAAAAGATTCTTCTTCTTTTTTGATAACATTTTCAATAACATCAATTTGTAATTTTAATTCTGGAAAAACTGATAAATACTGATTTGAAAGAGTCTTGACTAGTTTGAATATAAATGGTTGTTTTAAATTTAAAAACGTGTAACCATACCTAACTCCTCTTCTTAAAATTCTTCTTATAACATAACCTGCACCATTATTGGAAGGGAGCTGACCGTCTGCAATAGAAAAAACAACTGCTCTTAAATGATCAACGATAACCCGAAATGCTATATCAGATTTTTTAGTATCTCCATATTTTACATCACAAATATTTTCTAAATCCTTGATTAAAGGAGTAAATATATCGGTATCATAATTAGATTTAACTCCTTGTAAAACCATACAAAGTCTCTCAAAACCCATTCCAGTATCAATATGCTTTAAAGGAAGGTCTTCTAAGCTTCCATTGTTTTTTCTGTTAAACTGAATAAAAACTAAATTCCAAATTTCAATAACTTCTGGATGATCTTTATTGACTAAATCTTTTCCAGGTGTAATGGATTTATCTTTTTCAGATCTAATATCTACATGAATTTCAGAACATGGTCCACATGGACCAACATCACCCATTTCCCAAAAATTATCTTTTTTATTACCTAAAATAATTTTGTCTTTGTCAACTATCTTAGACCAAATATCAAAAGCATCTTGATCTAAGTGTGTGTTATCCTCCTTAGAACCTTCGAAAATTGTGATATATAATGATTCTTTATCTATTTTATAGATATCAGTTAACAATTCCCACGCCCATATAATTGCTTCTTCTTTAAAATAATCTCCAAAACTCCAATTACCAAGCATTTCAAACATGGTATGATGGTAAGTATCAATGCCTACTTCTTCTAAATCATTATGTTTTCCTGAAACTCTTAAACATTTTTGGGTATCAGTAACTCTTTTGTTATCAATAATTGAGTTTCCTAAAAAATTATCTTTAAATTGGTTCATTCCTGCATTTGTAAACATTAATGTAGGGTCGTTTTTTATAACTATTGGAGCGGATTTAACCACTTTATGATTTTTATTTTTAAAAAAATCGAGAAACGTAGAACGAACTTTATTAGAATTCATTAATTATTAAATTAGTAATAGATATTAAAAAAAACAATTTTATTATATTTACTTATATTATGTAAAGTAATTTAAGCGTAAAATTAGTATATTTTAATTAATGTTTAAGACCAAATATTATTACGACACAAAAACACTTTCTTACAGAAAGATCAAAGTAAGTAAAGGAGTTCAATTAAGAAATATTTTAACTTTTTTAATTGCATCCTCATTCTTTGGAATTGTAGTTCTTCTAACTCTACTTAAATCTCCTTTGATTAATACACCTACTGAACTTTCTCAAGCTAGAGAAATCTCAAATTATAAATTTCAATTTGAGTTAATCAACAAAAAACTAAATCAACTTAACATTGTACTTGACGAAATCGAACAAAGAGATAATAATATTTACAGAGTATTGTTTGAAACAAACCCAATCCCTAGTGAAGTTAGAAAAGCTGGATTTGGTGGTGTTAACAGGTATGAAGATTTAGAAGGTTTTGATAATTCTAAATTAGTAATTGAAACAACTAAAAAAATTGAAATACTTACAAAACAAATTGTTATTCAATCAAAATCTCTTGATGAAATTGAAAGGTTAGCTAGTGAGAAAGAAAAGCTTATGTCTGCAATTCCATCGATTATGCCTATTAAAAAAAGTGATTTAACAAGAATGGCTTCTGGATTTGGGTACAGAACTGATCCATTTAACAAATCAAGAAAAATGCATTCAGGAATGGATTTTACCGCCCCAAGAAATACCCCTGTTTACGCAGCTAGCGACGGTAAAATACTAAGAGCTGATTCTAGATCATCTGGATATGGAAAACATATTAGAATTGACCACGGTTTTGGTTATGTAACTTTATATGCTCATTTAAACAAGTATAATGTAAAAAGGGGTCAAAAAGTAAAAAAAGGGGATGTTATTGGTTATGTAGGTAGTACTGGTAGATCACAAGCACCTCACCTACATTATGAAGTTCAAATTGATAAAAAAAGAGTTAATCCAATTAATTTTTATCTTGGAAATCTTACTCCAGATGAATTTGACGAACTACTTACGTTAGCCAATCAAGAAAATCAATCTCTAGATTAATGCATGTTAATTTACCTCAAAAATTATATTATAGTATAGGAGAAGTTTCTAAAGCGTTTAATGTTAATGCATCACTTATTAGATTTTGGGAAAAAGAATTTAATGAATTTAATCCAAAAAAAAACAATAAAGGAACCAGAAGATATTCATCAATAGATATTGAAAAACTTCAAATAATACACCACTTAGTAAAAGAAAAAGGATATACTCTTGATGGAGCTAGAGATCAATTAAAAACATTAAATAAAAAATTTGAAGTGATTAAAAAATTAGAAAAAATAAAAACAAGTTTATTAAATATCAAAAATGAGCTTTAATTATTTTTTTCTAAAGAATATTCTAATAGGCACTCCATTAAAATCATAAATCTCCCTTATTTTATTTTCTAGAAATCTTTTGTAAGGATCCTTAATGTACTGAGGAAGGTTACAAAAAAATGCAAATTGAGGAAATGAAGAAGGAAGTTGAGTACAAAATTTAATTTTAACATACTTTCCCTTATATGCAGGAGGAGGAGTTTTTTCAATTATTGGAAGTAGGCATTCATTAAATTTTCTAGTAACGATTTTTTTTGATCTAGTTTTAAAGACTTCCATGGCAGTTTCAATAGCTTTGAAAATTCTTTGTTTTGTTAAACTTGATATGAAAATAATAGGAACATCCGTAAAAGGCTCTAATTCTTTCCTAATTTGCTCTTCGAAGAGTTTTATTGTATTTGTTTTTTTATCAACTAGATCCCATTTATTGACTAAAATCACAATCCCTTTATTATTTCTTTCAGCTAACCAAAAAATATTTTTCACTTGACTATCAAATGATCTAGTAGCATCAAAAATTATTAAACACACATCAGCATTTTCTATAGTTCTAATAGATCTAACAACTGAGTAAAATTCAACATCATCATTTATTTTAGATTTTTTTCTAATACCAGCAGTGTCAATTAATTTGAAGTCGAAACCAAAACGATTAAAATGTGTATCAATACTATCACGTGTTGTTCCAGCTAAATCTTTTACTACATAACGATCTATTCCAAGTAAAGCATTAATAAATGAAGACTTACCAGAGTTAGGGCGACCAACTACGGCAAATCCTGGGATTTGATCATTTTCTATTACCGACTCTTCTGGCATTAATGAAACTAATGAGTCTAGTAATTCCCCAGTTCCACCTCCATTAATAGAACTTATATTAAAAATTTTTTCAAAACCAAGTGAGTGAAATTCAGTAGATTCTAATTGTCTTTTGGAATTATCTACTTTATTTACAGCAAGTAAAACGTCTTTACTAGATTTATGTAATAATCTTGAAATTTCACTATCCATAGAACTAATACCTGTTTCAACATCAACAACAAAAACAACGATATCTGCTTCTTCAATAGCTATCATCACTTGGGCATTAATTTCTTTTTCAAAATTATCCTCTCCACCAAGCATAAAGCCACCAGTATCGATAACAGTAAAATCCTTTCCATTCCAAAATGAATA
This sequence comes from uncultured Flavobacteriaceae bacterium, assembly GCA_949372825.1. GTDB lineage: Bacteria > Bacteroidota > Bacteroidia > Flavobacteriales > Flavobacteriaceae > MAG-121220-bin8. The sequence goes on along the minus strand of CASIBD010000004.1, from coordinate 8,405 downwards.
GCCGTAGTGACGATCTCTTGTTACGCCACTTTGAGAATCAACAATTGCATCTCTTTTTTGTATTAGTCTGTTAAAAAATGTTGACTTTCCGACATTTGGTCTTCCAACAATAGCTACAATAGAACTCATTATGTATTTTTTAAAAGGTGTACAAAACTAAACTTTTATTTTAATAAAAATTATTTTTGATGATATCCGAATTTCTTAAGTTGTTTCTCGTCAGATCGCCAGTTTTTATTAACCTTAACCTGCAAGTCTAAAAATATTTTTTTATTGAAAAATTTTTCAATATCAATCCTGGCTTGGGTACCAACTTTTTTAATAGCAGCTCCTTTATGACCAATTATAATTCCCTTTTGAGAATCTCTTTCTACTATAATAATAGATCTAATCTTAATAATAGTTTCCTCTTCAAAGAAATCTTCAGTAACAACTTCAACAGAATAAGGAATTTCTTTTTTAAAATTTAATAATATTTTTTCTCTGATTATCTCATTTACAAAAAAACGTTCGCTCTTGTCGGTTAGTTGATCTTTAGGAAAATAAGGGGGCGACTCGGGACTTAGTTCAACTAATCTATCTAATAGTTTATCAATATTAAATGATTCTTTTACTGAAATTGGCCAAATCTCAGCATTAGGAACTTTGTTTTTCCAAAAATCTAACTCAAAATCTAATTTTTCTTGGTCAATTAAATCAATTTTATTAATAATAATTAAAAGAGGAACTTTAATGTTTACAATCTTATCAAACAAAGAATCGTCTTTTAAATTATGATCTCTATACTCAACCATATATAAAAGGATATCAGCATCTTCAGTTGCAGGTAATACAAAATCCATCATAGACTTGTGAAGTTTATGGGCTGGTTTAATTATACCAGGCGTGTCAGAAATTACTAGCTGAAAATCATCATCGTTTATGAGAGCTAAAATCCGATGTCTTGTAGTTTGGGCCTTTGAGGTAATTATGGATAGCTTTTGACCTAATAAGAAATTAGTTAAAGAAGATTTACCAACGTTAGGATTACCTATAATATTTACAAAACTAGATTTATGCATACAGTTACAAATTTAAGATTGTTAATTAAGATTTAGAAGATTTTGCATAAAAATTAAATAATTTTTGAACAAAGCACAACATAAAGACCTTTACAGTTAACAATTCACAAGTAATCAAAGAAAAAATTATGAGAAGATGAATATGAGAGTAAAATATGTTTTATAAGCGCAATAAAAAGTTCAGATTACCTATACAATACTTAAACATTTAGAATTGTTAAAACAATACATTTTAAACTTAAAAAAACAAATTCAGGTTAGAATAAAACATTTAACACTAAAAAAGTGATTTCAATAAATGTAAAGGTTTTATAAACAAAATATAAAAATAATACACCTATTTTTAGATATAGTTCCTCGAGACAAAATAATATCGTCTTTAGAGTTACAAATAAGTAATAATTATTTGAGTAATACTGTTTTAAAAAAAAATATGCCCGAAAAGATTTACGTTGGTGATTTAGAATCATTGTTCAATGATAAAAGAGTTGAAGGAAAACAATTGAAAATTGCAAATGAAAATTTTTACAAAATTTCCAATGTAGATAAAATGCGTCCATTCTTCATGAGTATTGTGAGTAACTCCAATCATTGGATGTTTATTTCAAGTACAGGGAGTTTGTCTGCTGGAAGAAAAAATAGTGAATTCGCCCTTTTTCCATATTATACTGATGATAAAATTACAGAATCAAGCGAGACAACAGGGAGTAAAACTATTTTAATTATAAAAATTGCTGATAAAAATTACTTATGGGAACCTTTTTCAAATAAATATTCTGGAGTTTACAATATTTCTAGAAACATTTATAAAAATACTATTGGAAATAAAGTGATTTTTGAAGAAATCAATCATGACTTAAAAGTAGAATTTAGTTACCAATGGAACTCAAGTAATAAATATGGTTTTGTTAGAAAATCATTTATAAAAAATACTTCAAAGGATAGTACACAAATAAACATTCTTGATGGACTTCAAAATATTTTACCATACGGAGTAGGAGAAGGACTTCAAAACGCTCAAAGTAATTTAGTTGATGCATATAAAAAATGTGAGTTAGAAAAGGAAAGTAAACTTGGAATCTTTAGCCTTAGCGCTATTATAGTTGATAAAGCAGAGCCAAGTGAAGCATTAAAAGCAAACTCTGTATGGACAACTGAAATTAACAATACAAAACACCTTTTGTCCTCACTACAGCTTGATAATTTTAGAAAGGGAATTAGCTTAGAAATTGAAAATGAAATTAAAGCTGAAAAAGGTGCTTATTTCATAAACAAGAGTATTGAATTAAAAGAAAACTCCTCCAATGATTGGATGATTATTTGTAATGTTAACCAAACAATTTCTGATATTGTTAATTTAAAAAATTCAATAATTGATGATAAAGAAATCAAATCTGAAGTTGAAAATGATGTGGTTTTAGGATCATCAAACTTAAGAGAACTAGTTGGAAACGCTGATGGATTACAGCTAACTAATGATAAACTTAGAATGATTAGACATTTTTCTAATTCAATGTTTAATATAATGAGAGGAGGTATTTTTGATGATAATTATCAAATAGAAAAAAATGATTTTCTACCTTATTTAAGCAAAGCGAATTTCTCTATTTACCAGTCTTTTAATGAAACTCTTAATAATCTTCCTGATATTTTTAGTTTACATTATTTAAAATCAATTTCAGAAAATATCTCAAATCATGATTTTAAAAGATTATGTACAGAATATCTACCATTAAAATTTAGCAGAAGGCATGGTGATCCAAGTAGACCTTGGAATAAGTTTTCAATTAATACTAAAAGTGAAATAGATGGATCTAAAATTTTAGATTACCAGGGAAATTGGAGAGATATTTTTCAAAATTGGGAAGCCTTGGCATATTCATATCCTCAATTTATTGAGGGAATGATTCATAAATTCTTAAATTCTACAACATTTGACGGATACAATCCGTACAGAGTCACAAAGGATGGATTCGATTGGGAAACCATTGAACCAGACAACCCTTGGTCATACATAGGTTACTGGGGAGATCATCAAATTATTTATCTTTTAAAATTTTTAGAATTCATTGAAAATCACTTCCCTAACAAACTATACAAATATTTTTCAAAAAGCTTGTTTGTGTATGCCAATGTCCCTTATAAAATTAAATCTTATGAAAAAATTCTAAAAGACTCTAAAAACACAATTGATTACGATCATCAAAATGAATTATTAATTAAAAAAAGAAGAGGTGAAATAGGAATTGACGGATCATTAGTACACAATAAAAATTCTGAAATTCACAGAGTAAACTTTATAGAAAAGATTTTAGCGACATTACTTTCAAAAGTTTCAAATTTTGTCCCTGAGGGCGGAATATGGATGAATACTCAAAGACCTGAGTGGAATGACGCAAACAACGCATTAGTTGGTAACGGAATTTCTATGGTAACTTTATATTATCTCAGAAGATTTGTTAATTTTTTTAATTCATTATTAGAAAAAACTGACCTTATTTCAGTTGAAATTTCCTCTGAACTAAACAAGTTTTTTAATGATATTTATTTTGCTTTAAGTGAAAATAAAAAAGTTATTGACTCATCAATTTCTGATTATGACAGAAAAAAAATAGTTGATTTACTTGGTTCTGCAGGTTCAAATTATAGAAATATAATCTACGACAACAGTTTTTCTGGAATTAAATCTGCAATTGGAATAAAAGAAATTACGGAATTCACACAACTTCTTCTAAAATATATAGATCATTCTATTGATTCCAATAAAAGAAGTGATAAGCTTTACCATGCTTACAATCTATTAACTATAAATGAAGATAAAATATCAGTTTCATACTTGCCAGAAATGCTTGAAGGCCAAGTTGCTGTTTTAAGTTCTGGATATTTAAGTTCAAAAGAAAACTTAGAAGTTTTAGATGCTCTTAAGTCTAGTAAATTATTTAGAGAAGATCAATATAGTTATATACTTTACCCCGATAAAGATTTAGGCTTATTCTTAGATAAAAATACTATTCCTTCTTCAAAAGTCAATGGATCTAAATTGTTAAAAGAATTATTGAACGAAGGAAACGAACAAATTATTTCAAAAGACTGTGAGGGTGTTTACCATTTTAATTGTGATTTTAATAATGTAAACGGATTAATAAGTGAATTGAACTTATTACCAGAAAAATATAGTGAACTAGTAAAGGATGAACACAATAAAATTCTTCGAGTTTTTGAAGACGTATTTAATCATAAAGAATTTACTGGTCGATCTGGAACTTTCTTTGGATATGAAGGACTAGGTTCGATATACTGGCACATGGTGTCTAAACTTTCATTAGCAGTTTTAGAAACTACTAAGAAGGCTTTAAAAGAAAATGACAAAAATTTAGTTGGAAGATTTTTTGATCACTACTTTGAAGTTTTAGAAGGAATTGGAGTCAATAAGTCACCTAAACTATATGGCGCTTTTCCAACTGATCCCTACTCTCACACTCCTGCAGGAAAAGGTGCTCAACAACCAGGTATGACTGGTCAAGTTAAAGAAGATTTCATTTGTAGATTTGGAGAACTTGGCGTTGAAATAAAAGAAGGGATCTTAAGCTTCAACCCTACTATGCTAAGAAACGAAGAGTTTTTAAAAACTCAAGAAATCTTTCGATATGTAAACATTTCTAAAGAGAAATCTTTATTAAAAATAGAAAAAAATTCATTGTGTTTCACATATTGTCAAGTTCCAATAATCTATTTAAAAGCTTTAGAAAATAAAACCACAGTTCATCTTAACGATGGAAACATTATAAATTTTAAAGACAATCAATTAAATAAAGAAACAAGTGCTTCGATTTTTAACAGAGATAACAAAATCAATAAAATAACAGTATCAATTGTAAAATGAAAAAAAACCTAATAAATAGAATAAATTTAAAAGTTGTTAGTAATTATATTTTGCTTTTACTTCTAAACTCTATTTTACTTATTTCGTGTAGTTCAAAAGATGAAAAAAACATGAAAGTGAAAGAAATTACAGCTCAAGAGATTTTAAACAACCCTGAGTATTTAGCAATTTCTTATGGAGGATATAGAAAAAATACAAGAGATATACAACCTACTATTGATGAACTGAAAGAAGATCTTCAAGTGCTTTCATCAATAGGAATAAAAATACTAAGGACTTATAATTTACAGTTAGATCAAGCTCCTAATATTTTAAAAGCAATTAAAGAATTAAAACATGCAAATCCTGAATTTGAGATGTATGTTATGCTTGGTGCATGGATTGATTGCGAAAATGCATGGACAGAAAATCCAGACCATACAAAGGAGAACGAATCTGCAAATGCTATTGAAATACAAAAAGCAATAAACTTAGCAAATCAATACCCTGAAATTGTAAAAATTATTGCTGTCGGAAACGAAGCTATGGTAAACTGGGCAGGGAGTTATTATGTTGAACCATCTGTTATATTAGGGTGGGTGAATCATCTTCAAGATCTAAAAAAACAAAAAAAACTTCCTGAAAATTTATGGATAACAAGTTCAGATAATTTTGCTGCCTGGGGAGGCGGTGAAGAATCTTATCACACTAAGGATCTAAATTCTCTAATAAAAGCTGTTGATTACATTTCTATGCATACATATGCTTTTCACGACACTCATTACAATGCTGATTTTTGGAATCTAGAGAAAGAGCCTAAAGACCAAAATTATGACTTAGAAATAATCAACCAGGCAATGGATAGTGTTCACAATTATTCAATTTATCAATATAATAGTGTGAAAAATTATCTTAAAAAAATTGGCGTTGATAAACAAGTACATATTGGAGAATTAGGTTGGTCAACAAAATCTAATAGAAATTACGGGAAAAATGGATCTCGTGCTGCTGACGAATATAAACAAGCTGTATTCCATGATAAGATTAGAAAATGGACAAAAAAAGAAAAAATTGCATGTTTTTATTTTTCAGCATTTGATGAATCTTGGAAAGACTTTTCAAATACAAATGGTTCGGAAAATCATTTTGGGCTTTTTACTGTTGATGGTAAAGCAAAATATGCTTTATGGAAAAATGTTGACAATGGTGATTTCAAGGGATTAACTAGAAATGGTAATTCAATTACAAAAACATATAATGGAAACAGCGAAGATCTTTTAAATAATGTCTTAACTCCGTCTGTCAAAAATCAATAGTATGAAATTAAAATATTTTAATATTATTTTTTTATTAATCTTTTTTGTGAGTTGTAATAATTTTAATGAAATTAAAAATGATGTTGTTTCAATTTCCGAAAGAAGCTTGTTGATTAATAATAAAAAATATTTTATTAAAGGAATATGCTATCATCCAGTTCCCAAAGGGAGCACAGAAAGAAGTTTTGAAAATATTGATATTGATCTATCCTTAATGGTTGATGCTGGAATAAATACAATAAGAGTTTATGAACCAATTGATGATGTGAAAATATTAGACAAAATTGAAAAGGCTGGGTTAAAAATTATTATTGGATTTGGATATGATCAAAACGGATATTATGATATACTTTCAGGATCTTATATTGATTATGTTGAAAAATATAAAAACCACAATTCTATATTATTTTGGGAGTTAGGGAATGAATATAATTACCACCCTGAATGGTTTGAAAATGACATTAATAATTGGTACAACGCTTTAAATAATGCTGCAGGAAAAATTCAAGAAATAGATAAAAGCAAACCAGTATCGACGGCTCATGGTGAAATTCCAGATAATTTAGCTATTTCTTCACTTGAGAATATCGATGTTTGGGGGCTGAATATCTACAGATGGGATAATCCTTCCCCTGTATTTGACGAATGGAAGTCAATAAGCTCAAAACCGATGTATCTTTCTGAAGCAGGAAGCGATAGCTACATGACAATCGAAAGACTTGGGTATTCAAAAGGAGAAAATCAATTGGCACAAGCAGATGCAAATTTCAAAATCTTAAATGCAGTTTTTAAAAACTCGAATATAGTTTCCGGAGTTCTTGTTTTTCAATTTACTGACGGTCTTTGGAAGTCTGGAAATCCTGAAAAGCAAGATATTGGTGGATGGGCTCCAAATAGTATAGGAGTTCCATATGATGGATCACCAAACGAAGAGTTCTGGGGAATTGTAGATATTGACAGAAAGAAAAAGAAATCATTTGATGTAATAAAAGAAAAATTTAATAATAATTAAAATGCATATTTCAAAACACATCTTAACGACATGTCTTTTAATCTTTATAAGCTCATGTAGTAATAATTCTGATTTTATGATTAAAGTTTACGAAACCTCAAGAGATGGAAATAAATTAACGGAAAAAACAGATTTTGAAATTGGTGATAGTGTTTCAATGATAAAAATAAATACTAACAAAAAATATCAAACAATTACAGGATTTGGAGGCGCTTTTACAGAATCATCGGCATATTTATTAAACCAGATGAGCGATGACAAAAGGAAAGAAATTATTGATGCTTATTTTTCAGAAAACGGATCGAATTATTCCTTAACTAGAACTCACATGAACTCTTGTGATTTTTCTCTTTCAAATTATTCTTACAGTCCAATAGAGAATGATAAGGAACTTAAACACTTTTCTGTTAAAGAGGATATGGATGATATAATTCCAATGATAAAAGATGCACAAGAAGCTTCTAAAGATGGTTTTAAAATTTTCGCTTCACCTTGGACTGCTTCTCCTTGGATGAAGGACAACAATGATTGGCGAGGAGGAAAATTACTTCCAGAATATTATGATACATGGGCGTTATTTTTTTCTAAATATGTTGATGAATATAAGGCTCAAGGAATTGACATTTGGGGATTTACCGTTGAAAACGAACCTCACGGGAACAATTCAAGTTGGGAAAGTATGCATTACTCGCCTGATGAAATGACAAATTTTGTGAAAAACTTTTTAGGACCTCAGCTTGAAAGAGATGGAAAAGGAGATCTTATTATTCTAGGTTATGATCAAAACAGAGCGGATTTAAAAAACTGGGTCGATTCAATGTATGAAAATGAAGAATCCTCTAAATATTTTGATGGAACAGCCGTTCATTGGTACGACAGTACTTTCGAGTACTATCCTGACGAATTACAATATGCTCATAACAAAGCTCCAAACAAATATCTTATCCAAACTGAAGCTTGCATAGACTCTGAAGTTCCACAATGGGAAGATGACGATTGGTACTTTAGAAAAGAAGCTACTGACTGGGGATACGATTGGAGAGAAGATGAGAAAAAATATTTGCATCCAAAGTATGCGCCATTCAATAGATACTCTAGAGATATTATTGGATCATTAAACAACTGGGTAGATGGTTGGGTAGATTGGAATATGG
>CASIBD010000003.1:0-152093 GCA_949372825.1 uncultured Flavobacteriaceae bacterium | reverse complement strand
CTTTGTGGATTTTGCTGGAGCTTTCGACTTTACAGCTTTAGTAGTTTTTTTAACAGCTTTTTTAGGTTTACTGTCCTTTTTTTCTTCTGACATACTGAAAATTTGTATTCTAATTTAGTTATAGATTAAAGGAATAAATTAGAAGAATTAATAATAATTAAACCCTTTTAACTATCTATACCAACCTGTTAAAAGGATTGCGAAAATAACTTCAATTTATTGATAAAACAAATAATCTATAAATTTTTTAAAATTAAAGGATTTATATATGAAAATAACTGTATTTCAAGTTCGTCTAAAGTTGAATTATCAGTATTAATTAGAATAGCATCATTAGCTTTTTTCAAAGGTGAATGTTTCCTGTTAGTATCTTGATTATCTCTTAGCTTTATATTATCAAAAACCTGATCGTAAGTAATATTTCTATCAACCAAAAACAACTCATCAAAACGCCTTTTAGCTCTTAGTTCAGTTGTTGCTTCAAGGAAAAATTTTAATTCAGCATTAGGAAATACAACTGTACCAATATCACGACCATCCATTATAACACCTTTATTATTTCCAAGAAGATGTTGAACACTTACCATTTGTTTTCTTAACTCATCGACAGTTGCAATTTCACTAACTAAGTTTGAAACTTCCAATGATCTAATATTACTTTCATATGGAACTCCGTTTAAATGAACCTCGAAATTATTATTTTCTGGATTATTTCTAAAATCAATAGAAATATTAGGAATATCATTAATCAATTTAAATTTATCAAAATGAGTTGTTGAAATATATTTTTTTTGAATTGCATAAAAGGTTAATGCTCTGTACATAGCCCCTGAATCAATATATATGTAATTTAATTTTTTAGATATTCTCTTTGCTAAAGTACTTTTACCTGTCGAAGATGTGCCGTCAATTGCTATTATAATTCTATTTGACATTTAAATATTTGTAATTCTTAACATTTTGATTTGTAAGGGCAATATCTAAAACTTGTTTCATGTTTGAAACATAATGAAAAGTTAATCCTTTTAAATAAATAGAATCAATTTCATCAATATTTTTTTTATTTTCCTTGCACAAAATAATTTCTTTAATTTTCGCTCTTTTAGCTGCCAAAATTTTCTCTTTAATACCTCCTACTGGCAAAACTTTTCCTCTTAAAGTAATTTCTCCAGTCATAGCTAAATTTGATTTAACTCTTTTTTGTGTTAATAAAGATACTAAAGAAGTTAACATTGTTATTCCAGCGCTTGGCCCATCTTTTGGAGTTGCTCCTTCTGGTACATGAATATGAATATTATGTTTAGATAGTGTGTTCAGTTCGATAGATAAATCTTTAGCATTAGATTTAATATACTCTAGAGCTATTGTCGCAGATTCTTTCATCACCTTACCTAAATTACCAGTAATAGATAAATTTCCTTTTCCTCTAGAAATTGCTGATTCAATAAATAAAATATCACCACCAAATTGGGTCCAGGCTAAGCCAGTTACTACTCCTGCAACTTCATTGTTTTCATATTGATCTTTAGAAATTGATACTCCTAAAATTTTATCAATATCAGTTAAAGTTATTTCTGACGAATAATCTTCTTCTAAAGCTATACACTTAGCAACATTTCTTATAATTTTTGCTATTTGTTTTTCCAACCCTCTCACACCTGACTCTCTAGTGTAACCTTCAATGATTTTTTCAGATGATAGTTTATTAATTTTTACAATATTTTTTGATAAACCATGTTCTTTAATTTGTTTTGGAATTAAGTGTTTTTTAGCAATTTGATATTTTTCATCAATAGTATAGCCTGAAACATGTACTATTTCCATTCTATCTCGAAGAGCTGGTTGAACATTAGCTATATTATTAGATGTAGCAAGAAACATAACTTTTGATAAATCAAAACCTGACTCAATAAAATTATCATAAAAAGAGGTGTTTTGCTCAGGATCTAAAACTTCTAACATTGCAGAAGATGGATCACCTTGATTTCCAACAGAGAGCTTATCGATTTCATCTAAAACAAAAACTGGGTTAGAGGTTTTAGCTTTTTTTAAACTTTGGATAATTCTTCCTGGCATTGCCCCTATGTAAGTCTTTCTATGCCCTCTTATTTCGGACTCGTCTCTAAGACCGCCTAAAGATATTCTTACATACTCTCTCCCCAATGCTTCAGCAATTGATTTACCTAAAGAAGTTTTACCAACTCCAGGTGGACCATTAAAACAAAGAATCGGAGATTTCATGTCATTTCTTAACTTTAAAACTGCTATATGTTCAATAATTCTTTTTTTGACATCTTTCAACCCATAATGATCTCTGTCTAAAATTTTAGTTGCTCTTTTTAGATCAAAATTATCTTTTGAAAATTCATTCCAAGGAAGCTCTAAATAAGTGTCTAAATAATTTCTTTGAATAGAATACTCTGCAACTTGAGGATTCATTCGTTGAAGTTTAGATAATTCTTTTTTAAAGTGATCATTAATATCTTTTGACCACTTTTTTTTAGTAGACTTGATTCTCATTTCATTAACTTCCTCATCATAAGAAACTCCACCTAATTCTTCTTGAATTGTCTTTAATTGCTGATGTAAAAAATATTCTCTTTGTTGTTGATCTAAATCTGATCTTACTTTAGATTGAATATCGTTTTTTAATGAAAGTCTTTGTAATTCAACATTCATTTGTTTTAAACACATTAATGCTCTTTTTTTTAAATCACTTGTGTTTAATATTTTATACTTTTCCTCAACAGATAAATTCATGTTAGAACACACAAAATTTACCAAGAAGGAATCACTTTGAATATTTTTAATTGCAAAAGAAGCTTCACTTGGGATATTTGGGTTTTCTTCAATAATTTTAAGAGCAATATCAGTGATAGAATCAATAGTTGCTTTAAATTCTTTGTTGTTTTTTTCTGGTTTTAATTCAACTATTTCTTTTACACTAGCAGTAATATATGGTTCTTCAGAAATGATTTGTTCAATTGAAAACCTTTTCTTTCCTTGAATTATAACAGTAACATTACCGTCTGGCATTTTTAAAACTCTTAATATTTTAGCTACAGTTCCAGTTGAATGAATGTCATTTAAAGTGGGTAACTGTACTTTTGAATCAATTTGAGAAACAACACCGATCAATTTATCCTTAGTATTGGAATCCTTAATCAATTTAATCGATTTGTCTCTGGATGCAGTAATTGGGATCACTACACCAGGGAACAAAACTGTATTTTTTAAAGGTAAAATCGGTAGTTTTTCAGGAAGTGATTCTTTTGAAATAGCTTCTTCATCATCAGATGTCATTAATGGAATTAAATCTGAATCTTCATCGAGATTTTGCAATGACATTAAGTCAAGGTTTAGTATTTTAGTTTTGGACATAATTAACAATTAGGTCAATGTGTCATGTTGAGGGTTAGTAGAATTAAAAGCTACCAGGTTAAATGGATGGTCAACAAAAAACATTTCTTTAATTCATTAATATTTCAAGTTTCATGCCATAAAGGTTTAATAGTTTTTAATATTTATTCTTTTCAAAAGCAAAGCACCTGTCAAAAAAATAAATACAAAAACTAAAATAGAAGTTCTCATACTTCCAGTTATTTGATCTACAAAAGCAAATAATGTCATTCCAAATACGATACTAATTTTTTGTGAAACATCAAAAAAGCTAAAATATGATGTCGTGTTATCAGTTTTTGGGATCATCTTTGAAAACGTGGATCTTGATAAAGCCTGAATGCCACCCATAATTAGTCCGACAAAAGCAGCAGCAATATAAAACTCTATGGGTTCAGTAATAAAATAGCCACCAATACATAGTAAAGCCCAAATCAGATTTAATAATATAAGAATCTGTATATTTCCGAATTTCTCAGATAATTTTGAAGTTATCATTGCTCCAAACATAGCAATTAATTGAATTAATAAAATACTGACTATTAATCCAATAGTTTTTTCATCTTTTGGCCAGTTGACTTCCTGTTCTCCAAAATAAGCAGCGATTAACAATACGGTTTGAAGCGCAGAACTGTAAACAAAAAATGCAATCAAATATTTTTTAATAACTATTATGTTTTTCAATTCATTCCAAACTTCTATAAGCTCCTTAAATCCATTCCAAATCACATCTTTAATAATTTTCTTTTTTTGATTTTGATCCGGCAAGTGATAAAATGTATACTGGCTAAATAACATCCACCATATACCAACAGAAATAAAAGAATATCTCATTGCTATTAACTCTGGATTTTCACCTGATATTCCGAAATAAGAGGGATATAAAACCATCGATAAATCAAAAATTAATAATAATACACTTCCGAAATAACCCAACGCATATCCTTTAGCACTAATAAAGTCCTGTTGATGTTTAAGTGCAATATCAGGAAGATAGGAGTTATAGAAAACCAAGCTAGCCCAAAAGGAAATTAAAGCAGTAAAATAAAAAAACAATCCAATGTAAATATTATTTAGATCGAACCAATAAAGTCCAATACAGGATAATGATCCAACATAACAAAATGTTTTTAAAAAAGTTTTTTTATTACCCATATAGTCTGCTATTCCAGACAAAAGTGGAGTAATAAATGATAATATTACAAATGCAAAAGCAGTTAAAAAACTAATTAAAGCAGTATTTTTAAAATTAAAACCTAAAAGTTCTATGTACAAATCATCAAAAAAAAGTGCTCCGTAATAGATCGGAAAAACAGCCGAAGAAATTACTAAAGGGTAAGCAGAATTAGCCCAGTCATATAATGCCCAAGCATTTAGCAATTTCTTATCCCCTTTTTTATATTGATTTTTTATCATTATTAGGTATCAAATGCAATATAGTTAATTGATATATGATTATATTAAAATTAATAATTATTTTCGCACTTGAAAAAGAAATGAGATTTTTAGCATTGTTTATATTACTTATTGTCAATCAGGGCTGTGAAAACATTCCAAATAGCAATAAAATTACTTATGATAAAAATAGCACGTATATATGTTCTAAATGCGGTTCGTCGTTATATAATGAAAATGAACTTTTTTACGAAAATGATTTAAGTAAAGATTTTATTAATTCCATTGAAAAAAAAGTTAAAGTTTTTGATACCCTTTATGGAAAAAACTATGATTTAGAAAGCAATAAATCAAAAAGTGAACTTTTTTGCACGAAATGTGATAGTAAATTAGGTAACCTTATTTCAGATGATAAAGGGCAAAGACATTGTATTGATAAAAATGCAATAATTTTAAAAAAATTAATTAAATGAAAAACATTAATTATACGCTTATTTTATTAGCACTTTTAGTTACAAGTATAAATTTTTCACAAAACAACGAAAAAATGATAAAAACAGATAAGGAATGGAAGAATTCACTTAGTGAAATGAGCTATCAAGTGCTTAGAAACTCATACACAGAAAGACCGTATACAGGTGAGTATAATCTTCATTTTGAAAAAGGATCCTATAATTGTAAAGGATGTAATCAAAAATTATTCGAGAGTAATGATAAATATGAAAGTAACTGTGGTTGGCCAAGTTTTGACCAAGCAATACCAGGCAGAATAACCTACATAAAAGATTACTCTCTTAACATGAACAGAATTGAAGTTAAATGCTCAAAATGTGACGGACATTTAGGACATGTATTCAATGATGGACCTAAAGAAACAACAGGAAAAAGATATTGTATAAACTCAGCTGCATTATCTTTTAATAAATAATTAATTATGGAAAAATTTGATTTAATAGTTTTAGGAAGTGGTCCGGGTGGATATGTAACTGCAATAAGAGCTTCTCAGTTAGGTTTAAAGACTGCAATAGTTGAAAAGGAAAGTTTAGGTGGGGTTTGTTTGAACTGGGGCTGTATTCCAACAAAAGCGCTTTTAAAGTCTGCACAGGTTTTTGAATATATAAAACACTCTGAAGATTATGGGATAACAGTTGAAAAATTCGATAAAAATTTTGACGGAGTTATAAGTAGAAGTAGAAAAGTTGCTCAAACAATGAGTAAAGGAGTGAATTTTTTAATGAAAAAAAATAAAATCACCGTTTTTAATGGTTTTGGCAAACTTTCTGAAAATAAAAAAATTAACATTATTGATCAAAATGGATCTGAAACTGAAATTTCAGGTGATAAAATAATTATTGCTACAGGAGCTAGGTCTAGAGAATTACCATTTTTAAAAAAAGATGGTAAAAAAATAATTGGTTACCGAGAAGCTATGACGCTTGAAAAGCAACCAAAAGATATCGTAATAGTAGGTTCAGGAGCAATTGGAATTGAATTCGCTTATTTTTATAACTCAATGGGAACTTCTGTAACAATAGTTGAATATCTGGATAGAATTGTCCCTGTAGAGGATTCAGAAATATCAAAAGAGTTAGAGAAAAGTTTAAAGAGGAAAGGAATCAATATTTTAACTTCAACTGAAGTTGAAAAAGCAGAAATTAATAGTTCCAACTCAGTTGATGTGACATTGAAGACCTCTAAAGGTGAAAAAAGCATCATTAATACTGAAATTGTTCTAAGCGCAGTAGGAATCAAAACTAATATCGAAAATATTGGTTTAAAGGATTTAGGAATTAAAACTGAAAAAGATAAAATTTTAGTAGATGATTTTTACATGACTAATTTGAAAGATTATTATGCTATTGGTGACGTAGTTAAAGGTCAGGCACTTGCACATGTTGCCTCGGCAGAGGGAATATTGTGTGTTGAGAAAATTGCTGGACATGACGTAAATCCTTTAGATTATAATAATATTCCAGGCTGTACATATTGTAGCCCTGAAATTGCTTCAGTCGGCTATACTGAACAGCAAGCAATTGATAATGGTTATGAAATTAAAATTGGAAAATTTCCATTTTCAGCATCTGGAAAAGCACAGACCTCTGGAAAAACTGAAGGATTTGTAAAAGTAATTTTTGACGCTAAGTATGGAGAATGGTTAGGCTGTCATATGATTGGAGAAGGTGTTACTGATATGATAGCAGAAGCTGTTGTTGGTAGAAAACTGGAAACTACAGGATATGAAATTCTAAAAACGGTTCATCCTCACCCAACAATGAGTGAAGCTGTAATGGAAGCTGTAGCTGCAGCATATGATGAAGTGATTCATTTGTAATATCACTGATTAAAGCTTTCTATCGCTAAATCATAACTTTTAAGTCCGAATCCAAGAATTATCCCTTTGACATGTGAACTCAGAAAAGACTTGTGTCTGAAATCTTCTCTTGAATAAGTATTTGAAATATGAACTTCAATAACTGGACACGAAATTGATCTGATAGCATCTCCTATTCCAACAGAAGTATGAGTATATGCAGCTGCATTTATAATAATTCCATCAAAATCAAAACCAACCTCTTGAATTTTATCAATAAGCTCACCTTCAATATTTGACTGAAAATAACATAATTCAAAATTATCAAATTTAATTTTTAGTTTTTTAAAATAATCATCAAAACTCTGATCACCATAAATGTTTTGCTCTCTTTTACCTAACAGATTTAAATTAGGACCATTAATAATTTGTATTTTCATTGAAAATTATAAAGTTTAAATATAATATTTAATTTACATTTTAAAAGAAATAATGAAGTGGGAAAAATTAATTAAAGAATTTAAAAACTATTTGATAATTGAAAGAAATTTATCAAAAAATACAATTGATAGTTATTTATTTGATCTTAAAAAATTAAAATTATTTTTAAATTCAAAAAATTCAAACATTAATCCACTTAAGATTAATGAATCATTAGCTAAAGAATTTATATATCAAATTTCAAAAAAAGTAAAGTCATCTACTCAAGCTAGAATAATTTCTGGTATTAAAAGATTTTACGATTATATAATATTAGAAGAACTAATGAACGAAAATCCATTTCAAAATATAGAAACGCCCAAAATAGGCACTACACTTCCCGTAACACTCACCACTGACGAAATAGATAAAATTATTAATAGTATAGATGATAAATCTAAAAATAAACTTAGAAATATAGCATTACTAGAAGTTCTTTACAGTTGCGGATTAAGAGTGTCTGAGTTAATAACATTAAAAATTTCTGATTTATTTTTTAAGGAATCTTTAATCAAAGTTACAGGGAAAGGAAATAAAGAAAGGTTTGTCCCGATTAGTTATGAAGCTAAAAATTATATTGATAATTATATTATTCAAAAAAGAAATTCACAAAAAATTAAAAAAGGACACGAAGATACCTTGTTTATAAATGAGAGAGGAAGTGGATTGACCAGAGTTATGATCTATTTAATTATTAATGATTTAAATAAAATAGCGGGTATTAAGAAAAAGATTGGTCCGCATACATTTAGACACTCATTTGCAACACACCTATTAGAAAATGGAGCTGATTTAATTACAATTCAAAATATGCTAGGGCATGAAAACATTATTACAACCGAAAGATACCTACATGTAAATAAAAAACATCTTGTAGAATTAATGAGTAAATTTCATCCAAGAAATAGTATGTAAGTTATTTTCTTTCTATTAATCTAAATCCTTCACCGTGAATATTTTCAATTTCAAGCCTATCATCTTTTTGCAAATATTTTCTAATTTTAGCAATGTATACATCCATACTTCTTGATGTAAAATAATTGTCATCATTCCATATTTTTATTAAAGCTAATTCACGAGGCATTAAATCATTTAGATGATTTAAAAGCAACTTTAAAAGTTCGTTTTCTTTAGGAGATAATTTAACTTCTTTATCATCATTATATTTAAGAATCCTTAATTTAGAATTGAATTTAAAATCCGCAAATTCGTAAAGAAATTTTATGTTATTATCAGAGCTTGATATTTTTTTTCGTTTGAATATTGTTTTGATTTTTAAAAGGAGAATGTCTGAATCAAAAGGTTTTGTCAAATAATCATCTGCTCCTAATTTATAACCTTTCAAAACATCATCTTTTAAAGTTTTAGCAGTTAAAAAAAACAATGGAACATCTTTATTCAAATCCCTAATTTCTTTTGCCAAAGTAAACCCGTCTTTAAATGGTAACATAACATCCAGAATACATAATCCAAAACTATTTTTTTTAAATTTTTCAAGTCCCTCTATTCCATTTTTAGCTAAAGTAACATTGTAAGAATGTAATTTTAAAAAATCATTGAGAATAGCACCGAAATTAACGTCGTCTTCAACAAGTAAAATATTTTTATCGTTATTTTTCATATAATTTAAATATTAACAGGTAATTTAATCACAAAAGTACTCCCTTCACCTTCAATACTATCAACATTAATTGTACCAAAGTGAAGATCAATTATTTTTTTCACATATGACAATCCTAATCCGTGTCCTTTTACATTATGAACATTACCTTTTGTTTCCCTATAAAATTTATCAAAGATCTTTTCTTTAACATCTTTACTCATACCCATTCCTTTATCAGAAATTTTTATAAAAATATGACCTGATTCATTGTAAGTAGAAACTTTTATTTCTGGAATGTCATTAGAATATTTAATTGAATTTTCAAGAATATTAACAACGACATTAATCAAATCTTCGTGAGAACCCATAATATTGAACTGACTAGCAACTAATTCATGAACAATTAAAGCATTTCTACTTTTTAATAATAATTTTAAATGAACAAAAGATTCTTTAATAATGTCGTGAGTATTACAATCAATTTTTTTAATTATATTTTCTTTTTTTTCTAACTGAGATATTCTTAAAACATTTTCAACTTGGTTATTCATTCTCTCATTTTCATCTTTAATCATCATTAGATATTGTGATCTCTTTTTTAAATCATTTTTAACATTTACATTTTCAATAGCATCAATTGCTAATTTAATTGTAGCAATTGGAGTCTTAAATTCGTGTGTCATATTATTTATAAAGTCGGACTTGATTTCTGAAACCTTTTTTTGTTTTAAAATTTGAAATATAGTTGATGCAAAAGTTATAATAATAGCCAAAGTAAAAAGTAATGAAAGTAAAATCAAAGTAGTTAAAGATGATCTTAAAAATATCTTTCTTTCAGGAAAAGCAATCACTAATTCAAATTCACTATCTCCATTTTCATTTACAAATAAAGGAGACTTATACTTTCTCAAACCTTCTAAATTCGTATAATTATCCGATCCAACTTTTGTAGCAAATGACCCATTAAAAACCCTATACTGAAAAGGAATATCAATATCCCTATCTCTTAATTCTCTCTGTAACAAAAGTTCTAGTTCGATATTGGTTAATCTTCTGTGAATTGGTTTTAAAGCAGCCAATTCCATAAATACTGATGCGTATTTAGCTTTATCCATTAAAGACAATCTTTCTACTCTTTGAAGCCTCTCAATTGAACTCATATTTTGCATTTCTCTGTCAAAAGCTTCATCAATAATAGTAGTTGTCTTTATACCTTTATATTCAATAATTGAAGTTGTATCTAATGATTCCTGATTAAAAAGTTTGGAAGACACGTTATAGTCTTCTTCTAAAATTCCATGAGAATATATATAAGTTTGATTGGTGTTTTCATTTCTATCAACGAATTTAAAAACAGCGCTAAGTTGTGACTCCTTCGGAGAACCTATACTATCTATTAATTTTTGATAAACCGCAAGGTAATCTCTCATTTCTCTACTTTGTATTTGCTCTGAAACAGATTTTAAAGCTTGATTGATATTTAACGAGAATTGTCTTTCTTTATTATCAAGAGTAGTTTTTATCCAAAATCCCTGTACAAAAATAATTCCAACCAAAGCGAAAGTCATTATTGCAATAAGGGGGAAAAATATTTTTTTATTCATAATCTAATTAAACAAAAATAGAATTAAAATGATTTATCAATGATGAAACTAATTTTCGATTTTCATTTACTGAACTATTTTCAAAGACATAATCAGCTAATGGAATTTTTTTTTGATCTGGCCATTGATTATTAATTTTCAATAAAACATCATTTTTTTCAATATTATCTCTTTTAATAACTCTTTCAATTCTTTTATTAATATCAGAAATAACTAAAATATTATAATCGTTTAATTTGTATGATCCTGATTCAAAAATCAGAGCCGATTCATATATGACAAAATCATTATTTAATCTACTTTTCCAATTAATAAAATCATCAAAAACTTCAGGATGAACAATGGAATTAATTTTATTCAAAGCAGATGAATCATTGAAAATCAGATTTGAAATATATTTTTTATTAAGAAATCCATTAGAATAGGCAGAAGATCCAAAAAATTCAATCAATTTTGCCTTTAAAACTTTTGAACTATTCATTAAAATTTTTGCTCTTGTATCTGAATCGTAAACAGGGATAGAATTACATTTGAATTCTTTTGAAATTGTAGATTTCCCCGAACCGATTCCGCCTGTTAAACCAATTATTTTCATAAGTATTATTACAAAATTAACTGAAGTTTTATTAAAAGAATTTAATCTTTGTTAGTAGAAGAAACTATATCAATAATTTCTTGACTCACTCCTACATTTGAAAAACCTCCATCATTATATAAATTTTGAAGAGTTACCCTTTTAGTTAAATCAGAAAAAAGAGTTACTGTATAATTTGCACAATCTAAAGCGGTAGCATTTCCTAAAGGAGACATCTTTTCAGCATAAGTAATAAAACCATCAAATCCAGTAACACCTTTTCCAGCTGTAGTTGGAGTAGGAGATTGAGAAATTGTATTAACCCTTACTTTTTTATCTTTACCAAAAAAATATCCAAAGCTTCTTGCGATAGACTCTAAATAAGCCTTGTTATCTGCCATATCATTGTAATTAGGAAAAACTCTTTGAGCAGCTATGTAAGATAATGCAACAATACTTGACCATTCGTTCATAGCATCGAGTTTATATAAACTCTGCAATAGCTTGTGAAAAGAAACCGCAGAAACATCCCATCCTTTTCCAGTCCAATCATGATTCAAATCAGTGTAGTGTTTTCCTTTTCTTACATTTACAGACATACCTATTGAATGAAGAACAAAATCAATTTTTCCGTCAAAAATTTCTAAAGTTTGATTGATTAAATTTTCTAGATCTTCAATTTTAGTCGCATCAGCAGGGATAAGTTTTGAATTTGTCTTTTTAGCAAGTTGATCAACATTCCCCATTCTAAGTGCTATAGGCGCATTAGTTAAAACAAATTCACCTCCTTCTTCAAATACTCTTTCAGCTGTTTTCCATGCTATTGAATTTTCATCCAAAGCACCAAAAATTATTCCTTTCTTTCCTTTTAAAAGATTATAAGACATATAAAATATTTTGTGTAAATATAATACTAATTAAGTAACTCCTTAGCATGTGTAATAGCTGAATCAGAAATTAAATCACCTGCTAACATTTTAGCAATTTCATCAATTCTTTCTTGATTATTGAGTTGCTTAACCATTGTTGATGTAGAACTTAAACTGTTTTGTTTATAAACACTTAGTTGATGATTACCTTTTGATGCTACTTGAGGAAGGTGTGTGATTGCAATAATCTGCATTTTAGAGCTCATTTCAAGCATCATATTGGCCATCGCGTTAGACATTTCTCCTGAAACACCAGAATCAATCTCATCAAAAATCATAGTTGGAAGATTTAAATGTTTAGACAAAATTGATTTAATTGATAATAAAATTCTTGACAATTCACCACCAGAAGCTATTTTAAATAATGGAGCATACTCTATACCTTTATTAGCAGAAAACAAAACCTCAATTTGATCAGAACCATATCTGTTAAAATCATCTATTTCTGAAAGCTTAAAATCAAAAGAAGCATTTTTCATTCCAAGTTCTAGCAATAAAGACTCTAATTCTGATTTAAGCTTAGGAATTATCTTTTTTCTTGATATAGATATTTTTTTAGAAAGTTCTTGTAAATAATGAGTTTTCTTACTTATTGTTTTTTGCAACTCATCAATATTAATTTCGACAGAACCTGACTCGTCTAATTTACTTTTAAGCTCTTGTTTTTTAATTATTAAAGCACTTATTGAATTTACAGAATGTTTTTTTTGTAAATTATATATAATATTGAGTCTTGATTCCATTTTATCGATTTCCGAATCATCATCACTAAAGTCGAGCGAAGAATTATTTAAGTCAGATTTAATATCATTTAACTCAATTAAAAGACTATCCAATCTGTTTTTAATTTGGGAAAAGTTATCAGAAATCTTTGAAATATTATGTAATACAGAATTTAAAGAAAATATTTTATTTTCAATACTATCATCAGAGGAATACAGGATATATTCAATTTGAGAAAACGAAGATTTTATTTCTTCAGAATTCTTAAATAGCTTTAATTTATTCTCTAAAATCTCCTGTTCATCGATAACTAATTTAATGTCATTTAATTCATTATATAAATACAACAAATAATCATTGTCATTTTTTAAGCTCGTATTTAGTCTGATTAATTTTTGAAGTTCAATTTTTAGATCTTTATAATTAATTAATGTATCATTAAAGTTTTTAACAATGTGCTGTTGTTCGGCTAAATTATCAATAAGAGAATAGAAAAAAGAGTTGTTGGAACTTGCTAATGGTTGATGTTGAGTATGTATATCAATAAGTTTCTCTCCAACAGTTTTTAAAAAATCTAAATTTACAGGGCTATCATTGACAAAAGATCTTGATTTACCATTTGGAAGAATTTCTCTTCTTAGAATTGTTTGATCAAAATAATCAATATTATTTTTAACTAATAAACTTTGAATATTAAAATTAGATAAATTAAATTCAGCTTCTAACACACATTTCAAAGTTGAATTTTTTAATAAATTCTGACCTGCTCTTTTACCAATAATTAGTGACAATGCACTCAATAAAATAGATTTACCTGACCCAGTATCACCGGTTACAGTTGTAAAACCAGATAAGAAATCGATTTCAACTTTATCAATTAACGTGAAATTTTTTATTAAAACCTTTGTTAGCACTATTTAAAAATATTAAATAATTAAATTAATAAAATTATCTAACACTATTCCATTTATTAGAAAAGAATGGAGAAAGATAATTTAAATCTGAAATAATAGAGGAAACATCATAAAAAGATCCTCCAGAGTAAATATCTTTAATTTCATCTGATTTAGAATCAAAAATTATTTTAATAAGTATAGAGTTAGGATTTCTCTTTTGTAAAGGTTTTAGAAATGATATGGAAGATGCAATATTCTTCTTAGCAGTTAAAATATCAGAATACATTAAATCTAAACCATTAACATGATAATTATAAAAAAATTCGGAAAATTCAGTAGAATTTTTGAAGTTAAATATTCAATTAGCCAAAACTTATTTAATTTCCCACCATTGTGAGAAGAATTCCATCCTGAAATATTATTTTGATTAGCATAATTTAAAATCTTTTTGGAAACATCATAAAAATTATTTCCAGAATTCAAAATATAAGAATCATGATCTAATCCAATTATTATATTTAAATAAAAAGCCAATAATGAAGATAATTTTGATTCAAATTGATTTTCATTAAAAACTATTGGTTCATATTCGATATACTCAAATTGAAAGTTTTTTTCTAAAAAAGTAAAAATAGGTGTTGAGTAAGAGGAATTCAAAACGGGTCTTGATGCTTGAAACTCGATATTAGCAACATAATTATTATTTGAATAACTTTTTATAGAAAAAAGAACGTTTAAATTAATTTTTTCAAATTCAGAATAATTATCATTTGACCAACTGGCATTATTAATAAAATTTGAAATAGAATTTTCTAAATTTAAAAAAACAGAGTTATTGGTCTGATTTACAGATTCTGAATTAACAATGATATTGCTATTAATTTCTTGAGAAAAAGAAAAATTAAAGAACAAAATATTAATAAAAACTAAACTAAGGATTTTCATAAAAACTATCAATTAACTCGTTAAATATATCTATTGACACATCAATTTTAGATTTTAAATCGAATTTTTTTACTAACCCATTTTTATTTATAAAGGTAACTTTGTTAGTGTCATGTCCGAACCCAGCTCCTTTATCGTTAAGGGAATTCAAAACAATAGCATCTAAGTTTTTATTTTTAATTTTAATTAAAGCATTTTGTGTTTCATTATCTGTTTCAAGAGCAAAACCTACAAGAATTTGTTTTTTAGTTTTATTTTCACCTAAATATTTTAAAATATCAATATTCTGAATTAAATCAATTGATAGTAATCTATTGTTATGTTTCTTTATTTTTTTTGTGGATCGGCTCTTTGGTTTAAAGTCTGAAACTGCAGCAGATAGAATAGAAATATCAGAAAATTTAAAATATTTTTTTGTCTCCAAAAACATTTCATCAGCAGTAACAACATTTATTACTGAAATATTATCATCAATTAAATTCAAACTAGTTGGTCCAGTAATTAGTGTTACTTCTGCACCTAAACTAGCTGCAGTTTTAGCTAATGAGAAACCCATTTTTCCTGATGAAAAATTACCAATGAATCTAACCGCATCTATGGGTTCATAAGTTGGACCTGCGGTAATTAATATTTTTTTATTATTTAACTTTAATTCTTCTTTAATATTATTTATTATAAAATCTACAATCTCTTCAGGTTCTTTCATCCTGCCTTCTCCCTCAAGACCACTTGCTAAAAAACCTGAACCTACAGGAATATGAATTTTTCCATGACTAATTAACTTTTTAATATTTTCTTGATTAGCCAAATTTTTATGCATATCCAAGTCCATAGCTGGAGCAAAATACACTGGACATTTTGAAGACAAATATACAGCTAGAAGTAAATTATCAGCTCTAGCTGAAGCCATTTTAGACAAAGTATTTGATGTAGCTGGAGCAATTAAAAAAATATCTGCCCATAAAGCTAATTCAACATGATTATTCCAAAGTTTATTTTCGTCATTTTTGTCAAAAAATTCTGAAAGAACTGGTTTATTTGATAAAGTAGAAAGAGTAAGTGGAGTAACAAAATCTTTAGAACTAGGTGTCATCAAAACCTGAACATTAGCTCCTAGTTTTTTAAAAAGTCTGACTAAATAAGTTGATTTATAAGCAGCAATCCCTCCAGTAACTCCAAGCAAGATATTTTTACCACTTAGAATAGACATTTCTATTCTTTAATTTCAGTATTTCTATAATATATTTTTTCCTTTAACCAATTTTCAACAGCCATAGCGTGAGCTTTAGGAAGTTTCTCGTAGAATTTAGAAACCTCAATTTGCTCTTTGTTTTCAAAAATCTCATCCAAACTTTCAGTTGGACTAGCAAACTCTTCTAATTTATCCAATAATTCTTTTTTAATAGATTCATTTATTTGAATGGTTCTTTTAGAGATAATTGAGATAGCTTCGTATATATTATCTGTTTTAGCATCAATAACGTTTCTGTCGTAAGTGATAGTTTCTAGTGGTGCATCAGTTTTTTTAAAATCCATGTTTTTTGTTTTTACTGTACTGTACTGTTTTTTGCAAATGTAGTAATTTCTTCGTCTATAGTCTCAATCATTTTATTTGATTTTTCTATATATTTTGTTTCCGGATAAGTAACCATTAATTCCTTATGAATTTTTTTAGCCTGTTCTAATCTTTCAATTTTTTTTGATTCAATACTATTTACAGCTAATTCGTAAGAAGAATCTAGTAAATAAAACAATGCATCTTCTCTGTAAGGAGTTCCTGGGTAATCTGAAATAAAATCATCTAAAACAATTATTGCAGACTTATAATCTCTAATTGTATTAAATTGTTTGGCAATTTCAAAAGCTTTATATTCTAGTTTTATTCTTAACTCTTGAACTAAATCATTTGCATCAGACATTTTTTCAGAGTTCGGATAAGTATTTATAAATTCTTGAAGCTTTTCAATTGCAGTAAGTGTTTCTTTTTGATCTAAGCTAAAAACAGGAGAAGTTTTATAATATGAATAAGCGCCTAAATAAGCTGCCTCATCTACTTTTTGACTCAACGGATATGCTTTTATAAAACTTTCAAATTGATAACCAGCATCAATATACTTTTTTGTATTTAATAGTGAATTTGCATAAAAAAAAGTAACTCTTTCAGCTTGAGGCTTTCCCCTATATTGTGATTGTATTTGCTCAAATAGTCTAGAAGCTCTTCTAAATTCTTGATTCTCATAATATTTTTCGGCAACTTCATACTTTAATTTAATGTCTTCACTTTTTAAAATTCTTTGAAACTCATTGCACGAAGTCAGGAATATTAAACTGAAAATAATTGGTAATTTATTCTTTAAATACATGTGGTAAATTTAGTATTTTTTTCTAAACGATTTAATAATCTTTTTTTATTTTGGAAATTGAATTTTGAATATTAGTTTTTAATTGATTTGACACTGGAATCAATGGTAGTCTCAAATTATTTTGACATAAATTTAAAAATGATAAAGCAGCTTTAATACCAGATGGATTACCTTCTTCAAATAAAAAATCTAATAATGGCTTTATGATTTTGAATTTTGATTTACATTCAGATACATTTTTTTCAAAAGACATACTAATTATTTGAGAAAACTCTTTAGGAATACAACCAGCTACAACGGAAATTACTCCATCACCACCCATTAAAACACTCTGATAAGCAGTATCATCATCACCAGAAATAACTAAAAAATCATCTGGACTATTTGTAATTAATTCTTTTACTTGATCTAAATCACCAGATGCTTCTTTGATGCCTATTATGTTTTTAAACTCATTAGCTAACTTAATTGTTATATCAGGAAGCATATTACAACCTGTTCTTGATGGAACATTATATAAGATTATCGGTAATATAGACGATTTAGCTAATAAAGAAAAATGATTAAATAAACCATTCATAGTCGGTTTATTATAATAGGGCGTGACAGAAAGAATAGCAGAATAACCAGTGAAATCAGTTTTTTTTAAATTTTTTAATAGATAATTTGTGTCATTTGAACCAAATCCTAAAACTAATGGAATACGATTATTATTGGCCTTTACAAAGGCTTGACGAGAAATCATTTTTTCATCATCAGACATTGTAGAACTTTCACCTGTTGTTCCCTGAACAACAATATATTTTATTCCATTGTTTATCAAAAAATCAACGATATTATTAATAGCATCAAAATCTATGGAAAGATCATTTTTAAAAGGCGTTACAACAGCGACACCCGTACCTTTAAGTTTTTTTATTAAACTCATTATCTAATTAGTTTTAAATATTTAATTAATTCAGAATCAAATTCTTTAAATTTTTTCATTTTATCTGAAAAAATTAAATCATTCAATCTGGAATCAACAGAGTTAAAACCTACTCTAAACTTAGCATTAACTTTTGAAGACAATAAAGTTAAAACATCACTAGATTTAAAAAAATTAATTAATAAATCATAATCATAGGAAATAAATTCTAAAGAATCTTTTCCTGTTAAATTTCCAGTATATGAAATTGATTTAGGGGTAATATTCATATTTGAAAAAATATTAAATCCATTATCATTTTCTTGGAAAGTAATCAATTTTAGATCTTTTTCTTTCAAACCTATTTTATAAACTAACTTAATAAAGTTATTAACCTCAACAGGAAACATAGGATCAATTATACATCCTATTGTTTTGATTGGATTTGGTTTTATTCTAATCTGATTATTTAAAAGTTCTAGTGACTTATTTATCTTTTTTTTAACAAGATTTTCATGTAGTGATTTAAATATCATATCTTTAAAGTAGTGCTAAATTACATATTTAAGAATTGATTACTATTTTTTATAATAAAAAAATGAAATTGAAACTAATTGTTTTAATTATAACTTTATTAAGCTTTTCTTGTACAAATACAAGTTATAATATTTCTAATATTTCTTTTGAAGAGAATATAAAAATTAAAGATTCAATTATAGATTTAGAAATTGAATTTATCATAAAACCTTTTAGAAATAAAATTAAAAAATTAGAAAAAGTTATTGGATCTAGCAAGGAATCATATAGTATTCGTGATGGTAAATTAGAATCTACACTTGGTAATTTAATTGCTGATATTCTTTATGAAGAATGCAATCCTAAATTCAAAGAAATTACATCAAAAAATATAGATTTTGCATTATTTAATTATGGAGGAGTTAGGGGAACATTAAATAAAGGAGATATAACTCAACATGATTTATTTACTATAATGCCATGGAAGAATTTAGCTATTGTAGTTAAAATTAAAGGTGAAAAGGTTGTTGATTTAATCAATTATTTCAATAATGAAAACCTTGCACACCCCAGTTCTAAAATAGAAATAGAATTTTTTAATAAAAAAGTTAAAAACATCCTTATTAATAAAAAAGAATTTGATAGTGAAAAAGATTATTATGTATTAACATCAAACTTCTTACAAGAAGGTGGAGATAAAATGAATTTTTTCAAAGATCCCTTAGAATTGTATAATCTTAATTTAAATCTTAGAGAGTTATTAATCAAATCAATGACAAATAAGAAATTAGTTGAAAGCAAATTAGATAACAGAATTTTCAGATCAAAATGAGGAGAAGACACTTTTTAAAACATGTAAAATCCTCCACAATTTTTGGATTAACTCTTCCTCTAATACCCTTAAATAATAATTATAATAAGGATATAAAAAAAATTACAATTTTACATACTAATGATGTTCATAGTCACATCGATCCATTTCCAAATAATGACCCAATAAATCCTAATAGTGGAGGCGTAATAGCTAGGTCAAATCTCATAAATTCAATTAAAAATGATAATCCTAATACTTTAATACTTGATGCAGGAGATGTTTTTCAAGGCACTCCTTATTTTAATTTCTTTGAAGGTGAAGTTGAATTGAAATTAATGAGTAAAATGGGCTATAATGCATCTACCTTGGGAAATCATGAATTTGACAATGGAATTGAAAAGCTATCTAAATCATTAAAACATGCTGATTTTTCATTTATAAATTCAAATTATACTTTTAAGAATACTCCACTTGAAAATAAAATTAAAAAATATCAAGTTTTTAATGTTGATGGTATAAAAATTGGAGTTTTTGGACTTGGTATAGAATTAGATGGATTAGTTGAAAAGAACTTATATAATGGAATAAAGTATTTAGATCCTGTTGAAATTTCAAAAGACATTACTAATGAATTAAAATTTAATCAAAATTGTGATTTAATTATATGCCTTTCACATTTAGGTTTTTCATATTCAAAAGATAAAAATTTAATGTGTGATTTAATATTAGCTAAAAAAACTAGAAATATCGATTTAATCATTGGAGGACATACACATACGTTTTTAGAAAAACCAATAGAAATTAAAAATTTGGATAATAAAAATGTTTTAATCAACCAAGTTGGATGTTTTGGAATAAATCTAGGAAAAATTGATTTCTATTTTTCAAATGATCCAGGAATTCAAAAATCAGAAAACATCAAGGTTTAAACATTAGAAGTTTATTGAAATCCTGTTCCGAAATTATGTCAACCCCTAAATCTTCAGCTTTTTTTAATTTACTTGGGCCCATTTTATCACCAGCTAATAAATAATTTGTTTTGGAACTAACAGAACTAAGATTTTTTCCCCCGTTTATTTCAATTAAATTTTTCAACTGATCTCTTGAATAACCTTCAAAAATTCCTGAAACTACAAAAGTTTTATCATTGAAAACATTAGTGACATTGGTTTTAATTTCGGAATGGAACTGCAATCCGACTGTTTTAAGTTTTTCAATATTAATAATATTTTTTTCATTCTTAAAAAAATCAACTACACTTTTTGAAATTCTTTCTCCGATTTCATCAACCAAAAGTAATTCGTCATAAGTTTGAGAAATTAAATTATCAATGGATTCAAATTTTTTTGCAAGATTTTTAGATACAGTCTGACCAACATGTCTAATACCTAATGCAAATAAAACTCTTTCAAAAGGCACTTTTTTAGATTCATTTAAACCTTTAAAAATATTCTCTACTGATTTTTCAGCCATTCTTTCTAAACTTAGTAAATCCTCTTTTTTTAATGTATATAAATCAGCATAATTTGTTATTAATTTGTTTTGAAACATTAATTGAATAGTCTCATTACCTATTCCGTTAATATCCATTGCTTTTCTTGATATAAAATGTTGTATTCTTCCAGTAATTTGAGGAGGACATGAATTAAAATTTAAACAATAATGATGTGCTTCTGATTCGTTTTTAGATAAATCAGCTTGACAAGAAGGACATTTGTTTATAAAGAAAATTCGATTTGAATCAAGATTTCTTTCATCAAGTTGAACATCGACAATTTTCGGAATAATCTCTCCTCCTTTTTCAATTAAAACATGATCATTTAAATGTAAATCAAGTTTATTTATTTGATCCTCATTATGAAGAGAAGCTCTCTTTACTATTGTCCCCCCTAATAAAACTGGATTTAAATTTGCAACAGGTGTTATAGCACCTGTTCTTCCAACTTGATAACTTACAGATAATAACAGAGTTGATACTTGAAGTGTTTTAAATTTATATGCTATTGACCATCTTGGATACTTTGAAGTGAATCCTAATGTTTTTTGATAATCGATTTGATTAACTTTAATAACTATTCCATCAATTTCGAAATCTAAATCATTTCTTTTTTGATCCCAATCATTAATAAAATCAAAAACCTCATCAATAGTATTACAAAGCTTATATGAATCAGAAACATTAAAACCCCATTTTGAGGCTGAAACTAAATTTTCATATTGAGTTTTAGATTCATCGTATTCCGAAACTACTTGATATAAAAAACATTTCAATGGTCTTCTAGCTACTTCAGCACTGTCTTGCAACTTTAAACTTCCTGAAGCAGTATTTCTAGGATTCATATAAGGCTCTAAACCATTATTAGTTCTATCAATATTCATTTTATTAAAGTCATTAAGTTCAATAAATATTTCTCCTCTAATTTGAAATTTTGATGGATAATCCCCATTTAGTTTTAACGGAACTGTTTTAATAGTTTTGACATTCTCAGTCACATCATCACCTTGAACACCATCTCCCCTTGTTACCGCTCTAACTAAAACACCATTTTCATAACTTAGATTTATTGAAACGCCGTCAAACTTAAGTTCACACAAAAAATTTAAATCATTATCAGGGATTTTCTTTAATATTCTAGAATAAAAACTATCTAAATCTTTTTTAGAGTAAGAATTATCTAAAGAATACATCGGATAATCATGCTTGATATTATTAAAGTTTTTAGAAACCTTTCCACCTACTCTTTGAGAAGGGGAATTAATATCAAAAAATTGCGGAAATTTTGATTCAAGATCAGTTAATTTTTTTAACATTAAATCAAATTCATAGTCACTTATTATTGGTGCATCTTTTACATAATAAAGGTGAGTATGCATGTGTATTTCATCTCTTAAATTTTCTAATATTTTTTGATTTAAACTCATTTCTTAATTCCCTTAATCATTCTGTTTTTTAGTCTAAAATCCTTTTTAAGTTGAATATCGTAAAATCCGTTATCTTTTAAAAGTTTTAAAACTTCTTTAGAAAAATTTTCATTTATTTCAAGATATAAAAAACCATTTGATTTTAAATTAAAAATTGCAAATTCCAATATCTTTTTATAAAAATATAAAGGTTCATCATCTTCAACAAAAAGAGCACTGTGTGGTTCAAATGATTTTACATTATTAGATATTAATTTTTTTTCGTTATTAGTTATATATGGTGGATTTGAAACCAACACATCAAACTTCTCATTTAAAAATTTGGGTTTGGTTATATCAGAAATTTCGAACAATACTTCGACATTGTTTAAAATTGCATTTTGATTAGCAATTTTTATAATATCTTCATTAATATCCCAGCCTGATACATTACAATTATTTAAGTTTTTCGACAAACTAATAGCAATACATCCACTTCCCGTACCAATATCTAATATATTTTTATTTGCATGCGTATCATTAATAATCCAATTAACCAACTCCTCTGTTTCAGGTCTTGGAATTAGTACATTATTATTCAATTTGAAAACTAAATCCATGAAAGTTAGTTTCTCCAATTACGTATTGAATTGGCATATCATTCATTAACAAATCAATTGAATCTATAAGTTTTCGCTCTTGAATTTTAGAAATGTTAAAATTTGAATTCAAAATATAATTCATTCTACTAAAATTGCAGTAATGCTCAATTAACCAGAAAAAAAACTCATCAAGTTCATTAGTTTCAATTTTTGAACTTAATTTACTTTTAAATAAATTATTAAAGTCTAACAATGTCATTACAAATCTTTTATCATCCATACAGGACATGAACAATGACCTGTGTTTCCTAAAGGGCTATCTAAATATCTAAACCCTTTTTTTAAATATAATTTTTGGGCCTTGTTCATATTATGCATTGTTTCAATATAACATTTTTCAAATCCCTGTTCAATTGCACTTTTTAAACACAAATCAATCATTAAACTTCCTAAACCTTTCCCTCGTGCCTCAATTGAAAAATACATTTTCTGAAGTTCACAAATATTATCATTGGAATTCTTGAGTTTTGAAATTCCTGCTCCACCTAGTAAAGAATTGTTTTTTAATATTACAAAATATGAACTTTTATGATTATCGTAGGCTTGAAACATCTTTTTTAACTCTGGATCTGCCAATGCAGTTCCTGTCTCTGGAACATCAAATTCTCGCATAACACTAGATAAAACGTGGTGTAATTCTTGATTATCTTTCTCCTTAATTTTCCTAATAAAAAATTCATCTTTCAATTTCATATTTTAAAAGTATTTTTGTGTTGTGAATATACGTCATATATACTTTAGCAAAAATCTGTAATTTATTTATGAAGACACTTGAAAAACATGAAAAGTACATGTCAAGATGTATCTATCTTGCAAGAAATAATGAATCAAAATATTATCCTAATCCATCTGTAGGATGTATAATTGTAAAAGACAATATAATTATTTCAGAGGGGACTACGTCCAATTATGGAGGAAATCACGCTGAAGTCAATGCAATTAATAATGTTAAAAATAAAAATGATTTAAAGGGAGCAACACTATATGTAACTTTAGAACCTTGCTCTCATTATGGAAAAACACCCCCTTGTACTGAGTTAATATATAAACATCAAATAAGTAATGTAATTATTGGTACTAAAGATATAAGTTCAAAAGTAAATGGAGATGGAATTTTGTTCCTTAAAAATAAAGGGATTAAAGTAACAGTTGGTGTCTTAGAAAAGAAGTGTAATGATCTTCATAGAAATTTCCTTCATTTCAACAAATATAAAAGACCATATATAATATTAAAATGGGCAGAAACTATGGATAACTTTATTGCCCCTCTAAACAAAAGTGAGAATAAACCTTTTTGGATAAGTTGTGTTGAAAGCAGACAACTAGTTCACAAATGGAGGTCAGAAGAGCATGCAATATTAATTGGACATAATACTGTTATTAAAGATGATCCATCCTTGACTGTTAGGCACATAAACGGAAATAATCCTTTAAGAATAATATTAGATGATAAAAAAACATTAAATAAAAATTTTAATGTTTTTGATAATGAATCTATGACAATTGTAATTAGTAATTTTTCCAGTAAAAATAATATTGGAAAATATCTATGCGAAATTCTATATAAAAACAAAGTTCAATCAATAATAATTGAGGGCGGTAAAAAAACTTTAGAAATATTTATTAAAAATAATATTTGGGACGAGGCAAGAATATTTAAGAACGAGTTAAAACTAAATGATGGAGTGCTTAGTCCAAAGATAAATGGAGTAGAAAAATCAAAATATAAAATTGGAAAAGATGAACTTAGAGTTATTTATCCAAATTAATTTTATTCAAAAGAAAATTAGGACATCTAATAGGCTTTTTCGTTTTAGAATTTAAAAAAATTAATTTTGTATATCCTCTTGTTATCAAATCATCATTTCTAATAATTTCATATTCAAATTCAATCATGTAAGAGGGTAATCGTATTAATTTTGTTGTTAAAATTAATTTGTCATCAAATAATGCAGACTTTCTAAAATTAATTTTCACATCAACAACCGGAAGCATAATACCATCATCTTCCATTTGTTTATAAGAAATTCCTATTTTTTTTAACCAAGCAATTCTTCCAATCTCAAAGTATTTAACATAATTTCCATGGTATACAAAGGACATTTGATCAGTTTCACTATATCTAACACAAATCTCAGTTTTATCTTCCAAAAAATATAAATTAAAAAGTTAATTTAGACATCTTATAATATGAACAAAAAATATTTAATATTCAATAGCAAAATGATTTTTTTTTAATAAAAATTTGCACATATTTGTTACTAGTTAATTATCAATAAAGTTTAACCAAGTTTTATTGACTTTACAACATCAAAAACCAAAAATAAAAATGATTACAGCTGAATCTGTTTGGACAAACTGTCTTAAATTTATAAAAGATAATATACAGATTCAAGCTTATAAAACATGGTTTGAACCAATCAAGCCAATAAAGTTCGAAAACAATGTGCTAAGTGTTCAAGTTCCAAGTAAATTCTTTTATGAATGGCTTGAGGAACATTATGTGAAATTATTAAAATTAGCATTAAACAAAGAACTTGGAGAAAATGCCAGATTGATTTATGTTATCAAAATGGAAAATACTTTTGGCAATCTAAGTCCATTTACAGAAAAAATTCCTAGTCAATACAAAACTCATTTGCCATCTCAAAAAGTTGACCTTTCAATAAGTAATCTTCAAACTGAGCTAAGAAATCCATTTGTAATTCCAGGAATTAAAAATCTTAAAATTGAATCACAATTAAATCCTAATTATACTTTTGAAAATTTCCTTGAGGGTGATGCTAATAGACTTGCAAGATCTGCTGGTTTAGCAGTTTCTAATAAACCTGGAGGTACATCTTTCAATCCTCTTTTAATTTTTGGTGGAGTTGGTTTAGGAAAAACACATTTAGCACACGCAATTGGTGTTAATGTAAAAGAAAAATTTCCAGAAAAAACAGTGCTATACATTTCTGCTGAAAAATTTACACAACAATACATTGACTCAGTTAAAAAGAATAATAGAAATGATTTTATACATTTCTATCAAATAATAGACGTTTTAATTATCGATGATGTTCAGTTTTTCTCTGGAAAAACAGGAACTCAGGATGTATTTTTTCACATCTTCAATCATTTGCATCAAAATGGCAAACAAGTTATTTTAACCTCTGATAAAGCTCCAGTTGATATGCAAGATATTGAACAAAGGCTTCTATCTAGGTTTAAATGGGGATTGTCTGCTGAACTTCAAAGACCTGACTATGAAACTAGAGTTTCTATCTTAAAAAATAAGCTTTATAGAGATGGAGTAGAAATCTCTGACGAGGTAATTGACTATGTTGCTAAAAATATAAAAGTTAACGTAAGAGAACTTGAAGGTGCTGTGATTTCTTTAATAGCACAATCATCATTTAACAAGAAAGAAATTACTATTGAATTAGCAAAAAGTGTAGTAGAAAAATTTGTTAAAAACACCAAAAGAGAAGTTTCTATAGATTATATTCAAAAAATAGTTTCTGAATATTTTCAAATGGATGTTTCAACTCTACAATCAAAAACAAGAAAAAGACATATAGTTCAAGCAAGGCAATTAGCAATGTTCTTTGCAAAAAAATTCACAAAAGCATCACTTGCAAGCATAGGATCTCAAATAGGTCGTAGAGATCATGCTACTGTCCTTCATGCATGTAAAACAGTCGACAATTTATCTTTTACAGACAAACAGTTCAGAAAATACGTAGAAGATTTGTCTAAAAAATTTACGGTATAACAATAGGAAATAATGAGCTTTGGAAAACTTTACCTTGTTCCTAATAAGCTTGGTAAGTCTGAACAAAACGAGTTTCCTGAATTTCATAGAACTTTAATTAAAAATATCAAATATTTCATTTTTGAAAATGAAAAACCAGGAAGAGCCTTTATAAAAGATATCTATCCGGATAAAAAACAATCAGAATTAAATATTTTCATTTTAAATAAGCACACTGTTGAAAGTGAAATAAATAGTTTTTTAAATCCGTGTTTAAACGGAAATGATATTGCCTTAATATCTGATGCAGGATGTCCTGGTATAGCTGACCCAGGTTCTGAAATTGTAAAAATAGCACATCAAAACGAAATTACAGTTATTCCTCTTGTAGGTCCCTCTTCTATATTGCTAGCTTTAATGGGTTCTGGAATGAACGGACAAGATTTCAAGTTCAATGGTTACCTTCCTATTGAAAATAATGAAAGAAAAAAGAAAATAAAAGTTTTAGAAAAAACATCGTTAGTTACAACTCAAATTTTTATGGAAACACCATATAGAAATAACAAGTTTCTCTCAACTCTAATGAATATTTTAAAACCAGACACAAAGTTGTGCATAGCTTGTGATTTAACTTTGAAAACTGAATATATTAAAACTAAAAGAGTTGATGATTGGAAATCAACTAAAATTAATATCAATAAAAGACCAGCAATTTTTTTAATTCAGAGTGATTAAACTTTTGGCTTTCTCACAGCTTCTACCATTGAAAGGTCGAAATTTTTAAAATATTTAATGTATTTAGAGATTGAAGTTCCAAAAGCATCATTTTTATCATCTTTCCCATTGGATCTTAAATATTTTTTTACATTTCCGGGTCCGGATAAATGAGCAGCAGCTAATATACCAGATTCAGTAATTTCAGTTCCGTTAATTATTGATCCTACAAACCATTTAATGTCTTTTCGTAATATCCACTTATTTCTCTGAACATTTATCAAAAAAACTCTTTCTTGAAGCTCTGGATTATTTATAAAATTATTAGAATTTTTAATCTTATACATTTTAAGAGTATTCAAATTAAATTGGTATTTACCCATGAAACCAAATTTATTAAGACGGCTATAACTTCCAGTAGACTCTTTGAAAGCCAAGTAACTCTTTAAAACCATTGAAATCATTGATTAGAAAAACATAATTAGGGATTTCAATAGTTGTTTCATTTGAAACCATATATTCGATATCAATGTACGAGCTGTCAAATGTTTTGGTAGTGTTAGTTGAGATAAATGAAGTGCTGAAAATAAAAAAATTGAAAGCACTAAATTGTTTTTAAAAATACTATACATTGTTATGATAATAAGATAAAGTCAATTTTTAAATATTCGGCAAACATACATAAAAATTTAATTATCTGTTAATCAGGTATTTATCTTCTTATGTTGTTTTTTCTAAGCCAACTTGTATACTGACGTTTATTTTTATTGTGCTGCCTGTAAGTTTTAGCAAAAATATGATATCCAGGCCTCTTAACATCTGCTACAAAAAATAAATAATCATTATTTTCCATGTTCAAAACAGATTCAATTGAAGAGAAATCCGACATATAAATTGGACCTGGGGGTAAGCCTCTATTCAAATATGTATTATATGGAGATTTTATTTTAAGATCTTTGTACAAAACTCTTCTAATTTTTTTATCAAAACCCTTCGTTTTCTTTATAGTATAAACAACAGTTGGATCAGCTTGTAGTCTCATTCTTTTTTTTAATCTATTGAAATAAACACCCGAAATAGTAGGTCTTTCATCAACTTTTGGTGTTTCTCTTTGAACTATTGAGGCTAAAACCGAGACTTGTATAGGAGATAGATTTAGTGAATCGGCTTTCTTTTTTCTAGAACTGTTCCAAAACAAATTATATTGATTAAGCATTTTATCTCGAAACTGATCTGCACTTGTGTTCCAATAAAATTCATAAGTATTAGGTAAGAAAATTGCAAAAACAGACTCAGGGTTCAAATTATTTGTTTTTAAAAATAATTCTTTCGTTAAATGAATTAATTAAACTTAAACTATCAGCTTCTATATAATTAGAAACTTTTGAAGCTAAATTCTCTAACCTTTCAATATTGTTAAATGTTACATTAACTGGAATATTATTGAATTTCAAAGAATTTATAATTTCTTTATTTGAAAAACCTTTCTTTATTTCATATTTACCTGCTTTTATATTTAATACATATTTAGTTTTATAGGCTGCATCAAAAAAAGTAGATGAATCGTTTAAAAAAGGAGAGATTTGTTTTTTTAAATTATCTAAGCCTGATCCCGTTGGAATATGTAAATAAATTTTCTCTTCATTAAAACTTGTGTTTTCAGCATAATAAGTATTATAATAGTTGTAAGTAAACATTACAGCTACATAACAAAAAACATGCAATTCCTAACCAAATTATAAATTTATATAATGATTTATTTTCCATCATTTAAATTTGAATTTCACCACTATAAACCATTTTTACGTTTCCTGTAAGTTTTATATTATCATAACCTTTTGAGCATTTATTAAATTCTACTGATAAATCCCCTCCCCTTGTTGCTATTTTTAATTTATTTAAAGAAGTTTTATTTAATTCAAACATTGCTAATGCTACAGCTGTAACTCCTGTTCCACAAGAAAGTGTTTCATTTTCCACTCCCCTTTCATAAGTTCTTACAGAAAATTCAGATTTAGAAATAACCTGAACAAAATTTACATTAACTCCATTATTTTTAAAAATTGAGTTATTTCTTATTAATCTACCTTGACTAAAAACATCAATGTTTTCAATATCACTAACTAACTGAACATAATGAGGAGACCCTGTATCAAGAAATAAATCATTTCCATAATTTATAATGTCATTGACAGGTTTCATCGATAAAGTTATTTGATCATCATAAATCAATGCGTCATGTAAACCATCAAATGCAGTAAAAACAGTTTTATTTTTAATTATATTAATGTTTTGAGCAAATTTAACAGAGCATCTTGCTCCATTTCCGCACATAGAACCTAAATTACCATCAGAATTATAATAATTCATTAAATAATCTGATGAATCTGAGGGGTTTATCAATATCAAACCATCACAACCAATTCCAAATTTACGATCACACAGCTGTTTAATTAAAGAAATGTTTTCAGATGGAAAAGATAAATCAGTGTTATCAATAATTATAAAATCATTTCCTGTACCTTGATATTTTTGAAATTTGATTATCATCTAATATTAAAATACGAATATATAAAAAAGTATAAGGTGTTAAAAAGTAGTTAAAATATATTTTACTAAATTTTAAAAATATAATTTTGATAAAAATATAATTATGAGAAAATTAATATTAACTTTTTTTGTTTCACTAATTGGTGGATTTTTAGCATTATCCATTCACAACCTTTACTATGATCATTCAAATAATAATATAATTGAGGAAAAGGACAACAGTGTTAACATCTCATTTAATCCATCATCAAGCAATAACATATTACCATCTAGTGATTTTGTATCTGCTGCAGAAAAAACAATACATTCTGTAGTTCATGTGAAAAACACTAGTGTTTCCAGAGGAAACTCATCTTTATGGGATTATTTTAATGATCAGGGAGATAAAACTAGAGTTGGAATGGGTTCAGGAGTTATAATTTCAGAAGATGGATATATAATTACAAATAATCATGTAATTGAAAATGCTAGTACGATAGAAATCACAACGAATGACAATAAGACATATACTGCTGAACTACTTGGTAGCGACGAAGTTTCAGATATTGCTGTATTAAAAATTGTTGGAGAAGAATCTTTTCCTTACATAAGGTTTGCGGATTCTGATCAAACCAAAATTGGTGAGTGGGTACTGGCTGTGGGCAATCCTTTTAATTTAACTTCAACTGTGACAGCAGGAATAATAAGTGCAAAATCAAGAGATTTAAATGATTTTGATTCCAAAAATCAATCATTTATTCAAACTGATGCTGCTGTCAACTCAGGAAATAGTGGTGGAGCATTAGTTAATACAAATGGAGATTTAATAGGGATAAATACAGCTATAACAAGTGGAACGGGCGGATTTGTAGGATATTCATTTGCAGTACCCAGCAATGTTGCTAGAAAAATTTTTGAAGATATAATTGAGTTTGGAAATGTACAAAAAGGACTACTTGGTGTAACTGGATTTGGATTAAACTCAAAATCTGCTAATGAACTGAATATCGATCTAACGGAGGGTTTTTATGTAAATGATATTGAATTAGAAATGGGAGCTGCCAGAGCTGGTATAAAAAAAGGTGATGTAATTATTAGCTTGGATAATATGAAAATTGAAAAATTCTCTGACTTATCAGGTTATTTAAGTACTAAAAGACCTGGTGATAAAATTTCTGTAGGAATTATTAGAGATTATAAAAACATTAAATTGAATGTGACTTTAGAAAAAAATAACAATGTAAATTTTTTAGGAATGCAATTAAAAAACATGACTAATGATGAATTAAAGACTTATGAGATTACTCATGGTTTAAAGGTTTCTAACTTAAGAAACAGTTCTCTTTATAGAATGGGTGTGAAACCAGGTTATGCATTAACAGAAATTAATAATACGCAAATCAAAAAAACTGAAGATCTTTTAAATTTCAATTCATCAATAAAAATAAATCAAATGATGTTTGTAACCCCTAACGGTGAAAAAGAAAGGCTTATTTTTGAATAATGATGAGAATTGATATAATAAGTGTTCTTCCTGAACTAATTGAAAGTCCTTTTAATGCTTCAATATTAAAAAGAGCAATTGATAAAAAATTAATTGAAATTAACTTTCATGATCTAAAGAATTATGCTTCAAGTAAAAGAAGACAAGTTGATGATTATCAATTTGGTGGTGGAGCTGGGATGGTTATGATGATTGAACCCATAAAAAAATGTATTGATTTATTAAAAAAAGAAAGAACATACGATGAAGTGATTTACATGACACCTGATGGAGAAATGTTAAGTCAAAAAATATCTAACAGATTATCATTGAAGGGTAATTTTATTATTTTATGTGGGCATTATAAAGGTGTGGATCAAAGAGTTAGAGACAGTTTAATAACTATGGAAATTTCTATTGGTGATTATGTTCTCTCAGGTGGTGAACTACCAGCGGCAGTACTATGCGATTCAATAATAAGATTAATTCCAGGTGTACTTGGAGATGAAACTTCTGCATTAACCGATTCATTTCAGGACGATTTATTAGCACCTCCTGTGTACACTAGACCATCTTCGTTTGACGATTTAGAAGTTCCTGAAATTCTTCTCTCTGGAAATAAAGCAAAGATTGAGCTTTGGAGGGAGGAAAAAGCTTTAGAAAGAACAAAAAAACTAAGACCAGATATTTTTAACTGAATTCTTTCTAAAAATAAAAAAAATATGTAATTTCGCATTCGATTTATTATAACCACTGACGATAATCGTGAATGTTGTACTAAATAAATTTAAAATCTTATCAAAATGGAATCTTTAATAAAATTCGTACAAGATGAATTTGTAACCAAAAAAGAAATCCCAACATTCAAATCCGGAGATACAATAACAGTTTATTATGAAATTAGAGAAGGAGATAAAGTCCGTACTCAGTTTTTTAAAGGTATTGTGATTCAAATCAAAGGAACTGGTCTTACTAAAACTTTTACAATAAGAAAAATGTCTGGTACAATTGGAATTGAAAGAATATTCCCAATTAATTTACCTGCCATCCAAAAAATAGAAGTTAACAAAAGAGGAAGAGTTAGAAGATCAAGAATTTATTACTTCAGAGAATTAAGAGGTAAAAAAGCGAGAATAAAAGAAATTAAGAGATAATTTATTTCCCTAAACTTCATGAAAAAAATTATAGTAAAAAATCCAGTTGTTGAGTTGGATGGAGATGAAATGACTAGAATTATTTGGGATTTTATAAAAACTAAATTAATTCTACCTTACCTTGAAATTGATATTAAGTATTTTGATTTAAGTGTAAAACATAGAGATTTTACAGATGATCAAGTCACTATCGATTCAGCTGAAGCTATAAAAAAATATAATGTTGGTATAAAGTGTGCGACAATAACTCCAGATGAAGAAAGAGTTGTAGAATACACTCTGAAAAAA
This sequence comes from uncultured Flavobacteriaceae bacterium, assembly GCA_949372825.1. Lineage (GTDB taxonomy): Bacteria > Bacteroidota > Bacteroidia > Flavobacteriales > Flavobacteriaceae > MAG-121220-bin8. The sequence continues at coordinate 119,170 of CASIBD010000003.1, read as the reverse complement.
ATGTGGAGATCTCCTAATGGAACAATAAGAAACATTGTTGGAGGAACGGTTTTTAGAGAACCTATAATAATGAAAAACGTGCCTAGATACGTTCAAGGTTGGACTAAACCAATCTGTATTGGTAGACATGCTTTTGGTGATCAATACAAAGCAACAGATATAGTGACTCATGGTAAAGGAAAATTAACAATGACCTTCACACCTGAAAATGGAGACAAACCTAAAACTTGGGAAGTGTATAATTTTCAAGAAAACGGAGTAGCAATGAGTATGTACAATATTGATTCTTCAATTTATGGATTCGCTAGATCTTGTATGAATCAGGCTCTTACAAAAAAATGGCCATTATACTTATCTACAAAAAACACTATTTTAAAAGCATATGACGGACGTTTTAAAGATGTTTTTCAAGAAGTTTTTACTAACGAATTTGAAAATAAATTTGAAGCTGCTGGAATAACGTATGAACACAGGTTAATTGATGATATGGTTGCAGCTGCAATGAAATGGAGTGGTGGATTTGTATGGGCATGTAAAAACTATGATGGTGATGTTCAATCGGATACAGTAGCCCAAGGATTTGGATCATTAGGCTTAATGACATCAACTCTTGTTACTCCTGATGGTAAAACAATGGAAGCAGAAGCTGCACACGGAACAGTAACTAGACATTATAGAGAACACCAAAAAGGGAATGAAACTTCTACTAACCCCATAGCTTCAATATTTGCATGGACCAGAGGTCTTTCTCACAGAGGAAAACTTGATAATAACTCAGAACTTATCGATTTTTGTAAAACACTTGAAACTGTTTGTATTCAAACTGTTGAAAATGGTCAAATGACAAAAGACTTAGCTGTACTAATTCATGGCAAAGATTTAAATAGAACACATTATTTAAACACCCAAGAATTTTTAGACTCTATTAAAAAAGGATTAGATTCTAAATATAAAAACTAAATTTATTGGCATATTTCTTGATCTAATTGAATTAAATAAATCTATTTAATTAAAATTTTAATGCTTAAAAAGTTTTTATTTATACTTCTCTATTTATCGATAAACTTAATTTATTCACAAGATAAATTTACATTAAGCGGATATGTCTTAGATGAAAATAGTAATGAATCTATAATTGGTGCTAACATAATTATTCCAAGCATTAACTCCGGAACAATTACAAATACTTATGGATTTTTCTCAATAACACTTCCTGAAAAAAATTATGAAATTCAAATAAGTTCTATTGGATATAAAAATATCTCAACTGAAATAGATTTAATAAAAAACGTCAATACTACATTTTTCTTATCTCAAAATATCGAAAATTTAGAAGAAGTTGTTGTCATAAAAGATGTTGAAGAGATTGATATAACAAAACCTGTAATGAGTTTGAATATCTTATCAAATCAAACAATTAAACAAACTCCTGTACTATTTGGTGAATCTGATGTTTTAAAAACTATTCAATTACTTCCAGGTGTGTCAAATGCAGGAGAAGGAACAGGTGGATTCAATGTAAGAGGTGGTGCTGCAGATCAAAATCTAATTTTGTTTGATGAAGCCATAATATACAGTTCATCTCACTTGTTTGGTTTATTTTCAATTTTTAATTCTGATGCAATAAAAGAAGTTAAACTTTTTAAAGGTGGCATACCTTCATCTTACGGAGGAAGGCTTTCTTCCGTTTTAGATGTATATCAAAAAGACGGGAATAGTAAAAAACATAAGTTAAGCGGAGGAATTGGAATAATATCAAGTAGATTACTGGGCGAAGGTCCAATAAAAAAGAATAAAGGTTCGTATCTGATTGCAACAAGAGGATCTTACGCCCACCTTTTCTTGAAATTTACTGATATTGAAAACGTAGCTTATTTTTATGATATTAATACCAAATCAAACTATAAAATAGATAAAAACAACACCTTGTATTTCTCTGGATATTTTGGTAGAGACAAATTTAAACTTAGCGACACGTTTTCTAATACCTATGGAAACTCAACATTCAACCTAAGATGGAATCACTTAATCAATGAAAAAACCTTTTCTAATACTTCTTTGATTTTTAGCGATTACTACTATGGGTTGACACTAAACTTCGTAGGTTTTGATTGGAATTCAGGTATTAAAAACTTAAACATCAAGTTTGATTTAAAAAATTATTATTCTAATAAAATACAATTCAACTATGGATTAAACTCTATTTACTATGAATTTAATCCTGGTGAAATTAGTCCAATTAACCAGTCAGGTATTAATTTTACAATACTTGAAAGAAAGTTTGCTTTAGAAAATGCGGCTTATTTTGATGTAGTTCATAAAGCCTCGCCAAAAATATCTCTTAGATACGGTTTTAGATTAAATCAATTTTTAAGATTCAAACAAGATGGCCTGAACAGATATATAAACGACAACCCTGTAACTTTTGATCAAGATCTTGGTATTTATAAAGAGGCTGAAATAATTGGAGAATACTTAAATCCCGATAATTCAAAAACCATTAAATCCTTTTATAATTTTGAGCCAAGATTTAATTTTTCTTATAATTTTAAAAATCAAGCTATTAAAGTAAGCTACAACAGATTAAATCAATACATTCATCTAATATCTAACACCAATGCTCCTGCTCCACTAGATATTTGGGCTCCGAGTGGACCTTACTTAAAACCACAGCAATTAGATCAATTGGCTTTTGGTTATCACTCTAAATTAAAAAATGGGAATAAATTAGAAACTGAAGTTTTTTATAAAAAAATTAAAAACAGACTAGATTATATCCCAGGTGCTGATTTAGTTGCTAACGCAGCTGTAGAAAGAATATTATTAGCGGGAAAAGCAAGAGCATATGGAATGGAATTTTTATTTAAAAAAAATAAAGGCAGACATAATTACTGGATTGCTTATACCCTTTCAAAATCAGAACAAAAAACTACAGGACGTAACATCAATGAAACTGGAATCAATATGGGAAATTGGTACAATACACCATATGACAAAACTCATGACTTTAGTTTTGTATCCAATTATAAATTGAATAAAAAATTAACTTTTAATACTAATTTTATATTTCAAACAGGACAACCAACAAATTATCCTGTAGGGCAATACACATATATGAATTTAACGATACCAAATTATGGGGAACGTAATTCAAATAGACTTCCCAACTACCATAGACTTGATATCTCTCTAACTCTAATTCCTAATAAAAATAAAAAAAGAGATTTCAAAAGTGAATGGGTTTTTGGATTTTATAATATTTACAACCGAGACAATGCAAATTCTATAACTTTTCAACAAAATCAAAAAACTTTGAAAAATGAAGCAATTCAATTATCTATTTTTGGAATTGTTCCAAGTATATCTTATAATTTTAAATTTTAAATGAAAAAAAATTTTTTTTATATAATAATTATAATTTTCTATAGCTGTGAAAAAGTTGTGGATATTAATACAAATTATTCTGATGAAAGAATAGTTTTAGACGCTTCAATTTTTAAAAATATTAATGAAGATTTTGCCACTGCAAAAGTAATAGTGAGTAAAACAGCTCCATATTTTAGTGAAAACAATACAGAAATTGAAGAAGCTGAGGTTTACATTAAAACCAAAAATGGAAATATTAACTTAAAATACAACTCGGAAAAAAAATATTATACAAATACAATTGATTATATAAATTATGAAGAAGTTTATGAGTTCTTTGTTATTTACGATGAGCAGAATTATTATTCATCTGAAAAACTAATAAAAATATCAGGAATTGAATCCGTGATTTTTGGAGATAGAAAATCACTCAATAAAGATGAAGTAGAATTACTAATAACATTTACTGATCCAAAAGAAATTGGTGATTTTAATCTTTGGAAATTTGGACCAAAAGGAAAAGGGGATTCCTACGATTATTTAGTGTCCAGAGACCTTTATACTAATGGAAATCAATTCACTTTTTCTTTTTTTATTGATAAAACTGAATATTTTAATAATGATGAGTTTGTTTATGTTGAAATGACAGGATTAACAGAAGAGGGGTTTAATTATCTTAATATTTTAACCGCTCAAGCTGGAGCACAAAACGGAAGACCCTTCTCATCGGCGAGTTCAATTATAAAAGGAAATATTATAAATCAATCAAATCCTGAGAAATTTCCTTTAGGTTACTACAGAGTTTCTGAATTTGATTACTTTAGATTATCAAAAGAAGATGCCCCTGATGGGTTTTTTGATTAAAAATAATTTATGAGTTTTGAAAAAATAACAGAATCAAATTCAAGTTATGATGATTTAGAATTAAAATCTTCATTAGAATTATTAAAAATAATTAACAAAGAAGACCAATCTGTTGCTTTTAGTGTTCAAAAAGAATTAAACAACATTAATAAATTAATTTTAAAGGTAATTGAACAAATTAATAATGGAGGAAGACTTTTTTACATAGGTTCAGGTACAAGTGGAAGGCTAGGTGTAGTTGATGCATCAGAATGCCCACCAACATTTGGAGTGGATTCGAATCTTGTCAATGGTATTATAGCAGGTGGAGATAAAGCCATACGTAAAAGCATCGAAAATGCCGAAGATAATATTAATAAAGGATGGGAAGATTTAAATAATCATAAAATCAATAAAAATGACTTTGTGATTGGAATTGCGGCATCTGGAACAACTCCATACGTTATAGGTGCTTTAAATGAATGCTTCAAACGGAAAATACCGACAGGTTGTATCACTTGTAATCCAGGGAGTCCTTTATTTAATATAAGTGATTTCCCTATTTCAGTAAATGTTGGCCCTGAAGTAATAACAGGAAGTTCAAGAATGAAAGCAGGAACTGCTCAAAAACTGGTTTTAAATATGATTTCAACAATATCAATGATTAAGATTGGTAAAATAAAAGGTAATAAAATGATAGACATGCAGCTTTCAAATGTCAAATTAGTTAATAGAGCAAAAAAAATTGTTATGAATGCCTTAAATATAGATGAGAAAAAGGCAATTGAGCTCTTAAATGTTCATAAAAGTGTTAGAAAAGCAATTAATAGTAATTCATAATGAAAAATAATTTATTTAGTAAAGGTTTTAAGAATATCATAATATCATTTCTTCTTTATGTTTCTTGGTCCTACCCTGATGTTTCAATCTCTAAAAAACGAAGACCATCCTTGGTTTTCAATTGTTTTTACAATTAGTATAATTGTATGTGTAATTGCTGTATGTTCAAGGTATCAGAGGTTTGAAAAATATTGTAGATTCAATATTTAAAAAAAAAGACAGTTAAGTTGTTAAGTAATTCAATGATATTATCTTTGCAATAATATTTTTATAAATGATTCAAATTAAATTTCCCGATGGAGCTTCAAGATCGTATGAAATTGGTTCAACTCCTTTTCAAATAGCGTCTTCAATTAGTGAAGGATTAGCTAGAAGTATAATTTCTGCAAAATTCAATGGAGAAACAATTGAAACAGTTACTAAATTATCAAGTGATGGGGATTTAACTTTTTATACTTGGAATGATTCCGAAGGCAAAAAAGCATTTTGGCATTCTTCAGCTCATTTACTTGCACAAGCTTTAGAAGAATTTTATAACGACATTAAACTAACTATAGGTCCTGCTATTTCAAACGGATTCTATTATGATGTTGATTTTGGTAAACATGCAATGTCTGAAAAAGATTTTCATAAGATTGAAAAGAGAATGATTGAAATTGCAAGAGAAAAGCATCAATTTAAATTAAGATCAATTTCAAAAAAATCTGCTTTAGAATACTACTCAAGTATTGGCAATGAATACAAAGTAGAATTAATAACAAATTTAGACGATGGAGAGATAACATTTTGTGATCATGATGATTTTACTGATTTATGTAGAGGGGGACACATTCCTCATACAGGATATATTAAAGCAGTAAAATTAATGAGTGTTGCAGGTGCTTATTGGAGAGCTAATCAAAACAATAAACAACTTACTAGAGTTTACGGGATTTCTTTTCCAAAACAAAAGGAGCTTACAGAATATTTAGAACTTTTAGAAGAAGCAAAAAAAAGAGACCATAGAAAACTTGGAAAAGAACTAGAATTATTTACATTTTCAAATAAAGTAGGACAGGGTCTTCCATTATGGCTACCCAAAGGAGCTGAATTAAGGGAAAGACTGGAAAATTTTTTAAAAAAAGCACAAAAAAAAGCTGGATACAAACAAGTTATTTCACCACATATTGGCAATAAAGAACTATACATGACTTCAGGTCATTATCAAAAATATGGAGAAAGCAGTTTTCAACCTATTACAACACCAGCAGATGGAGAAGAATTTTTATTAAAACCAATGAATTGCCCTCACCATTGCGAAATGTATAATGCAAAACAGTGGAGTTACAAAGAACTTCCTGTGAGATATGCTGAATTTGGAACTGTATATCGTTACGAACAAAGTGGTGAACTTCATGGTTTAACAAGAGTTAGAGGTTTTACTCAAGATGATGCACATATTTTTTGCACACAAGATCAATTAAATTCTGAATTTAAAAATGTGATTGATCTTGTCCTTTATGTGTTTAAATCACTTGGATTCGAAAACTTTACTGCTCAAGTTTCTCTAAGAGATCCTGAAGATAAAAGCAAATATATTGGATCTGATGAAAATTGGAAAGAAGCTGAAAACGCTATTGTAAACGCAACCAAAGAAAAGGGCTTAAACTATAAAATTGAATATGGAGAAGCTGCGTTTTATGGTCCAAAATTAGATTTTATGGTCAAAGATGCAATTGGAAGAGAATGGCAACTAGGAACCATACAAGTAGATTATAATCTTCCTGAAAGATTTGAATTAAGCTATATCGATAAAAATAATAAATCACAAAGACCTGTTATGATTCATAGAGCTCCTTTTGGAAGTATGGAAAGGTTTATTGCAATATTAATAGAACATACAGCTGGAAATTTTCCTTTATGGCTAACATCAAATCAAGTCTCAATTATTCCTGTTGGAGAAAAACATAAAATATATAGTGAAAAAGTTTTAAAATTACTAGAAAATGACGAAATTCGCGCACTGTAGATGACAGAAGTGAAACAGTAGGGAAAAAAATACGTGAATCAGAACTTAATAAAGTTCCTTTTATGATAATTATTGGAGATGAAGAAATAATGAAAAAACATTTCCTATTAGAGCACACGGAGGAAAAGATATAGGAAAAATGAATATTGATGATTTTATAAAATTTATAAAAAATAAATCATCAGAAATGATAAAAGAATTTTAATAATTTAAACTTACAGCTATAGCAATTAGAAGAAAAAGAAGCAGGACGACCTGCTAGAATAATTAAAGAGAATCCACATAAGATTAATGGGTTTATTAGAGCTAAAGAAATTAGACTCGTTGGAAACAATGTAGAAGTTGGTGTATACCCACTTGAAAAAGGAATCGAACTTGCTGATGAGCTGGAATTAGACCTAGTAGAGATATCTCCAAAAGCTTCACCGCCTGTTTGTAAAATACTGGATTACAAAAAGTTCTTATACGAACAGAAAAAAAGAGAAAAGTAATAAAAGCAAAGTCTACTAAAGTAATAGTAAAGGAAATAAGGTTTGGTCCTCAAACTGATGAGCATGATTATCAATTTAAAAAGAAACATGGAATTAAATTTTTAAAAGAAGGAGCTAAATTAAAAGCATATGTCTTTTTTAAGGGAAGATCTATAATTTTTAAAGAACAAGGACAAATATTATTATTAAAACTTGCTCAAGAATTAGAGGAATACGGAAAAGTTGAGTCCTTACCTACTATGGAAGGAAAAAAAATGATTATGTTTGTTGCCCCAAAGAAATAAATAATAAAGAAGTTATGCCTAAAATGAAAACAAAATCTAGTGCTAAGAAAAGATTTAAAGTCACTGGAACAGGTAAAATTAAAAGAAAACACGCTTTTAAAAGCCACATATTAACTAAAAAATCTAAAAAAAGAAAGTTAAAACTTACTCATTCTGGATTAGTTCAGTGACAGTGATAGTAATAATATTAAACAACAATTACGTTTGAAATAAAACGGTTTATAAAAACAAAGTTTAACCAGGAAAAAGGTTTAAAGTTCATAATATGACACCTAATCCAAAAAATTAATAAAATGCCAAGATCAGTAAATTCAGTAGCTTCTAGAAAAAGAAGGAAAAAAATTCTTAAACAAGCAAAAGGTTATTTCGGAAGAAGAAAAAATGTTTGGACAGTAGCTAAAAATGCTGTCGAAAAAGGTTTAAGCTACGCGTACAGAGATAGAAAAAACAAAAAAAGAACATTTCAGAGCTCTTTGGATTACTAGAATTAATGCAGGAGCAAGATTACATGGTTTATCTTATTCTGAATTAATGGGTAAATTGAAAGCTAATAGTATTGATATAAATAGAAAGGTTCTTGCTGATTTAGCAATGAATAATCCTGAAGCATTTACAGAAATTGTAAATAAAGTTAAATAGGTTTTTTTAAAAAGGCATATCTTCATTATCGTCTCTATACCCGCCACTTTCAAAAGCTTGATCTGGGTTCACTTTAAGACTATCCTTGTTGATTTTAGATTGATATTCGAACGGAGTTTCAAAGTTATCTAAATTTTCAAATTTCCCTAAATTAGAAACAAACTTAAGTTTAATATTATTCAAACCTCCATTCCTATGTTTTGCTACAATAAATTCAGCTTGACCTGCTGATGGAGTTCGCTCCTCATCATCCCATTCGTCAATTTTATAATATTCTGGCCTATAAATAAAAGAAACTATATCTGCATCTTGTTCAATAGCGCCAGATTCTCTTAAATCTGAAAGTATTGGTCTTTTACTTCCTCCTCTTGTTTCTACTGCTCTAGACAACTGAGATAAAGCAATAACTGGTACGTCTAACTCTTTAGCTAATGCTTTTAAATTTCTAGAAATAGTAGATATTTCTTGTTCACGATTACCATTTTTATTTGATCCACCAGCAGTCATTAATTGAAGGTAATCAATAACAATAAGTTTAATTCCATGTTGAGAAGATAACCTTCTTGCTTTAGCCCTTAAGTCAAATATGGATAAGGACGGAGTGTCATCAATAAATAAAGGAGCATTTTCAAGAGCAGAAACTTTAACATTTAATTGCTCCCATTCAAATTTTTCTAAATTACCTGTTCTTAATTTTTCTGATGACAATCCAGTCTCAGATGAAATAAGTCTTGTGATTAACTGTATAGAAGACATTTCTAATGAGAAAAAAGCAATTGGAATATTTTTAGCTACAGCTATGTTTCTAGCCATAGATAAAGTTAGGGCTGTTTTACCCATACCAGGACGAGCTGCAATAATAACTAAATCACTTGGCTGCCATCCTGAGGTCAATTTATCAAGTTCTGAAAAACCAGAGGGGATTCCGCTAAGTCCATCTTTATTTGATATTTCTTCTATTTTTTTCTTTGCTTGTATTACTAAACTTTGGGCAGTTTCAGTAGATTTCTTGATATTACCCTGAGTGACATCATACAATTTTGATTCTGCTTTATCTAATAAATCAAAAACATCTTTAGTTTCATCATAAGATTCTTCAATAATTTCAGTTGAAATTCTTATTAAACTTCTTTGAATATATTTTTGTAAAATAATCCTAGCATGGTATTCAATATGAGCAGATGAGGATACTTTCTGAGTAAGTTGAACTAAATAATAATCTCCACCAGCTTTTTCTAATTTACCGTCAGACTTAAGTTTTGTAGATACAGTTAATAAATCTATAGGTTCAGTATTTTCAAATAGTTTTACTATACTTTGAAAAATATATTGATGTGATTCCTTATAAAACGCTTCAGAATGCAAAATATCAATAACTGCATCTACACCCTTCTTGTCAATCATCATTGCTCCCAAAACAACTTCTTCTAAATCTAAAGCCTGAGGAGGGAGTTTCCCTTTTTCAAAAGGAACAACCTGAGGGTTTTTATAAGATCTATCAAAGTTTGGTTTGATTTTTTCCATACAACTAACTTAGAAAAAGTAAAATAGATTTAACTATAATAAAGAACTATATAGCAAACATGATTTTGTTAATAAACGAAAATAATTGTTAATATCTAACAGTTTTATTCATCATACACACCCATTGAAGTAAACTTATTCATTCTTTCATTTATCAAATCGTCAATATTTTTTTCTGACAATTGATTAAATGAATTAATGATGGCTTTTTTGACTGATTTAAATACTTTATCCCTATCATTATGTGCCCCTCCTAGCGGTTCGGAGATGATTTTATCGATCAACTTATTTTTTTTCATATCATTAGGAGTTAATTTCAAAGCTTCAGCAGCTTTTTCTTTAAAATCCCAACTTCTCCATAAAATAGAAGAACAAGATTCTGGTGAAATCACAGAATACCAAGTGTTTTCAAGCATCATTACATGATCACCAATAGCTATCCCCAAAGCACCACCTGAAGCTCCTTCACCAATAATAATTGAAATGATTTGAGTTTTTATATTAAACATTTCAAAGATATTTCGAGCTATGGCTTCTCCTTGTCCTCTTTCTTCAGCTTCTAAGCCTGGAAAAGCACCTGGTGTATCTATTAAAGTAACAATAGGAATATTAAATTTCTCTGCAGACTTCATTAATCTCAAAGCTTTTCTGTATCCCTCGGGATTAGCCATACCAAAATTACGATATTGACGTGTTTTTGTATTGTACCCTTTTTGTTGACCAATGAACAAAAAAGATTGATCATTTATTTTTCCAAATCCACCTATCATAGCTTTATCATCTCCAATATTTCTATCACCATGAAGTTCTAAAAAAGAACCATTTGTTAATGCTTTAATATAATCTAAAGTATAAGGTCTTGAAGGGTGTCTAGATAATTGCACTCTTTGCCAGGGAGATATATTTTTATAAATATTCTGTTTAGTGATTTCTATTTTTTTTAATAATTTATTACAAGTTTCCGAAACATCAACTTCAGTTTTATCCCCAATTAATCGACATTCAGTTAACTGATCCTCTAAATCTTTTAAAGGAGATTCAAAATCTAAATATTCCATATTAACAAATTGTTTTCAAATATATAAATAAAAAAAAATTAAAAACTTTTATTTTTACGAAGCTTTATAATTCCATTTAAAATAACGGAAAGAAAAATTACAATAAAACCAATATAAAAATCTAAAGAAAGTTGATTGTTTTCATTTAAAATAATAATAGCTAAAATAATTCCATAAACTGGCTCCATATTAATAGATATCATTAGAGAATATGGTGTTAAGTGTTTTAAAACTTCAACAGAAATAACAAAAGCATAAGCCGTACATACGGTTCCTAATATCATCAACCAAAACAGATCAGTTTTAGAAATATCAAATAAACTTATATTAAAATCACCAATAAAAAACAAAATCACAGTAATCAAAATAACACCTCCGAGAAGCTCATAAATAGAAATAACCAAAGAACTAGTTTCTTCAATAAGTTTTCCATTAATTAATCCAAAAATAACACTGAGAAAAACAGAAATTAAAGCATAAAACATACCTTCAATATAATAGTATTGAGATTTAAAAATTAAAGAGGTTCCTATAACAACAAAAAATCCTAAAACTACTTCATATGGAATTATTTTTCTTTTATAAAATAAAGGTTCCATAATGGAAGTTAAAAAAGCACCAAGTGAAAGAACGCTTAAGGTAATTGAAACATTAGAAACCTTGATTGCTTTAAAAAAGGTAATCCAATGCAAAGAAATTAATGCACCACAAATTAGTAATTTAAATAAAAGTTTATTTGATACTTTAATACTTCTTTTAAAAACAAAAGCGAATACAATCAAAAAAAGAAAAGCGATTAACATCCTATACCATACTAGAGATAAAGAATCTATTGAAATCAACGAACCTAGTATCGCTGTAAACCCAAAAACGAAAACAATAAAATGAAAATGTATTAAGCTTTTAAGTTTATTTTTTTGCATTTTTTAAAAAATAAAAAGCTAGTATTAAAAAAATAAAATTAGGAATCCATGCTCCTAAAAAGGGAGATAAATTAGATTTACTAACCATGACTGCAAAAAATTTATCAAAAAAGACAAAAGTAAATGCAGTAATAATACCAAACGCTAAATTAATGCCCATCCCTTCTCTTCTTTTAAAAGATGATACGGAAACAGCTAAAAGTGTCAAAACAAAAGTAGAAAAAGGTATACTCCATCTTTTATGCCTTACTAGTAAATGATTATTAATTAAAGGAGAACCACTTTCAATTTCTTTGTCAATAAATTTATTAAGCTGAAAAAAATTCTGAGTTTCTGCCATGTAATTTAGACTAGAAAGTTCTTTTATTTTAAAAGAGAAAACAGTGTCTTTAATTCTTTTTGACTCAATTAACTGCTTATCATTTATAAAAGTTCTTTTAAAGTAATCTGTTAACCTATAAATACTGTCCGAAGGAATCCATCTAATATTACGAGCAGTTATTTTATACTTTAAAGAATTGTCAATAAATTTTTCGTAGGAAAAATCATAACCCATTTCTCTAGTTGGATTATAACTGCTTACATAAACAAAATCATTATCATTTACTTGTTTATAAATTTTAGATGTTTCTCTTGATTTTTTATTTTTTTTCAAATACTTATATTGAAACTCATTATATTTTTTGTTCTTTTCAGGTACAATGAACATTCCAGAAAAAAGAGCAAAAACAGCAATAATTGAGGCCGCAATCATAAATGGTTTTAAGTATCTATTAAAAGAAATACCTGAGCTTAAAATTGCAATCACTTCGGAATTGTTAGCTATTTTTGAAGTAAACCATATTACAGCTAAAAAAACAAAAATTGGATAAAGAGTATTTCCGAAATACCAAATAAAATTAGAATAGTAATCTATAATTTCATTTAAAGGAACATCAAATTCTTTTAATTTATCAATCTTTTCAGAAAGATCAACTAAAATTCCAATCGGAATAAATAATAATAACATTGCTGTGAATGTTATTAAATATTTTTTTACAATATAATTATCTAAAATTTTCAAAAATTTTATAATTTATTATCCATTTGTTTAACCATAATTTTTTTCCAAGCCAAAAAAGTATCATTCAAAATTTGTTTTCTAGCTTCTCTAACTAACCATAAATAAAATGCTAAGTTATGAATTGTTGCAATTTGTCTTCCAACTGACTCTTTTACTGTGAATAAATGTCTTAAATATGCTTTTGAATAGTATGTATCAACATATGAATAATTATCACTATCTATTGGACTAAAATCATTCTTCCATTTTTCGTTTTTAATGTTAATTCTTCCATTGGCTGTAAACAACATTCCGTTTCTTGCATTTCTTGTTGGCATTACACAATCAAACATATCTACTCCCAAAGCAATATTTTCTAATAGATTAATTGGAGTACCTACACCCATTAAATACCTAGGTTTATCTTCAGGAAGTACATTACAAACAACTTCTGTCATAGCATACATTTCTTCAGCTGGCTCACCTACTGACAAACCACCAATAGCATTACCAAAAGCATTAGTTTCAGAAATAAATTCTGCAGACTGTAATCTTAAATCTTTGTAAACACTCCCTTGAACAATAGGGAATAAAGTTTGAGAATAACCATGAATTGGATCAGTCTTATTAAACTCATTAATACATCTAGTTAACCACCTATGAGTCATGTGCATAGATTTTTTAGCGTAATTATATTCACAGGGATATGGTGTGCATTCATCAAATGCCATTATTATATCGGCTCCAATTGATTTCTGAATGTTAATTGCTCTTTCAGGTGTGAAAAAATGATAAGAACCATCTATATGAGATTTAAACTTAACTCCTTCTTCTTTGATTTTTCTATTTGCAGATAAAGAATAAACTTGATACCCCCCACTATCAGTGAGAATTGGAGAGTCCCAGTTCATAAACTTATGAATTCCTCCTGCATTTGAGATGATTTCAGATCCAGGTCTTAAATACAAATGATAATTGTTTGCTAAAATTACATCTGGATTGATTTCCTTTTTCAAAACCATTTGATCAACTCCTTTTACTGAAGCGGCAGTACCTACAGGCATGAAAATTGGAGTTTTTATAACGCCGTGATCTGTTTCAATAGTACAAGCACGAGCCTTAGTTTCAGAATCATTATGTTCTAATATAAATTTCATATTATAAAAAGATCAAAGATAATCATCTATAGTTATTAATATTATCAATTTGAAATTGTTAATTAATTATGTATTTAATTGTTTAAATAAGTTTGCAATAGGTATCTATATAATTAAATTTATGTTTATAAAAAATATCCATGCAAAACAATTTAAATGAGTTAACTACTCAAGTAAGAAGAGATATTCTTAGAATGGTTCATAAAGTTAATTCTGGACATCCTGGAGGATCATTAGGATGTGCTGAATTTATGGTTGTATTATACAACGAAATCATGAATAGAAAAAAAGAATTTGATATGAATGGTCTTAATGAAGATCTATTTTTCTTGTCAAATGGTCACATCTCTCCAGTTTTCTACAGTGTTTTAGCTAGATCTGGATATTTTCCAATCGATGAATTAAATACATTCAGATTATTAAATTCTAGATTACAAGGGCACCCAACTACTCATGAAGGTCTTCCTGGTATTAGAATAGCTTCAGGATCTCTTGGTCAAGGTTTATCTGTTGCTATTGGAGCTGCTGAAGCAAAAAAGCTTAATAATGATTCAAGTTTAGTTTATGTTTTAATGGGAGATGGAGAATTACAAGAAGGTCAAAACTGGGAAGCGATTATGTATGCGTCTGCTAAAAAAATTGATAATCTTATTGCTACTGTTGATTTAAACGGAAAACAAATTGACGGAGCAACTGATGATGTACTTCCAATGGGAAGTATTAAAGGAAAGTTTGAAGCTTTTGGTTGGGATGTAATAGAAATTGAAAATGGAAATAACATTGAAGATATAACAAAAGGATTACTAAATTCAAAATCACTTTCTGGAAAGAAAAAACCTGTTTGCATACTACTTAAGACTATGATGGGTAATGGTGTGGATTTTATGATGCATACTCACGCATGGCATGGAAAAGCACCAAATGATGAACAACTGGCTTCTGCCCTATCTCAAAATAAAGAAACTCTTGGAGATTATTAATTAAAAATCACTTAACAATGAAAGAATATACTTACACAGAAAAAAAAGACACAAGAAGTGGTTTTGGAGCCGGATTAGCGGAGCTTGGAAGAAAAAATCCTAATGTTGTTGCATTATGTGCGGATCTTATTGGATCATTAAAAATGAATAAATTTATTGAAGAAAATCCAAGTAGATTTTTTCAAGTTGGTATTGCTGAAGCCAACATGATGGGGATAGCTGCAGGATTAACAATCGGAGGTAAAATTCCTTTCACTGGTACTTTTGCTAATTTTTCCACTGGAAGAGTATATGACCAGATTAGACAATCAATCGCTTATTCTGGTAAAAATGTAAAAATTTGTGCTTCTCACGCAGGTGTAACTCTAGGTGAAGATGGAGCCACACATCAAATACTTGAAGATATTGGTTTAATGAAAATGCTTCCTGGAATGGTTGTAATCAATACTTGTGATTATAACCAAACAAAAGCCGCTACAATTGCTATTGCAGATTATGTAGGTCCTGTTTATTTAAGGTTTGGAAGACCAGCTGTTCCAGTTTTTACACCAGAAGATCAAGTTTTTGAAATTGGGAAAGCAGTAAAATTAGTTGAGGGTAGTGATGTTACAATTATAGCAACAGGACATTTAGTTTGGGAAGCTTTAGAGGCTTCAAAGGTTTTGAATAAACAGGGGATTTCATCTGAAGTAATAAACATTCACACCATTAAACCATTAGATGAAAAGGCTATAATAGATTCTGTTTCAAAAACCGGATGTGTAGTTACAGCAGAAGAACATAATTTTCTAGGTGGATTAGGAGAAAGTGTGGCAAGAGTATTGGTTAAAAACAAACCTGTTCCTCAGGAATTTGTAGCTACAAATGATACTTTCGGGGAATCTGGCACTCCTAAACAACTTATGGATAAATACGGAATTAATTCTCAATCTATCATTGATTTAAGTTTAAAAGTAGTTAAAAGAAAAAAGAATTGAAAAAACTTAATTTATTATTCTTAATTATTTCTTTTAATGCATTTTCACAATTTGAATATGGAATTAAAGGTGGAATAAGCTTCAATAGCAACTTAAATATTTCAGCTAACATAGAATCAATCAGTAATCCTAATATAAATATTTTTGAATCTAGAAATGGTCAACATATTGGAGTTTTTCTTAAACTATCAATTAATAATTTATTCATCAGACCTGAATTGATTTATTCTAAAATAAAAAACAGTTATGACGTTCCGATCGTGTTAATTAATAAATCGAATATAGTAACTGATTTTAATCAACACAAAATTGATATCCCTGTGATGTTTGGTTATAAAGTTTTTGGGCTGGCAAATATTTTTGCAGGACCTAGATTTGAATTCATTAGAGGTGTGAATTATGATAATATTGATTTAGATGATTTAAAAAATCAATACAAATTAGGACTTCAATATGGAGTAGGTCTAAAATTTGGGAAATTTGAAATTGACCTAAGAGCTGAAAGAGGATTTTCTGAGAACGAAATTAATTATATGGAAAACAAAGCAGGAAATAAGGATCAATTTATAACATCACAAGGACGCTTATACCTATTAGGAGTTTCTTATTATTTTTAATTTAACTTTCGTCATTATCTAAATAATCTGGAATTCCATCTCCATCAGTATCGTCAGCAACACCATCTCCATCCACATCATATTCATCAGCTGTCAATACACCATCTCCATCATCATCTCGATCTCTAAAATTAGGTATATTATCAGAATCTGTATCATCATTACTGAAAATATGATCACCATTTAAATCTTCATCAATAGAGTTAATACCGTCTGCATCATGATCTGCAGTGTTCATAGTATGCATATTGACTTGAAAAATAAGTGGAGAATATGCTTGTATCGTAGCAGTATTATTTTCGTAATAGCCTAAAAAAGAAGGCATTATTACAAAACCTAAACCAAAATTATTAAAATCATAGGTTCCATTTGAATTTGTTGAAATATCTCCTCGTTTTAATAATGCATTAAATTCTTTAAAGCCCCTAACTACTGTTGTATTATCAAGCCAAAGTGGATTCTTTCTAGAATCAAAAATCTTATTTCCAAGAGTTAATCCTTTATAAGAAACAAAAACTGAATCAGCAACAGTTGGACTTTCACCACTTCCTTCTCGATTTATGATATAATACATATTGTGAGGAACCACATCATCATTTTCGTCAGTGATATCAATACTCATTGTAGTTACCTGATCAAATAAAGGAGTTTTACCACTATTATCTCCCGAGATTGTATCTATAATTAATTCTACAGTGCTATTTGAGGATAGACCATTAAAGTCGTCATAGTTATAAAAATGAGTTTTCATAAATTCAATTATAGAATCATTCTCAATAACATATTGAGTAGATATAGGTTCTAGAGGGATAGATTCTACTTCTTCATCATCTGTTTTACTACAGGAATGAAACAAAACTATAGTTAATAAAAAATAAATAATGTTTCTGATCAATTTTTTCATTTAAAATAAATATGTCGCAAGATACAATTTTCTTATATTTCTGATATAAATTATAAATTTAATTTATTTATGAGAATTGATCTATTTCTATGGTATACAAGGATTTTTAAATCCAGAACAATAGCAAGCAATGCATGTAAAAAAGGTCATATTAAATTAGATGACAAATCTGTAAAGCCATCATTTGATGTTTTTAACGGATCATCATTTAGTGTGAAAAAAAAACAAATACTATATAATTTTCATATTCTGGATCTGCCATCGTCAAGAGTTGGAGCTAAAATTGTAGATATTTATCTTAAAGATTTAACTCCAAAATCTGAAAATGAAAAAAAAGAAATACTATTAAAAACTCAAAGTAATTTTAAATACAAAGGAAAACCAAGTAAAAAAGAAAGAAGAGATATAAATGAATTTCTAAATGAATAATTATATTTAATAAAATTTAAAAATTGAAAAATAAAATTTTAAATGCTGATCAAATTAAAAAAATTGTAAAAAGAATAGCTTATCAAATTCAAGAAAACAATTTAGAATATTCAGAAATAATACTTATTGGAGTATACAACAACGGCTACATGTTGGCAAAAATTATTGAAAAAGAACTTAAACAAATTTCTAAATCCAGTATTGAACTAATTTCTATAAAAATAAACAAGAAAAATCCTTTAGATAAAATAGACTTGGATTGTAAAAAAGAATATTTAAAAAATAAGTCTATTGTACTTATAGATGACGTTCTTCATACGGGCAGAACTCTAATATATTGTGTAAAACATTTATTAGATATGTCTCCTATAAATTTTAATACTGTAGTTTTAGTAGATAGAAATCATAAAAAATTTCCAATTAAAGTCGATTTTAAGGGAATTTCACTTTCAACATCAATGAGTGAGCACGTTGATGTTGTTTTTGAAAAAAACGAAAGTTATGTTGTTATAGATTAAGCTTGTTAATTATTTTTTTACACACATTATCTATTCCCTGGTTTGAATCGAAGATTATGATGGTTAGCTTTATTGTAAAATACAATTCTTTCAAATAAATGTTTTGAAATAAATTCTTTTAATTTACTAATGAGTTAATCGATTTAATAATTGGTCTTTTATCTCTTTCTTTAAACAATCTTTCGGACAGGAATTCAGCACTAGTGTTAATAAAAAAAACATTTTTCGAGTATTTTAAAACAAGATCCATATTGTCATGATAACATGGTGTACCTCCTCCTAATGAAATAATGCTTTTTTCTTTTTTATTTAATAGTATTTTAAGATACCTATTTTCAATTCTTCTAAATTCAATCTGACCTTTAGTATTGAAAATTTCAGAAATTGTCATTTCAAATTCATTTTCAATAAATTGATCAAGATCAAATAATGGTAAGTCAAGAATTGCTTTCAATTTATTTGAAACAGTAGTTTTACCACAACCCATATAACCTAGAACAACAATATGTGAATTAACCATCTTTATGAATATATTAATTAATGAATAATTATATACAAATTTATAAGAAAATCTCTTTGATTAATAAATTTATTGAAGCTATATTTGCAGCCTCTAAATAATAATTAGACTTGGTAGCTCAGCTGGTAGAGCATCTCCCTTTTAAGGAGAGGGTCCTGGGTTCGAACCCCAGCCAAGTCACATTTAATTAGACCTGGTAGCTCAGTTGGTAGAGCATCTCCCTTTTAAGGAGAGGGTCCTGGGTTCGAGCCCCAGCCAGGTCACTACCCTAATTAGCGCACGTGGCGGAATTGGTAGACGCGCTAGGTTGAGGGCCTAGTGAGATTAATTTCTCGTGGAGGTTCAAGTCCTCTCGTGCGCACTACAAATTTTAATTAAAATAATGAATAAAAATGTTTTTATAATTGGATCTGGTTTTTCCTCATTATCTGCCTCATGCTATTTAGCGAAGCAAGGTTACAATGTAACAGTAGTTGAAAAAAACAGCACTCTTGGTGGAAGAGCAAGACAATTTAAAAAAGATGGTTTTACATTTGATATGGGACCAAGTTGGTATTGGATGCCTGATGTATTTGAAAGATTTTTCAATGATTTTGATAAAAAAAGATCTGATTTTTATGATCTCTCGAAACTAGATCCAGCATATAAAGTTTTTTTTGGAAAAAATGATAGTATATCAATTGATGATTCATTAGAGAAAATTAAAAAAGTTTTTGAAAAAGAAGAAAAAGGAAGTTCCATTGAATTAGAAAAATTCATGAATGAAGCAGAAAATAATTATGATATAGCTGTTAAAGATATGTTATATAAAATGCCTGGAATAACTCCACTAGAGCTTATTACAAAAAAAACCGTTTTTAAAGTAAAATCATTTATTAGTAATATAAGAAGAGAAGTTAGGAAAGGATTTAAAAGCCATCGATTAAGAGCAATTCTAGAATTTCCTGTATTATTTTTAGGAGCTAAAGCTTCTAACACTCCTGCTTTTTATAGTTTCATGAATTATGCTGATTTTGGTTTAGGAACATGGCAACCAAAAAATGGGTTTTATGATGTAGTTCAAGCTATGGTAGACTTAGGCAAATCCTTAGGAGTTAAATATATGACGGAATGTAATGTAGAATCTATTGTAATAGAAAATAAAAAGGTTAAAGGATTAGTAATAAATAAAGAACAACATTTTTGTGATATTATTATTTCAGGAGCTGATTATGCTCACACAGAATCTTTACTAGACAAAAAATTCAGACAATATTCAGACAAATATTGGTCAAAAAAAACATGGGCGCCTTCATCTCTTCTTTTTTATGTTGGGTTTGATAAGAAAAATTCAAATGTTGCACATCATAATTTATTTTTTGATACAGATTTTGATAAACATGCACAAGATATTTATGATAATCCAAAATGGCCCTAAGATCCTCTTTTTTATGCAAACTTTACTTCAAAAACAAATGATAAAACAGCCCCTAAAGGATGTGAAAATGGTTTTTTTTTAATTCCAATTGCAACTAATATTAGTGATAACGATGATATTAAGAGAGAAATACTTTGACATAATAATTACAAGATTAGAAAACTTAACAGGTGAAGAATTAAAAAAACATATTCTTTTTAAAGAAAGTTTTTGTGTTAAAGATTTTGAAAAAGAATATAATTCTTACGGAGGAAATGCATATGGTCTTGCCAACACTCTTATGCAAACTGCTTTTTTAAGACCTAACTTAAGAAGTAATAAAGTGAAAAATTTGTACTTTAGTGGACAACTGACTGTTCCAGGTCCTGGTGTGCCACCTGCTATTGTTTCAGGAAAATTAGTAAGTGATTTAATTTTAAAAGATGAAAAAGTTATTTGATCAGGTTTCTGAGAATTGCTCTAAAATAGTTACTGAATCTTACAGTACTTCTTTTACTTTAGCTACAAAGATGCTTGATAGATCTATAAGACAAGATATCTACAATATATATGGTTTTGTAAGGTTTGCCGATGAAATTGTAGACAGTTTCCATGATTTCAATAAAGAAGAACTTTTAAATCTATTTGAACTAGATCTAAAAAAGTCAATAAAAGATAAAATAAGTCTTAATCCAATACTAAATTCTTTTCAAAAAACATTAAATAAATATGATATCGACTATGAACTTGTAAATAGTTTTTTAAAAAGCATGAAATCTGATTTAAATAAAAAACAATATTTAAGTAATGAAGAGTTTGATGAATATGTATATGGTTCTGCTGATGTAGTTGGACTGATGTGTTTAAAAGTTTTTGTTAAGGGTAACCAAAAACAATATGACAATTTAAAACCCTATGCTATGTCTTTAGGTTCTGCATTTCAAAAGGTTAATTTCTTAAGAGATTTAAAAGCTGATCATGATGGATTAAACAGAAGCTACTTTCCAAATTTAAACATTGATAAGTTTGATGAAAAATCAAAAACAATAATCTTGAACGAAATTAATAAAGACTTTTCTCACGCTTTGAAAGGAATTTTCTTATTACCATCCTCTGCTAGATTTGGGGTTTATACTGCATACAAGTATTATCTAAAACTTTTAAATAAACTTAAAAACACTAATCCACTGAAAATTAAATCAACAAGAATAAGAGTTCCTAACTATCAAAAAATTAATGTATTAGCTAGGTCTTATGTTCGTTATAGACTAAATATATTATAAATGAGTACAGCTATTTGGATATTTACAGTAATTGCTACATTTTGTTTCATGGAATTTATCGCATGGTTTTCCCACAAATATATCATGCACGGATTCATGTGGTTTCTTCACAAAGATCATCACAAAAAAGATCATAAATCCTGGTTTGAAAGAAACGATATGTTTTTTTTACAATATGCTGCTATTAGTATGTTTTTTACAGTCTTATGGGGGGAATACAATTTTTGGCTAGGGCTACCTATTGCAATAGGAATATTTATGTATGGATTAGCTTATTTTATAGTTCATGATGTCTTTATTCATCAAAGATTTAAAATACTAAGAAACATTGATAATAAATACGCTAGAGGATTAAGAAGAGCTCACAAAATTCATCACAAACATTTAGGGAAAAAAGATGGTGAATGTTTTGGAATGTTAATTGTGCCTAAAAAATATTTTAAATAAGGGACATTTCAATAGCAGCAATAGCAGCTTCTGTACCCTTATTACCATATTTACCTCCACTCCTATCTATTGACTGCTGAAGATTGTCATCAGTAAGTACACAAAAAATAACCGGAGATTTACCTGACACATTCAAATCTTTAATACCAATTGATGTTGAGTTACAAATAAAATCAAAATGTTTTGTTTCGCCTTTGATAACACTACCGATAGCAATAATTGCATTAAATGATTTATCCTGCATTACTTTACAGCCGTAAACAAGTTCAAAACTTCCAGGAACATATATAACTTCAATATCATTTTTACTAGCACCTTTTTGTAAAAGTAAATCTAAACAACCTTTAAGTAAATTATCAGTAATTTGTTTATTCCATTTCGAAACAACAATACCAAATTTTAAATTTTTAGCTGAGGGTATACTACCTAAATCTAAAAAACTGAGATTGTTATTAGAGGATGACATTATTAATTATTTCAAGGAATTTTTTTCTATTTGAATATCAATATAAAAAGCCTCTTGTGACTTAGGAAATTTATCTAAAATAGAAGTGTAATATTTTGTAGCCAATTTGTTTTTATTTAGTACTGAAGCAGTGTTTCCTGCTTTTAATAAAAATTTTGGAGTAGTAAAACTATTGTCAGAAACGTTAGATGCAAGTTCATAATAATTTAATGCATCATCTAATTGATTAAGTTCAGCAAAAGAATCTCCGATACCACCAAGAGCTAAAGCCTTTAACACAACATCATCACTGTCAAAATATTTTAAATATTTAATAGCATTTTCAAAATCATTTAAATTATAATAAGCCATACCTGCACTGTAATAAGAAAGCTGTGAAGCGTTAGTGCCAGAATAATTTTCAATAATATCTAAAAAACCATATTTACCTTCACCTCCATTAAGTGATAATAAAAACAAAGAATCACTATTCTCGTTATCTTCAAGTGCTAGACTAAAGTAATTTTGAGCAGTAAATAATTCATTGTTAGCTTCTTCTGAATTAGGTTCTAAAATCAAACTTGAATATCCTAAATATCCTAATACCATAAATACTATCGCTAATACTGTTCCAATAATATGTTTTTGATATTTAGCAACAATCCTTTCAGTTCTAGATGCACTTTGATCTAAAGTATCAAATACCTCAGCTGTTGTACTTTGATTAGTATCTATATTACTTGATTTTCTTTTTAAACCTTTTTTCTTATACGTTGCCATAATGAATTTTAATAATGGGTAAAAATAAAATTTTATTCCAATGAATTAGAGATAAAAACTAATTATTTTACATAATTTGCATTGTTTTCTTTAATTTTTGTAAAATAAGTAATGAATTCTTTATATCTAAATAAAATAAACGTAGTAAACTATAAAAATATTTTAGTTGGCGAATATGAATTAGATAGAAAAATCAATTGTTTTGTTGGAAATAATGGAGTTGGAAAAACTAACATATTAGATTCAATTTATCATCTTTCAGCTGGAAAAAGTTATTTCAATTCGATCAGTTCACAAACTATTAATCACGATCAAGATTTTATGTTTATTGATGGAAATTTTATTAAGAATGATAAGCAAGAAAATATAATTTGTAGTCTTAAAAAAGGCAAAAAAAAAACCTTAAAAAGAAATGGGAAAATATATAAAAAATTTTCTGAACATGTAGGATTAATTCCTCTGGTAATGATCTCCCCATCTGATAGAGATTTGATACAAGAAGGTAGTTCATTAAGAAGGAAATTTATCGATAGTATTATTTCACAAAACAATAAGGTCTATTTAAACAATATCATAAACTATCATAAAGTACTAAATCAAAGAAACGCTTTATTGAAATATTTTAATAAAACTAATTCCTTTGACAAGGATAATATTAGTATTTACAACGATCAATTATTTGAACTAAGTGTTCCTATTCACGAAACTAGAAAAAAGTTTTTTAAAAACTTTTCGCCTGTCTTCTTTAAACATTATAATTCTATAAGTCAAAATAAAGAAATAATAAACATCTCATTTCAAAGTCAATTAGAATTCGAATCTCTAGATTCATTGCTAAATAATAGTATAAAAAAAGATAGAATTCTTCAATACACAAGTTGTGGGGTGCATAAAGACGATTTAATTATGGAAATTAATGGCTATCCAATTAAAAAATATGGTAGTCAGGGTCAACAAAAATCTTTTCTAATTGCTCTTAAATTAGCTCAATTTGATTATTTAAAATCAGAATGTAATTCATCCCCTATTTTATTACTTGATGATATCTTTGACAAATTAGACAATGATAGAGTTAAACAATTAATCCAGTTGGTAAATAATAATTTATTTGGTCAGATTTTTATTTCAGATACAGATTATGATAGAACAAATAAGATTATACAAGATATTGACTCATCTCATAAAATATTTAAGTTATGAAAAGAAATTTCGAAACTAAAAGCATAAAAAACATTTTAGGAAAACTAATTGATAGCTCTTCAAATTTAAACTCTGGACTTAATAATATTAAAGT
Source organism: uncultured Flavobacteriaceae bacterium (assembly GCA_949372825.1). Classification (GTDB taxonomy): domain Bacteria; phylum Bacteroidota; class Bacteroidia; order Flavobacteriales; family Flavobacteriaceae; genus MAG-121220-bin8. Next base: position 94,405 of record CASIBD010000003.1, on the reverse strand, counting down.
TCAAAAATTATGGAAGGAAGTTATGGGTTCTAATGTTAATTCTTATACAGACGAGGTTATATTAAAAAACAAAACTCTTTATGTTAACTTAAACTCATCTGTTTTAAGACAGGAGCTCAGTTATGGTAAACAAAAAATAGTTGACCTACTAAATAAAGAGATTGGTAAAGAAATTATACAGAAAATAGTCCTAAGATAGAATTTCTTCATTTGAAAAATGAAACGCACCTTCAATTCCTGCATTTTCATCACTATCAGATCCATGAACTGCATTTTCACCCATTGAAGTTGCATATAAACTTCTAATAGTTCCTTCGGCTGCTTCTGATGGATTTGTAGATCCAATTAATTTTCTAAACTCATCAACTGCATTATCTTTTTCTAAGATTGCAGCTATAATTGGTCCTCTACTCATAAATGAAACTAATTCGCCAAAAAAAGGACGTTCGTTATGAACTTCATAAAACTCTTCAGCTTTTTCTTTCGTAAGCTTAGTTAGCTTCATCGCTATGATTTTGAATCCAGCAGAATTAATTTTTTCTAAAATTGCACCAATATGACCATTTTCAACAGCATCAGGTTTAATCATTGTAAAAGTTCTATTACTCATGTTTTAAATTTTTTGCAAACCTAAGAAAAAAATGAATTCAATTGTAACGAACATAATTTGTATTTTTATAAAGTGATAAATATAACTATTGTTGGAACTGGAAATGTTGCATTTCATCTAAGTGAAATTTTTTTAGAGAGAGAAGGAATTAATTTGATGGAGGTATGTGGAAGGAAAAATAATCTTCCATCATATTTTAACGATAAAATAAATTATTCTAATAATCTTTCTAAACTTGAAAAATCAGATTTTTACTTAATCTGTATTGATGATGATCAAATTGAAAATATTTCTAAAAATATAAAAATTGATAAACACAGTATAATCTTACATTGTTCTGGTTCAACATCTATTAATGTATTATCAAACAATTTTTCATATGGTGTATTGTATCCTTTGCAAACCTTTAGTATTAATAAAAGTGTAAATTTTAATGATATTCCAATTATAGTCGAGGGTAACTCCATAGAAAGTTTAAATAAAATAAAAACTTTAGGTTTAATGATTTCTGAAAACGTGTTAAAGGCCTCTAGCAAACAAAGATTAGCCATTCACGTTTCTGCTGTTTTTACAAATAATTTTACAAATTACATGAGAATTGTAGCGGATGAAATTTTAAAATCAAATGAAATTGATACAGATATTTTAAATCCATTAACTCTAGAAACTTCAAATAAATTAAAATATTTATCTTCAAAAGATGCTCAAACTGGACCTGCATTAAGAAATGATTTAAAAACAATAAAAAAACACTTAAATTTATTAAAAGGAACAGGCTATGAAGAAATTTACAAAACAATTTCTTCAAAAATCACAAAACTAAACAATGAACTATAAAGAAAAACTCAACAAAATAAAAACATTTGTTTTTGATATCGATGGCGTGTTTACAGATGGAAAAATTATAGTCGATAGCCAAGGAAAGGAATCTAGATTTTTTAATACTAAAGATGGAATAGCTGTAAAATTAGCTAACGAATTAGGTTATAATATAGCTATTATTACAGGAGCTAATAATCAAGGAATAAAAGCTAGGTTAAATAGGCTTGGTGTTAAAAATGTTTTTCTAAACTCAAGTGACAAAGTAAAAGATCTTTTAAATTATTCTAAAATTAATAATATTAATCTTAAGGAAACTGTTTATATGGGCGATGACCTTCCCGACATATTCCCAATGGAATTAGTTTATTTAAAAACATGTCCTTTTGACGCTGCTCCTGAGGTTAGAGAAGTATCTGATTATGTGTCTAATAAAAAAGGTGGAGAAGGATGCGTCAGAGATATTATAGAACAAACACTTAAAGTTCAAGGGAATTGGAACCTAAACAAAAAACATCAAAATATTTAATTGATGTTTTTTGAAAAATTAAAAAACTATAACGTTTTATTAGCTTCAGGTTCAAAAAGAAGACACGAACTTCTTAACCAACTAGGTGTTGAATTTAAAATTGTTAATCAAGAAATAGAAGAATCTTTTTCTAATGAGCTAAAGTGTAGTGAAATAACAGATTATTTAGCTAAAAAAAAGTCGTCATTATTGATTAAAAGCCTAAAAAAAAATGATTTACTTATAACCTCAGACACAATAGTTTGGCACAAAAACAGAGCCCTTGGTAAACCAAAAAACAGAGATGAAGCATTTGAAATGATCAAATCACTTGAAAACTCTTCTCACGAGGTAATTACTTCAATTTGTATTTCAACAATAAAATCTCAGGTGATTGTAAATGAAAAAACACTTGTTTTTTTTGATAATATTGACAAAAATGATCTATTATATTACACTAAAACATCTGATGTATTAGATAGAGCAGGTAGCTATGGAATACAAGACTATATTGGTCATATTGGTATAAAAAAAATTCAAGGTTCATACAGCAATGTATTAGGCTTTCCTACAAATTTATTTGTAAACACAATCAATTCTATGAATTTATGAAATGGCTAAAAGCTTACACGTTAATTTTAATTATAAATTTTTTATTTATAATTTATTTTATTATTCTAACTAATTATTATTCTATTTAATATGTCTTTAATTGACTGGTCAATACTTTTAACTACAATTTCTTTCATTGTAATATATGGTGTTTATAAAACCAGAAAATTCAATACAATTAAAGATCATTTAAAAGGTGGTGGATCAGCAAATTGGTTAACTATAGGTTTGTCAGTAATGGCTACTCAAGCAAGTGCAATTACATTTTTATCAACCCCAGGACAGGCCTATAATGATGGAATGGGATTTGTTCAATTTTATTTTGGACTTCCACTTGCCATAATTGTTATTTGCATGGTTTTTATTCCAATATACCACAAACTAAAAGTATACACAGCATATGAATATTTAGAAAAAAGATTTGATAGAAAAACTAGAACACTGGCTGCAATTTTATTTTTAGTTCAAAGAGGACTAGCTGCTGGAATAACAATCTTTGCTCCTGCAATTATTCTTTCAACAATTTTAGGATGGGATTTAAAATTACTAAACTTAACTATTGGTCTATTAGTGATTTTTTACACTGTAAGTGGTGGCACAAAAGCAGTTAGCATAACTCAAAAACAACAAATGTTTGTAATAATGAGTGGAATGATAATAGCCTTTGCGATTATATTAAATTCTTTTCCAGAAAATTTAAATTTTACAGAAGCTATTAAAATGGCAGGAATTGGAGGAAAAATGGAAATTATAGATTTTTCATTTGATATTGATAAAAGATATACTTTTTGGAGTGGTATAACGGGTGGCTTTTTTTTAGCACTCTCATACTTTGGAACGGATCAGAGTCAAGTTCAAAGATATTTAACAGGAAAATCTGTAAAAGAAAGTCAGCTAGGTCTAATGTTTAATGCAGTATTAAAGATCCCTATGCAATTCTTTATATTATTTATTGGAGTGATGGTATTTGTATTCTTTGAGTTTAACAATACACCCATAAACTTCAATCCACAAGTAGAAAATTATTTAGAGCAATCTCAAAACCCAGAGTATTTAATCGAAAAAGAAAAATTCATATCTCTTAGAAAAGAAAAAAGATATTTACAAAAAAAATATATTGATAACATTGATTTTGAAGAGACAAAAAATCTAGAAAAAGAAATCAAACAACTGCATAAAAACGAAAAGAAAATTAGAGAAACTGTAAAAAAAATTACAAAAAAAATTGCCCCTCCATCAATCGAATCTAATGATTTAGATTATGTTTTTATTTTTTTTATACTCAACTATCTGCCAAAAGGTATTATTGGCTTATTACTTGCTGTAATTTTAAGTGCAGCAATGTCATCAACTGCGTCAGAACTTAATGCACTATCAACAACAACCGTTATTGATATATATAAAAGAAATCATATTGAAAAAAAATCTGAAAAACATTATTTAAAAGCCTCAAAATGGTTTACAGTTATGTGGGGAGTAATTGCGATAATTTTTGCTAGTTTCGGATCCTTATTTGAAAATTTAATTCAACTAGTAAATTTAATTGGATCAATCTTTTACGGAACTATATTAGGTATTTTTATGGTAGCTTTTTTCTTTAAAAATATAAAAGGAAACCAAGTATTTTATGCTGCATGTATATCTCAAATATCAATATTTATGATCTACGGATTCATAGAAATTGGTTATTTATGGTTAAATTTTATAGGTGCGTTTTTAACAATATTTATTTCAAATTTGATAAAAAAAAGATAATGAATTAATTTTTTGTTTTTAGTCTTAATTTGGAATGATATTTGTTTATTATTAAAAAACATTAAAATTGAAAATATACCAAATTAAAACAAAACAAAAACTTCCAATTTCAGCTAAAAAAGCATGGGAGTTTTTAAGTGATCCAAATAATCTGGCAGAAATAACTCCAAGATATATGAATTTCAAAATTTTAAGTGGAGCTGACAGATCAATATTTGCGGGGCAAATTATACAATACAAAGTAACACCTGTTCTTGGAATCACATTAAAATGGGTTACAGAAATTACGCATGTAAAAGAAAATGAATATTTTGTTGACGAACAAAGGTTTGGACCATATTCATTATGGCACCATAAACATTTTATTAAAGAAATAGATGGAGGTGTTGAAATGGAAGATGTTGTAGATTATAAAATCCCGTTTGGAATTTTAGGTCAAATTGCTCACCCCTTGTTTGTGAAAAATAAACTTAAACAGATTTTTAAATTCAGAGAAAAAAAACTAATTAAACTTTTTGGAAAATTATAATATCATGAAAAAAAATATTCTATTTATTGGTGGATCATCCGGAATCGGTTACGAAACTATAAAACTAATACACAATCAACATAATATTTATGTTGCCAGTAGGTCTAACGATAATTTTAAAGATTTAAATGTTAATTACATTAAATATGATGTTTTAAACGAAGAATTAAACACTGAAACTATTCCTGAAGAATTACATGGTTTTGTTTATTGTCCTGGAAGCATTAACCTTAGACCATTTAGGAGTCTAAAACTTAGCACTTTTGAAGAAGATTTGAACATTAATTTTTTATCAATGGTCAAGTCATTACAAAAAGTAATAAATAATCTCAAAAAATCTGGAAACTCTAGTGTTGTATTATTTAGTACTGTTGCTGTAAAAGTCGGTATGCCATTTCATACTAGTGTTTCGGCGTCAAAAGGAGCAATTGAAGGTTTTGCTAGATCCTTAGCAGCAGAGTATGCTCCTTCATTAAGAGTTAATGTCATAGCACCATCACTTACTGATACACCAATGGCTCAAAGATTTTTAAATAATGATTTAAAAAAAGAAAAAGTAGGTGAAAAACATCCCCTAAAAAGACACGGAAATCCAAAAGATATAGCTAATTCAGTTGTTCATCTACTAAGTGATAGTAGCTCATGGGTTACTGGACAAACATTTGGTGTTGATGGTGGAATATCATCAATTAATCTTTCGTAATTGAAGAATAAAATTTCAATATTTTGGTTTAGAAGAGATCTAAGATTAGATGACAATAAAGGTTTGTACAATGCATTAAAAGAGAAAGAAAATGTATTACCAATTTTTATTTTTGATAAAAATATTTTAAATAAATTAAAAGAAAATGATCATAGGATTGAATATATAATTCATTCAATCTCAAATATGAATGATCTTTTGTCAAAAAAAAATAAATCAATTTCATGTTTTTACGGAAATCCCAAAAATGTTTTTTCAGATCTTATAAACAAACATGATGTTCAAAAAGTATATACGAACAGAGATTACACACCATATTCAATTAAAAGAGATAGTATTATTAAGAGTTATTTGGAAGATAATAAAATAAAATTCCTCGATTACAAAGATCATGTTTTGTTCGAAAAAAATGAAGTTGTAAAAGATGATGGAACACCATACAGGGTTTATACTCCGTTTTCTAAAAAATGGATCATTAAAATGAATGAAGATGGAGTTCCTGAGTATTGTTCTGAAAATTTAATTGAAAATTTAATATCAAATGAACATAAGTTCAATTCTGAGTCAATGGGATTTGTTAAATCAAATATAAAGTTTTTAAAAAGTGATATTTCAGATCAGATAGTAAATAATTATGAATCAAAAAGAAATTTCCCTAGTTCAAACGGAACATCAAAAGCGGGAGTAGAATTAAGGTTTGGAACAATTAGTACTAGAAAATTAATAAAAAAAGCTCATAATTCAACTAATAATACTTTTTTAAAAGAATTAATATGGAGAGAGTTTTTTCAACAAATACTTTATCATTTTCCAAGAACTGTAATTGAAAGCTTTAAACCAAAGTATGATAGAATTGAATGGCTAAATGATGAAAAAGATTTTTCAAAATGGTGTAATGGTCAAACTGGATATCCGCTAGTTGACGCAGGAATGAGAGAATTAAACGAAACTGGATTTATGCACAACAGAGTTAGAATGGTAGTAGGTAGTTTTTTGTGTAAACATCTGCTTATTGATTGGAGATGGGGTGAAGCGTATTTTAGAGAAAAACTGTTTGATTATGAAACTGCTAGTAATGTTGGAAACTGGCAATGGGTGGCAGGTTGCGGAGTAGATGCGGCACCATACTTTAGAATTTTTAATCCCCATGAACAACTTAAAAAATTTGATAAACAATTTAATTATGTAAAAAAATGGGTGCCAGAATTTGAAACAAATCATTACACAAGCCCAATAGTTGATCATAAAGAAGCCAGAGAAAGATGTCTAATAACTTATAAAAAAGCTTTAAACACTTGAAAATAAATATAATTTTCCCAAATCAATTATTTGAAAAAAGTTTATTGTTTGACAATAATAATACTACGTATTTAATTGAAGAACATTTATTTTTTAATCATTATAATTTTCATAAACAAAAAATACTATTTCATAGAGACTCTATGATGAATTATTATGATTATCTGAAAGCCAAAGGATTAGAGGTCACATATATAAATTCTTACGACAAAGAATCTGACATAAGAATATTTTTAAAAAACATAAAAGCTCAAGAAATTGACATCTATAATCCAATTGATAATTGGCTTGAAAAAAGAATATTTTCCTCATGTGAAGAAAAAAATATTAATATAAATATTCACGAAAATCCTCTTTTTTTAACTAAAAAAAGTGAATTGAATCCTTTCTTTAATCCAATTAAAAAAAAGCTTTTCCAAACATCATTTTATAAAAATCAAAGAATAAAATTTAATATTCTTTTAAACAATGAAAATAAACCTGAAGGAGGTAAATGGACTTATGATGATTTAAATAGAAAAAAATTTCCAAAAAATAAAACTACACCTGTAATTGAATATTCCTACCTTGAAAGTAGTAATTACAATAGTTCAAAAAAATATGTTTCTAAGTATTTTTCTAAAAACTATGGAGAATTAGGTGAATCACAATTATATCCTACAGATTTTAAAACATCAAAAGAATGGTTTAATAATTTTTTAAAAACTAGATTTAATGAGTTTGGAATTTATGAAGATGCTATTTTAAAAAACGAATCTATAATAAATCATAGTGTTTTGTCTCCGCTTATTAATTCAGGTCTATTAGATCCAAAATACATTCTTCATGAATCAATTGAGTTTTATAAAAAAAACAATATACCACTCAACTCATCTGAGGGGTTTATAAGACAAATAATTGGTTGGAGAGAATTTATTAGAGGTGTATACATTTGTAAAGGTTCGGAAGAAAGAACAAAGAATTATTGGGGTTTTAAAAGAAAAATACCTAAATCATTTTATAATGGAACAACAGGAATTGATCCTATTGATGATACTATTAAAAAAGTTAATAAGTCTGGTTATGCTAATCATATAGAAAGACTAATGATTTTAGGTAATTTTATGGTATTATGCGAATTCGATCCTGATGAAGTTTACAGATGGTTTATGGAACTTTTTATTGATTCTTATGATTGGGTAATGGTTCCTAATGTATATGGGATGAGTCAATTTGCAGATGGCGGATTAATGTCTACAAAACCCTATATAAGCAGTAGTAATTATATTATAAAAATGAGTGATTATAAGAAAGGGGATTGGAGTGATATCTGGGATGGATTATTTTGGTCATTTATGGACAAACAAAGAGAGTTTTTTAAAAAAAATCCAAGAATGAGAATGCTTATTAGTAGTTTCGATAAAATGGATCCCTTAAAAAAGGAAAAATTACTTTTGAATGCAGATAATTATATAAAAAATTTATAATATGGTTAAACTTGACCTTATTCAGATTGATAGAATAATAGAAATGGCTTGGGAAGATAGAACCCCATTTGAAGCTATTACATTTCAATTTGGATTAACTGAAAAAGAAGTCATCCAATTAATGAGAAGAGAGATGAAGTCAAAAAGTTTTGCAATGTGGAGAAAAAGAGTTCAAGGTAGAAAAACGAAACACATTAAACTTAGGGATGATACTGTAAATAGATTTAAATGCACAAGACAGAGGTCAACTGGAAATAAAATATCTAAACGAAATTAAATCCTCTCGATTTTAGCACCAAGAGCCCTAAGCCTCTCGTCAATATTTTCATATCCCCTATCGATTTGTTCAATATTATGAATTATACTTTTGCCTTTCGCAGAAAGCGCAGCTATTAATAATGAAATACCTGCTCTTATATCTGGAGAAACCATTGTAGTTGCTTTTAATTGTGAAGTAAAATTATGACCTATTACATTCGCTCTATGTGGGTCACATAATATTATTTTAGCACCCATATCTATTAATTTATCTACAAAAAACAATCTGCTTTCAAACATTTTTTGATGAATTAGTACACTTCCCTTAGCTTGCGTTGCTACAACTAAAATAATACTCAATAAGTCTGGTGTAAATCCAGGCCAAGGTGCATCAGAAATAGTTAAAACTGAGCCATCAATATAATTTTGAACTTCATAACCATCATTATGTTCATCAATAAAAATGTCGTCATTTTGTTTTTCTAATTTAATACCAAGCTTTCTAAAAACATTAGGTATTTGTCCTAAATTTTCCCAACTAACATTTTTTATAGTAATTCTACTTTTAGTCATTGCTGCTAAGCCTATCCAACTACCTATTTCAATCATATCAGGCAAAACCTTGTGAGTACATCCGTTTAAAGTTTTGACACCGTTAATAGTCAATAGATTTGAACCTAAGCCCGAAATATCAGCTCCCATAGAAATTAACATCTTACATAACTGTTGTATGTAAGGTTCACAAGCGGCATTATAAATCTCAGTTTTTCCAGTTGCTAAAACAGATGCCATTAAAACATTAGCAGTTCCAGTAACAGAAGCCTGATCAAGTAAAATAAATGATCCCTTTAACTCTTTGGCTTCAACGCCGTAAAAATATTCTTCTTTATTATATCTAAAAGATGCTCCTAGTTTAATCAAACCAAGAAAATGAGTATCTAATCTTCTTCTTCCAATTTTATCACCTCCAGGTTTTGGAATATATCCCTTACCGAATCTAGCTAATAAAGGACCTACTATCATAATTGACCCTCTTAAACTACTGCCTTTAATTTTAAATTCCTTTGAATTCAGGTAATCAATATTTACATTATCAGCTTGAAAAGAATATTTATTTTTTTTAATTCTTATTACTTTAACTCCAAGAGAACTTAATAAGATCAATTAATTTTAAAACGTCAATTATTTCAGGAATATTATCAATTACAATTTTATCTTTTGTCAATAAACAAGCACAAATAACTTGTAAGGCTTCATTTTTTGCACCTTGAGGAATTACTTCACCTTTTAATTTTGTACCGCCTTGAATTGAAAAAGTACCCATTTAAAAACAATTAATTATTACTCCTTTTTTTAAAATTTCTATAGTGCTTCTTATTGTTTTTATGAACAGGAGTTTTAGTGAACTTTTTGTTTGTTAACTTAATAAGATTTTCAGAATCTGACAATGGCTTATCTTCAATAGAATAATTAATTTTTCCATTTGAGAGCTCATTTAAATGTTTAAAAATAACATCATCTTCAACTGTATCTTTATTCCAGTTTAAAAAACACTTTTTCATGTGATTTGCTATAACATAAATAAGTTCTTTTTTCATTTCCCCATCTTCCCAGTTAACGGCAACGTCAATCATACGTTTAATATTATTTCCATAAAATCGATATTTAGGAAAATTTTGAGGATATTTTAGTTTATCTGGTCTTTGATCGAACACCTCTTTAGATGGAAGAGGATACGGGCAATCAATATCTAAAGCAAAATCAGACATAATAAATAATTGATCCCATAATTTATGTTGAAATTCAGGAACATCTCTAAGATGCGGGTTCATATTTCCCATAACACCTATTATTGCTTTTGCTATATTACTTCGTTCATCTCTATTCTCACAAGCAAGAGCTTGATCAATCATCTTGTGTAAATGTCTTCCATACTCTGGAATTATGAGCTTAGAACGTTCTGTGTTGTATTGTAAGTTATCTATCAATTTATGGGTTGTTTAAAAAATGAAGTTTAGCAAATTTAATAAAATTAAATCATAATGAAATAATTCCATTAATCTTTGAGGCTAATTTGTATTTTTTGATGATAACACTCGGAGATTTCATTATTGCTGTTATCGAAAAACTTGTGAATTTTTTATTAGAAGAAACTCGAGACGAAATATCAACATTTTTAATATCATTAAAAATAGACTTAAGTTGATCAATATCATTAATTTCCGATTTAATAATAAACTTAAATCTATATAAACTTGGCCAAGAAGAAGAATCTGATAATTGTTTTTCTAACCTTTCGTAAAAATCATTATTATCATTATTCACATGGCAAATATATATAGAAAGTACTATTAATTGTTTATTTTGCATAGCATATTATGAATAAAAAAATATTAATAACTGGAGGTCCTGGAACTGGAAAAACTGAACTTATAAAAGGGTTAGAAAAAAAGGGCTACAATTGTGAAAACGAAATTGTTAGAGATATAACAGAGAGTGAGCAAAAAAAAGGGGTAAAACAGTTTTTTTTAAAGGATCCTATAGAATTTAGTAAACGATTGATGATTTTAAGATCTAATCAATACAATAAAACTCAAAAAAGTGATATTACATTTTTTGATAGAGGAGTACACGAAATAATTGCCTATTTAAATTTTATAAAAATTAAATATGATAATTACTTTATAGAAAGTGCGAAAAAAATTGTTTACGATAAAATCTTCATACTTCCACCTTGGAAGGATATCTATGTTAATGATAATGTACGATATGAAAGTTTTGATCAATGTAAACAAATTCATGAAGAGATTGTGAAAATTTATAAAGAGTTAAAAGTTGAAGTAATTGTATTAGAAAAAAATAGTGTATCAAATAGGATCGATAACATTTTACAAACTATAAATTTTAAAAAAATATGAATATTATATTTATGGGAACTCCGGATTTTGCAGTTGAATGCTTAGATGTTCTTGTAAAATCAGACCATAATATTGTTGCAGTTGTTACCTCTGAAGATAAACAAGCTGGAAGAGGACAAAAAATAAAAACATCAGATGTTAAAGATTATTCATTGAAAAAAAACCTAAAAATACTGCAACCAAAAAACTTAAAAGATTCAAATTTTATTAATGAAATAAAAAATTTAAATCCAGATATCTTTATAGTAGTTGCTTTTAGGATGTTGCCTAAAATACTTTGGGAAATTCCAGAAAAAGGAACAATAAATTTACACGCTTCTATATTACCAAATTTAAGAGGAGCTGCACCAATTCATTGGGCAATTATAAACGGACTTAAAGAAACTGGTGTTTCAACATTCTATATAAATGAAAAAATTGATTGTGGTGAAATAATAGAACAGAAAAGAGTTCCAATTTCTAAAAATGAAAACACAGGAGAATTATATATTAAATTAAAAAAAATAGGTGCAATTACTATATTATCAACTTTAGAAAAAATTAGTAGTAAAAATTTTAAAGGCATTAAACAAAATGAGAGTGAAAAATATTTAAAGGCACCTAAATTAAATAGAGAAAATACAAGAATTCAATGGAAAAAATCTACAAATGAAATTAATAATTTTGTAAGAGGACTTTCTCCTTTTCCATCAGCATGGTCTTCAGTTAATAATAAAATAATAAAAATTTATAAATCAAGAGAATATTCTAATACAATTGAGAAAAAACTTGAGCCAGGAACAATAATGATGAATAAAAACACATTATTAGTTTCAACAGGAAATGGACTATTAGAGGTCTTAGAATTAAAACTAGAGGGTAAGAAAATGATGACAAACATTGAATTTAACAATGGATTCAATTCACTTAATATGAGTGTTTTAAGTTGAAAAAAGGATATCTTTTATTTGCAGAACCAACAATTCAACATGATTTAAACTTCAGTCGCTCTGTTGTTTTAATTGCAGAACAAAATGAATTAGGGTCTGTTGGGTTCATTTTAAATAAAAAATCTAATTATTCAACCTTAGATTTGATTCCAGAATTTAATTATGATTTTCCGATATATAATGGAGGTCCAGTTGAAAAAGAGAATCTTTACTTTATACATAAAGTCCCTTTACTTATAGAAAATTCAGTTAAGATAAATGACAAACTATTTTGGGGAGGGGATTTTAATTCACTTGTAAAACTAATTAATGATAAAAAAATAAAAAGCAGTGAGATAAAATTTTTTTTAGGTTATTCTGGCTGGGACGAAGGTCAACTGAAAAATGAATTAAAAAATAACTCTTGGATAATAGCTAAAAGCGAAAATATCGAAACATTATGTTTTAACAATCTAAATAATATTTGGAAAGAAAAGTTAGAAAAATTAGGAGGAAAATATTTACTCTGGTCAAATTCACCAGATAACCCACAACACAATTAAATATTAGATACTTTTTTATTCAAGAAATCAATAAAGATTTTAGCAATATCATTAGAAAAAGATTTGTTTCTATAATTTGTCACGTTTATTATACCTGAAATTGAATTTGTTAACCATATTTCATTTGCTGAAAGTAAATCAAAAGGAGATATTACGGTTTCTTCAATAGAAAATTCGGGAAGTAGTTTAACGTATTCAATAATTTTTTTTCTCATAATACCCTTTAAACATCCAGAATCTAAATTTGGAGTTATAATTTTATTTCCACGAACGATAAAAAGATTGCCATTTAGAAATTCAGTAACATTTTTTTTATTATTTAATAAAATACAATTATCTAAATTATTTTCATTAGCATAAATACCAGCAAGAACATTAATTAATTTATTATTAGTTTTTAAATTTGAAAGCAAATCGTTTTGGATGTAATAGTCCTTAAATAAATCAACTTTAAAATCAGAGTCTTTTAAAAAGAACTCTTTACTGTCAATTACACTACAATTAACAATAAAACTAGGAGACGACAACTCTGGAGTATAGTACCCGCCTCCCTCTCTGAAAATAGTCAATCTAACTCTGCCTGTAAAACTAGAATTAACTTTAGAAATTGTGTTTGTAATTTGTAATTTAAAAAAATCTGGAGTGTAACTTTGTGGAATTTCAATTCTAATTATTCTCATAGAAGACATTAAACGCATATAATGATCTTCCCAAAAAATAATTTTATTATTTACAATTCTTATAGATTCAAAAACCGAATCTCCGTATAGAAAACCTCTGTTTAATAAATCAGAATCGGATTTATTAATATAATTTTCGTTATAATTTATCATGAATAATTAAGATGAACCTACCAGTTTTTTTAAATCAGATATTTGACTTTCCCAAATCATTTTAGATTCTTCGACTTCATCTTCATAAGCAAAGTCAGTTACCATTAAGGAAACGTCTTTAGTTATCTCATCAACAACAATTCTAATTTCAAAAAAACATTTGTCTTGATCATCAGAATCATCCATCCATCTATATTTAACAAAAGAATCAGACTTAGATGAAATTAAATCAGCAATTTCCTCGGATCCGTCCCAAAGAAAAGAGAAAGATTTTCCTCTAGAATTTACATCATCAGCAAACCACTCGCATAATCCAGAGGCAGATGAAATATATTGATATAACATGTGCGGTGAAGCTTGAATTGGAAACTCTATTTCGAACTTTTCTTTTAATACCATAACTGGCAATATATAGATTAAATCAATTCTAAAAAAGAATTTTAATTATTTTTTCTTCTTAGTTTGCCCCTATATAATTTGTTTATATATTTACGCGCATTTTGTAATGGCGAGATAGCTCAGTTGGTTAGAGCGTCGGATTCATAACCCGGAGGTCGGGAGTTCAAATCTCCCTCTCGCTACTAATAAAATTCACCTCCTAGTTTACCTGCTATAAATCCAGTACTCCAAGCAGATTGAAAATTATATCCACCTGTTATACCATCAATATCAAGTACCTCACCAGCAAAATAAAGGTCAGTTACAATTTTACTTTGCATAGTTTTTAATTCAATATTTTCTAACGAAACCCCTCCACAAGTAACAAATTCTTCTTTAAAAGTTGTTTTACCACTTACAGAATAAAAATCTTTTGTTAAAAATTCGATGAGTTTTCTCATATTTTTTTTACCTAGTTCTCCCCATTTTTTATTATCATTTAAATTAGATTTTTCAATTAGAAATAGCCAAAGACGGGAAGGCAAATCAAATGGATTTTGTTTTGATAATAATTTATTGGAAAAAAGCATGGAATAATCTTGCAATTTCTTAAATAAGATCTCTGTATTTCTATCAATTAACCAATTTATCTGTAGATCAAAAGAATATTCTTTTTCAAACAAATCTCGGGCACCTATTGATGATGCTTTTAAAATAACAGGACCACTCATCCCCCAATGTGTAATTAGAAGAGGTCCTAATAAATCTATTTTAGTATCTATAATTTTTATCCTTACTTGTTTAAGAGCAATTCCAGATAAACTAATAATTGATTCTTTTGGCATATTAAATGTAAAAAGAGAAGGAATTGGATTAATGATTTTATGACCTAAATTTTTTAACCAATCAAATCCTTTTAATTTTGGACTGCCACCAGAGGCTACAATAATACTATCAAATAAATCAGAAGAACTATTGTCATTGAAATTAATAATCCATTTTGATTTTACTTTTGATAGACGTTTTACAGATCTTAAAAATTTTATTAAAATATTATTTTTTTCACATTCATGAACTAAACAATCTATTATAGATTGTGAATTATTAGAAACAGGAAATACTCTTCCGTCAGGTTCGACCTTTAACGGCACTCCCCTTTCTTCAAACCAGTTTCTAGTATCTTCAGTTCCAAATTGATGAAATATATTTTTAAGTTTTTTACCTCCTCTTGGATATGCATTACACAATATTCTAATATCATTTGTTGAATTTGTAACATTACAACGACCACCACCTGAAATTTTTACTTTTGAAAGAAATTTAGAACTTTTTTCAAACAATACTACGTTATAGGTTGAATAATGATTTTTAACAGAAATTGCTGAAAAAAATCCTGCAGCACCACCCCCAATAACAGCTATGTTTTTCATTCTAGAAATTTTAAAACAGAAGAATTACGTTTTAATCAAACAGTAGTTAACTAAAATATGATCGAATCAATTTTATTTAAATTATAAGTTGATTGAGTTCCTTCAATCATATTTTTAACTATAATTTCTTTATTATTATATTCGTTTTCACCAAAAACAATAGCATATGAAGCATTGTGTTTATTAGCATAAGAAAATTGCTTGTTAAGCTTAACTTGATCAGGGTATATTAATACTTTTTTATTTTGATTTCTTAATCGATCGATTACGGGATAAATTTCTTTTAAGTAATTAATTCCAAAATTGATTACAATAACATCAAAACTATTTTTAAGATGATCAGGGAAAAGATTTCTTTCTTCCATTAAAATAAAAATTCTATCCAGACCAAAAGAAATACCAACACCACTAGTATTTTTCATATTAAACAATGAAGTTAAATCGTCATATCTTCCACCTCCACCTAAAGAACCCAATCTAGTATTAGATTTTGAAGAAACTTCGATAATTGTTCCTGTATAATAATTTAACCCTCTAGCAAGTGTTAAATCAAATTTAATTTCGTTGTTAATTGATTTATTAGAAATAAAATCAAAAATACTGGTTAAATCATCTAAGCCTTCCACTGCTAATGGTATATCACAAAGTATTGATGAAATATTGTCAAAACTTAATGATTTATTTTTTAATAAGTTTTCAAGTTTAGAAATTGAAACATTACTAAACATATCTTTAATTTCTTTTACAACTGATTCAATTCCTATCTTATCGAGCTTATCAATTATTGAAATAAATTCATTTAAATTAGAAGCTATTCCTAAATATTCTGCAATACCTTTTAAAATAAGTCTATGATTAATTTTAAAAACTAAATCATCAAAACCTAATTCAGTAAAAACTTTATCGTATAATTTAATTAATTCAATTTCTTGAATAATAGAATTATTACCTACAACATCAGCATCACATTGAGTAAATTCTTGAAATCTTCCATGTTGGGGACGATCTGCTCTCCAAACATTTTGAATCTGGAAGCGCTTAAAAGGGAAGATTAAATGATTTTGATGCTGTGCAACGTATCTTGCCAAAGGAACTGTTAAATCATACCTAAGACCTTTTTCAGACACTGATTTAGTAAAAGAATTAAGATTATTTGATTTTAACGCTTCAATATCAGCTTTTTTTACTTTTTCACCAGAATTAAGAATCTTAAAAACCAATCTATCACCCTCATTTCCATACTTTCCTAAAAGAGTACTGTTTTTTTCTAAAGCCGGAGTTTCAATTTCTGAAAAACCAAAATTTTTGAAATTCTTCTTTAGAATATCAATAATGTGATTTCTTTTAGAAAGTTCAGAAGGAAGAAAATCTCTAGTTCCTTTAGGGTTAGAAGGTGAGTTAGACATTAATTTAAATTAATAATAAAACAAATATCTGATTTTTTTAAGAAAATAGAATCAGATTTAAAAATATTATTAAATAAGTTTAGTCTGTAGCCTTAACAACTTCAAAAGATAATTCGTGAATAACGTTCCTATGCAGTCTTAAAGAAGCTACATTAGTACCAAGTCGTTTGACAGAACCTCCCACGATTTTAATAATTTTTTTATCAAAATCAAAACCAAGGTTAGACAATTCACTATTTAGATCAGTACTCGAAATAGAACCAAATAACTTACCACCTGTTCCAGATTTAGCTGATATTTTGAGTTCTAACTTATCAAGTTTTTTAACTAATTTATTAGCTTCATCAATAACTTTTTTTTCTTTAAATTCTCTTTGTTTAATGTTTTCAGCTAAAACTTTTTTTGAAGATGGAGTAGCTAGTATAGCTAGTCCTTGTGGAATTAAGAAATTTCTTCCATATCCGTTTTTAACAGAAACTAAGTCATCTTTGAAACCTAAATTAGGTACATCATTTTTTAAAATTAATTCCATAATATTATTTTAACATGTCTGCTTGATAAGGTAAAAGTCCCAAATGTCTTGCTCTTTTAACAGCAACTGAAACTTTTCTTTGGTATTTTAAAGATGTTCCTGTTAATCTTCTTGGCAAAATCTTACCTTGTTCGTTAATAAATCTTAAAAGAAAATCTGGATCCTTGTAATCAACATATTTGATACCAGATCTTTTAAACATACAATATTTTTTGCTGTTTTTTGTAGCAATATCTAGTGGAGTAAGATATCTTATTTCTCCCTGATTTGCTTTACCTGCTTGTTCTAATGTTGACATAATTAAGCTTTTTTAGTGTTACGTTCTCTTCTTTTAACAGACCAAGCATCAGCATATTTGTCTAATTTGACATTTAAATAACGCATAATCCTTTCGTCTCGTTTTAATTCAGTTTCAAACAATTCAACTGTGGTATTGGCAGCTTTAAAATCTATAAGATTATAAAATCCACTTTGTTTGTTTTGAATGGAATAAGCTAATTTTTTTAGTCCCCAGTTTTCAACTGAGATAATTTCTGATCCTTCGCTGATTAAAAAGTTTTCGAATTTTTTTACTGTCTCCTTTACCTGATCTTCAGATAAAACGGGATTTAGAATGAAAACAGCCTCGTAATGATTCATATATTTTATTAAAAATTGGTCGCAAAAATACATTTTTAATATACACAAACAAAATTCTAAACGTATTTAATTATAAGGGTCAACGTCAATAGAAATTTGAATACTTCTAAATTTTGAAATTGATTCAAAACTAGAAACTATTTTTAGAATTATTTTTTTACTTTTCAGCAAGTTTTCATTAATTGGAATTTTAATTTGAATAATATTAATATATCTATTTTGAATTCTTGGAATTAGAGGGAATTCTGGACCAAAAACTTTGTTTTCAAACCTAGTTTTTAAACTTTTAGTAAACCAAATTGCACCTGTTCTCAAGGTTTCTTTACTCTTGTTTTTTAGAACGACTTTAATAATTCTAGTATAAGGTGGGTAATCAAACAAATGTCTTTCTTTCAATTGTTCATTAAACATTCCTAAGTAATCATTTTTCTTAATTTTCATCATTATACTGTGCTTAGGATTAAATGTCTGGACTATAACCTTTCCTTGAGATTTGTATCTGCCTGATCTTCCTGCCACCTGTTGAATTAATTGAAAACATTTTTCTTGAGATCGAAAATCTGGAAAATAAATTAAGTTGTCAGCGTTAATTACTCCTACTAGTTCTACGTTTTTAAAATCCAAACCCTTACTAAGCATTTGCGTACCAACTAGTATTTGAAATTTATTTTCTTCAAAATCATTAATTAATTTGAAAAATGAATTTTTATTCTTAGTTGAGTCTTGATCCATTCTTTCTACTCTATATTTAGGAAAATACTCTGTTAATTCTTCAACAATCTTCTGAGTGCCTAAACCCTTTTTAACTAGTGAATTAGATGAGCATTTTATACATTTATCCTCATCATTTACACAGTATCCGCAATGATGGCACTTTAGTTCGTCGGAAACTCTATGATATGTTAATGCAACATCACAATTTTTACAATGAAAAACATAACCACAAGATTCGCATTCTTGATAAGGAGAATAACCTCTTCTGTTCTGAAAAATAATTACTTGTTTTTTATCCTCAAGAGTATATTTAATGTTTGCTAATAAATTTTCGGAAAAACTTCCTGTCATTTTGTTTTTAATAGTAGATTCTCTTAAATCTTCTAAAAAAATTTCTGGCAACTCAATACCTTTATATCTTTTATTTAATTTAATTAATCCATATTTATTAGAAATAGCATTATAATAAGACTCAATACTAGGAGTTGCAGACCCTAATAATGTTTTTGCACTATAAGTCATTCCTAAATAAATTGCGCAATCTCTTGCATTATATCTTGGTGCTGGATTAAATTGTTTGAAAGCATTTTCATGCTCTTCATCTACTATTATAAGACTTAGTTTATTGTATGGTAAAAAAATTGATGATCTGGCTCCTAAAATTATTTTACCCGGATTTTCTAAAACAGTATTCCAAATTTCGGTTCGTTGATCTAAAGAATATTTTGAATGATATACTAATAATTTTTCACCAAAATATTTTTTCAATCGTACTATCAACTGAGTTGTTAATGCAATTTCAGGCACTAAATACAATACCTGATTATTCTTTAATAACTCTTTTTCAATCAAATTAACATATATCTCAGTTTTCCCTGATGATGTAACGCCATGTAAAAGAGAAACATTTTTGTCAATAAAACTTGACTCTATTTCAAGTAGAGCGTTGTTTTGATCATCACTTAATTTTTTAGGCATAACTAATTCTTCTATTTCAAATTGAGTTCGATTAATTATTTCTGAAGATTTAATTAAAATTTTAGATTTAATTAATTTGTTAATAGTTTCTCTTGAAACACCATACAACTTAATCAATTCGTTATAAGTAAATTTTGAATTATTTTTATTAGAAACTAAGTCGTTAGCAACAATTAGTTGAGATCTTTTACCAATTAACATTTCCTTTAAGTCTTTTAAACAAATACTTCGATTAATGGAAATCAAATTAATTACTTTAGGTTTAAAATAATCATAAACTTCTTCTTTTAAAGTAATTATTGAATGAGTCAGTAATTCATTCAAAACTTTATTTATTGTTGATTTTTCAAATTTTAATATTAAATCTTTATAAGTTAACTTTTCACTAATCATTAATAAATCAAACACCAACTTTGAATTTTTACTAATATTAATATCAGAAACATCTCTTTTTAATAATAATATTTCACTTTCACTTTTAAGTAATAATAATTTTGGCAAAGCAACCTTAATTACTTGCCCTAATGGTGTCATATAATATTCTGAAATCCAACTAAAGAAACTTAATTGTTTTAATGTAATACATGGCTTGTCGTCAATAATAAATTCTATCTCTTTAGGCTCATAAGAAGTTGGTACTTCATTATGTTTTCGTAAAACTATTCCTGTAATAAATTTAGATTTCCCAAAAGGAACCATAACTCTATAGCCCGGATTAAGAAAATTAAATTCACTTTCATTAACACTGTATGTAAAAGAAGATTTTAGTGGAAGAGGAATAATTACATCAATAAAATTCATGATTAATCAATTATAAACTTTAGAAAACTAATATTATCCAATAGTATATATTTACATATTAAATATAAATTAAAATTTATCAATTATAAGGTTTATGGAGATTAAGTTAATCGTAGTTGGAAAAACAAAAAATCATGAATTAATTAATCTAATAAGTAATTATGTAAAACGAATTAATTTTTTTAATAAATTTCAAATAATAGAAGTCAATTCGATAAAAACAAAAAAAAATAGTGAAAATGAAATAAAAAGAATTGAAGGCGAAAATATTTTAAAAAAAATTAAAAATAATAACCTTCTTTTTTTACTCGATGAAAAAGGAGAAAACTATAACTCAAGAAAATTTGCTGATTTTTTAAAAATGAAACTTAAAGAAAGTAAAACAATTATTTTTGTTATCGGAGGAGCTTTTGGATTTTCAAAGGAAGTATATGCCAAATCAAATGGATTAATATCTCTGTCTAAAATGACATTTTCACATCAAATAATTAGGTTGTTTTTTACAGAACAATTATATAGAGCTTTTACAATTTTAAACAATCACCCATATCATAATGATTAAACATATAGATTTAATATTCGCAACTGGAAATCAAAATAAATTGTTAGAAATCAACAAGATTATCCCTAATAATGTAAAGATCATAAGCCTTAAAGACTTAAAGTTCAGTGATGATATTCCAGAGAATGAAAATACAATTGAGGGCAATGCTATTTATAAAGCAAAATACATTTACAATAAATTTAATACTAATGTTTTTTCAGATGATACCGGTTTAGAAGTAGAAGCTTTAAATGGAGAGCCAGGCGTTTATTCCGCTCGTTATGCTGGTGAAGCCTGTGATTCTAATGATAATATCAATAAGTTATTGAAAAAATTAAAAAAAAAAAAGAACAGAAGTGCAAGGTTTAAAACAATAATAGCTTTAATAATTAAAAATAAAATCCACACTTTTGAAGGAATAATAAATGGTGAAATCTTAAAAAATCCAATTGGAGAAAATGGATTTGGTTATGATTCTATTTTTAGACCAGCTGGTTATTCAAAATCTTTTGCTGAATTATCAATAAATGAAAAAAATATTATTAGTCATAGGTCATTAGCAATAAAAAAATTAATAAATTTTATATCTTAATTTTTTTATAATTTTTATATAAAATGATAGAATATATTTAATTACTTGTATTTTTGAAATTCATGATTAAATTTTATAAATTTTTATTATTTACACTCGTTTTTGGATTTTATTCAAACATAACTTTTTCTCAAAATCTTACAGCATTTGTTGAAAATTCTTCAGATAACAAACCTATTCCAAGTGTACATGTAATCAATTTAAGTCAAGTAGTTGGAGTTATTTCTGACAGAAAGGGGAAGTTTGAAATTCCTGCAAAATTAAATGACACACTTTATTTATCATATCTAGGTTTTAAATCAATAAAAGTTAGAGTAACTAATGATTTATTAAAATTTGAAAATTCTAAAATTCAATTGACTGAACTGGCATACGCATTGGAGGAAGTTATTGTAAAACCATATGAATTAACAGGATATCTTGAAATAGACGCAAAAAATGTTCCTGTAAGCCAATCTTATCGTTACAGCATTCCTGGATTACCCTCAAGAGGATATGAGGGAGGATCCAGAAATTCAGGTGCATTTTCCAAAGTTATTAGTGCAATTTTTAATCCAGCAGATTTTCTTTACAATTTATTTGGAAAACAGCCTAGACAGTTTAAAAAGCTACAACAAATGAAAGAAGATTTTAGAATAAGAGAACTTCTTTCTTCAAAATTCGATAGAGAAACATTGGTTGAATTACTTCAAGTTCAAAAAATAGATATTGATGAAATTTTAAGAAATTGTAATTTTTCTGATAGTTTTATTCTTAGCGCAAATGATTTACAAATTCTTGATGCTATTAGTGGATGTTACGAAGAATTTAAAGTTCTTAATAGAAAATAATATTTTTAAAAAAGCTTACATTTGTATTCTTTTTAAATGGAAAGCTCATGAAGTTAAATAATCTTAACGCTATTACTCCAATTGATGGTAGATACTACAACAAGACAAAAGACTATAGTAAGTATTTTTCTGAACAAGCTCTAATTAAATACAGAGTATTAGTTGAAATTGAGTACTTTATAGCTTTAACAAAAACTGAAATTCCTGCATTAAAAAGTTTCCCTAAAAAATCAATAGAGAAAATAAAAAAAATCTATTTAAACTTTACTTACGAAGATGCTATCGCAATTAAGGAGATTGAAAAAGAAACCAATCATGATGTGAAAGCGGTTGAATATTTTATTAAGAATAAATTTAAAGAATTACAATTAGATAAATATTCAGAATATATACACTTTGGACTTACATCTCAAGATATAAATAATACAGCTGTTCCAATTTCAATAAAAGATGCATTATCTAAAGTTTACATTCCAGAGTTAAATAAATTAATAGATTTATTAGATGAAAAAGTTTTAGAATATTCTAACATTTCTATGTTAGCACGTACTCACGGTCAACCAGCTTCACCAACAAGACTGGGAAAAGAAATTGACGTTTTCAAAGTTAGAATTCTTGAACAATTAAAATTTCTACATTCAATTCCGTTAGCAGCAAAATTTGGAGGAGCTACTGGGAACTTTAATGCTCATATAATTGCTTTTCCTTTAATTGATTGGAAAACTTTTGCCAATTCATTAGTTAGTGACTTAGGACTTTATCATTCTTTTCCAACAACACAAATTGAACATTATGATCATTTAGCATCATTATTTGATTGTTTAAAAAGAATAAATACTATAATTATTGATTTCAACAGAGATGTTTGGTCTTATATTTCAATGGATTATTTTAAACAAAAAATAAATAAAAACGAAGTGGGATCATCTGCAATGCCTCACAAAGTAAATCCTATTGATTTTGAAAATTCTGAAGGAAATTTAGGCTTAGCAAATGCTTTATTTGAACACTTATCATTAAAGTTACCTATTTCGAGATTACAAAGAGATCTTACCGATAGCACTGTGCTTAGAAATGTTGGAGTTCCATTTAGTCATTCTTCCATAGCAATTAAATCTACAATTAAAGGAATTAATAAATTGATTGTAAATAAAATTAAAATAGAAGATGATTTAAATAATAACTGGGCAGTTATAGCCGAAGCAATTCAAACTATTTTAAGAAGAGAAGGGTATCCAAATCCTTATGAAACCTTAAAAGAATTGACAAGAAAAAATACATCTATAAACCGAGATACAATTCATCAATTTATTGATACATTAAACATAAGTAGTGAAATTAAAAATGAATTAAAGAAAATTTCTCCTTCAAACTATACGGGACTTTAAAATTAGTTATTGATTTGATCTATCTAAAAGTTTTTGTGGTAAGTTTTTTTTAGTTTTTGCACCTAATTTTTTTAAGTTTTCAACTTTACTTACTAAATTTCCTTTCCCCTCTGAAAGTTTATTCATTGCATCTTGATAGCTATGTTGTGAACTATTAATATTATTTCCAACTTTAATTAAATCCGAAACAAAGCCTTCAAATTTATCGTATAATAAGCCTGATTGTTTAGCAATTTCTAATACATTTCTTTTTTGATCATCAAACTGCCAAAGTTCAGAGACAACTCTCAATGTCGATAAAAGTGTTGTATTAGAAACTAAAACAACTCGCTTATCATAAGCATCCATAAAAATATTTTTATCCTCTTGTAAAGCTAAAAACAAAGCTGGTTCAATTGGAATATACATAAATACCTGATCAGGTGTATTTATACCATAAAGATCAGTGTAATTTTTAGAGCTAAGGTCCTTAAAATGATTTCTAATACTAATAATATGGTTTTTTAAATTTTCCTTCTGATCATCTTTTTCAGAATTGTAAAATAATTCATAGGCTGTAAGGGAAACTTTTGAGTCAATAATTAAATGCTTGTTATCAGGTAGACTAACAATAAAATCAGGCTTTTTAGTATTACCCTCTTCATCTTTGTATCCGCCTTGTGTACTATAATGGACATCTTTCATTAGTCCCGATTTTTCTAATAAAACTTCCAGTTGAGCTTCACCCCAATCACCCTGTGTTTTGGAATCACCTTTCAAAGCGCTTGCAAGATTATTAGCATCCTTACTTAACTGCTCATTTAATTTACTTAAACTTTGTATTTTTTGATCTAAAACAGTATTTCTTTCAACAAAATCTATATTATTATCCTCAATTTTTTTCTTAAATTTTTTTATTTCTTCACCAAGTGGCTCTAAGATTGAACCAATTTGATCTTTGTTTTGTTTTTTAAATTTTTCTGAATTCTCCTCTAAAATTGAATTTGCTAAAATTTTAAATTCTTTTTTTAAATTTTCGGATTCTAATTCTTTAGACTCTTTCAGAGATCTTATTTGTTCATTTTTCACTCCCAATTGAATCCTTAAGCTAGTGATTTCATCACTTAAATCAGATCCTATTAATGAATCTGATTTTTTATTTTTAGAAAATAAATTGTAAGTAATTAGTACTAGAACTGATAATATTAATATGTTAAAACCAATTTCCATAACAACTAATATAAAATATTATTATTTAGTTAAGTACATTTTTCTTCTAGAGTATAATTCGTAGAATTGATCATCTTTTAAATCATCAATAAATAAAATACTTTCACCGGTACTTTTCATTTCAGGGCCTAAACTTTTATTTACATTTGGAAATTTATTGAAAGAAAAAACAGGTTGTTTAATAGCGAAGCCTTTTAAGTTAGGTTTATAATCAATGTCGGACACCTTAAGCTCACCTAACATAACTTTAGTTGCATAGTTAACGTAAGGTTGTTTATAAGCTTTTGCAATAAAAGGAACCGTTCTTGAAGCTCTAGGGTTTGCTTCAATTATATATACAATTTCATTTTTAATAGCAAATTGAATATTAATAAGACCAACAGTTTTTAATGAAATTGCAATTTTATTAGTATGATCAATAATTTGTTGCATAACTAACTTTCCAAGATTAAAAGGAGGTAGTGTTGCGTTTGAATCACCTGAATGAACACCACAAGGTTCAATATGTTCCATGATTCCAATTATTAAAACATTTTCACCATCGCAAATAGCATCTGCTTCTGCTTCAATTGCACCTTCTAAATAATGATCTAATAATAGTTTATTATTTGGTATTTTTTGTAAAAGATCAACTACATGAGCTTCTAACTCTTCTTTGTTTATTACAATTTTCATTCCTTGACCACCCAAAACATATGATGGTCTAACCAATATTGGAAAATTAAGTGTATCTGATAATTTTAAAGCCTGATCTGCAGTTTCAGCTACCCCAAATTCGGGATAAGGAATGTTATTATCTTTAAGTAAAGTTGAAAAACTCCCCCTATCTTCAGCCAAATCTAAAGCTTGATAAGTAGTACCCATTATCTTTACACCATATCTGTCTAATTTTTCTGCTAATTTCAAAGCTGTTTGTCCACCGAGTTGTACAATAACTCCTTCAGGTTTTTCATGTTCGATTATATCATAAATATGTTCCCAAAAAACAGGCTCAAAATAAAGTTTATCAGCAGTATCAAAATCAGTTGAAACAGTTTCAGGGTTACAATTAATCATAATGGTTTCATAACCACATTCAGAAGATGCTAAAACCCCATGAACACAACAATAATCAAATTCAATTCCTTGTCCAATTCTATTTGGACCAGAACCTAAAACAATGATCTTTTTTTTATCTGAAACTTTACTTTCGTTTTGAGTAAAAACAGTCCCATCAGAAAGCTGGATCTCTTCTTCAAAAGTAGAATAATAATAAGGAGTTTGTGCCTTAAATTCTGCAGCACAAGTATCAACAAGTTTGTAAACTCTATTTATATTAAAAGTTTTTCGTTTTTTATTAACTACACTCTCCAAACAACCAAGCATATGAGCAATTTGACGATCGGCAAAACCTTTTTGTTTGGCCTCCAACATTAAATCCTTAGAAATAGTATTTATATTAAAATCTGAAATTTCTCTTTCTAAGTTTACAAGAGACTCGTACTGTCTTAAATACCACATGTCTATTCTGGTGATTTCATGTATCCTGTCCAATGAAATACCCATATTAATAGCATCATAAATAACAAAAACCCTGTCCCAACTTGCGTTTGTAAGCTTATTTATAACCTGTTGGTAATCTGAATATCCTTTTCCATCTGCTCCTAAACCATTTCTTTTAATTTCCAGTGATTGAGTTGCTTTATGCAATGCTTCAATGAAAGATCTACCAATTCCCATTACCTCACCTACTGATTTCATCTGAAGACCTAAAGTTCTATCACATCCTTCAAATTTATCAAAATTCCATCTTGGAATTTTAACAATTACATAATCTAAAGTTGGTTCAAATAGAGCTGAAGTTGATTCAGTAATTTGATTATTTAACTCGTCTAAAGTATAACCAATTGCTAACTTACTAGCCACTTTTGCAATTGGATAACCAGATGCTTTAGATGCTAGTGCGGATGATCTTGAAACTCTAGGATTAATTTCTATAGCAATTATGTCTTCTTTTTCATCTGGACTTACGGCAAATTGAACATTACATCCTCCAGCAAAATCACCTATACTTATCATCATTTTGATTGCCATATCTCTCATCCTTTGATATGTTGAGTCTGATAATGTCATAGCTGGTGCTACAGTTATAGAATCTCCTGTATGAATACCCATAGGATCCATATTTTCGATAGTACAAATTATAACAACATTATCGTTTTTATCTCTTAATAACTCTAACTCATATTCTTTCCAACCCATTAAGGCTTTATCAATTAAAACTTCGTGAATTGGAGAAGCTTCCAAACCTCTTGTTAATAATTCATCAAAATCTTCAGCTTTGTAAACAAGGGAGGCTCCACTTCCTCCCAAAGTAAAAGAAGGACGAATAACTAATGGGAAACCATATTCTTGAGCTATTTCTTTTCCTTTTAAAAATGATGTAGCTGTTTTTGCAGGTGCAACAGGAATATTAATTGTTTTTAATAACTGCTTAAACTTTTCTCTATCTTCTGTAATATTTATAGCATCTATATCAACTCCAATAATTTCAACATTAAATTCTTCCCATATTCCTTTTTCGTCAGCTTCAATACACAGATTAAGTGCAGTTTGACCACCCATTGTAGGCAAGACTGCATCAATACTATGTTTTAATAAAATTTCTTTAATCGAATTAGTATTTAAGGGTTTTAAATATATATGATCCGCCATAACTGGATCGGTCATGATTGTAGCAGGATTAGAATTTATTAAAATTGTTTCTATCCCGTCTTCTCTTAATGATCTTAGTGCTTGAGAACCAGCATAATCAAATTCACAAGCTTGACCTATAACTATTGGACCTGATCCAATTATCAATATACTTTTTAAATCTTTTCTTAATGGCATTTAGATAATATTAATTTGGTTCATGAATATATAAAAAAAAAGGTGTTACTTAAAAAGTAACACCTTGATATTTTTAAAATTTTTATTCACTTATTTTTTATGTCTTGGTTCACATGAAACAGAAATCTTATTTCGGCCTTTAGCTCGTCTACTAGCTAAAACATTTCTACCGCTTGGTGTTGACATTCTTTCTCTAAATCCGTGTTTATTACGTCTTTTTCTTTTTGAAGGTTGAAAAGTTCTTTTCATGTGAAATAATTAACTATTTTTACTAAAATTCGAGGGCAAATATACAATAAGTTTAAACTAACTCAAATGTATTGTTTAAAAACTTTGAAGATTGAAAATTAATTAAAAAAAACAGTTAATCAATGTATCCAAAAACTATAAAAGTAATATTAGCAATTTTAACTATCATTTATTCAATATATCAATTTTATGAAAACAATATTGGTAATGGAATAGCTTTGATATTATTAGCTATAATTTTCATTTTTTTATATTTCAAAAACGAAATTATACTGATAATATTTTTAAAATTAAGAAAACAAGATTTCCAAGGAACTGAACATTGGTTAAAAAAAATTAAAAATCCAGAAAGTTCTTTAACAAAAAAACAAGTTGGTTATTATAATTATTTATGGGGGATAGTATGTTCACAAACCAATCTTAACAAAAGCGGAAAAATATTTTAAAAAAGCTATCTCAATAGGCTTATCTATGGATCATGATCTTGCAATGGCAAAATTAAGTTTAGCTGGAATATTAATTCAAAAGAGAAGAAAAAGAGAAGCTACTACTCTGTTAAACGAAGCTAAAAAATTGGATAAACAAAAAATGCTATCAGATCAAATAAAAATGATGCAACAACAAATGAAGAAAATTTAATTTAAATTTTGTGAAAAATAATTATTTAACCAATCAGCTCTTTTTAAAATCATAGTGTGATCTGCTTTATTCACTGGCACGTAGTTTTTTAAATTTATAATAGGAAAAACTAAGTCATAAGTACCATGAATATGTATAACATCCTTAATAGGTTTGTTTTGTTTCCAATTGATTAACTCCTCTATAGCCCACTTTAAATAATTTTCATCTCTTACTGATAGATATTTTCTATATAGATTAACCTTGCGCTTAATTTTAGGTCCAAGAACAAATGCCAATAAAGATTCAAAATCATTTAACCAAGTTAATGGTAGTAACTTATAACTCTTTGTTTTTTTAGCAAATTTCATTGAATTAGATAATTCTTTATTGGATTTTATACTTGAGATAATAAAAACCTTTTTAGATTTTAATATTTTTGATAATTCCTGAACTATAACTCCACCAAAAGAAACACCAATAAGAATAGGATTGTCATGCTTGATATTATTTGAAAGCCTAACAACATAATTGCTTAAAGATTCTTTTTTAAGAGGAGGAATCCATTCTAAATAATGCAATTTAAAACTAGGATTCAGCTTGATTCTTTCAAAAATCAACGAATTTGCACACATCCCTGGCATAAAATATACATGAATATCATTTTTAAAAGTCATTGAAATCTATTTTTCCTATCTTTGTAAAACTTTACAAAATTAGCTAATAGAAATTTAATGGGAAATTTAATTATTAACGACAACTTATTCCTGCGTCAGTATGAAGTTGAAATTGAAGATGATTTAGCTATTATTGAATATGCTCTTCAAGACAGGAAAATTTTTTTAACAAAACTTATAATACCTTCATCAAATAAAGATGAAAACTTTGAAGACACCTTTATTAGAGAGGTTTTTGAAATCATAAAGGAGAAAAACATAAGAATAATGCCTACTTCTCCTCAAGTTAGAAAATTCATTAAAAAGAATAAAGAATTTAAAGAATTACTACCTATTGGTGTTAGATTGTAATTTTTAAATCTGATTTTTTACCAACAACCAGCCCATAATTATCAATTTCTTCTAATTTAAAAGAAATAATTTTGTCTGCTAAATCATTTCTCCAATTAGATTTCACCCTTACATAATTGTTTGAAAATCCATAAATAAATCCATTTCTATTTTCAGATTCAAACAAAACGTCTTTTATACTTCCAAGTTGAGTTTTATAAAATTTTCTTTTTAACTGAACTGAAAGAGATCTTAACAATTTACTTCGTTTTGATCGAATTTTTTTAGGAACAATATTTTTTAAATTAATAGCTTCTGTATTATCTCGCTCTGAATACGTAAAAACATGAAGATATGACAAGTTTAAACTTTTTATAAAATTATAGGTTTCTAAAAAATCTTCTTCAGATTCACCTGGAAAACCAACAATTACATCTGCACCAATACAAGCATTAGGCATTACTTTTTTCACATGCTCAACTCTATTTCTGTACAACTTTGTCAAATACCGTCTCTTCATGAGTTTTAAGACAGAATCACTTCCACTTTGCATAGGAATATGAAAATGGGGAACAAACTTATTACTAGTAGAAACAAAATCTATTATTGCATTGGACAATAAATTAGGTTCTATTGAGGATATTCTTATTCTTGAAACTCCAGTAACTTCATCAAGGGCATTAACCAAGTCTAAAAATGTATTTTCATGATTTTTATCACCATATTCTCCTTTTCCATAATCTCCAATGTTAACACCAGTTAATACAATTTCTTTAACTCCAGAATTTGAGATTGATTTTGCTGCGTTTACAATATTTTGAAGCTTATCGCTTCTTGAGATTCCTCTAGCTAAAGGGATTGTACAATAAGTGCATTTATAATCGCAACCATCTTGAACCTTTAAAAAAGACCTTGTTCTGTCTCCTATCGAATAACTTGATTTATAAAAATCAGTTTCATTTATTTCGCATGAATGAATTGAACCAGTCTGGTTTTTTTTTAAATCATTTAAATAATCTAATATTTTGAACTTTTCTTTACTACCAAGTACTAAATCAACACCATTCACTTTTACTAATTCCTCGGGCTTTAATTGCGCATAACATCCAATAGCTATTAAAAATGCTTCAGGATTCAACTTTAATGCCTTTGACACATATGATTTAAACTGTTTATCTGCATTTTCAGTTACAGAACAGGTGTTTATAACATATATATCAGAGAATTGATCAAATTTAACGACAGAATAGCCAACATCTTCAAACTGTCTTGAAATAGTTGAAGTTTCAGAATAATTAAGTTTACAACCTAAAGTAGTTAATGCAACCTTATGATTTTGGCTCATGTTGATTTAATCGCTTAAATTAGCTTGCAAATATATGAATCAATCTTAATGATAAACAAGTCTAGTTTTTCAATTCCTTTTTCAATAATTATCGTTCTGATATTCATAGGTTGTTCAGAAAAAAATTTAGTTAATGAAAATAAAGTTTTTCGATATAATGAGCATTCAAATATTTCATCTTTAGATCCAATTTACAGCAGTACATTAAGAAATATATGGCCAGTCAATCAACTCTTTAATGGATTAGTTCAATTAGATGATTCATTAAGAACAAAACCTGATTTAGCGAAAAGCTGGACTATTTCCAAAGATGGTCTTGAATATAAATTTTTAATAAAAAATAAAGTATTCTTTCATAAATCTAAAACATTTGAAAAAGATTCCACTAGAATAGTTAATGCAAAGGATTTTGAATACAGCTTTAATAGATTGAAAGATCCTTATTTAGTATCACCAGGATCTTGGGCTTTGAAAAATATAAATAGTTTTAAAGCAGAAAATGATAGTGTATTTGTTATAAAATTAAAAAAACCATTTGCAGCATTTTTAGGTCTACTATCAATGAAGTATTTTTCAGTTGTACCTTTTGAAGCGGTAAATTATTATGGAGATAGATTTGGTAAAAATCCTATTGGAACTGGTCCGTTTAAATTTAAAAGATGGGAAGAAAATATCAAGCTAGTTTTAAGAAAGAATAATTTATATTTCGAAAAAGATAGTAGTGGTAAAAAGTTACCTTATCTCGAAGCTATATCAATTACATTTTTACCAGACAAAAAAAGTGAATTCATGGAGTTTGCCCAAAATAAAATTGATTTTATCAACTCTATTGATTCTTCTTTTAAAGATCAATTAATATCCCTTGATGGAAATTTAAAAAAAGAATATTCCAAAACAATTAAACTTATTTCTGGACCATATTTAAATACAGAGTATATAGGATTCTATCTTGGAGATGAAAAAAGTCAAATCCATTCTAAAAAACTAAGATTAGCTATAAACTATGCTATTGATAGAAAAAAAATGATGAAATATCTAAGAAATAATATTGGATATGCAGCGAATAACGGGTTTGTTCCTTTAGGATTAAATATTGAAAACAAGGTCAATGGTTTTAAATACGATTTAAAGAAAGCAAAAAAATTAGTTCAAGAATATAAAACAGAAAATAATAAAGAAAAGATAGAACTCAAACTCACAAGTGATTCAAATTATTTAGATATAGTTGAGTTCATTCAAAGAGAACTACAAAAAATTGATATTGATTTATCAATTAATATTGTTCCTGCATCTGCTTTAAGACAAGGTAAATCTAATGGAAAATTTGAAATGTTTAGAGCAAGCTGGATAGCAGATTACCCAGATAGTGAAAATTACTTAAGTTTATTTTATTCAAAAAATTTAGCACCTAACGGACCAAATTACACTCACTTCAAAAGTAGTGAATATGACAAATTGTTTGAAAGCACTTACAACGAACAAAATAATACAGCAAGAAAAAAAATATACCAAATTCTAGATAGTTTAGTGTTAGAAAACTCACCAATTATACCATTATACTATGACAAGGTTATGAGATTTAGTCAAATGAACATCGAGGGATTAACAACAAATCCTGTAAATCAACTTAATTTAAAGAAGGTTTATAAAAAGTAGATTACTTTTTAAGTTTAGCATATCTATTTTTAAACTTATCAATTCTACCAGCAGTATCAATAAGTTTTGATTTACCAGTGTAAAACGGGTGAGAAGTTCTAGATATCTCTAACTTTACAAGAGGGTAAGTAGCACCATCATGTTCAATTGAATCTTTACTTTCAACTGTTGATTTTGTAATAAAAACATCATCATTCGACATGTCCTTAAAAGCAACTAATCTATAATTTTCTGGGTGTATACCTTCTTTCATTTTTTATAATAATTGGATGCAAATTTAATTCTTTTTTATCAATTTGCAACTTTATATTATTTATTACTAATCAAGTATTTAAATAATAGCTATTTTTACATAAAAATAAAATCATTATGGATAGAAATCAGTTCAAAAAAGTACATGATTAATTATGGCTTTTCACTGGAATTGTTTTAATATCCTTTAGTCTTAATGCTGTTTTTCTTAGAAGCCCATTACGAACAGGATACTACTGTTCAAATCAGAAATACCTTAATTCATATTTGCGGGAATCACTTTAGGATGTTTAGCATTTAAAAAAGCAAATAATCTAAAATTACAGCCAGTGACAGTCAGAAAAATAGGAACAGGAATATCATTAGTTATTGCGCTTGTTCGGAATTAGTTATTCGGCTATTCTAATCAAATGTAATGGAACCTGATTATATGGATAAAGTATTAGAAATTTCATACAATCAGACCATGGAGGATTATCCTGAAGCTCTTCAGGGAATGGATCTTAATACTTTTATTGAAAATTCCAAACCTTTCACTTTCTTAACATATCCGGTGATATTAATTTTTACACTTTTGTTTGGATTTATATATAGTGTTGTTTTAGGTCTTTTCATCAAAACAAAAAAACAGCTTTAATTAGTTGAAAATGAATCTCTCAATTGTCATTCCGCTTCTAAATGAGCAAAATTCTCTTGAGGAGTTAACAAGCTCTATTTCAACTGTTGTAAAGGCTTTGAGATTGGAGTTTGAAATCATTTTAATAGATGATGGTAGCACTGACAACTCATGGAAAACTATATCAAAAATTTGCTCTAATAACCAAAATGTAAAGGGAATAAGATTCTTAAAGAACTTTGGTAAATCTCAAGCGCTTTCAGCAGGTTTCAAGGCTTGTAATGGCGATGTTGTTATAACAATGGATGCTGATTTACAAGACGATCCAAATGAAATCCCTGGGCTCTATAAAAAAATTAGTGAAGAAAATTTTGATTTAGTTTCTGGATGGAAAAAAGTTAGATACGACTCAATAATATTCAAGAATTTTCCGTCTAAAATCTTCAATTGGGCTGCAAGAATTACCTCAGGAGTAAAACTTAACGATTTTAATTGTGGTATAAAAGCTTACAAAAAAGAAGTAATCAAACAGATTAAACTAACTGGTGGTATGCACAGATACATTCCAGTGCTTGCTAAAAATGCAGGATACAACAGGATCTCTGAGAAAATTGTAATACATCACCCTAGAAAGCATGGGAAAACAAAATATGGAATTGACAGATTTATTAAAGGCTTTTTAGACTTAATAACATTATGGTTTATTCACAAATTTGGAAAAAGACCAATGCATTTCTTTGGGCTAATAGGGACTATGATGTTATTAGTTGGCTTCTTTTTTTCAGCATATTTGGGTGTCGATAAATTATTTGTCCAAACTTCAGGGAGGTTAATCACTGAAAGACCTGAATTTTACATTGCATTAGCGACCATGATTATGGGCTCTCAATTCTTTTTAGCTGGGTTTTTAGGGGAAATCATACTTCGAAATAGAAAAATAAAAAAACAATATATAATTATAGAAAAAGTAAATGAATAATGATTTAATAATTGAAGAAAATTATAATAATTGGATACAATCGCCGTTCGACAAAACAACCATTCAAGATGTTAAAAATTTAAAAAAAAATAATTCATTAGAATTTAAAGAATCATTTTATACAAATTTATCATTTGGAACTGGGGGAATGAGGGGAATTGTTGGTGTAGGCCCAAACCGAGTAAATCAATACACTTTTGGCAAAAACACACAGGGAATTTCAAACTTTATTAATAAAACTTCCACAAGTAAAGAATCAGTTGTTATAGCTTACGATTGTAGAAATCAAAGTAAAGAATTAGCTAATCAAGTAGCTGATGTTTTTAGTTCAAACGACATCAATGTATACTTATTTAGCTCCATTAGACCTACTCCAGAACTTTCTTACGCATTAATAGAATTAAACTGTATTTGTGGTATTGTTTTAACAGCTTCTCATAATCCTCCTGAATACAATGGATATAAAGTTTATTGGAAAGATGGCGGTCAAATTGTTCCTCCTATTGATAAAAAGTTGATTGACGAAATAAATTCCGTTAAAATCAATGAGATCAATTTTAAGAGAAATGATTCTCTTGTTACTTTAATTGATAATGAAATTGATATGAAATTTATTAAAAATTCAATATCAGTAGGAAAAATTGGAGATTCCAACAGAAAAGATTACAAAATTGTTTTTACTCCAATACACGGAACATCATATAAAATTCTTCCAGAGGTATTAGAAGGAGCTGGATTTAAAGATTTACATATTGTGAAAGAACAGGCTATTCCTGATGGAAATTTTAGTACAGTGAAATCTCCTAATCCAGAGGAGCCTGAAGCTTTAAATATGGCAATAAGCATGGCTAAATCAATTAATGCAGATATTGTTATAGGAACTGATCCTGATGCTGATAGAATTGGATTAGCAGTTAAAAACAAAAAAGACGAATATGTTCTTTTAAATGGCAATCAAATGATGATCATTTTGACGGAATTCATTTTAAGTAAAAGAAAAAACTTAAATAAATCATTTTTTATTGGATCAACTGTAGTTTCAACTGCAATGATAAAAAATATAGCTGAAAGTTATAATGTTGATTTTAAAGTTGGCCTAACTGGATTTAAGTGGATTGGAAAAATGATTAATGATTTTCCTAATCAAACTTACATTGCGGGAGGTGAAGAAAGTTACGGATATATGGTAGGTGATTTTGTTAGAGATAAAGATGCTATAACTTCTGCCTTAGTTGCATGTGAAGTTGGATCGGAATGTAAAACAAAGGGTATTAACTTAATTGATTATTTAACTGAGTGCTATATCAAATATGGGTTTTTTAAAGAAAAACTTATATCAATTGAAAAAAAAGGAGCTAAAGGTCTCAATGAAATTAGTTTGATTATGAATAAGCTAAGGAATTCTGAAATTAAAGCTTTAGACGGAAGTAAATTAACAACAATTAAAGATTTTAAATCTTCTCAAGAAATAGACCAATTAAATGGTGAAATTAAAAACTTAGACTTTCCTAAATCTAATGTTTTAATATTTGAATCTGAAGATGGGACAACAGTTGCTGCAAGACCTAGTGGAACTGAACCGAAAATAAAGTTTTACTTTAGTGTAAATACCAGTCTTAGATCAAAAGATGATTATATTAAAGTAAATGAGAAATTAGAAAACAAAATTGATAATTTATCTAAAGAATTTAATTTTTAAAAATGGAGTATTTCAAAAAAATATTCAAGTATTCAAAACCTTTTAAAAAATATATTTTTTTAAATATATTTTTTAATATTCTTTATGCACTATTTAGTGCATTATCATTTTTATCGTTAATGCCGATGCTTGAAGTTTTATTTGGGGAAAATAAAAAATCTTACAACAAACCAGAATTTGACGGAATTGATGGTTTTGGAAATAATTTAGAAGGATGGCTAAACTATCAAGTAAGTAGTTTTTCTGGTGAAGATCCACAGAAAGCACTAATTTTTGTAATCGCATCAATAATAATATTGTTTTTTCTAAAGAATTTTTTTAACTACTTAGCAATGTATTTTATAACGTTTTTAAGAAATGGGATTTTAACTCATTTAAGAGGAGATGTTTATAAAAAGATAGTTAATATGCCATTAGCTTTTTTTACAGAAAAGAAAAAAGGAGACGTTATTTCAAGAATAACCTCTGATGTATTAGAGATTCAACATTCATTTTTATCAGTCCTTGAATTAATAGTTAGAGAACCTTTAACTATATTTTTTACAATTTCAGCAATGTTTTTAATAAGCTTTAAGTTAACTGCATTTGTTTTAATTTTCATTCCTGTTTCAGGATTTTTAATTTCACTGATTGGAAGATCCTTAAAAGCAACATCAACTTTAGTACAGAACGAACAAGCTGAATTCTTGTCTATAACTGAAGAGACTCTTCAAGGTCTTAAAATAATTAAAGGTTTCGTTTCTGAGCTTTTCTTTATAGAAAAATTCAATAATTCAAATAATAAATTTTACAACTACTCAAACAAATTAATAAACAGACAGAACTTAGCTAGTCCAGTCAGTGAATTTTTAGGAATTTCTGTGATTGGAGTTTTACTTTGGTATGGAGGACAATTAGTTTTAATAGATCAAGAACTAAATCCTGCTGCATTTATCACTTATATGGGGCTTGCATATGGTGTTTTAACACCTGCTAAAGCAATAAGCAAAGCTTCTTACTCAATAAAAAAAGGTAACGCTGCAGCAGAAAGAGTACTTGAGATTCTAGATTCAAAATCTTCAATTACTGAAATATCCAATCCTATTACTAAAAAATCATTTGATTCAGAAATAACTTTTGAAAATGTTAGTTTTAAATATGAAAATGCAAGCGTTTTAAAAAATATTAATTTTAAAATAAAAAAAGGACAAACCATCGCTATCGTTGGACAATCTGGAAGCGGAAAATCAACTATAGCTAATTTAATCCCTAGATTTTATGATGTAAATTCTGGAAAAATATTAATTGACGGAATAAATATTAGAGATTTGTTTAAGAAAGATTTGAGAAGTTTAATTGGATTAGTATCACAAGATTCTATCCTTTTTAATGATTCTATTACTAATAATATTAAACTTTCTAGTTCTAATAACAATGAGGAAGAGGTAAAAAAATCGGCGGTAATTGCAAATGCAAATGATTTTATAGAAAAACTTGAAAATAAATACCATTCGAATGTCGGAGACGGTGGAGGAAAATTATCCGGAGGTCAAAAACAAAGAGTTTCAATTGCAAGAGCAGTATTAAGAAATCCACCAATAATGATTTTAGACGAAGCTACTTCCTCTTTAGACTCAGAATCAGAAAAATTAGTTCAAGAAGCCCTAGAGAAACTAATGAAAAACAGAACCTCTCTAATAATTGCTCATAGACTATCAACAATTCAAAAAGCAGATGTTATCTTGGTTGTAAATGATGGAGAAATTATTGAGCAAGGTAAACACAAAGAGTTAATTTCTAAAAATGGAGTTTATTCGAAGTTGATTAAACTTCAATCATTTTCTTAAACTTTTAAGAAATCTTATTGTCTTATATATAAAATCAAGTTAGTTGGAAAATGAATCCAAATTTATCGCCAAACTAAAAGACAAAGAATCTCAAAATAAATCTTTTGAGATTTTACTCAGTAAGTATAAAGAACCTATTTATTGGCACATTAGAAAAATAGTTTTAGATCACGATGACGCTCATGATGTGCTTCAGAATACATTTATAAAAGTTTTCAAGGCAATTAATGGATTTAAGGAACAAAGCAAACTCTACACCTGGATTTATAGAATAGCAACAAATGAATCCTTGAATTTCATAAAATCAAAAGCAAAAAAACATTTTAAAACCTCTGAAGAAATTATGATTGCTCAGACTAATAAATTGAAAGAGGATCCTTATTTTGATGGAGATGAATTACAGATAAAGCTACAAGAGTTAATAAACACACTTCCAGTAAAACAAAAATTAGTTTTTCAAATGAAATATGAGCAAGAAATGAAATTTAAAGATATTTCTGAAATTTTAGGGACATCAGAGGGTGCTTTAAAAGCATCTTATCATATTGCCGTTAAAAAAATAAAAAAAGAAATAATTAAAATTCAAACCTTTTAAGAGTTTGGTTGTCAAATTAATAGAATGAAATCAAAAAATAATTTAAATCTTAATATTAATCGTTTCAAAACACCTAAAGGTTATTTTGATAAAATTACAATTGATTGTATTAACAAAATTGAATTAGGAGATTTCAAAGTTCCTGAAAATTATTTTGAAACTATAAATATTAATTTAATTACAAAGACTAATTATATAAGTAAAATAATTAATTTCAAATACAGAAGAGCTTGCTTTACAGCGGAATAGCTGCAGCTCTTGTCGTTGGATTATTTATTAGTGTATTTTTTAATAACTCAATACTTTAAACGAGAATGAAATAATTGAATATATGGATCTATGAACTAGTCGGATATTCAAGTTCCGAATATGTAGAACTTTTTAATATTAACGAATTTGAAATCAATTTTGAACAAATAAATAATAATAATTTTGATTACTTTATAGAAACAAGTTTTTTAGACGATCAAAATTTAAATAATGAATAATATGAAAAAATTTAAAATTCTTTTTTTACTTCTTTTTTTAACTAATTTATTAAATGCACAAAAAAATGAAATACGCTCAGAAAAAATAGATGCTTATAAAAAGATATACCTTACAGATAAATTAAATCTTAACTCTGAAAATGAATCAAAATTTTGGGTTGTTTATAATAACTACCAAGATAGCTTAAGAGTAGTGTACAGAACTAAAAGACTCAAATACAGAAAAATGAATTTGGATAGTAGTAATATTTCAGATTTAGAACACAAGCAATTTATTGACGATTTTTTAGATTATGAGAAAAAGAAAATTGACTTAAGAGCTAAATTAATAAGCGATTTAAAGGAGTTTATGACCTTAAAAAAAACTGTATACTTATTTAGAATCGAAGACGATTTTAGAAAAGAAATGATGAAAAAAATCATAAGTTCAAAAGAGGGTAAAATTAAAATCAAATCTGAAAATAATTAAGTTTAAAACCTATATTTGCGCAAAACTTTAAAATGCGTCTTCACAAAAATTTAGTTGTTGCTGTTATAAAGGTACTTGATGGAGTCTTTAATCAAAATCTTTATGCTGATAAAACTATCGAAAAGGTACTTAAACTTGATAAAAGATGGGGAAGTAGAGATAGAGGGTTTATCGCTGAAACAAGCTATGATATAGTAAGATGGAAAAGACTTTATTCAGAGATAGCTGAAGCGAAAACACCATATAAACATAAAGAACTTTGGAAAATATTTGCAGTTTGGGCTGTGCTAAAAGGAATTCAACTTCCGGGCTGGCCAGAACTTAACGATACACCTAACAGAAGGATAAAAGGTAAGTTTGATGAATTAATTAAAATAAGAAAATTTCGAGAATCTATTCCTGATTGGATGGACAAGCTTGGACTAGATGAACTTGGTGAAAAAAAATGGGAAAATGAATTAAATGCTTTGAATCAAAAAGCATCGGTTATAATAAGAGTTAATTCGTTAAAAACATCAATTGACAAGGTTCAAAAAATTCTTTCTGATGAAGATATTCAAACTGAAAAAATAAAAGGATTTCCTGATGCATTAAAATTAGTTGTAAGAAAAAATTTGTTTTTAACAGATGCTTTTAAAAACGGATTTTTTGAAATTCAAGATGCCTCATCACAATTAGTCGCACCATTTCTTCAGATAGAAGAAGGTATGAAAATTTGTGATGTATGTGCTGGAGCCGGTGGTAAAACGCTTCATTTATCTGCTCTTTCTCAAAACAAAGGGCAAATAATTGCTATGGATATTTATAAGAATAAATTACATGAACTCAAAAGAAGAGCAAAAAGAAATAACGCATTTAATATTGAAACTAGAGTAATTGAAAACAATAAACCTATTAAAAGATTATATGGTAAAATTGATAGATTATTAATTGATTCACCTTGTTCTGGTTTGGGTGTGTTAAGAAGAAATCCAGGCTCTAAATGGAATCTTTCCTTAGATTTTTTAGATAAAATTAGAGCTACTCAGCAAGATATTCTACAAAAATATGCTCCAATGATTAAAAAGGATGGAAAACTGGTATATGCAACTTGCTCAATACTTCCCTCTGAAAATGAACTACAAATTGACAAGTTTTTGAAATCTGACATTGGGAAAGATTTTAAGAAAGAAGATGAAAAAAAAATTAGCCCAAATCATACTGGATTTGACGGATTCTATATGGTTAGGTTAAGCTACAAGTAACGATGTTAATAAGTAATCCAAAATCGTTATTTAAATTTTAAATTTAAGAAGAGCTTTTTGCTTTATTTCTTATATTTTTGGAGCTGTATTTTAAATAAATTCATCTATGATTCTCTATTTTAAAGACAAATTTAAAACAATTTTCGCCGTAGATTCATCAATTGAATTAAATGAAATTGATTTAAAAAAACTAGAATGGTTATTTGTAGCTAAACACATTAATCAATCGTCTATTAATTCAATTTTTATAGGTCCGAAAAAAACCATGATTTCTCCCTGGAGCACAAATGCAGTAGAAATTTCAGAAAACATGGCGATATCAGGAATATTAAGAATTGAAAAATTTACTCCCAAAAAATATAATAACGATTTTGACCCAATGCTCTTGGAAGAGTATCAAATACTTGATCAAAAATTATTTAAGGTATCTGTAAGCCCAAGCCCAATTATTGAAATTGAAGATGTTTCAGATTATAATCTAAAGGAAGGACTTGCTCTAAATAATGAAGAAATAAATTATTTAAATGAATTATCTAATAAATTAGAAAGAAAACTAACTGATAGTGAGGTGTTCGGGTTTTCTCAGGTAAATTCTGAACATTGTCGTCATAAAATTTTTAATGGAAAATTTATTATTGATGGAATTGAAAAAGAAAGCTCATTATTTAAACTAATTAAAAAAACATCTAAAGAGAACCCTAATGAAATTATTTCTGCATATAAGGATAATGTAGCTTTTGTAAAAGGACCTATAGTGGAGCAATTTGCTCCTAAACACGGAGATAAACCTTCGTATTTTGAAACATCTAAATTTAATTCGGTTATTTCTTTAAAGGCTGAAACACATAACTTTCCAACTACTGTAGAGCCATTTAACGGAGCTGCTACAGGATCAGGTGGAGAAATAAGAGATAGACTTGCAGGTGGAAAAGGATCACTTCCTCTTGCTGGAACCGCTGTTTACATGACATCATATCCAAGATATAATGAAAACAGAAAGTGGATAAAAGAAGAAAGATCTTGGTTATATCAAACTCCATTAGATATTTTAATAAAAGCTTCTAATGGAGCATCAGATTTCGGAAATAAATTTGGTCAACCTTTAATTTGTGGGTCAGTATTAACTTTTGAACATATTGAAAATGAAAAAACACTTGGTTTTGATAAAGTTATAATGTTAGCTGGAGGAATTGGTTTTGCTAAAGAAGATCAAAGCTTAAAAGATAAACCTAGTGAAGATGATGTAATTGTTGTTTTAGGTGGAGATAATTATAGAATTGGTATGGGTGGTGCAGCTGTTTCATCAACTGAAACAGGAAATTATAATTCTGGAATAGAATTAAATGCTGTACAAAGATCCAACCCTGAAATGCAAAAAAGAGTAGCTAATGCTATAAGAGCTTTTGTTGAGGCTGATGAAAACTCTATTGTTTCGATACATGATCATGGAGCTGGAGGACATTTAAATTGCCTATCCGAATTGGTTGAAGAAACTGGTGGTCTAATCGATTTAGATCAACTTCCCGTTGGAGATAAAACACTTTCAGCAAAAGAAATTATTGGAAATGAATCTCAAGAAAGAATGGGATTAATTATTCCAGAAAGCAAGTATGAAAAACTTAAAACAATAGCCAACAGAGAAAAAGCTCCATGCTATAAAGTTGGTAAAATTAGAAGTGATGAAAAATTTCAAATTAAGTCTAAAAAAAATAATACATCTCCAATAAATCTATCATTATCAGACTTTTTTGGAAGTTCACCAAAAACTGTTATGAGGGACGATACTATTAACAAAGTTTACCCCGACAAATCGTACAGTATTGATCTATTTGAGAAATATTTAAAAAACGTATTAAGCTTAGAATCAGTTGCATGTAAAGACTGGTTAACAAACAAAGTTGACAGGTGTGTTACAGGAAAGGTTGCTAAACAACAATGTGTTGGTTCTTTACAGCTTCCGCTTAATAATTGTGGTGTTATGGCATTAGACTATAGTGGGAGAAATGGTGTAGCAACCTCAATAGGACACGCACCAATACCCGCATTGATTAATCCTAGAGCAGGATCAAGAATAGCAATTGGTAAAGCATTAACTAATATAATATGGGCTCCACTTGAGAAAAATTTAGAATCAGTTACTTTGTCTGCCAATTGGATGTGGCCATGTAATAACCCAGGTGAAGATGCAAGATTATATGAAGCTGTTGAATCTTGTTCAAATTTTGCAATTGAATTAGGTATAAATATTCCAACCGGAAAAGATTCTTTATCAATGAAGCAAAAATATAAAGATAAAGAAGTGATTTCACCTGGAACTGTAATTATTTCAGCAGCTGCAAACTGTAATAATATCTCAAATATAATTGAACCTGTTTTCCAAACTAATGATCAAGACATATATTACATTAATCTAACAAATAATAATTTTAATATTGGAGGTTCTGCATTAAGTCAAACTTTAGA
This sequence comes from uncultured Flavobacteriaceae bacterium, assembly GCA_949372825.1. Classification (GTDB taxonomy): domain Bacteria; phylum Bacteroidota; class Bacteroidia; order Flavobacteriales; family Flavobacteriaceae; genus MAG-121220-bin8. The sequence goes on along the minus strand of CASIBD010000003.1, from coordinate 50,806 downwards.
ATTTATTGGGTCTTCTACAATCGATACATGTAATCCTTCATATTTTAAAAAAACATTTAATGTTTTCCAAAATCTAATAAAAGACAACTTAATTTCGTCTGGTCACGATATTAGTTCAGGCGGATTAATAACTACAATACTAGAAATGTGTTTTTCTGAAAACAACTTAGGAGCTAATATTGATCTTAACAAATTTGAAGAAAAAGATTTAATAAGATTACTATTTAGTGAAAGTTTAGGTTTAGTTTTTCAAGGTGAAACTGAAATTGAAGCGATTTTAAATGAAAATAATATTCATTTTTTAAAAATTGGAAATGTCAGTAATAATTCCAAATTAGAATTAAAATCTGATACAACTAATATAAATTTAGATGTATCTAATTACAGAGATATTTGGTTTAAAACATCCTATTTATTAGATCAAAATCAAAGTGGCGAAATTAAAGCAAAAGAAAGATTTCAAAATTTCAAAAGACATCCTTTAAATTTTAATTTTCCAGATAATTTTAATGGAAAAATTAATAGTAAAAATTCAAAGAAAATAAAAGCTGCTGTAATTAGAGAAAAGGGCAGTAATTCTGAAAGAGAAATGGCTTATGCAATGACTTTAGCAGGATTTGAAGTTAAAGATGTTCATATGACTGATTTAATTTCTGGGAGAGAAAATTTAGAAGATATTAATTTTATAGTTGCAGTAGGTGGGTTTTCAAACTCGGATGTACTTGGCTCTGCAAAAGGATGGGCTGGATCATTTTTGTACAATGAAAAAGCCAAAAAAAGTTTGATGAATTTTTACAAAAGAGAAAATACTTTGTCGTTAGGAGTTTGTAACGGTTGTCAATTATTTGTTGAACTTGGTTTACTTCATCCAGAGCATGAAATAAAACCTAAGATGGATCATAATGATTCTAAAAAATTTGAATGTCTTTTTACATCAGTTGAAATACAAGAAAATAACTCTATAATGTTTAGAAATTTATCTGGTTCCAAACTAGGTATTTGGTCAGCACATGGTGAAGGAAAATTCAAACTGCCTTATGATGAAAACAAATACAGTATAATTGGCAAATATGGATACAACTCCTACCCTGCTAATCCAAATGGGTCCGATTACAACACGGCAATAATTAGTAGTTCTAACGGAAGACATATAGCAATGATGCCACACCTAGAAAGATCAACTTTTCCATGGAACTGGCCCTACTATCCAAAGAGCAGAAAAGACGAAGTATCTCCTTGGATTTTAGCATTTGAAAATGCAAAAGAGTGGTTAGATAGAAATATTTAAAAAAAACAAAAAAATACTATGCATGCATAGTATTTTTTTGTTAAATTTGGTCTTATGGAAAAGAAAACCATGGACCATTTACTTAGATCAACGTGGCAAGCAATTGCCAGGATGTATAATGAAGAAGCATCTAAGTATGATTCCACAATGGCAACTGGATTCGCTCTTCTTAGTATAGATCCTAAAAAAGGTACTCCCTCAACTTCTCTTGGTCCAAAAATGGGAATGGAAGCTACTAGCTTATCTAGAACACTTAAATCTCTTGAAGAAAAAAAATTAATTGAAAGGAAACCTAACCCTAACGATGGTAGAAGTGTACTTATTCACTTAACTGAAAGAGGTAAAGTTAATAGAGACGCATCAAGAGTTGCTGTTTTAAAATTCAATCAAGCTATAAAAGATGATATTGGAGATGAATCTCTTGAAAACTTTTACAATACAATTGAAAAAATAAATAAATTAATAAAGAATAAAAAAATATTCAATTTTTAACTCAATAAAGAATAAAAATGAAAAGAAATATAAATAGTGTTGCAGTAATTGGATCTGGAGTCATGGGATCTGGAATAGCATGTCATTTTGCAAATATTGGAATAAATGTTTTGTTACTTGATATAGCTCCAAATAAATTAAATGAAAATGAGGAAAAACTTGGTCTTTCACTTGATGATAATAAAGTTAAGAACAGGATAGTTAATGACATGTTTCAAAGATGCATTAAATCAAAACCTGCACCACTTTACCATAAAAATTTTGCAAAAAGAATTCAGTTAGGAAATCTTACAGATGATATACATAAAATAAGTAAAGTTGATTGGATTATTGAAGTAGTTACTGAGAAATTAAATATTAAACAAATTGTATTTGAGCAAATTGAAAAACATAGAACTAACGGAACTCTTATAACTTCAAATACATCTGGAATTCCAATTAAACAAATGAATGAAGGAAGGTCTGAAGACTTCAGAAAAAACTTTGCAGTAACTCATTTCTTTAATCCACCTCGTTACTTAAAATTATTTGAAATTATACCTGGTCCGGATTGTAGACCTGAAACAATTGATTTTTTAAATGATTTTGGTGAAAGATTTCTAGGTAAAGATTCTGTTTTAGCTAAAGACACACCAGGATTCATTGGCAATAGGATTGGAACATTTGGAATGGTAAACATTTTAAATAATGTTGAGAAATTAGATTTGTCAATTGAAGAAATAGACAAACTTACTGGACCTATTATTGGAAGTCCTAAATCTGCTACTTTTAGAACTAGTGATGTGGTTGGATTAGATACAACTGTAAATGTTGCAACTGGAATTTACGACAATTGTCCAGATGATGAATTTAGAGATACTTTTAAGTTACCTAAATACATTTATAAAATGTTAGAAAATAATTGGCTTGGATCTAAAACTGACGGAGGATTCTACAAAAGAATTAAAGATGAAAACGGAAAATCAACAATTCTTTCTTTAGACTTAAAAACTTTAGAGTACTCACCTGTTAAAAAAGTTTCATTTGAGACTTTAAATACTGCAAAAAAAATAAGCAATGTTATTGATAGATTTTCTGTATTAGTTGAAGGCACTGATAAAGCTGGAGAAGTTTTATAGATTTAATTTCGGAACAATGTTTTCTTATATTCAAAATAGAATACCTGAAATCTCTGATGAACTTTATAGAATTGATGATGCTTTAAGAGCAGGATTTGGATGGAAGAACGGACCATTCCAAATCTGGAATTCAATAGGTATTAAGAAAGGAGTTGAAATTATGGAATCTTTAGGGCACAAACCTGCAAAATGGATTTCTGAAATGATAAATAATAATATTGACTGTTTTTATAAAATTGAAAACGGTAAAATAAATTATTATGACTTAAGCTCTAGATCTTTTGTTATTAAACCAGGTCAAGATTCTCTAATTATACTAAATAATTTAAATAAAAGTTCGATAGTTTGGGAGAATAGTGATTCAATAATTAAAGATATTGGTGATGAAGTTCTGAATATTGAATTTAAAACTAAAATGAATACTCTTGGGCAAGGAGTTTTAATGGGTCTTAACAAAGCTGTTGATTTAGCTGAAAAAAATTATAAAGGAATTGTCATAGGAAATGAAGGATCCCATTTTTCAGCTGGAGCAAATTTAGGAGCCATATTTATGGCAGCAGCTGAACAAGAATATGACGAAATTAATTTAGCTATAAAATTTTTCCAAGATAGCATGATGAAATTAAGATATTCAAACATTCCTGTTATTGCAGCTCCTCACGGACTTACTTTAGGAGGAGGCTGTGAAGTAACTATGCATTGTGATAAGGCAGTAGTTTATAGTGAAAGTTATATAGGTTTAGTTGAAGTAGGAGCTGGATTAATACCTGGCGGAGGGGGTTGTAAAGAAATGGCACTTAGAGCTTCAAAGAAATTTAGTAAAAATGATGTGGAACTTAATGTTCTTCAAGAATATTTTTTAAATATTGGTATGGCTAAAACATCGACTTCTGCTTATGAAGCAATTGATTTAGGATACTTAGAGCCAAATAATGATACTATAATAATGAACAAGAATCATCAAATTTCAATTGCTAAAAAACATGCGATTTTAATGTCTGATTATGGATATTTACCACCTTGCAGTGAAAAAAACATTAAAGTATTAGGCAAACAAGCATTAGGAATGTTCATGGTTGGAACTGACACAATGAAAGCTGGAAAGTATATTTCTGAACATGATCAGAAAATTGCTAATAAAATTGCGTACGTTATTAGCGGAGGTGATTTGTCAAAAGCAACGTTTGTAAATGAACAATATTTATTAGACTTAGAAAGAGAAGCTTTTCTTTCGCTTTGTTCAGAGAGAAAAACATTAGAAAGAATACAGCACATATTAAAAACAGGTAAACCTTTAAGAAATTAAATTATGAAAGAAGCATATATAGTTAAAGCATATAGAACTGCTGTTGGAAAAGCACCAAAAGGGTTATTCAGATTCAAAAGGCCTGATGAATTAGCATCAGAAACAATAAATCATATGATGGGTCAAATTCCTGAGCTTGATAAAACAAGAATTGATGACGTAATTGTAGGAAACGCAACTCCTGAAGCAGAACAAGGTTTAAATATTGGAAGAGTAATTTCACTGATGGGATTAAAAGTTGAAGATGTTCCTGGTGTAACAGTTAATAGATACTGTGCTTCAGGACTTGAAACTATAGCAATGGCTTCTGCAAAAATTAAATCAGGAATGGCTGAATGTATAATTGCTGGAGGAGTAGAGAGTATGAGTTTTATTCCTATGGGAGGATATAAACCTGTTCCAGATTATGCAATTGCCCAACAAGGTAAAGAAGATTATTATTGGGGAATGGGTTTAACAGCTGAGCAAGTTGCACAACAATATAATATTAATAGAGAAGATCAAGATGAATTTGCATTAAACTCACATCTAAAAGCAATAGATGCCATATCAAAAGGAAAATTCAAATCTCAAATAGTTCCTATTAAAGTTAAAGAAACATATCTAGATGAAAATGAGAAAAAAGCATTTAGAGAATATGTCGTTGATACTGATGAAGGACCTAGAAAAGATTCAAATATTAAGGTTTTAAATAAACTTAGACCTGTATTTACAATGAACGGTAGTGTAACAGCTGGTAACTCTTCACAGATGAGTGACGGGGCAGCATTTGTATTAATTATGAGTGAAAAAATGGTTAAAGAATTGAATATTGAACCAATTGCTAGACTCGTAAATTATGCTGTGGCTGGTGTTCCACCAAAAATAATGGGAATTGGACCTGTTAAAGCTGTTCCAAAAGTTTTAAAGCAAGCTGATTTGAAAATTGAGGATATTGATTTAATTGAGTTAAACGAAGCTTTCTCTTCTCAATCTCTAGCAGTAATAAGAGAACTTGATTTAAATCAAGAAATAATTAATGTAAATGGAGGTGCAATTGCACTTGGACATCCTTTAGGTTGTTCAGGAGCAAAATTATCAGTTCAGCTTTTTAATGAAATGAGAGATAGAAAATTAAAATACGGTATGGTAACCATGTGTGTTGGAACGGGTCAAGGTGCAGCAGGAATTTATGAATTTTTAAATTAAGATATTATTATGAAAATAGATGAAAAAAATATTACTAGAGGTGGAGAATTTGTTATAAAGGAAACTAAATCTGAAGATGTATTCACACCAGAAGATTTTAGTGAAGAACAGCTAATGATGAAACAAGCTGTTAAAGACTTTATAGAGAAAGAGGTTATTCCTCATCGTGAAAGATTTGAAAATAAAGATTACCAATTGACCGAAAACGTTATGAAAAAAGCTGGGGATCTTGGATTTTTAGGAGTAGCAGTTCCAGAGGAGTATGGTGGAATGGGAATGGGTTTTGTTTCAACAATGCTAGTGTGTGAAACTATTTCAGGAGCGTGTGGTTCACTATCAACAGCATTTGGAGCACACACAGGAATTGGAACAATGCCAATAGTTCTTTATGGAAATGAAGAACAAAATAAAAAATTTGTTCCTAAACTTGCAAGTGGAGAAGTATTTGGATCATATTGCTTAACTGAACCTACAGCAGGTTCAGATGCAAATAGTGGTAAAACGAAAGCTGTACTTTCAAAAGACGGATCACATTATGAAATTACAGGCCAAAAAATGTGGATTTCAAATGCTGGATTTGCAAAATTATTTATTGTTTTTGCTAGAATTGAGGACGATAAGAATATAACAGGTTTTATAGTTCCAAACGAATCTAATAACGGGATTACGTTGGGTGATGAAGAAAAAAAACTAGGTATACATTCATCTTCAACTAGACAAGTGTTTTTTAATGAAACTAAAGTACCTGTTGAAAACATGTTGTCTAAAAGAGGAAGTGGTTTTAAAATAGCTGTTAATTCATTAAATGTTGGAAGAATAAAATTAGCAGCAGCATGCTTGGATGCTCAAAAAAGAGTAACATCATATGCTGTGCAATATGCAAGCGAAAGAATTCAATTTAATACAAAAATTATTGATTTCGAAGCTATAAAAGAGAAAGTTGCTATAATGGCTACAGACACTTACGTTGGCGAATCAGCAACATACAGAGCTGCAAAAGATATAGAAGATCGAATTAAGATTAGACACGATAGCGGAAATAGTTTTCAAGAATCAGAGCTAAAAGGGGTAGAAGAATATGCAATAGAATGTTCCTTGTTAAAAGTAGCTATAAGTGAAGATATGCAGAATATTGCTGATGAGGGTATTCAAGTGTTTGGTGGAATGGGTTTTTCTGCTGAAACTCCAATGGAGAGTGCATGGAGAGATTGTAGAATTGGAAGAATATACGAAGGTACAAATGAAATAAACAGAATGCTTAGCGTTGGAATGCTAATCAAAAAAGCAATGAAAGGTCATATTGATTTTATTAATCCAGCTACTAAAGTGGCTGATGAGTTAATGGGAATTCCATCTTTTGAAGTTCCTGATTTAACTGAACTATTTGCACAAGAAAAATTAATTTTAACAAATCTTAAAAAGATCTTTTTAATGTTGGCAGGAGCAGGAATAAAAAAATTCGGTGACAAGTTAGAAGAGCATCAACAAATGTTATTAGCTGTTTCTGACATATTAATTGAAATATACATGACAGAATCTGCACTTTTAAGGACTGAAAAAAACTGCAATAGACTTGGGAAAGAAACTCAAACTAACCAAATTGCTATGACTCAGTTGTATCTATACAAAGCCGTAGATATTATCCAATCTAAAGGTAAAGAAGTGATCGTCTCTTTTTCATCAGGTGACGAACAAAAAGGATTACTGATGGGACTTAAAAGATTTACAAAATATTACGAATATCCAAACGTTATTGAACTAAAGAATATTATTGCAGAAAAACTAAAAGAAGAAAACAAATATTGTTTTTAAAAAACTTAATAGTTTTTATATTAAATTTAGGTATGAATTACTTCAAACTCATACCTATTTTTATTTTTACTTCTTTATGTTATTCGCAAAGCGAAAGTAATTACTACAATATTATAGATTCGGTTTCCGAGTTAAGAATTGAAAAAGATATAAAAAAGCTAGTTTCATTTGGAACAAGACATACACTAAGTGACACTTTATCAAATAGTACTGGAATTGGTGCAGCTAGAAGGTGGATAAGGAAAAGTTTTAAAGAGATCTCTAGTAATTGTGATAATTGCTTAGATGTATTCTATCAAAAAAATTACTTTAAAAAAAATAAAAGAAGACTAGTAAATGATGTCTGGATAAACAATGTAGTAGCCATTCAAAGAGGTAAAACTAATCCAAATAGATTTATAATAATGAGTGGAGATATTGACAGTCGTGTTAGCGACTCCAATGACTTCATATCCTTATCCCCAGGAGCAAATGATAATGCATCAGGCATGGCCGGAGTAATTGAGGCAGCAAGAGTTTTAAGTAAATATAAATTTGAAAATAGTATAATATATGTTGGTTTATCTGGGGAAGAACAAGGATTATATGGAGGGGCAGGATTAGCTAAATATGCAAAAGAACAGAATTGGGAAATTATTGGTGTTTTAAATAATGACATGATTGGAAATATTGAAGGAGTTGATGGAATAATTGACAATATTAGTTTTAGAATATTCTCTGAACCCACCCCAGCTAATGAATCTGAAATTTCTAGAAAAAAAAGAAGATTTTATGGAGGAGAAGTTGATGGTAATTCAAGACAGTTAGCAAGATATATACACAAAACAGTAACTAAATATATGCCAGAAATGAATCCAATGATGATATACAGATTGGACAGGTTTGGAAGAGGTGGACATCATAGACCGTTTAATGACTTAGGATATGCTGGAGTAAGAATAATGGAAGCACATGAAAACTATAATAGACAACATCAAGATATTAGAATTGAAAATGGTATTAGATATGGTGATGTTATTTCAGGAGTGAATTTTAAATATGCAAAAAAATTAACAGCTGTAAATGCTATAAATTTAGCAAGCTTAGGTTGGAGTCCAAAAGAACCTGAAAATGTTAAAATTGGAGGAGCAGTAAAACCATCTACTGAACTCAAATGGGAAAAACCTAACAACTCTAAAATATTAGGCTATAAAATATATTGGAGAGAAACCACTTCTCCATATTGGGAAAATAGCAGATTTGTAGGTGACGTTAATCAATATACATTAAAAGGAATAGTTATAGATAATTATTTGTTTGGCGTTTCTAGTGTGGGAAAAAATAATCAGGAAAGCATTGTAGTCTTTCCTAAAGAAGTATTTAATTAAATTATGATATAATATTTTGAAAATTTTCAGGATCTGTGTTTCCTTCAGTATTAAATAAAAGAATTTTTGAATCGTTATTTAAATTGAGAAATTTTTTAAGATCATTTGATTTTTCAAAGCCTAAAACTTTAATCAACCCAGCCAACCCAGCTGCACCAGATTCACCTGATATTATTTGAGAATCGTTTCCTAGAGGGTAATAAAATTGTCGCATAGCTGTCCTAACGTCACTATCTGAAATTTTAATAACAGCATCGCAGCCATTTTTAATAATTTCCCAAGCATTTTTTGAGGGAATTCCACAGTTTAAACCAGCCATAATAGTATTAAATGAAGTATTTGGAGAAATTCTTTTACCATTTTCAAATGATTCAAAAACACCACATGCTTCTTCAGGTTCAACCAAAACTATTTTAGGACGAACACCCTTATAATTATTTAAATAATACCATATACCAGATGAAGCCCAGCTACCAACACCACATTGTAAAAAAATTACATCGAATTTAGACTGTAAATCAGTTTTGGAAGGAATTTCAATTTCTTTAAAATGAGTTAAATAACCTGACATGATGTAGGACGGAATTTCTTCATAATTTTCCCATGAAGCATCTTGAATTAAACACCAACCATTATCATCACATTTCTGAGATGCATAAATGCATGTTTCTTCATAATTTAAGTCAAGCTGATAAACATCTGCATTATATGATTCAATAGCTTTAATTCTATTTATAGAAGTATCTCTTGGCACATAAATGATTGCCTTTTTATTATACTTTTTAGCTGACCATGCTATACCTTTTCCATGATTTCCATCCGTAGCTGTACAGAACACTCCAATATTTGGATTTTTTTTTAAAATCTCATGAATCGCATAAGTTGACCCTAATACTTTAAAAGAGTTTAGGCCAAATCTATTGGATTCATCTTTTACAAAGATGTTTTTTAATCCCAAATGATTTGATAGTGAATCTAAATTAACAAGTGGAGTCTTATTATAATAATCTTGCTTAGTATGGAAATCATATGAATTACTTAATTTGAGTATTGAATTTGAAAGATTATTATCTAATGTATTTGAGCAATTATTAATAATAAAATCATTCATAAAACTAGTCTAAACTAAATCCGTTTTTTTTCATCCATTCATCGTTATACATTTTTCCTATATATCTACTTCCTGAATCATGCAATATAACCACAACAACATCACTTTTTTTAAAATTATGTTTTAATTGAAGAACTCCCTTTACAGCTGCACCACATGAATTACCAGCGAAAATTCCTTCTTCCTTAGCTAATTTTCGAGTGTAAATAGCTGCATCTTCATCTGTTACTTTCTCAAATCCATCTATTAAATCAAAGTTTACGTTTTTCGGAAGAATATCCTCACCTATACCTTCAGTTATGTAAGGGTATATTTCGTTTAGATCAAAAATTCCTGTTTCATGATATTTTTTAAATACAGACCCATAAGTATCTATTCCCCAAATTTTAATTTTTGGGTTTTTTTCTTTTAAAAATTTTGCAACTCCAGAAATAGTTCCACCTGTTCCCACTCCAACTACAAAATGTGTTATTTTACCCTCTGTTTGATCCCAAATTTCAGGACCTGTAGTTTCATAATGAGCAATTGAATTTGAAGGGTTATCATACTGATTAACATACCAAGAATTAGGTGTTTCATCTCCAATTCTTTTAGAAGTTGAATAATATGAGTTTGGATCTTCAGGCTTTACATTGGTTGGACAAACTATAACTTTAGCACCTACAGCTCTTAAAACATCAAATTTTTCTTTAGACTGTTTGTCAGTAGAAACACATATTAATTTATATCCCTTTACTATCGCTGCTAAAGCCAAACCCATACCAGTATTTCCCGAGGTACCCTCAACAATAGTATAACCTGGCTTCAAACGACCATCATTTTCAGCATCTTCAATCATCTTTAAAGCCATTCTGTCTTTTATTGAACTACCTGGATTAAAAAACTCGACTTTCGCTAAAACTAAAGCTTCAATACTCTTAGTTATATTATTTAATTTTACAAGAGGAGTATTTCCTATTGTTTCTAATATATTTTTGTGGTATTTCATATTGTTTTGCAAATGTAATAATATACAAGTTTTTTATGCTACTGTAAAATTCTTTATTTAATTCTTATTGAGTTAGTAGGAGAAATTCTGGCAATTATAAAGGATGGAATTATTAACATTAGAAAACAAAAAAACAATACTCCAAAATTCAATATAATAAGTGACATTAAGTTAAAATCAAAAGGAAACTCAGAAATATAATAAGTTTGTGGATCTAATTTTATAAATCCAGTCGCGTTCTGAAAAAAAATCAATCCTATTCCTATAATATTTCCAATAAACAAGCCTAAGCCTATTAAATAAGCTCCATTAATTAAAAATATAGATCTAATGGATTTATTTGAAGCTCCAACAGTTTTTAAAATTCCAATAATAGCTGTTTTTTCTAAAACTGTAACTAAAAGAGCCGTAATCATATTAATCCCCCCCACAAGAATCATAATTATTATAATTAATAAAACATTAAAGTCAAACAAGGACATCCAATTGAAAATTTCGGGAAACCTTTCATTAATTGACATTACACTAATTTCACTTGGTGTTTTATTATATAAATCAATAGAAACTTTATCAGTGAGAGAATAATTATTTAGAAATACTTCAATACCACCAGCATCATCAATATTCCAATTATTCATTTTTTGAATATGTCTTATATCTCCCAAAAAATATAGTTCATCAAATTCAGTAAGTCCGGAATTGTATATTCCTACAACTTTAAAAATTCTTTCGTTAGGAGCTGAAAGAGAATTTGATTTAAAAAAAGTTGCTTTAAACTTATCATCTAAATTAATTAACAGTTTGTTTGATAAATGCTCGGATATTAATACTTCATTAGAAATATCGTTCTTTAAGGAAATAACTCTTCCACTAGTTATATAATTTGAAAAATTCTCCCAATTAAAATTTGATGTAACACCTTTTAAAACAACTCCTTCGAAGCCATTTCCTTTAATAATTAAACCCGATTTATACGCTACTGATTGGAAATATTTTATACTAGTATTATTTAGTAATAAATCATATTCAAAATCGTTAATTAAGGGATTTATAGATGAAAAAGATGAATTATTTTCAAAATTAGATATTGATATATGACCAAAGAATGAAGAGACTTTGGATTCTATAGTTTTCTGTAATCCAACACTTGATGATATAGAAATAATCATCATAACTATACCAATTACAATTGATAATATTGATATTTTTATTATTGGAGATGAAACGGTATTTTTATATGGCTTTGATTTTATAAATCTCTTAGCCATATAAGATTCAAAACTCATGTTTATGAAATTAAATTTAATAATACATAAAATTACCTTTTTTTTAATATTTAATGTATTATGTAACTTTTCTTTTTCTCAATCTGTTAACTACATTAGCATTGGGGCAAATGAAACTAAAAACTATGTAGAAGATTTAAGTAATCTTAAAGTTGGAGTAGTTGGAAATCATACATCATTGATACTTTCCAGAAATAAAAAATACGTTCACTTAGTTGATTCATTAATTTCTTTAAAAATTGACATCAAAAAAATTTTTTCACCAGAACATGGATTTAGAGGTGAAGCAGATGCGGGTGAAAAAATTAATAATAATATTGATACGAAAACTGGAATTGAAATAATTTCATTATATGGTAAAAACAAAAAACCCACAAATAAACAACTCAACGGAATAGATATTTTAATTTTTGACATTCAAGATGTTGGTGCAAGATTTTATACTTATATCTCAACCCTACACTTTGTAATGGAAGCTGCAGCTGAAAATAATATTAAATTAATAGTTTTGGACAGACCTAATCCGAATGGGCATTACGTCGATGGACCTATAAGAGAATTAGATTTAAAAAGTTTTATCGGAATGCATCCAATCCCTATAGTTCATGGTATGACTATTGGAGAATATTCATTAATGATTAATAACGAAGGTTGGCTTGCTAATAAAATTAAGTGTGATTTAAAAGTAATTAAAATGCAGAATTATAATCGAAATTTAATATATAATCTTCCAATAAAGCCTTCTCCAAATCTACCAAATCAAAAATCAATTAACCTTTATCCCAGCCTGTGTTTATTTGAAGGGACTAATGTAAGTATTGGACGAGGAACAAATTTACAGTTCCAAATAATAGGAAATCCAAATTGGGAAAACTATACTTTTACATTCACACCTGAATCTATGTCTGGAGCTAAAAACCCTAAACACATTAACTCTAAGTGTTATGGTATTGATTTAAGAAATAATCCAAGACTCAGTTCAATAAACTTAAAATGGATAATAGAAGCTTATAAAAATTCTGAAGATAAAATTTCTTTTTTTGGTAAAAGCTTTGACAAACTTGCAGGAACTTATGATTTAAAGAAACAAATAATCAAAGGCGAAAATGAAATACAAATTAAAAAAAGTTGGAAAAACGGAATAGAGAAATTTAATAAAATAAGGGCAGAATACTTGCTATATGACTAAGGAATATTTAAATATTTATGAGTTTGTAATGATACTTTCCATTTAGGATTTTTCATTACATAATCTACAATAATAGGCATGATTTTGTCTCTTTTACTCCACTCAGGCTGTAGATATAAAAGACAATTATTAGAAACTTTTCTAGATTCAATTTCAGCAAATTTTAAATCGTCTAAATTATAAATTATCATTTTTAATTCATTTGCTTTTGAATATATTTTATCAAGAGGATTTTTGTTTTTTTTTGGACTTAGACAAACCCAATCCCAATTTCCAGAAAATTTATATGCACCTGAGGTTTCAATATGAGTTTTAATATTATTTTTGTTTAAAAGTTTAGTTATAGGATTCATATCCCACATTAAAGGCTCACCACCTGTGATGACCACAATATCAGAACTCTTCTTCACATTTATTACAATATCCGTGATTTTGGTAGGAGGATGAATATCAGGATCCCAACTTTCTTTAACGTCACACCAATGACAACCAACATCACAACCACCTAATCTAATAAAAAAAGCAGCAGAACCTTTATGATACCCTTCTCCTTGTATAGTGTAAAATGATTCCATCAAAGGAAGAAGAAGTCCCTTGTCAATTAATTCTTTTTGATTTTTTGATTTCACTTGGCAAATATATAAGATAAAATCAATTAGTATTTAAAGTAATTATTACATTTATTATAATTTATAAAAATGAAAAAATATTTACTTATAACATTAACAATTATTAGTGCTGGATGTTCAACTAATGAATATAAAATTGAGAAAGGTAAAGTTGGTAAACTAAACAAGGAGATTAAAGTTCAGCAACTTGATTCAATTTTTAGAAATGATTCTATTGTAAAAAGAATTGGTGAAGGAGATTATATGTTTTCCGGAGATGACAAATATTTAATTTTTGATACTAATAAAAATCACTTACTTACCATAACTCCAAGAAACCAACATGATAAGGGTGAAACTATTGAAACTATTGAAATAGTTAGTGATCTTTACAAAACAAATAAGGGTGTAAATACTAAAAGTAACTTTGAGATGATTGAAAAAAATCATAAAATAAATTCTATTCAAAATACTATCAATAATTTAATTATTTACGTTGACGATATTGATGCTTACTTTATTATTGACAAACAAAATTTACCAATTGACTTAAGACTAGGCACAGAAAAAACAATTAAAACTATCAATATTCCGCCTGATAGTAAAATCAAAAGATTTATGATCGGATGGAATTAAAAATATAAATTATGAACAAACTATCTCCTTTTCACTTAGCAATCCCTGTGAGTAATCTTGAAAAAAATAGAGCTTTTTATAAAGATATTTTAGAGTTTGAAGAAGGAAGAAGTAGTGATCACTGGGTTGATTTTAACTTCTTTGGCCATCAACTTGTGATTCATTTAGATGATAATATTAAAAATGAAAATACTAATCCTGTTGATGGAAAAAATGTGCCAATTCCTCATTTTGGAGTTGTACTAGAATGGAAAGTATTTCAAGAATTCGCTGAAAAACTTAAAAAAAGAAAGATTGAATTTGTAATAGAGCCCTATGTAAGATTTAGAGGTCTGACAGGTGAACAATCTACAATGTTTTTTAAAGATCCATCCGGAAATGCTTTAGAATTTAAATCATTTAAAGATCCTAGTCAAATATTTGCTAATTAGAGATTTTTCTAGAAAGTAAAGTATTTTTTAACAACATAGCAATTGTCATGGGTCCAACCCCACCAGGAACAGGTGTAATAAAACTAGCTTTAGATTTCACAGACTCAAAATCTACATCTCCTTTTATTACATAACCCTTTATTGCACTCTCATCTTTAACTCTTGTTATTCCAACATCAATTATAACTACACCATCCTTAACCATATTACTTTTCACAAATTCAGGAATACCAAGAGCAGAAACTATAATATCTGCATTTTTAGTATAACTTTCTAAGTTTAATGTTTTACTGTGTACCACTGTAACAGTAGAGTCACCAGCTTTACCTTTACTATTCATTAAAATACTAATTGGTCGACCAACTATATGACTTCTTCCAATTACAACAGTATGCTTGCCCGATGTTTCTATATCATACCTTCTTAAAAGCTCCATTATTCCAAAGGGTGTGGCTGGAATAAAAGTTTCCATATTTAACGCCATTTTCCCAAAGTTGGTAGGATGAAAACCATCAACATCTTTATTAGGATCAATAGACATTAAAATATTCTCCTCATTAATATGTTTTGGCAACGGCAATTGAACAATAAAACCATCAATTTCATTATTAGTATTCAATAAATTAATTTGGTCAATAAGTTTGTCTTCAGTAATTGATGAAGGAAGTTTTATTAGAGTTGATTCAAATCCAACTTGCTTGCATGATCTTACTTTACTGCCAACATAAGTTAAACTAGCTCCATCTTCACCAACAATAACTGCTGCTAAATGAGGAGGTCTATTTCCATTGGAAATTATACCATCAACCTGAATTTTAATTTCCTGTTTAATTTGATTTGAAATTTCTTTTCCGTCTATTATTTTCATAAATTATTTATTTCATTCCTTGCATCATTTGCATAAGCTTATTTGAACCTCCACCTTGCATCATTTTCATCATTTTAGACATTTGTTCAAATTGTTTTATAAGCTTATTAAGCTCTTGGATTTCCAATCCACTCCCATTTGATATTCTTTTTTTTCTACTAACATCAATAATTTTAGGATTGGAACGTTCTTTCGGAGTCATCGAATATATTAAAGCCTCAATATGCTTAAACGAATCATTATCAATTTCTGTATTCCCGATAGCTTTGCTCGCGCCGGGAATCATACCAACCATGTCCTTGATATCACCCATTTGTTTGATTTTTTTAATTTGAGCAAGAAAATCATCAAAACCAAATTGACTTTTTGCAATTTTTTTGCTTAAAATCCTTGCTTCTTTTTCATCGTAAACATTTTGAGCTTTTTCAACTAAAGAAACGATATCTCCCATTCCAAGTATACGATCAGCCATTCGTTCTGGATGAAAAACATCAATGGCATCCATTTTCTCGCCAGTTCCAATAAACTTTATTGGTTTATCAACTATTGATTTAATTGATAAGGCTGCTCCTCCTCTTGTATCACCATCAAGCTTTGTTAATATAACACCATCAAAATTTAATATATCATTAAAAGTTTTAGCAGTATTAACAGCATCTTGACCAGTCATTGAGTCTACTACAAATAAAGTTTCTTGAGGGTTAACCGCACTATGAATATTTTTAATTTCATTCATCATTTCATCATCAACAGCTAATCTCCCTGCAGTATCAATTACAACTAAATTTTTACCATGCTTTTTTGCATGTAAAATTGAATCTGAAGCAATTTTAACAGGGTCTATTTCCAGTTCATCACTGTAAACATCAACTCCAATTTGGTCTCCAAGAATTTTCAATTGTTCAATAGCAGCAGGTCTATAAACATCACAAGCAACTAATAATGGATTTTTATTTTTTTTATTTTTTAAATAATTTGATAGTTTTCCAGAAAAAGTAGTTTTTCCTGAACCTTGTAAACCAGACATCAGTATTACTGTAAATGAATCGGAAAGATTAATACCCTCTGCGTTACCACCCATCAACTGGGTTAGTTCATCCTTCACAATTTTAATCATTAATTGGCCTGGATTAACAGTTGTTAAAACATTTTGTCCAATTGCTTTGTTTTTAACGTTAATTGTGAACTCTTTGGCTGTCTTAAAATTTACATCAGCCTCAAGCAATGCTCTTCTAACTTCCTTTAATGTCTCGGCAACATTAATTTCGGTTATTTTTCCTTGTCCTTTAAGAACTTTTAATGCTGAATTTAGTTTATCTGTTAAATTATTAAACATTATTTTTTATTAATTACATTTTGTCAGGAACTTGAATTCCTAATAATTCCATAGAAGATTTAATTATTAAACCAACTTTATAACTTAAACTTAATCGAAATAATTTTAATTCATTATTTTCAATTTTTAATATTGTTGTAGTTTGATAATAAGAGTTGAAAGTTTTTACTAACTCATATGTGTAATTAGCAATAAGTGCCGGATTCAAATTATCTGCAGAAGATTTTATTATTTCTGGATATTGAGTTAATAATTTCAATATTTGTTTCTCTTTTGTATTAATTTCTAGATTATTGTTAACAGAATGGTTTTTATAGGTTTCCTTTTTTAAAAGCGATTGAATTCTTGCATGTGTATATTGAATAAAAGGTCCTGTATTACCATTAAAATCTATAGAATCATTTGGATCAAATAAAATTCTTTTTTTTGGATCGACTTTGAGGATGTAATATTTCAAAGCCCCAAGACCAATCGTATGATTTAATATATTTTTATCATTACTGCTTAAATCATCAAGCTTTCCGAGATCACTGGATAGCTTAGAAGCATTGCTAATCATTTCTAAAATCAATTCATCAGCATCAACAACAGTACCCTCACGACTTTTCATCTTTCCTGAAGGTAGATCAACCATTCCGTAACTTAAATGAGATAAATGATTTGACCATTCAAACCCAAGTTTTTTTAACACCTTAAATAAAACATTAAAATGATAGTCTTGTTCATTTCCTACTGTGTATATTAATCCTTTCATTTCAGGATTATCTTTATATCTTTTATAAGCTGTCCCTAAATCTTGAGTCATATAAACTGAAGTGCCATCTGATCTGAGCAATAGTTTTTCATCCAACCCTTCATCAGATAAATCAATCCAAACTGAACCATCATCTTTTTTAAAAAAAATCTGTTTATCAAGTCCATGAGCAATAATATCTTTTCCAATAAGATAAGTATCACTTTCATAGTATAAGGAATCAAAATTAACTCCAAGATCTTTGTAGGTTTTATTAAACCCGTTATAAACCCAACCATTCATTAATTTCCAAACATCAATAACCTTTTTATCTCCGGCCTCCCACTTTCTTAATAATTCTTTTGCTTCTGTAAAAATTGGAGATGTTTGTTCAGCTTCAATTTTTGTAAAACCGCTACTGATTAATTCTTTGATTTCTTCCTTGTAAACTTTATCAAAAAGAACATAATATTTTCCAACAAAAAAATCACCTTTTTCATTCAAATCATCTGGAGATTTATTTTCTCCAAATTTTAACCATGCGACAATTGATTTACAAATATGAATTCCTCTATCATTTATGATTTGTGTTTTATTTACTCTTTTACCAGAAGCTTGTAGAATTTTTGACATAGAATAACCAAGCAAAATGTTTCTAACATGGCCTAAATGCAGAGGTTTATTAGTATTAGGTGATGAATATTCTACTAAATAAAGGGGACTGTTTTTATCAGGATTGATAAAACCATAATTAACATCACTTAGACAATTATTTAAAAAATTTAAATAATAAAATGGTGATATAGAAAGATTTAAAAATCCCTGAATAACATTAAACCCATTAACATATTTAGAATTATTAAGAATAAAAGACCCTAATTCATTACCTAGATTTGCAGGACTTTGTCGTAAAATTTTAACTAAAGGAAAAACAACAATGGTTAAGTCACCTTCAAAATCTTTTCTAGTAAGTTGGATTTCAAAATCGTTAAAAGCAACATCATACTTTAATTTAAGGTATTCTGAAAGTTTAGACTTTAAAATTGTATTTATATTCATCAAATAAATTTCAAGTAAATATAATTATAAAATGAATAAATTATTTTTTTGATTCGTTTATCTTTGAAATAATTAATTTGATTAGATGTTAAGAAATATTTCATATAATAATTCAAAAATTAGATCTGAAATCGATCATCTTGTAGGAAGTCCTTTTACAATATTAAAAAGAATTAAAGTTGGTGGAGTAGGTTCTCCAAAATATATAATTTCACAAACAGATTCAAAAATTAATAATTTATTAAACTTAGATAATAACATTAATCAGTGTAATATCGAAATAAGACCTAAAGGAATAATAATATGCTTTAGATCATTATTAGAGACTTATGCCTTAACTATTCCTTTCTACAAACTGAAAATGTTCAAGGGAAAGTCTAATGAATATTCTATCTACAAAGACGAATACTTTATCAAAATATTAGCAAAAAAAAATAATGAACATGAATTCATTAAAAAAATTAATAAATTAAAATTATCTAATTAAATACTTCTGCGATCATACATCTAACACTCCCCCCCCCACAACTTTCTATTGTCTCTACGTTAGATTGTATAATCTTTGAAAATTTCTCTATTTTATTTATTTGATCTAAAGAAAGTGATTTATATGCCTGACTACTCATAACCAGAAAACTATTATTTTCAAACACTAATTCTATCATGTTTCCAGCAAAAGAATTTAATTGAGATTCACTAATTTCAATTACGTCTTTATTATCATCCCTTAAGCTTTTTAAGACAATTTGCTTATCGTTTTCAGAATCTATAGAATCAAGGCATATTATAGAATATTTGTTTGCTACACACATCATAACGTTAGTATGATAAATTAATTTTCTATCGTTAAAAATAGTTTGATAGGACTTAAAAATTATAGGCATGTAATCAAATTCTTCACAAAATTCTTCAATTATGTTCTCAGATGTTCTGGCTGATATAGAACAATAAGACTTTTTATTTACTCTATCTAAAACCATACTCCCTGTTCCTTCAAGATATAAATTATGATTTTCAGCAGCACTATAATCGTTAATAAAATCGATTATAACACCCTTGCTTTCTATAAATTTCAAGACTTTATCATTTCGTTCAAGTCTTCTATTGTTAGCATACATAGGATATATCGCAATTCTATGATTTGAATGAAAACTTATCCAATTATTTGGAAAGATAGAATCTGGTGTGTCATGATCTAGATCATCCTGAAAAACATTAACTGGAATTCCATTTGATCGCAATTGATTAACTAGATTGTCAAATTCAAGGCATGCTTTTTCTAAAACTTGTTTATCAGTTAAATCTGTATGTTTTTGAAAATAATTGTTTGTAGCTGTTTCAGGATTCATCCTAAAACTAGAGGGCCTTACCATTAAAATTGATTGAATATTATTCATCATATCGTATTAGAGGTAATGATGTGCATCTAAAAAGTCCTTCTTGCTTAGATACTTCTGACAAATCAACTTCTTCAACTTTTAAGTTATGGTTTTTTAACCAATTATTTAATCTCTTAAATTTAGGTTGAGAAATAACTGTTTCATCATTTATTGACAAAACATTTGTGGTCATATCATACATTTCCTCATCGCATATTTCAAAAACATTTTGCTTTCCAAAAAAATCTACTAACCATAAATAGTCATCTTTAAAAGTAAAAGCCTCAGGATGAATTATAGCTTTATTTTTACCAATGATTTGCAAACAACAATCTAGATGAAGTATATTCTTTTTTGGATTAGTTAATGATTTATTTAAATGAAAACCTTTAACAATTTTTTCTGGAAAAAATTCAATAAAATAATCTAAAGCGCCTTTATTTGTTCTAGCCGTAAATAAATCACTGTAATCATCTTTGTCATAATAACCAATAAAAATAGTATTGGAATGGTAAAGTACGTCTCCGCCTTCAATATGAAGGTTTTGAGGCATAGTAACAATCTTATTATGAAAATTAGATAAAATTGAGCTTAAACCCTGAAATTCCTTTGCTCTCTTAGGAAGAATATTAGATTTAAAAAAAAAATTATCAATAACAAATCCTATATCTCTTGTAAAAATCTGATTGTAGTCTTTTATTAGATTTGGTCTGTAAACCTTGACGTTGTATTTCTTCAATAAAACAACAAAATTTTCTAATTCTTTAACCATATCAGATTCTAAGGGATATGTTCCTTTATTTAAATTTTCAATTGATTTTGGATCGTAAAGTTCTTTTAAAGAGGGAATATTACCTAAACTGTCCGCAATACCTATAATTACCGATCTTAGTTTAGAAGTTTCACCACTAACCAAAATTTCCATAATTAAATAATTATCTTGACTTTATGTCGCTAAAAGATCTTAGATTTTCTCCAATATAGACTTGTCTTGGTCTTCCAATAGGTTCTTTTCTAAGTCTCATTTCTCTCCAATGAGCAACCCATCCAGGTAATCTTCCAAGAGCAAACATAACCGTAAACATTTCATTAGGGATATCAAGAGCTTTATAAATAATTCCTGAATAAAAATCAACATTTGGATAAAGTTTTCTGTTGACAAAATATTGATCTTCTAACGCTTCTTTTTCTAAACCTTTAGCTATATCTAGAATTGGATCGTCAATACCTAACTCTTTTAAAACTTCATCAGCAGCAACTTTAATTATTTTAGCTCTTGGATCAAAATTTTTATATACTCTGTGACCAAAGCCCATTAGTCTAAATGGGTCAGATTTATCTTTGGCTTTAGACATATATTTTTTTGTATCTCCACCATCTTCGCTGATAGCTTGAAGCATTTCGATCACAGCTTGATTAGCACCTCCATGTAATCTTCCCCATAAAGCAGAAATTCCAGCAGAAACAGATGCAAATAAACCTGCATAGGAGGATCCGACTATTCTAACTGTAGATGTAGAACAATTTTGCTCGTGATCGGCATGTAAAATCAACAATTTATTTAAGGCGTTAACAACAGTTTTATTTTGAACATATTCTTTGTTTGGTCGTTGAAACATCATTTTAGCAAGATTTTCAACATAACCTAATGAAGTATCTCCATATTCGAGAGGCAAACCTTTTCTTCTTCTATAAACCCAAGCCACTAAAACAGGAATTTTAGCTAATAAATTAAGAATAGCATCATACATATCTTCCTCGTCGTCTATGTTTACTGCAGAGGGATCAAAAGCTACTAGTCCACTGGTTAATGAGGATAAGATACCCATTGGGTGAGCAGATTTTGGATAACTATTTAATATAATACGCAAGTCTTCATCAATTATAGATCTTTCTTTAATATCGTCAGAGAGTTTTTCTAATTGTAGCTTTGTAGGCAATTCACCAAATATTAATAAATAAGCAACCTCCAAAAAACCTGCTTTATTAGCTAATTCTTCAATTGAATAGCCTCTATATCTTAAAATACCTTTTTCCCCGTCTAAAAAAGTAATAGCACTTTGACAAGATCCAGTATTTTTAAAACCTGCATCAAGTGTTATAAGATTAGCGTCTAATCTTAATTTACTAATATCCAAAGCAACTTCATTTTCTGTTCCAGTAATTAAATCTATATCAAGAACTTTATTATTAATATTAAGTGTTGCTTTATTTTTCATTTTTGTTCTAATTTTAATTTAACAAAACTTTTAAAACTTAACTTTAAAAGCTTCTTTTTTAGGATAAAATGCTTTATTACCTAACTCTTCTTCGATTCTTAATAATTGATTATATTTTGAAATTCTATCACTTCTTGATGCTGAACCTGTCTTAATTTGACCAGTTGCTAGACCTACAGCTAAAT
Organism: uncultured Flavobacteriaceae bacterium; assembly: GCA_949372825.1. GTDB lineage: Bacteria > Bacteroidota > Bacteroidia > Flavobacteriales > Flavobacteriaceae > MAG-121220-bin8. The sequence continues at coordinate 28,207 of CASIBD010000003.1, read as the reverse complement.
CAGCAATTGTATAATCTTCAGTTTCTCCAGAACGATGAGACATAACACAAGTAAAGCCTGCTTTATGCGCCATATTTACAGCATTAATTGTTTCAGTAAGGGTTCCAATCTGATTAACTTTTATGAGAATTGAATTAGCACTATTATTTTCTATTCCATTACTTAATCTTTCAACGTTTGTAACGAAAAGGTCGTCTCCGACTATCTGAACTCTGTCTCCACATATTTTAGTTAAGTGTGCCCATCCATCCCAATCATTTTCATCCATTCCATCTTCAATTGATACTATAGGATATTTAGATGATAGTTCAGCTAAATATTCGGCTTGCTGTTTTGACGTTAGTACTTTTCCTTTATCTCCCTCAAAAATTGAATAATCATACATTCCATTTTCATAAAATTCAGATGAAGCACAATCTAATGCAATCATAACTTGCTTTCCAGCCTGATAACCGGCCTTTTCAATAGCATTAATAATAGTATTTAAGGCATCTTCAGTTCCTTCTAGTTTTGGAGCAAACCCACCTTCATCTCCAACAGAGGTAGTTAATCCTCTGTCAGACAGTATTTTTTTTAAGTTGTGAAAAATTTCTGAACCAATCTGCATTGCTTGAGTAAAACTTTCAGCTTCAACTGGCATAATCATAAACTCTTGAAAAGCTATTGGAGCATCTGAATGTGAACCTCCATTAATTATATTCATCATTGGAACAGGGAGAGTAGAACTTGTATTATTGGAAATATAAGTATGCAATGAAATACCTTTCGTATTACTAGCTGCTTTTGCTAAAGCTAGAGAAACACCTAAAATTGCATTAGCTCCTAAGTTTGCTTTATTGTGAGTTCCATCCATTTTAATCATTAAATTATCAATATCTTCTTGATCAAATACTGAAAGACCAATTAATTCTTTAGACAATATGTTATTTACATTTGAAACAGCACTTAAAACACCTTTACCCATATAATCTTTACCACCATCTCTTAACTCTACCGCTTCGTGTTCTCCAGTTGAAGCTCCAGATGGAACTGCCGCTCTACCTAAAACACCATCTTCAGTAACAACATCTACTTCAACAGTTGGATTTCCTCTAGAATCAAAAATTTGTCTAGCTTTAATTTTGCTTATTTTACTCATTAATATTAGATTTTATTAGTTCAATAAATTGATCAAAAAGATAATTTGAATCGTGAGGACCAGGGCTAGCTTCAGGATGATATTGAACAGAAAAACAATTTTTATTTTTTATACTTATTCCTGCAATTGTATTGTCATTTAAATGTAAATGAGTTATTTCTATATTATTATTTTGTTCAGTTTCAACTTTATTAATAGCAAAACCATGATTTTGAGAGGTTATTTCGCCTTTTCCAGTAATCAAGTTGATAACTGGATGATTAATTCCCCTATGTCCATTATGCATTTTATAAGTTGATATTCCGTTGGCTAAAGCTATCACTTGATGTCCTAAACATATTCCAAATAATGGCTTGTTTAAAATTAAAACTTCTTTAGCAAGATTAATAGCTGATGATAAAGGCTCAGGATCACCAGGACCATTTGAGATAAAATAACCATCAGGATTCCAAGAAGACAAATCATTTATAGAAGAATCGTAAGGAAAAACTTTAATGTAAGCTCCTCTCTTTGATAAATTTCTTAAAATATTTAATTTAATTCCTAGATCTAAAGCAGCAATTTTAATTTTAGAGTTTGGGTCTCCAAAAAAATAAGGCTTCTTAGTAGAAACTTTAGAAGCTAATTCAAGCCCCTTCATGGATGGAGTTTTTGATAAATTTAATTTTAAAGACTCAATAGAACCAATATCGGTTGAAATAACTGCGTTCATAGCACCATTGTCACGAATATGAGAAACTAAAGCTCTTGTATCAACGTCGGAAATAGCTACGATATTATGTTCAATAAAAAAGTTTTGTAGAGAATTATCAGCAGCTGGTCTTGAATAACTTTGATTAAAATTTTTACAAATTAAACCTGAAATTTTGGGCGAATTAGATTCAATATCTATATTACTTACACCATAATTACCAATATGTGCATTTGTAGTAACCATAAGTTGACCATAATAAGAGGGATCTGTAAAAATTTCTTGATATCCGGTCATTCCTGTGTTAAAACACAATTCACCAAAAGCAGAACCTTTAACTCCAAGTGCTTTACCAAAAAAAACAGTACCATCATCAAGAAGAATAAAAGCTTTTTCTAATTTTTTGATGTTTTTCATGGATGTTAAAAATAATATAAAAAAAGGGATAAACAGAATGTTTATCCCTCATAATTTAAAAAATTATAAATAATTTGATTTTTTTATGAATCAGTTTCTTTTTTGTCAGAATCTGATTGATTTGTTTCATTATTTTCAATTTTTGGAGCTGCTTCATCAACAACTGGAGCTGCTTCATCAACAACTGGAGCTGCTTCATCAACAACTGGAGCTGCTTCATCAACAACTGGAGCTGCTTCTTCAATAACTGGTGCTTCTTCTTCAACTAAAGTTTCAGAACTTTTTGAAGCTTTTTTTCTTCTTCTTGTTTTCTTAGCAGTATCATTTCCTGAATTGTAAATAGTATTGTAGTCAACTAATTCAATCATTGCCATACTAGCATTATCACCAAGTCTATTTCCGAGCTTAATAATTCTAGTATATCCGCCTGGTCTATCACCAATTTTTACGGAAATATCTCTGAACAGTTCAGTAACCGCATATTTATTTTTTAAATAACTAAACACGATTCTTCTGTTGTGAGTAGAATCAGACTTTGATTTGGTAATCAAAGGTTCAATATATTTTTTTAAAGCTTTTGCTTTAGCAACAGTTGTATTAATAGATTTATGCTCAATTAATGAACAAGCCATGTTAGCTAACATGTATTTTCTATGAGGAGTCTTCCTTCCTAAATGTGCTATCTTTTTTCCGTGTCTCATAATATTTAATTATTCTTTATCTAATTTATATTTAGATAAATCCATTCCGAAATTTAGGCCTTTAACTATAACCAATTCTTCAAGTTCTGTTAGTGATTTTTTTCCAAAGTTTCTAAATTTCATTAAGTCACTTTTATTAAAAGAAACCAAATCACCAAGAGTGTCAACTTCTGCAGCTTTTAAACAATTTAAAGCTCTAACAGAAAGATCCATATCAATTAATCTAGTTTTTAAAAGTTGTCTCATGTGTAGAGATTCTTCGTCATAAGTTTCAGTTTGAGCAATCTCATCAGCTTCTAGAGTGATTCTCTCATCAGAGAATAACATAAAGTGATGAATTAAAGTTTTTGCTCCTTCTGTTAAAGCATCTTTTGGATGAATTGAACCGTCAGTAATAATTTCAAAAACTAATTTTTCATAATCAGTTTTTTGCTCAACTCTAAAATTCTCTATAGTATACTTAACATTTTTAATAGGTGTAAAAATTGAATCCATAAAAATAGTTCCAATTGGAGCTCCAACTTTTTTATTTTCTTCTGCAGGAACATATCCTCTACCTTTTTCGATAGTAAGTTCCAAGTTAAAACTTACGTTTTTTTCTAGATTACAAATAACTAAATCTGGATTTAAGACTTGAAACCCTGAAATATATTTTTGAAGATCTCCGGCAGAAATCTGTTCTTGACCTAAAATAGAAACAGTAACGTTTTCGTTTTCAACAGAGTCAATTTGTCTTTTTAAACAAACTTGTTTTAAATTTAAAATTATTTCTGTAACATCCTCAACTATTCCTGGAAGAGATGAAAATTCATGATCAATATTTTCTATTTTTACAGATGTAAAAGCAAAGCCTTCAAGAGAAGATAATAAAACTCTTCTTAAAGCATTACCTACTGTCAAACCATATCCTGGTTCTAGAGGTCTAAATTCGAATTTGCCTTCGAATTCAGATGAATCAATCATTATAACTTTGTCTGGTTTTTGAAAATTAAATACTGGCATAATTAAAATGTTTTTTTATTTCGAATATAATTCGACGATTAATTGTTCTTTAATATTTTCTGGAATTTGTGTTCTTTCTGGAATAGATACAAAAGCACCTTCCATTCTATCACTATTCCAAGATATCCACTCATATACAGATGAATTATTAGATAATGCATTTTCTATTGAAGAAATAGTTTTTGATTTTTCACGAACACCTATGACTTCTCCAGCCTTAATTATTCTAGAGGGAATATTACAAAGCACTCCGTCTACTGTAATGTGTCTGTGACTAACTAATTGTCTAGCAGCACTTCGTGTAGAAGCAATTCCTAACCTGTAAACAATATTATCTAACCTAGACTCACATAATTGAAGTAAAACTTCACCTGTAACTCCTTTACTTTGATTAGCCTTTTTAAAGAGATTTCTAAATTGACGCTCTAGAATACCATAAGTATACTTAGCTTTTTGCTTCTCCATTAACTGGATAGCATATTCAGATTTTTTACCACGTCTTCGATTGTTTCCGTGCTGTCCAGGAGGATAATTTTTCTTTTCAAAAGATTTATCTTCTCCGAAAATTGGTTCTCCGAATTTTCTTGCAATTTTGGTTTTAGGACCGGTATATCTTGCCATATCTTATTTTTTTTTTAATTTTTGTGAATTAAGGTCTGTCCTTCGACAAAAATATATTAATTATTAATTTAAACTCTTCTTCGTTTTGGCGGTCTACAGCCATTATGAGGCATAGGAGTTACATCAAATATCTCAGTAACTTCAATTCCATTATTATGTATAGTTCTGATTGCAGATTCCCTGCCATTACCAGGACCTTTTACATAAACCTTAGCTTTTCTCATTCCTGCATCGTGAGCAACTTTAACAGCTTCTTCAGCTGCTAACTGAGCAGCGTAAGGAGTGTTTTTCTTAGAGCCTCTAAAGCCCATCTTTCCGGCAGAAGACCACGAAATAACTTCACCTTTTTTGTTAGTCAATGAAATAATAATATTATTAAATGAAGCGGTTATATGAGCTTCACCAAATGATTCTACTATTACTTTTCTTTTTTTAGATGCTGATTTAGCCATAATAAATATTATTTAGTTACTTTCTTTTTATTTGCAACTGTTTTTCTCTTACCTTTTCTTGTTCTTGAATTGTTTTTAGTTCTTTGACCTCTTAAAGGTAATCCAGACCTGTGCCTAATACCCCTGTAACAACCAATATCCATTAATCTTTTAATATTGATTTGGTTTTCAGATCTAAGTTCTCCTTCAATTTTGAAAGTACCTACAGCTTCTCTAACTTTAGCAGTATCGTCATCATTCCAGTCAGATACTTTTTTATCTTCACTAACTTTAGCTGATTCTAAAATTTTCTTAGCTCTAGTTCTTCCTATACCAAAAATATAGGTTAAAGCTATTACTCCTCTTTTTTGTTTGGGTATATCAACCCCTGAAATTCTTGCCATAATTTTAACCTTGTCTTTGTTTGAATCTAGGATTCTTTTTATTAATTACATAAAGTCTTCCCTTTCTTCTTACAATTTTGCATTCGGGACTTCTTTTTTTTACTGATGCTCTAACTTTCATAATTTATTGTCTATATGTTATTCTAGCTTTAGTTAAATCATAAGGACTCATTTCTAATTTAACCTTATCGCCAGGTAATAATTTAATATAATGCATTCTCATTTTACCAGAAATATGAGCAGTAACAACGTGACCATTTTGTAACTCTACTCTAAACATAGCGTTAGAAAGAGCTTCGATTATAGTACCATCTTGTTCTATAGCTGCTTGTTTTGCCATATTATCCTAATTTTCTTTTTTTACCAGTTTTCATTAAACCATCATAATGTCTATTTAATAAATATGCATTAATTTGTTGAATTGTATCAATAGCAACTCCAACCATAATCAATAGTGAAGTCCCTCCGTAAAATAAAGCCCATCCTTGTTGCATTCCCATAATCTGGACAATAATAGCAGGTAAAACTGAAACAGCTGCTAAAAACAATGATCCAGGGAATGTAATTAAAGACATTATTTTATCTAAAAATTCAGAAGTTTCACCACCTGGTCTAATCCCAGGAACAAAACCACCACTTCTTTTTAAATCATCTGACATTTTATTTGTTGGAACTGTGATAGCGGTATAAAAATATGTGAATACAATAATTAAAAAACCAAATAAAATATTATACCACAAACCAAACATATCAGAAAAAGAAGTTTGAAGCCATTGACCGAAACCTGAATCTCCGAATAACTGTCCAACATAAGCAGGAGCAAACATTATAGCTTGAGCAAATATAATAGGCATTACACCAGAAGCATTTAACCTTAATGGAATATATTGTCTTGAACTTGCTTGATTTTTGTCAAATCCACCAGATGCAGTTCTTCTTGCATATTGAACTGGAACTTGCCTAACGGCCTTAACTAGTAACACACATAATGCAATAACAACTATCCATATAACTAATTCAATTAAAATTGTAATAGCGCCTCCGTTGCTTTGAGTTACTCTAGACGTAAATTCTTGAAAAAATGCTTGAGGAAGAGAGGCTATTATACCTACAGTAATAAGCAAAGAAATACCATTACCGATACCTTTATCAGTGATTTTCTCACCTAACCACATTGCGAATACACAACCAGTAACTAAAATAACAACAGATGAAAATACAAAAACAGGCGTTTTTCCTAAAATAAAAGCACTTTCAGGAACTCCAAGAGCACCAAGACTGTACAAATACGCAGGAGCTTGAACAACACAAATTAAAATGGTAAGCCATCTAGTTATTTGATTGATTGTTTTTCTACCACTCTCACCTTCCTTTTGAAGTTTTTGTAAATATGGAACTGCAATACCCATTAATTGAACAACAATGGATGCTGAAATATATGGCATAATTCCAAGAGCAAAAACAGATGCATTAGCAAACGCACCTCCTGTAAAAGCATTTAAAATACCTAACAACCCACCACCTTGAGTTCTGCTTGAAAGCTCAGCTAATTGAACAGAATCAATACCAGGAAGAACTACTTGAGCCCCTAATCTATAGATTGCTAAGAAAAATAGAGTTATAAAAATTCTATTTTTTAACTCTTCAATTTTCCAGATATTCTTTAATGTTTCAAAAAAACTGTACATAATATATTATATAGTTATTGCTTCACCACCGCTCTTTTCTATTTGTGATATAGCACTTTTAGAAAATTTGTGAGCTGTTATTTTTATTGATGAATTAATTGATCCTGAACCTAAAACTTTAATAAGGTCATTTTTGTTAGCCAAACCATTGTCAATAAAACTTTGAATATTTATTGAATCTTTGATTTTTTTGTTATCAATTAACAATTGAATAGTTTCAAGATTAACAGCCTGATATTCCTTTCTGTTAATGTTATTGAATCCAAATTTAGGAACTCTTCGTTGTAATGGCATTTGACCACCTTCAAAACCTAATTTTTTAGAGTATCCAGAACGGGATTTCTGTCCATTATGACCTCTGGATGCTGTACCACCCTTACCAGATCCTTGTCCTCTACCTAATCTCTTTTTTGAAGTATGTATTGATCCCTCTTCCGGTTTTAAATTACTTAAATTCATGATTTTTTATTTAATAATAGAAACTAAATGTTTAACCTTATTTACCATTCCGATAATATTAGGAGTATCTTCATGCTCAACAACTTGACCAATTTTCTTCAATCCTAATGCCAAAAGAGTTTTTTTCTGGTCTGCAGGTCTTTTGATCTCACTTCTAACTTTTTTTATTTTAATTTTCGCCATAATTATCCGTTAAAAACTTTTTCTAATGATACACCTCTTTCTTGAGCTATAGTATTTGCATTTCTAAGTCTAAGTAATGCGTCAAATGTTGCCTTAACAACGTTATGTGGATTCGAAGATCCTTGGGATTTAGAAAGAACATCTTGTACACCTAAAGATTCCAAAACTGCCCTAACCGCTCCTCCAGCAATAACTCCAGTACCCTGAGATGCCGGTTTTATAAATACTTTTGCACCTCCATGTTTCCCTTTTTGTTCGTGAGGAAGAGTTGTATTGTGTAGTGCAATTCTTACTAGATTCTTTTTTGCATCTTCTACTGCTTTTGCAATTGATGTAGCTACATCCTTTGATTTTCCTAAACCGTGTCCTACTACTCCTTTTTCATCACCTACTACAACAATAGCTGTAAAACCAAAAGCTCTACCACCTTTAGTTACTTTAGTAACACGTTGAATGCTAACTAAACGATCCTTAAGGTCTAGTCCACTCGGTTTAACAAATTCGTTTTTATTATTTTTCATAAATTAAAATTTAAGTCCAGCTTCTCTGGCTCCGTCTGCTAATGATTTAACTCTACCATGATATAAATATCCACTTCTATCAAAACCAATCTTATCAATACCAGCTTTAACAGCTTTAGAACCAATTGAAATTCCAACTAATTTTGATAATTCAATTTTAGATTTAGTACCGTCAGCAATATCTTTATCTCTAGAAGATGCTGCAGCTAAAGTTTTACCATTAACATCATCAACTATTTGAGCATAAATTTCTTTATTACTTCTGAATACTGACAATCTAGGTCTACTTTCGCTTCCAAAGACATGCTGTCTTATTCTTTTTTTTATTTTTTTTCTCTTTTCAACTTTTGATAAACTCATTTTCTAAAAATTTATGCAGACTTACCTGCTTTTCTACGTATTTGTTCTCCAACATACTTAACTCCTTTTCCTTTATATGGCTCAGGTTTTCTAAAACCTCTAATTTTAGAAGCAATAGCACCAACAAGTTGTTTGTCTAAGGACATCAGTTTAATAATAGGGTTTTTACCTTTTTCAGAAACTGTTTCAATTTTCACCTCAGATGGAATTTGAAAAACAATATTATGCGAAAACCCTAAAGCTAATTCAAGTCTTTGACCTTGATTAGAAGCTCTATAACCTACTCCAACTAATTCTAATTCTTTTGTCCAACCCTTTGAAACTCCTTCTACCATATTAGAAAACAATGCTCTATACAAACCATGTTTTGCTTTTATTGGTTTAGAATCATTAACTCTTTTAATTATCAATTGATTTTCAACTTGTTCAATACTGATCGAATCATATGATTGAGAAAGTTCTCCTAACTTCCCTTTAGCTATAAAAGAATTTGGGTGAATCTCAATTGAGACACCATCCGGAACTGATATTGGATTATTTCCTACTCTTGACATTTTATTATTTTTTAATGTACATAACAGAGAATCTCTCCTCCTACGTTAGATTGTTTTGCTTTTTTTCCAGTCATAAGACCTTTAGATGTAGAAACGATAGCTATTCCTAATCCATTTAAAACTCTTGGTAAACTAAGTGAATCTGAATATTTTCTCAAACCTGGTTTACTGATTCTTTCTAATTTTTTAATTACAGGCTCTTTAGAATACGAATTATATTTTAAAGCAATTTTAATATTACCTTGATTTGTATCATCTTCAAATTTATAACTCAAAATATAGCCTTGATCAAACAATATTTTTGTTATTTCCTTTTTAACATTGGAAGCAGGAATAGAAACTACTTTGTGACCAGCACTGTTGGCGTTTCTAATTCTTGTTAAATAATCTGCAATTGGATCTGTATTCATGTTTATATTTATTTACCAGCTAGCTTTTCTAACTCCTGGGATTAAACCTTTATTTGCCATTTCTCTGAATAAAACTCTAGAAATTCCGAACTGTCTCATGTAACCCTTAGGTCTTCCAGTAAGCTTACATCTATTGTGAGCTCTTACAGGAGATGAATTTTTTGGTAATTTCTGTAGTCCTTCAAAGTCACCTGCTTTTTTTAAAGCCTTTCTTTTGTCAGCATACTTAGCACATAATTTTGCTCTTTTGACCTCACGGGCCTTCATTGATTCTTTAGCCATAATTAATTCTTTTTAAAAGGTAAACCTAATTCTGTTAGTAACGATTTAGCTTCTTTATCAGTTTTTGCACTTGTTACAAAAGTTATATCCATACCAGAAATTTTATTAACCTTATCAATATCAATTTCTGGAAAAATAATTTGTTCAGTAACTCCTAAATTGTAATTTCCTCTACCATCAAAACCAGAAGCTTTAATACCTTGAAAATCTCTAACTCTAGGTAAGGCAGTAGTAATCAATCTATCTAAAAACTCATACATTCTTTCAGCTCTTAAAGTAACTTTAGCCCCAATAGGCATACCTTTTCTTAATTTGAAAGTAGCAACATCTTTTTTAGATAATGTTGAAATTGCTTTTTGACCTGAAATAGTAGATAATTCTTCTATAGCGTGATCAATTAATTTTTTATCAGCAACTGCACCACCAACACCCTTACTTATAACAATTTTTTTAAGTTGTGGCACCATCATTACATTACTGTAAGAATACTCTTCTTTTAAAGAAGGTATAATTCTTTCATTAAATTCTTTTTTTAATCTAGGTTGGTAATTCATAATTAAATTATTTCATCAGATTTTAATGCAACTCTATTTTTTTGACCGTCAGCAGTCTTATATCCAACTCTTGTTGTTTCACCTTTTGAAGTAAGAAGTGAAAGGTTAGATATATGAATTGGAGCTTCCTGTTCAGTAATACCACCTTTTGGATTTTGTGAACTAGGCTTATTATGCTTTTTAACCATATTAACTCCTTCAACGATTGCTAAATTTTTAGATCTAAATAACTTCACAATTTTACCTTCAGAACCTTTATGGTCCCCAGCTAAAACTCTTACTTGATCTCCAGTTTTTACTTTAATTTTAATCATAATTATAAAACTTCAGGTGCTAGTGAAACTATTTTCATAAATTTTTTATCTCTAAGCTCTCTGGCTACCGGTCCAAAAACACGAGTTCCTCTCATTTCTCCAGCAGCATCTAATAATACACATGCATTATCATCAAACCTAATATACGAACCATCCTTTCTTCTAACTTCTTTTTTTGTTCTTACTACTACTGCAGTTGAAACTTGTCCTTTTTTGACTGTACCATTAGGTGTAGAATGTTTAACAGTGATAACAATTTTGTCACCAACAGAAGCATATCTTCTTTTTGTTCCACCAAGCACTCTAATAGTAAGCACTTCTTTAGCACCAGTATTATCAGCTACAGTTAATCTTGATTCTTGTTGTACCATTATTTAGCTCTTTCTAATATTTGAACAAGTCTCCAGCATTTTGATTTGCTAATAGGTCTTGTTTCCATTATTTTTACAGTATCTCCAATATTACACTCGTTTTCTTGATCGTGTGCAGTATATTTTTTAGTCTTCAAAACGAATTTTCCATACATTGGATGTTTTACCTTGTTAACTTCAGCAACAACGATAGATTTTTCCATCTTGTTACTTGTAACAATTCCAATTCTTTCTTTTCTTAGGTTTCTTGTTTCCATTTATAAAAGTTTTATTCTTGAACTAACCTTGCAGTTAATTCTGTATTTATTCGTGCAATAGTTTTTCTCAAATTTTTTATTTGCATAGGATTTTCAATAGGTGAGATTGCATGAGTCATTTTAAGATCAGAAAGTTCTTTCTGAAATGAAAGTAATTTTTCATTTAACTCGTCTACTGATAATTCTTTTACTTCTTTTTGTTTCATTTTTTAAATTTATGCTTGATAATCTCTTGCAATTATAAATCTTGTTTTAACTGGAAGTTTTTGTGCAGCTAATCTTAAAGCTTCTTTAGCAACATCATGTGGAACCCCAGCAACTTCAAACATTATTCTTCCAGGCTTCACAACAGCTACAAAATATTCAGGAGCACCCTTACCCTTACCCATCCTAACTTCAAGAGGCTTTTTAGTAATAGGTTTGTCCGGAAATATTTTAATCCATAACTGACCCTCACGTTTCATATATCTTGTTGCAGCTACACGAGCAGCTTCAATTTGTCTTGACGTTAAAAAACTTGTATCGATTGACTTGATTCCAAACATACCGTTTGAAAGTACATTCCCTCTTTGTGAAAGACCTTTCATGCGGCCTTTCTGCATTTTTCTAAATTTTGTTCTTTTTGGTGATAACATTTATACTATATATTTAATTATCTTCTTCTTTGTTTTCTTCCCTTATTTCCACCTTTTGATTTTGACGAACTTAAACTTAAGCCAACAAGTGGAGATAATTCTCTTTTACCATATACTTCACCCTTCATAATCCAAACCTTAATACCTAATTTTCCGTAGGTAGTTTGAGCTTCAACTAAAGCATAGTCTATATCAGCTCTAAAAGTTGATAATGGAATTCTACCTTCTTTATAAGATTCAGAACGAGCCATTTCTGCACCATTTAAACGTCCTGAAATTTGCACTTTAATACCCTCGGCATTCATTCTTATTGAAGCAGCGATAGCCATTTTTATAGCTCTACGGTAAGAAATTCTACTTTCAATTTGTCTAGCAATACTTGATCCAACTAGTTGAGCTTCTAATTCAGGTCTTTTAATTTCAATTATATTTAATTGGACTTCCTTACCAGATAATTTTTTAAGTTCTTCTTTTAATTTATCAACTTCTTGTCCAGCTTTACCAATAATAATTCCAGGCCTTGCAGTTGTTATGGTTAATGTTATAAGTTTTAAAGTTCTTTCAATAATAACTCTAGAAACACTAGCTTTTGATAATCTAGCAAAAACATACTTTCTTAGCTTGTAATCTTCTGCAAGTTTATCCCCATAGTCATCTCCACCGTACCAATTAGATTCCCAACCTCTAATGATACCTAATCTATTGCCTATTGGATTTGTTTTTTGTCCCATATTAACTTTCTATTGAATTTTGTGAACCTAAAATTAATGTAACGTGATTTGAACGTTTTCTTATTCGGTGAGCTCTACCTTGTGGAGCAGGTCTTAATCTCTTAAGCATACCCGCACTATCAACTCTAATTTCTTTAATAAATAAATTAGCTTGTTCAACATCTGCATCTTCATTTTTAGATTGCCAATTTGTAATAGCTGACATCAAAAGCTTTTCAAGTCTGTTAGAAGCTTCCTTTTGACTGAACTTTAAAATTGTTAAAGCCATGTCCACTTTTTTTCCTCTGACTGAATCGGCAACAATTCTCATTTTTCTTGGAGATGTTGGGCAATTATTAAGTTTTGCAAAAGCAACATGTTTTTTTGCTTCCTTAATTTTTTCAGCACTTTGTCTTTTTCTTAATCCCATTGCAAATTAAATTATTTCTTTCCTTTATTTTTTGCTCCAGCATGACCACGAAACGAGCGAGTTGGAGAAAATTCTCCTAATTTATGACCTACCATGTTTTCTGTAACATATACAGGAACAAATTGGCGTCCATTATGGACAGCAATTGTTTGTCCTACAAAATCAGGAATAATCATAGAAGATCTTGACCATGTCTTAACAACAGTTTTTTTGTTTGAATCCAAATTTCTTTGGACTTTCTTAATTAAACTATAATGGACATAAGGTCCTTTCTTTAGTGAACGTGCCATTTATTTCTTTTTTCTTTCAATTATATATTTATTACTAGCCTTTTTCTTATCTCTTGTTCTAAATCCTTTAGCTGGAATTCCATTCTTAGATCTAGGATGACCACCAGATGCTCTACCTTCACCACCACCCATTGGATGATCAACTGGATTCATCGCTACTGGACGAGTTCTAGGTCTTCTTCCTAACCAACGTCTTGAACCAGCTTTTCCAAAAACTGTTAATTGATGGTCAGAATTTGATACAGAACCAATAGTAGCATAACATGATGATAATATTAATCTTGTTTCACCGGATGGCATTTTAACAGTTACAAATTTACCGTCTTTAGCCATAAGTTGGGCGAATGAACCTGCACTTCTTGCAATAGCAGCTCCTTTTCCAGGTCTCATTTCTATACAAGAAATTATTGTACCTAAAGGTATATCAGAAAGCGGCATACAATTCCCTGTATCTGGAGATTTTTTTGAACCAGAAACAATTTTATCACCAACCTTCAAACCTTTTAAAGCAACAATGTATCTTTTTTCATCATCATCGAACTTTGTCAACGCAATAAAAGCTGATCTATTTGGATCATATTCAATTGACATAACTTCAGCTATATCTTCATGTCTATTTCTCTTAAAATCAATGATTCTATATCTTTTTTTATGACCACCACCAATGTATCTCATAGTCATTTTACCTTGACTATTTCTACCACCAGATCTTTTTTTAGGAGCAAGCAAGCTTTTTTCGGGCTTATCTGTTGTAATGGCATCGAATCCATTAACAACTCTTCCTCTTTGTCCTGGCGTGATCGGCTTTAGCGCTTTAACTGACATTATCTATTATTTTTAAAGTTTATTATAAAAATCTATTGTATCTCCTTCTGAAATCTGAACTACAGCTTTTTTAGTAGTAACAGTCTTTCCTCTTTGAATACCTGTTTTTGTATATTTTGTATTTCTTTCAGCACCATATCGCATGGTTCTTACCTTATCAACAGAAACACCATAAGCTTGTTCAACAGCTTTTTTTATTTGTACTTTATTAGCATTAGTATTAACTAAAAAAGTAAATCTATTTTTAAGCTCACTATCTGCAGTAGCTTTTTCTGTAATAACTGGTTTAAGTAAAATATTCATACTAACTTAAATTTGATTCAATTTGTTCTAATGAGCTTTCTAAAAAAACTAAGTGTTGAGCATTCATTATACTGTAAGTACTAATCTCTGAATTAGTAACAACACTACTACGCTCTAAATTTCTGGCTGATAAGTAAACATTTTTATTAATCCCACCTAAAACGAATAAGGATTTTTTACCATTTAAACCAAGTGAATTAACAACATCAGTAAATGATTTAGTTTTAGGAGATTCAAAATCAAAATCTTCTACAACTGAAATAGCTTTCGCTTTTAATTTTAAGCTTAAAGCAGATCTTCTAGCCAATCTCTTAACATTTTTATTAAGTTTTTGAGAGTAAGATCTTACTCTAGGACCAAAAATTGTACCTCCACCTCTAAAAAGAGGATTTTTAATACTACCAGCTCTTGCAGTACCAGTACCTTTTTGTTTTTTTATTTTTCTTGTACTACCTGCGATTTCAGCTCTTTCTTTAGTTTTGTTAGTTCCTTGACGATTATTAGCTAAAAATCTTTTTACATCAAGATAAACAGCATGATCGTTAGGTGTAACTTCAAAAATAGATTTTGAAAGTTCAACTGATCTTCCAGTTTCTTTACCTTTTATATTTAATACAGATAGTTTCATTATTTTCTAATTATTACGTAAGAGTTTTTATGACCAGGAACGCATCCTTTCAAAACAAGTAGATTCTGATCAGAAACTACTTTTAAAACCTTAAGATTTTGTACTGTAATTTTTTCATTACCCATTCTACCAGCCATTTTCATACCCTTAAAAACTCTAGCGGGGTAAGAAGCAGCACCAATAGAACCAGGAGCTCTTAGTCTGTTATGTTGTCCGTGAGTAGCTTGACCTACACCAGCAAAACCGTGTCTTTTAACAACACCTTGAAAACCTTTTCCTTTAGAATTACCGGAAACATCAACAAATTCACCTTCTGTAAAATGATCCACAGAAACAGAATCTCCAAGATTTAGTTCACTATCAAAGTTTTCAAATTCTACTAATTTATACTTAGCGGAAGATTTCGATTTTGAAAAATGACCAGCTTCAGCTTTATTTGAATGCTTATCACTCTTATCATTAAAACCTAATTGAATTGCTGTATAACCATCAACCTCATTAGTTTTAACTTGAGTAACAACACAAGGACCAGCTTGAATGACAGTACAAGGAATATTCTTTCCTTTGTCATCAAATATGCTAGTCATTCCTATTTTTTTTCCTATCAACCCGGACATTTGTTATATATTTTAAATTATACTTTAATTTCAACTTCAACTCCACTTGGAAGCTCTAACTTCATTAAAGCGTCGATTGTTTTTGATGAAGAACTGTAAATATCCAATAATCTCTTATAAGAAGATAATTGAAACTGTTCTCTTGATTTTTTGTTTACGTGAGGTGATCTTAACACAGTAAATATCTTTTTGTGTGTTGGTAACGGAATTGGTCCCGTTACAATAGCCCCAGTAGTCTTGACAGTCTTTACTATTTTTTCAGCAGACTTATCAACCAAATTGAAGTCGTATGATTTTAATTTTATTCTAATTTTTTGACTCATTATATTGGTATTATTCGTTATCTCCTTTAATTGCTTTTATAACCTCAACAGAAACATTTGCAGGGGTTGCAGCGTAATGATCAAATTCCATAGTTGATGTAGCTCGACCAGAACTCAATGTTCTAAGCGCAGTAACATAACCAAACATTTCTGAAAGTGGAACATTAGCTTTTACAACTTTAGAACCAGCTCTATCATCCATGTTATTAACTTGACCACGTCTTCTATTTAAATCTCCAACAACATCACCCATATTCTCTTCTGGTGTTAAAACTTCCAATTTCATAATTGGCTCCATAATAACAGATTTAGCAGACTTAGCAGCACTCTTATATCCAATTTTAGCGGCTAATTCAAATGATAAAGAATCAGAATCAACTGCATGAAAAGATCCATCCTTAAGAGTTACTTTCATTGCATCCATTTCAAAACCAGCTAAAGGACCATTCTTCATAGCCTCTTTAAAACCTTTTTCAACAGATGGAATAAATTCTCTAGGAATGTTACCACCTTTAATTTTATTAATAAATTCTAAACCTGATTTACCTTCTTCAGCAGGTTCCATTGTAAAAGATATATCAGCAAACTTACCTCTACCACCAGATTGTTTTTTATAAATTTCTCTGTGATCAGCAAGAGCTGTAATTGCTTCTTTATATTCAACTTGGGGTTGACCTTGATTTACTTCAACCTTAAATTCTCTTCTTAATCTATCAACAAGGATATCTAAATGAAGTTCACCCATTCCAGAAATAATTGTCTGTCCAGATGCTTCATCAGTTTTAACTTGGAATGTTGGGTCTTCTTCAGCTAACTTACCTAAAGCCATACCTAATTTATCAACATCAGCTTTAGTCTTAGGTTCAACTGCAATACCAATAACTGGATCAGGAAAGTCCATACTCTCTAAAACTATAGGATGTTTTTCTGAGGTTAGTGTATCACCTGTTTTTATATCTTTAAAACCAACAGCAGCTCCAATATCCCCAGCCTCAATAAAAGGAATAGAGTTTTGTTTATCGGCGTGCATTTGGAAAATTCTGGAGATTCTCTCCTTATTACCAGACCTATTATTCAAAATATAAGAACCTGCATCTAATCTTCCAGAATAAACTCTAAAGAATGCAAGACGACCAACAAATGGATCAGTAGCAATCTTAAAAGCTAATGCTGCAAATGGCTCAGTTACAGATGGTTTTCTTTCAATTTCAATATCTTTGTCTGGATCTGTACCAATAATTGCTTCTTTATCTAAAGGAGAAGGCAAATATCTACAAACTGCATCTAAAAGAAACTGAACACCTTTATTTTTAAAAGCAGAACCACAAATCATAGGAATAATACTCATGTCTTGGGTAGCTTTTCTTAAAGCTTCATGTACTTCGTCTTCAGAAATAGAATCAGGATCTTCAAAAAACTTCTCCAATAAAGCATCATCATATTCAGCTACTGCTTCAATAAGATTTGCTCTGTATTCATTAACTTCATCCTTCATTTCTTCAGGAATATCAACAACATCAAAAGTTGCTCCCATTTTATCCTCATGCCAAACTATAGCTTGATTCTTTACTAAATCTACAATTCCTTTAAAATTATCCTCTTCTCCAATTGGAAGAACAACAGGAACAGCATTAGATTTAAGCATAGTTTTGATTTGCTTACATACTTTTAAGAAATCAGAACCTTGTCTATCCATTTTATTTACAAAGCCCATTCTTGGAACTTTATAATTATCAGCTAATCTCCAGTTAGTTTCAGATTGTGGCTCAACACCATCAACTGCACTAAATAAAAATACCAAACCATCTAATACTCTTAATGATCTATTAACTTCAACAGTGAAATCAACGTGACCAGGTGTGTCAATAATATTAAAATGATATGGTTTAGAATCTGTAATTTTTTCTCCTTGTTTTGTTGGAAAGTTCCAAGTACAAGTAGTTGCTGCAGAGGTAATAGTAATTCCTCTTTCTTGCTCTTGTTCCATCCAGTCCATAGTAGCAGCACCATCATGAACTTCACCAATTTTATGACTAACTCCGGTATAAAATAATATACGTTCTGTAGTAGTAGTTTTTCCTGCATCAATGTGAGCAGCAATACCAATGTTACGAGTGTATTTTAAATCTCTTGCCATTATATATTAAAATCTAAAGTGTGAAAATGCTTTATTAGCCTCAGCCATTTTATGAACATCAACTTTCTTCTTTACAGATGCTCCTTCTTCTTTTTCAGCAGCAAGAATTTCAGAAGCTAATTTTAAAGCCATAGACTTCTCATTTCTTTTTCTTGCATAAGAAATCATCCATTTCATAGCCATGGAAATTTTTCTGTCGGAACGTATTGGCATTGGAATTTGGAAAGTTGCACCACCTACTCTTCTACTTCTCACTTCAACGTGTGGCATTACATTTGATAAACCATCCTTCCAAACTTGAAGTGCAGTTTTTTCGTCGTTTTGTTTCTTCTCTTCTATAATATCTATAGCATCATAAAAAAGTTTAAACGCTGTGGATTTTTTACCACTCCACATTAAGTTGTTGACAAATCTTGTTACTAGTTGATCGTTAAACCTTGAATCAGGAAGTAACGGTCTTTTCTTTGCCTTACTTTTTCTCATTTATTTAAGTTTTAGAGAGGTTCATTAAATGAACGTCATCAATTAATATTTATTTTTTTGGACGCTTTGCGCCGTATTTTGATCTTCTTTGTAATCTTCCTTCAACACCAGCAGTATCTAAAGCTCCTCTGACAATATGATATCTTACACCAGGAAGATCTTTAACTCTTCCACCTCTTACTAAAACAATTGAATGCTCTTGTAAGTTATGTCCTTCACCAGGGATGTATGCATTGATTTCTGTTCCATTTGTTAATCTAACTCTAGCAACTTTTCTCATTGCTGAATTAGGTTTTTTAGGGGTAGTTGTATACACTCTAGTACAAACACCTCTTTTTTGAGGACATGATACTAAAGCAGCAGATTTACTTTTCTTAGTAATCTTAGTTCTTCCCTTTCTAACTAACTGCGATATTGTAGGCATATGTTATCTTTATTTTCCCTTATTTGGGCGTGCAAATGTAATTTAATTTTACAATTAATCAAACCTTATGAATAAAAAATAAACGAATTATTATGTTTTTTAAAAATCATACATATATATATAGGACAAAAACTAAGCTAAAGAGCTGAATATTAAAATCTTAAAAAAAACTTAAAATTTGTTAAAATTTTAACAAAAAAATATAAAAAATTTAAAATATAACAACAGAGATAAGCTTTATTAAATCACTTAAATTATTAATAAAAAACAATAATGAGGAGTGTAAAATTTTAAGTATATCGTAAAAAAGAGTACTAAAAATTACGAATAATTTAATTAATTAGTGATTTAAGCAACAATATTACAAGATTTGCATATTTTCTTATATATAGTTGTTTTATTAACTTATTATTAACATTTTTGCAGATCAAATAATAATTAAAACAAAATATGAAAACAAATTTAAAAAAGTTTTTGGCGTTATCATTCATGATAATGTTCCAATGGGGTTTAGCTCAGACGAGTGTATCCGGTACTGTTTCTGACAGTTCAGGTGTACCACTTCCTGGTGCTACTGTTGTTGTTGCTGGAACATCTAACGGTGTTACAACTGACTTTGACGGTGTTTATTCAATAGAAGCTTCTGAGGGTGATGTCCTTTCAGTAAGTTATGTTGGATTTATAACTCAAAACGTTACAGTTGGAGCTTCTGCTTCAGTTAACGTTACTCTAGTATCAGACAACACTCTAGAAGAGGTTGTTGTAACTGCACTAGGTATTACAAGAGAAGCCAAGTCACTTGGTTATGCTCAACAAAAAGTTGATGGGGCAACCTTGAACAAAACTAAGGAACTAGACTTTAAAACAGCTCTTGCTGGAAAAGTTGCTGGTGTTCAGGTAATTTCTGGACCGAGTTCTACATTTGAATCAACTGCTATTAGACTTAGAGGAGAGCAAGATGTATTATATGTTGTAGACGGAATTGAAATGGCTGCAAGTGATATTAATACAGATAATATTGACAACATTACAATACTTAAAGGTGCTGCTGCAACTGCATTATATGGAGCTGACGCAAGAAGTGGTGTGATTGTAATTACTTCGAAAAAAGCAAAAGCTGGTGAAACTTACATTACTGTAGATCACAATACTGTTGCTTCTAATATTAGTAGATTACACCCTTACCAAAATGAGTATGGTGGTGGATACGATCAAGCATGGGATACTTTTGCTTACAATCCTGCAACAG
The DNA here is from genome assembly GCA_949372825.1 of uncultured Flavobacteriaceae bacterium. Lineage (GTDB taxonomy): Bacteria > Bacteroidota > Bacteroidia > Flavobacteriales > Flavobacteriaceae > MAG-121220-bin8. The sequence continues at coordinate 7,795 of CASIBD010000003.1, read as the reverse complement.
ACCCTGCGTCTTGGGCAGCTTTTAATGGACAAAACATTCCTTACTATGCAGCTGATGAATCATGGGGACCAAGATTAGATGGTACTTTGGCTCGTCACTGGGATTCATGGATTCCAAATCATCCAAACTTTGGTGAACAAAGAGGATGGTCTCCAAATCCAAACAACGTTAAAAATTTCTTTCGAAACTGGAATGAAATCTGCTACTAGTGTTTCTTTTGGAAAAGGTGGAGATGATTACAGCTTAAGAGCAACTGGACGTGTTACATCATAAGTAAACTTCCAGTTCCAAATGCATCAAGAAATACTTATGATTTAAACATCAACGGTTCGATGGATTTAACTGATAAATTATCAGTGTACTCTTCTTTAAATGCAAGAATTCAAAACACTGATAACTTCTGTTAGTAGTGGTTACGGACTACTCTTATGTCAAACTTTAGCCAATGGTGGCAAAGACAATTAGATATGGATAGAATAAGAGATAATTATCATTATGAAGGTGCTTTTTATACTTGGAACAGAAGATCTGCTAGAAATGCTCGTCCACAATACTGGGATGCTCCACACTATGAGCAATACCAGAATACTAATAATAATGAAAATTCAACTTATTCAGGTAACTTTCGGATTTGATTACAATATAATGGATGGTCTTTCTGCTAATGTAGAAGTGAACAGAAGAGCTTACAATAGAACAAGTGGAATCAGAGGACTATATTGGTGAAAATACATTAAATACTCAAGCTGCTTACGGCGAAGGTTCTTTTGTTTCTGAACAAAATGAATTTAGAGCTAGACTTAATTACACTACAGCGATTACTGATAAATTTGATTTAAGTGCTTTAGTTGGATATGAAGCAAAACAATTTAGAAGTATTAGCACTAGTGCTTCTACATCTGGTGGTTTAGCAATTCCTGATTTTTACACTATTGCTAACTCAGTTGATAAGCCAGGTTATTCTACATACAGAACAAATAATAGCGGAAGAGCTGCTTATTCATCTGTTTCTTTAGGATATGACAGTATGTTATACTTAGACGGTTCTTACCGTTTTGACTGGAGTTCTACTGCAGCTGCAGAAACTAACAGAATTGAAACTTACTCTTTAACAGGTAGTTTCTTATTTGATAAATTAGTAAATCTTGATGGTAGTTACTTTCGGTAAATTAAGAGCTAGTTACGCTGAAGCTCCTATTTTTCCTGGAACTTATGCTACTAGTCCAACATTTGGATCTGGAACTGCTTACGGTTCATTAGCATCACTTGCTGTACCAAATACTTTAGCTAATCCTCAGTTAACATGGTGGAATTAGAAAAGAAACTGAGTTTGGTATTGAAATGAAATTCTTAGATAATAGATTAGGATTTGACTTAACATATTTTGACAGAGAAGATTCAGGGTTACCAGTAGCTGTTATCAGCTGCAGGATCGACTGGATACACTGGATTAAGTGTTAATTCAAAAATCACTTCTTCAACTGGTTTGAAGTTATGCTTTCTGGAACACCAATCCAAACTGAAGATGTAAGATGGGATGTTTCATGTTAACTTCGCAACATTAGAAAAAATGGTTGATTTCATTTACCCTGGAATTGAAAGAAATATACTTAACTCATGGTTATCATGGTCAAGTATGGATTTACAAGAAATTGTAGGTGAAGAATGGGGAATGTTATACGGAAGAAAAAGATTGAAAGATGATAACGGTAACTGGGTATACTACGCAAGTGGAAACCACAGATATGAAAACAATCAATTGTTAGGAAATGTTATGCCAGATTATACTGGTGGTATTACATCAAACTTACATATAAAAATTGGGATCTTAGCTATTGGAATTGACTTCCAAGATGGTGGTTTATACCACTCAGTAACAGATATGTTCTCAATGGCTTCAGGTCTGCATGAATGGACTGCTGGTACTTAACGACAAAGGAAATCCAAAAAGAGATCCAGTAAGTGCTGGTGGTGGTGTTCACCAAGTTGGTGTTTATGCTGACGGAAGTACTGCTGATTTCTACAGAGCTCCAGATAGCTGGGCTTGGGGTAACTGGACTAGAGATGATCTTTGGTTAGTTGATGCTTCTTTTGTTAAGTTAAGACAAGTAAGATTAGGTTACACATTTGATGCTGATAAATTATCAAATTCTCCATTTACTGGAATTGATATAGCATTAATTGGAACAAACTTAGCAATCCTTTCTGAAACTACAGATTGGGGTGACTATAGAGGTGCTAAAACACCTGGTTTAGATCCATCTGAACTTGGATCTGGTAACTGGTCTGGAGGAAATTATGCTAGTGAAGGTGGACAGTTACCATCTGCTAGATCGTTTGGACTTAACGTAGCCCTTAAATTTTAATTATAAATTATTATAAATAATGAAAACACAAATTCAAAAAATAATCGGACTGTTAACAATAAGTAGCTTATTGTTCGTGTCCTGTGAAACTGTAGATTTTGGGGATGAAAATTTAAATCCAAACTCAATATCTAAAGCTAACACTGGTGCACTTATTACAGGTGCAATGAGAAATATCCCAAGTATTGTTAGTAATGTAGATTCAGGTGTTTTATATGCTCAGCACGTTTCTGAGATTACATATAATGAAGAATCATGTTATGAAACAATCCAATGGAATTTTGACGGTTTCTATACTGGTCCACTAATGGACTTACAAACCGTAATTAACCTTAACAATTCTGAGAATGCTGCTGAATATTCATCATCAGGTTCTGTAGGAATGCAAAAAGGTGTAGCGCATTTATTAAGAGTATACATGTTGCAAGCAATGACTAATATGTGGGGTGCAGTTCCTTATTCTGAAGCTCTTCAGGGAGTTGACAATTTAAAACCTGCTTTTGACGATCAATCTGCAGTATATGCAGGTATGATTGCAGAAATTGATGCTGCATTAAGCTTTTTAGATGGTGGTGGATTATCTGGTGACTTTATGTTCAACGGAGATGCTGCTAAATGGAGACAATTCGGAAACACTATGAAAATGGTAATGGCTATGAGAATGGCTGATGTTGATCCATCTGGTGCTGAAGCTGCATTTAAATCAGCTATAGCTGGTGGTGTACTTGGAAGTAACGCTGATAATATTCACTATCCTTACACTACTGCTGATGCTAACGATAACCCATGGCAAGATAGATTTCAGTCTAGAGAAGATTATGCTGCAAGTGATGTAATGGTTGACCATTTATTCGCTAACAGTGACCCTAGATTAGCTAAGTATGCTGCTCCTGTTGTTAGTGCAACTGGAGATACATCAAAAATCGACTATGTAGAATATGGTGGAAGTACTTACGCTGGAATGCCTTATGGTGTGTTAAACCCAGGTATTTTACAAACTAGAATTTCATTCTTACCATCTTCTATTATTTATGATGGTACTAATGCTGGTGGTATGTTATATTCTTATGCTCAAGTATGTTTCTCATATGCAGAAGCTCACTTAAGAGGATGGTCTGGTTTAGCTGGTGTGCTCAAACTATGGTATGAAGTAGGTATCGCTGCTTCTCACGCTCAATGGGGCGTTAGTACTGCTGATGCTGCTGCATACTTAGGTACTATTGCTCCTGTTTCTATGGAAACAATGGCTACTGAAAAGTGGGTTGCGTTATACATGCAAGGCATGAAGCTTGGTCAGAATGGAGAAGATTGGATTATCCAATGTTAACTCCTGCTACTGATGCTTTAACAGGAACTGGAATACCAATGAGATATGGTTACGGTGCTACAACTGCTAGTGCTAACAAAGCTAACCATGACGCTGCTGTTGCAAAGATTTCTGGTTACAGCCAAGATTCTAAAGTATGGTGGGATACTAAATAATTTTAGTAAACTATTTTATATATAAAAAAGCGCTCTTAGGAGCGCTTTTTTTATTGATAAATAATAGAATAATCAATAACTATATTATATTAGCATAAAATTAAACATGAGAAAATAAATATTCACATATTACTTTTTTATTGATATCATTTCAAAATTCATTTAGTCAAAGATTTGAGATTTCTGAAATTTTTAATTCGTCAAGTGTTGTTAAGAAAAATTAATGAAAAAAGATTTTAGCTGAAGTCAGCGGGATCTCCTTATCTAGATAAGAACTTTAAAAGAGGAAAAATAATTTTTAATAATGGAAAAACATATGATGTCTTAACAAGATTAAATGTAGGAACACAAAAATTTGAAATCAAAAAAAATGCAAATTCACAAGCCTAGTCTTATTGAAATAGATAATTCTGTGAAAATTGAAATGAATGGGAATATATACAAATCTCATTCAATTAATTTAAATAATGAGGAGATTATAGCTGTTTTAGAGGATTGTATTGAACTAGATAATATTTCTCTTTACTATTTTCCTAGAAAAGTAATAAAAATGCCTGTTGAACAGGAGCAGTTGCGCCTTCTTCAGGATCTAACAAGAGCACCAAAACCAAAATGGGCTGATGCGAATGAATTTTTAATAATAAAGATGGTAAATGGCACTACTTCCAAGATCATTTAAAAAATTAGTTGCTAAAAATATATTTGATCAAAAGCTTTTAAAAAAATATAAAAAAGCAAATAAATTAAATCTTAAGAAAAAAGAAAGCTTAATAGAGCTAGTTTCCTACTTTAACTCAATATAACTGATCAACTACATACAAAATGGATAAAGAAACCTTAATATATGGTATTAGAGCTGTTATAGAAGCTATTGATGCAAACGAATCAATAAATAGAGTTTTTATGCAAAGGGGGTTAAATAATAAAAATGGATATGAATTAATAAAAAAATTAAATCAGAATTCAGTTGAAATCTCTTATGTACCTGTAGAAAAATTAAATAGATTAACTCCAAAGAACCATCAAGGTGTTGTAGCAACTATTTCACCTATAAACTTCTTGTCTATTTCTGATTTAAGTGACTTAATTGAATCTAAACCTAAATCAATTTCATTATTAATATTAGATCAATTATCAGATGTTAGAAATTTTGGAGCTATAGTTCGAACTGCAGAGTGTACCGCAATAGACTGTATAATAATTCAGTCCAGTGGAAGTGCACCAGTAAATGGAGATACTATAAAAACATCATCTGGAGCAATTTTTAATGTCCCAATTTGTAAAGTGTCCCATATTAAAGATGCTATTTTTCTTTTAAAACAACACGATATTAAAATATTTGGAGCATCTGAAAAAGCTGAAAACAATATTTTTGAAACTAAATTCGGAAAATCACAAGCGATTATAATGGGGTCTGAAGGAAAAGGTTTATCTAGCTCGGTTGTAAATCTGTGTGATGAATTAGTTAGAATTCCACTTCATGGAAAAATAGAATCTCTAAACGTATCAGTAGCATGTGGTGCTATCTTATATGAAATGATACGACAAAAAAAATATTAACTAGAGAATTTCTTTTAAAGATATCAAGTCAGTTATTATTAAAGAGTTTTCGTGATAAGATTCGTTGTTAGAGTTTAAATGAATAGCCTTAAAGCCATTGTTAAGCGCTCCCATCACATCAGCCTGATAATTGTCACCAATCATTAAACATTCGTTTTTATAAGCCGCTTTAGAAATATTATAAGCGTAATTAAAAATTTTTGAATGAGGCTTTTTAACTCCAACTGTTTCAGAGTCAATTATACAAGAGAAGTATTTATTAAGATTAGAATTTGAAATTTTTGTGTTCTGAACCTCAGTAAATCCATTTGTAATTATATGTAGTGTGTATTTTTGAAATAAATAATCTAAAACTGGAATAGCATTAGGCAAAAGAAAATTATTGTCAGGAAGATGTTTTACATAATCATTAGAAATCTTCGTCTATTAATCCTGAATCTATTTTAATATTTAACTTTTCAAAAGTAGATTTTAATCTGTTGTGTCTTAAATATTCCTTAGTAATCTTATCGTCTCTATACAAGTTCCATAATGAAAAATTGATTGGCATATAAACTTTCAAAAATTTCTGAAGATCAATAGTGATATTATACTTATCCAGTAAAAACTTAAAAGTAAGTGCAGAATTTTTTTCAAAATTCCAAAGTGTATGATCTAAATCAAAAAATATATGTTTAATGTTTTTCATTAATTATTTTTAATAAAATCATTTAAAACTTCTAAATCAATTGAAGCATAATTACCTGAACTCATAAATAATAAATTAGTATTATCATACGACAGTTCAAACAAATAAGACTTTAATTGGTCAGAATTTGAAAACACTATCATATTATCATCATTAAATGAATCTTTTATTTTTTGAACAGAAATATTCTTTAAACCTTTACTTTCAACAGCTTTAGGATCATAAAACAAAATTCTGGTATCAGCCTGTTTTAAACTATTTCGGTATTCTCCAATAAAATCTTCATTTAAACTACTAAAAGTGTGCAATTCGAGAAGAGCAATTAGTTTTCTGTTTTTATATTGAATTTTTAAAGCATTTGTTGTTGCACTGACCTTACTTGGAGAATGAGCAAAATCTTTAAAAAATGCTCGATCATTCATTTCTAATAATGACTCCAGCCTCTTATCGGCTCCACCAAATGAGACTATAGAACTATTAAATTCTTCTTCTTGAACTCCCATTAATTGACATATCAATTTAGCTCCTGAAAGATTACTTAAATTATGGTCGCCAAATATTTTTAAAGGAAGACTACCTTCATCTGTTATTAAATATGTAATGTCATTTTCAATCAAAAATTCAGGCAAAGAATACTCAAGTTTTCTTATTGAATTTGAACAATTTTGAACCATTTCATTTAATTCTAAATCTAATTCATTGTAAACTATAGATCCTCCTGAAACAATAGAGTCAAGAAAAATCTCAAATTGTTTAGAATAAATCTCTTTTGTTGGAAAGACATTAATATGGTCCCATGCAATTCCGCTTAATAATGCAATATTTGGTTTATATAAATGAAATTTTGGTCTTCTATCAATTGGTGAAGATAAATACTCATCACCTTCAAGTAATATAAAATCATTTTCATCAGTCAAATGAACCATAGTGCTAAAACCTTTTAACTGGGCTCCTACCATGTAATCAACTGAAATATTATTGTCATTAAGGACATGTAAAACCATTGCTGTAATAGAGGTTTTCCCATGACTTCCTCCAATAACTACTCTTGTCTTATTTTTAGACATTTCGTAAATAAACTCAGGATATGAAAATATTTTAATTGATTTTTTTTGTGCCTCAATAAGTTCTGGATTATCTTTTTTTGCATGCATTCCAAGAATAACACAGTCTAAGTCATCAGAAATATTTGATGACTTCCAACCAATTTCTTTTGGAAATAAACCATGATGTATCAGTCTTGATTTTGAGGGCTCAAAAATTGAATCATCACTTCCTGAGACATTATAACCTTTAATGTGTAATGCTATTGCTAAATTATGCATTGCACTCCCCCCTATTGCTATAAAATGAATTTTCATGAAATTAAAACTCTAATTTAAGATTAAAATTTATTCATTTAAAACCTTCCATAAAAGATCTTTAATTTCAACTAAGCCAATATTTGAAACAGATGAAATGAACTCAAAAGGAATATTTTTAATTTTTTTTGAAATATCTTTTTTGATTTTCAAGTCTTACCTTGTCATCAATTAAATCAGATTTAGAAATAGCAATAATCCTCTGTTTGTCTAACAATTCTGGATTGTATTTCTTCAATTCATTAAGAAGAATTTTATATTGATTTACCAAATCTTCAGATTCTGCAGAAAGCAAAAAAAGAAGAACTGAGTTTCTTTCAATATGTCTAAGAAAATGA
>CASIBD010000002.1:0-107298 GCA_949372825.1 uncultured Flavobacteriaceae bacterium | reverse complement strand
GTCTTTAGTATTCTATTTAGGTCTAACTATTTTTAGCGTTCCTTATGTAGCTATGGGTTACGAAATAAGTGATGATTTTCATGAGCGCACTCAAATTATGGCTATTGCTCAATTCATAGGACAATGGGCATGGGTAATTGCTCCATGGTTCTGGGTTATACTTTATGATCCAGCTTGGTTTCCTGATGGAGCTGGACAAGGAGTCAGAGATTTATCTGTTTGGGTAGCAATTCCGTGTACTATTTTTGCGCTTATACCTGCGATTTTCATAAAAAGCAAATCAACAAAAGATAGAACAGATTTTGTCCCAATTAATGCAAATTATATTTTAAAAAGCATAAAAGGAATATTTATTTCAGCATTTGAAGCTTTCAAAATCAAACAGTTCAAAAAAATAGCATTTGCTACATTTTTAATATTTAACTCATTTCAAGTTATTGCTGCATTTACTTTTCTTAATAATAGTTCACTATATGTTTAACAGTGATCCTGCAAGTGCAGGTAACTGGCCAGCACTTCACGGATCAGTTGGTGCTTTAATTACATCATTTTTAATTATACCATTAATTACTGTTATTTCTAAAAAAATTGGGAAAAAGAAAGCCTTTATTTTATCACAATTAATTTCAATTGTAGGGTACGTTTTATTTTGGTTTTTATTTGTTCCTGGAAAACCTTATTTATTTTTATTTGCCCTTCCTTTTCATTCATTTGGGATTGGGAGTTTATTTACAATTATGATGTCGATGACAGCTGATATATGTGATCTTGACGAATTAGAAAATGGTAAAAGACGTGAAGGTGTTCTTGGTGCAGTGTATTGGTGGATGGTAAAACTTGGCTTTGGTGTTGCTGCTTTATTGAGTGGGTTTATTTTATGGTTAGTTGGGTTTGATCCTGAACAAGTGACAGAATCAGCAACAACAGGAATGCGTTTATTTTATACCTTTTTACCCATTTGCGGTGTTGTTTGTGCTATTCTAATAATGAAAGATTACGATATCACTGAAGAAAGAGCTAATGAAATAAAAAAAGAATTAGCTATTAGAAAATCAAAAAATAAAACTTAAAATTATTATGTCTTACAGAAAAGAAAAGATTCATTCTTTAACAGGCATTAATCTTAATAACATATCTAATGATGAATTAAAAAGTCTTTGTAAAAAACACCTAGATAAAGGTATTCACGGTTTATGTTTTAGTGCATATGATGAAGGTCAAGAACCAGGAGATCAAATTTCAGATGACCAAATAAGAAGAAAATTAAAAATCATAAAACCCTATATTAAGTGGATAAGAACTTTTTCTTGTAAAGATGGAAACGAAAGAATCCCTGTAATTGCTAAAAAACTTGGAATAAAGACTTTAGTTGGAGCATGGCTTAGTGATAATAAATCAACAAATGAAAAAGAAATCAAGGGTTTAATATCACTTTGTAATTCAGGGAACGTAGATATTGCTGCTGTTGGAAATGAAGTGCTTTACAGAAAAGAATTAACAGAAGAAGAACTAATAAGTTACATTATAAAAGTAAAAAAAGAAATCAAAGGAATTCCTATAGGATATGTAGATGCATATTATGAATTTCCAAAAAGGCCTAAACTTACTGAATGTTGTGATGTTATTTTAGCTAATTGTTATCCTTATTGGGAAGGTTGTAGCTTAGACTATTCACTTATGTATATGAAACAAATGTACAATGAGGCTTTAACTGCTGGAAATGGAAAGAAAGTTATAGTTACAGAAACTGGATGGCCAAGTCAAGGTGCAAGTCTTGAAGGTGCGCATCCTTCTAAGGAAAATGCACTAAAATATTTTATTAATTCTCAAAATTGGTCATTTGAAGATAAGATAGAAATGTTTTATTTTTCATCTTTTGATGAGTCCTGGAAAGTTGGAGTCGAAGGAGACGTGGGAGCTTACTGGGGACTTTGGGATAAAGATGAAAACTTAAAATTTTAAATTAATTGGATTACTCAAAAATATTAAATATAAATTCAGGAAATGCTGTATGCTATTCCGGATATAGAGAAGGTCAAACACCAGGCATATCCTTCCCTACTTACAATCAAGTTAAAGAGGATTTATTAATTATTGAAAAAAACTGGAAATACATAAGATTGTACAGTTGTGATCATCATTCAAAAACTGTTTTAGATGTTATAGAACAAGAGAAGCTTAATATAAAAGTAATGCTTGGTTGTTATATTGAAGCAGAGGAAAACAATTATTCTTGTCCTTGGGGTGGCGAACACCCAGTTGAGAAACTAGAACTTAATAAAAAAGGTAATTTAAATAGAGTTAATTTACTTTCTGAACTGGCTAACAATTATCCCAAAATAATTTTTTCACTTTCAGTTGGAAATGAAGCATGCGTTAGTTGGACTGACCATATGGTTCCAGTAGAAAGTGTGATTGAATATGTAAAAATTGTAAAAAAGAAAGCTAAACAACCAGTAACATTTTGTGAAAACTATGTTACTTGGGTAAACAAATTAGAAAAACTTGTAGATGTTTTAGATTTTATTTCAATTCACACCTATCCACAGTGGGAAAATGTATTTATAGATGATGCACTAAACTACACTAAAGATAATTACAATCTTGTAAAAGAAAGGTATCCTAATAAACTGATTGTTATAACTGAAGCTGGATGGGCAACTTCAACAAATGATATTGAAATAAAAAAATATAACACAAACGAACATTTTCAAAAGATCTATTACAAACAACTTTCTAAATGGAGTGAAGATGAAAAAATTCTAACGTTTGTATTTGAAGCATTCGACGAACCATGGAAAGGTTCAGATGATCCTAACGAGCCTGAAAAACATTGGGGTCTATTTAATGAAGATCGAACACCAAAACACACAATGAAGGAAGAAGTTTATAAGAAATAATATTTTTTATAAAGATAAATCTTGTTCTGTAATACTTATTTGTCATATCTTTACGTTTCAAATCGCGGGATAGAGCAGTAGGTAGCTCGTCGGGCTCATAACCCGAAGGTCACAGGTTCGAGTCCTGTTCCCGCTACTAAAACAATAAAACGGTTATACTTTTATAAAGTGTAACCGTTTTTTTATTATTAACGAGGGCTATTCAATTAAGGAAGTATGAACAAATCTTCAACTGAACAATTTAAAGTCTTTGAAATTTTCAATGCTAATACGGTAGATGGAACATATACTCCATTTTCTATAGCATTAATACTCTTTCTTGATACCTCCGCTTTTATAGATAATTCTTGCTGAGTTAAACCACAAGACTTCCTCAGTTGTTCTAAATTATTTAAAAGTTTTGAATGGTTCCTGCCCATAATTATTCCTTTTCATATTTTTCAACGGCATCAGTTAATTCTTTACAGTGATTTGGATAAAGATATCCTGCAATCATTGTCCAATTCCAATAAATCCAACCAGAAGCACCAACACCTTTTAGAATATTTACCAATTGCAAAATATCCTAAAGCTACTAGACCAATACCAACAAAAATTGTGACGACTCCGTTTCTCGATAATCTATTGGTCCTTTTTTCTTTCATCAAAAATACTTCAGTAATTCTTCTAATTTCTGAACTGTCATCTATATGTTTTGGAAATCTCTATTATAGTATTATTCTTTTCTTTACTTTCTTTATAGCCAGAAAAATACCCAAATGAATTAATACTGGCATTAGCATTCCAAAGAGTGGTATAATAATATTCTGCATAATTATATTTTTTATTAATGTAACGCAAACGTAACATTTATTTTTATGATACGCAAACGTTACATTTAATAATTTGGTAAATTTTTAAGAATCAGTAATTCTATCTGATTTAGCAGTATCTTAAATTCTCTTGGTGTAAAATTCAAGTCTCAACTTTTCATAATAAGAGTTCATTATATGATGAGTATCAATTAAATCTCTTGATGTAAAACTAATGTTCGATATTTCAATGAGTTATCTACTAAAACAATAAAACGGTTATACTTTTATAAAGTGTAACCGTTTTTTAATTAAAAGACTACGTTCAAAGACCCTCAAAAATTAAGAGACAATCTTCCAGCGATTATTAGACCAGTTCAAAATCAAATATTAGGTTGACTGAATTTTGTGATGAATGCAAATAAAAAACTACACCTTTCCTTTTAAGCATCTTGTAAAAAAAGGGAAATCATCACTAACAACATAATAGTAAATCCCATTAGGGAATTCAGGGGTTACTCCAAAACGCCCATTACATTGATCTAAATCTCCTAATCCTTCAACATATTCATAATCTTGTGTGAATGCTCCCATTTCAATAGATCTATTTAAATTATTTGATCCTTGACCAGAACCACCCAATAAGGCTGTTAATGTATTTGGACGATTAGCGTCAGGTTGACTTTTTAATTTATAACTTGATTGTAATGCGATAACTTCACTAGTGGAATCATTCGCATTAGAAAATCCATTTCTTGCATAAACAGGAAAACCATCAGAAGCCCAACCAACAATAGTCATTCCTTGATTATTTCCTAAAAATTCCATGAGGAGTTCAGGCATACCATGGTAATGATATTCCCCATTTGGCTGAACATGTGCATGATTCATATCATCTCCAAAATCAAAAGTATCGTGCCCAAGAGCTTCAATATTCCAATTTCCTCTTCCTTGTGCTAAACTACATTCACCAGCATCATTACACCTACCCGCTGTTCCTGGATCAAATTTGACACTATTTAAAGCATAAGCAATTGCTAAAGCAGGTCCAACTAATTCTAACCCACTTTCAGAAATAATTTCAGGACATAGAGAAAATCGTTTATTTACATTTTGTTCCCTAATAGTATTTGGATTGTTTTGATTTGGAAATGTTCCAACCTCATGATTAGGAATACCATTACCATTTAAAATTCTATGAGAGTTATCAGATGACCACGAATATTTACTGTAAGTGTTTACGGATTCATCATCATTGAAGATCTCTTTATTAATATTTACCAAAATTCCAGCAGTTGTATAGTCGCTGGTACAATCTTCTGTTTCTTGTTCAGGTAAACTTTCACTACTACAAGAAACATTAAACAAGAAAAATAAAATAAAAAAAGAAATTCTATACATTATAAAATATTTTAAATTTTGACAGTTAAATCATCCAATAGTTTAAAAGTTTATAATTAATTATATTTAAAAAAAAGTGGTTTATGAATAAAAAGTTAAAAAAATATTTTATTAAATATACGTTAGAATTTTTTGTGATTGTTTTAGGGATTTCTTTTTCGTTTTTTGTTCAAAACGTTAGACAGGAAAAAGAAATAGATTCAAAAAGAGAATTAATAATGAAGAACCTTTTAGATGAACTTGAATCAAGTCAGAACTACATAATAGAAAGAAAGAGTGAGTTTGAAAGAGAAATGAATTATGTGAATAAATTACTTAATGATTCCCTATCGATTAAAATGATAAAAGAATATCCAGAAAATAAGTCTCCATTAAATCCATTTTTCTCCGCTTTGAGATTTAATCCATCAAGCTCAATTTACAATTCTTTAGTTAGTGATGGTAGTTTAAACTTAATTAAGTCATCTTCCCTTAAAGCTCTAATTGATGAAGTTTATAAATCTAATTTCAATTATATTCAATACTTTATTAAGTCAGAATATGATGCTGGTCAAGAAGCTGAACAATTTTTTATAAATAATCATGCAGATGTTTATGTAAAGAATTTTTGGTTTAATATTAGTGATGATAAACTGATAAATAATGTTTATCAAATAATGAAAAATGACATTCATTTTAAAGCTTTGATGGTTAAAAAAATAAGTTTTATGGAAGCTAAAAATGGCACTGTTGACTACTATTCAAAAAAAAGAGACAGCTTAATTACTTTACTTAAAAAAAATTAAATTTTTATATTTTAAAACATGAACACAAATAACTTTTGGACTAGAGTTTTAGGAATATTTGGGATACTAGGTGGTTTAACTCTATTAAGTGGAGACATGCTTTTTTACTATGACTCTTTTAATAGTAACCTATATGAAAATATGGGAAATGCATCTGATTTAAGGATCATTGCTAGTGCAGTAACCGCTCTTCTAGCAGCATGGTTTTATATGCTTGGGGTTGCTCATGTATACCAAGCTTTTAAACCAACTAAACCCGTAATAAAGAATACTATCTTAATTTGTTTTGCTGCCATTACCATTTCTTATGGTGTGGTTCACGGGGCTTTTGTAGCAATTGCTACATCTTCAAAGCTAGCTATCGAAAATAATCTTGATTTAAATGATTCTGTTTCCTTAGCTGCAGAAGCAAACAATATATTAAGATTAATTGTTTATCCAATTTTTGGACTTTTATCTACTTTTATTTATCACCCAAGTCTGGAAGAGAAAAACTTTATACCCTAGATGGATAATTCTGTTTTTTCCATTAATACCTTTTTTAATACAAGACTTTATTTGTAAAAATTTATCTGGAAATATTTGGATTATAGTATGCGGAGGTTATCTAAATCATATTTTGATTATTTTCTTTACAGCATCCACCATTGCCCTTTGGAATAAGAAAGTATAGTTTCAAACAATACAAACAGAATTCCCAAAAAAGTATATAAAAAATTACTATGCATGCATAGTAATTTGTCAATTTTCTATATATTTGACAAAATTAAATGAGTACCTAAATTTTATTGAATTATGGCTGATAAATATGTTGATATCGATACGTTAAAATATATGCTTTATGATGTGCATAAACTAGAAGATCTTTTAGATAGAGAAAGGTTTGTAGATCATGATAAAGAATCATTGGACATGTTTTTAGAATCTACTAAAGATTTTGCTGACAGAGAGCTTTTTCCTTACATAAAGGAAATGGATGAAAAACCTGCTTATCACAAAGATGGAAAAGTATATGTCCACAGTCAAGTAGAAACAATGATGAAAAAAGGTGGTGAGCTTGGGTTTATTTCTGCATCATTTGATTATGATATTGGAGGAATGCAAATTCCATTAATGGCTCATACTGCTGCTACATACATTTTAGATGCTGCAAATAATCATTTACCTGGTTATGCTGGTTTAACTCAAGGAGCAGCTGAATTAATTATTCATTTTGCAAGTAAAGACTTAGTAGATACGTATGTTCCTAATATGCTTTCAGGGAATTGGGGAGGAACAATGTGTTTAACAGAACCTCAAGCCGGAAGTTCTTTATCTGATATAGTAACAAAAGCAAAACCAACTCAAAATGGCTACTATAATATTAGTGGTCAAAAAATATTTATTTCAGCAGGAGATAACCAATTCGCTGAAAATATTGTTCACTTAGTTTTAGCAAGAGTTGAAGGTGCAGCAAAAGGGACTAAGGGAATTTCATTATTTATTGTTCCGAAAAACAGAAATAACTCTAACGGAACTTTAGAATCAAACGATGTTACAACTGTAGCTGATTTTCAAAAAATGGGTCAAAAAGGATACTGTACAACTCATTTAGGCTTTGGTGATAAAGACGATTGTCAAGGCTGGCTAGTAGGGGAAGAAAATCAAGGTTTAAATTATATGTTTTTAATGATGAATGCTGCTAGAATTGCAGTTGGTAGAGGATCATCTGCGATTGCTTCAGCTGCATATTATGCTTCATTACAATATGCTAATGAAAGACCACAAGGAAGAAAACTAGCTAGTGACGGAAAGAAAAATATTGACCAAAGTCAATCTTTAATCATAGAACATCCA
Organism: uncultured Flavobacteriaceae bacterium; assembly: GCA_949372825.1. GTDB lineage: Bacteria > Bacteroidota > Bacteroidia > Flavobacteriales > Flavobacteriaceae > MAG-121220-bin8. The sequence continues at coordinate 99,585 of CASIBD010000002.1, read as the reverse complement.
GATGTAAGAAGAATGTTATTACTGCAAAAAGCAGTGGTTGAAGGATCTATGAGTCTTGTATTATTAGCAGCTAAGTATTATGATTTAGAAAGTACAGCTCAGTCAAATGAAGAAAAGAAAAAATATAACACACTACTTGAAATGATTATTCCTGTAGTTAAAACATATCCCTCAGAAGCAGGTGCATATTCTGTAAATAATGGACTTCAAGTTTTAGGAGGATATGGTTTTTGTTCCGATTTCATTCTTCAGCAATACTATAGAGATATTAGAATTTCATCAATTTACGAAGGAACTACTGGAATTCAATCTCAAGATTTACTAGGTAGAAAAATAACAATGAATAATGGCGAAGGATTAAAACTGTTGTTAAATGAAATTATGACAACAGTAGCTAAAGCAAATAACCATTCTGAATTAAAACCATATGCTGATTCTATTTCTGAAAAAATTAAACTTTCTGAAAAAGTTTTAACATCATTAATGCCTCATGCTTTAAAAGGAGACTTTGAAAGATACTTAGCAGATGCAAGTGTATTTATGGAATTCTTTAGCCTAATTATTGTCGCTTGGAACTGGCTTGAGGTTGCAGAAAACTCTCAACAAGCTCTAAACAATGATGACAAAAAATATTCTAAGATATTTTATAAAAGTAAAATAGAAACAATGAAGTATTTTTTTGATTATGAGCTGCCTAAAACGGTAAGTCAATCAGAAATATTAATGAATCCATCATCTGTTACAATTAAAAAGGATGAAGAGATATTAATTTAAATTATTTTGTTGTTGTGCGAGCCATCACAAAATCCTTTAGGATCAAGTGTGTTTCCAATACCACATTTTGGTTTATTTGACATAATTAATTTTTTATATTTAATTGTCAAGTTTCTTGCCAAATAAAAAACTGAATCTATTCAATTATAAGATTTAAATTTATTACTTTAAATAAAAAAATAATTATGGAATACGCTAAACTAATTATTCAATTAATCCTTGCTTTGGGAATATATAATGTTTGGATAATAAACTACACTAAAGGATCCAAATACAGAGGAGGAAGTGCAACTAATATGTCTGAGGAATTTGAAGCTTACGGATTCAGAAGTTGGTTTATGAAAATAATAGGCTTTTCAAAATTAACTTTAGCTACATTACTAATTGCTGGTATATGGTTCCCTTATTTAATAAATCCTTCTGCGTTTCTAATAGGAACTCTAATGGTAGGAGCTCTTTTTGCTCACCTTAAGATAAACGATCCATTTGTAAAATCAATTCCTGCTCTTATAATGTTGATTTTGTGTTCTACCTTAATAATACTTTAGTTCAGAGATTATTTACTCAAATTAGTATTATTAATACTTTGATATATTACGATATAAATTATTTTTGCAAAAAAATATACGATATGTTGTTTATTTTTAACTTTGTTAGTATGGATAATTTGAATTATTAAATTTATGAGTTTATATATTGAATACCTTGAAGAAATTGAACAAAGGAGAAGTCAAGAACTTGATCCCAAGCCAATTGATGGAGCTGAATTATTAAGTGAAATTATCTTACAAATCAAAGATTCTAATCACGAATACAGAAAAGATTCTCTTGATTTCTTTATTTACAATGTATTACCAGGAACTACTAGTGCGGCCGTAGTAAAATCTAAATTTTTAAAGGAAATTATTCTTGGTGAATCAATAGTTGAAGAGATTTCAGCTGATTTTGCATTCGAACAATTATCACATATGAAGGGTGGATCTTCTGTTGAAGTACTACTTGATATAGCATTAGGCACAAATATTTCAAAAGCTAAACAAGCTGCAAAAGTTTTAAAAACACAAGTTTTTTTATATGAGGCAGATACAAGTCGTTTAGAAAATGGTTTTAAAGCTGGAAACTCAATAGCTAAAGAAATTATTGAAAGTTACGCTAAAGCTGAATTTTTTACAAAACTTCCAGATCTTCCTGAAGAAATAAAGCTAGTTACTTTCGTTGCTGGTATTGGTGATATTTCTACTGACTTGCTATCTCCAGGGGGTGATGCTCATTCAAGATCTGATCGACAACTGCATGGACAATGTATGTTTGAACACAATAAAGAACAACAAAAAGAACTATTAGCTTTACAAGCAAAGCATCCAGACAAAAGAATAATGTTAATTGCTGAAAAAGGAACTATGGGAGTAGGCTCTTCTCGAATGTCAGGAGTTAACAACGTGGCTCTTTGGATCGGTAAAAAAGCAAGTAAATATATTCCTTTTATAAACATAGCTCCAGTTATAGCCGGCACAAATGGTGTCTCTCCAATATTTCTAACAACAGTGGATGTAACCGGAGGTATTGGATTAGATTTAAAAAATTGGAAAAATAAACATGATTCATCAGGTAACCTTATTCTTGATAAAGATGGAGAACCTATTTTAGAGCAAATATATTCTGTGGCTACAGGAACTGTTCTAACTATTAATACAAAGACAAAAAAACTATATAATGATGGCAAGGAATTGATGGATATTTCTTCGGCTTTTACTCCTCAGAAAATAGAATTCATGAAAGCTGGAGGTTCTTATGCTATCGTATTTGGTAAAAAACTACAAGCTTTTGCTGCTAAAACATTAGAGAAAAAATTATCACCTGTATTTGCTGGGTCTAAAGAAATTTCTATTAAAAATCAGGGACTAACAGCGGTAGAGAAAATTTTTAATAAAAATGCAGTTGGTACGACTGGAGCTACATTGCATGCTGGCTCATATGTTCGTGTAGAAGTTAATATTGTTGGTTCACAAGATACAACTGGTTTAATGACCTCTCAAGAACTAGAAATGATGGCAGCCACCACTATATCTCCTATTGTTGATGGTGCTTATCAATCTGGCTGTCATACTGCTTCTGTTTGGGATTCAAAATCTCAAACAAATATTCCAAGACTTATGAAGTTTATGAGTGATTTCGGACTTATAACTGCACGTCACCCAGAAAATAAATACCATCCAATGACTGATGTTATTCATAAAGTATTAAATGATATCACCATAGACGATTGGGCAATTATTATTGGAGGAGATTCACATACTAGAATGTCTAAAGGAGTTGCTTTTGGTGCAGACTCTGGGACTGTTGCATTGGCATTAGCCACAGGTGAAGCTTCAATGCCAATACCTGAATCTGTTAAAGTAACTTTCAAAGGAAAAATGAAAGACTATATGGATTTCCGAGATGTTGTTCATGCTACACAACACCAAATGCTAAAGAAGTTTAATGGAGAAAATATATTTCAAGGTAGAATTATTGAAGTTCATATAGGAACACTTCTTGCCGATCAAGCCTTCACTTTTACAGATTGGACAGCAGAAATGAAAGCGAAAGCTTCTATTTGTATTTCTCAAGATAAAACACTTATTGAATCTCTAAACATTGCTAAAGGTCGAATTCAAATAATGATTGATAAAGGAATGGACAATGAAAATCAAGTTCTTCAAGGACTTATTGACAGAGCCAATAAAAGAATCGATCAAATTATATCTGGTGAAAAACCTCCATTAACGCCTGATGAAAATGCTAAATATCATGCGGAATTTGTAGTAGATTTAGATATTATTGATGAACCAATGATAGCAGATCCAGATGTAAACAACGAAGATGTTTCTAAACGATATACACACGATACAATTCGTGAAATCTCTTTTTATGAAGGAGAAAAACATATAGATTTAGGCTTTATAGGATCTTGTATGGTTCACAAAGGAGATATAAAGATAGTAGCTAAGATGCTAAAAAATCTAGAGAATCAATATGGGAAAGTTGAATTCAAAGCTCCATTAGTAGTCACAGCTCCAACCTATAATATTATAGATGAACTTAAAGTTGAAGGAGATTGGGAAATTTTACAGAAATATTCTGGTTATGAATTTGATGATTCAGCTCCTAAAGGTGAAGCTCGAACAGAATACGATAACATCTTATATCTTGAACGTCCTGGATGTAATCTTTGCATGGGTAATCAAGAGAAAGCAGAAAAAGGAGATACAGTAATGGCTACCTCTACTCGTCTATTTAAAGGTAGAGTAGTAAAAGATTCTGACCGAAAAAAAGGCGAATCATTACTGGCGTCAACTCCAGTAGTTGTTCTTTCAGCAATTCTTGGAAGAACTCCAACAATTGAAGAATATAAGACAGCAGTTAAAGGAATTAAACTTACTCAGTTTGCCCCTCCAATTAAAAAAATGACTTCAAAACCAGGTCACTTACTTTCTTACTAAAGATTAAGAAATTACTTTTACTTCGATTTATTGCGGCTCAAACTAAGGCTGTGTATTTTTAATTTGATTAAAAAAAGAAACTAAGTTTATTCTGGAGCAATTTCGAACTCTAGACCATTTAGATCTTCAGTGATTTGAATTTGACAGCCTAATCTTGAATTTGGCTTTATGTAAAAAGCCTCTGAAAGCATAGCTTGCTCGTCATCAGAAATATTCACAAGTAAATCTTTAGACTTTACATAAACATGACATGAGGCGCACATAGCCATTCCGCCACAAATACCTTCAACTGGAAACTCATAAGCTTTACAAGCCTCCATCAAATTCATATTCATATCAGTGGGTACAACTATTGAATGTTTTTTTTTATCTCTATCAATAATATATATTTTAATATCAGACATTAATAAAATTATTTTTCAAATATTATTGAAGAAGCTCCACCACCTCCATTACAAATAGCTGCAGCACCATATTTTGAATCCTTCTGCATTGCATGAATTAATGTAACTACTATTCTAGCTCCAGAGCATCCTATTGGGTGACCAAGAGATACCGCTCCACCATTTACATTAACTTTTTTAGGGTCAAGCTCTAGTAATTTTATATTTGCTAGACCTACAACAGAAAACGCTTCATTTAATTCGAACAAATCAATATCATTAATATCTAAATTAGCTTTTTTTAATGCTTTTGGAAGAGCTTTCGCAGGTGCGGTAGTAAACCACTCAGGTTCCTGAGCACTATCTGCGTAACTTAAAATTTTTACAAGAGGAGTAAGATTTAGTGTTTTTGCTTTTTCTTCACTCATTAAAATTAGTGCAGCGGCACCATCATTTATAGTAGAAGCATTAGCAGCTGTAACAGAACCGTCTTTTGAAAACGCTGGTCTTAATTTTGGTATTTTCTCAATATTAATATTTGTAAATTCCTCATCTTTGTAAATTACTATTGGCTCACCTCTTCTCTGTTTTACGCTTACCGGAATCACTTCATTATCAAACTCTCCATTTTCCCATGCATTTAGAGATCTATTATAAGATTCTATTGCAAAATTATCTTGATCCTCTCTTGAGAAATTATATTTTTCTGCAGTTTTATCAGCAAAAACTCCCATAGCAACATTTTCGTAAGGATCAATTAAACCGTCGTGCTGAAGGATATCTATCATTGGTTTGGAAGGTCCAAACTTAACGCCATTTCTTAAATGCAAAGCATGTGGACTCATACTCATACTTTCCATTCCACCTGCCACAACTACTTCATTATCACCTAAGGCTATTGACTGAGCAGCCAACATAATAGATTTCATTCCAGATGAACAAACTTTATTTACAGTTGTACAGGGTACTTTATTTGAAAGCCCAGCTTTAATAGCAGCTTGTCGTGCTGGAGCTTGTCCTACACCAGCTTGCAATACATTACCCATATAAACTTCATCGATAACATCTAAATTTATATTAATCGATTCGCAGGCACCTTTAATAGCTAGTGCCCCTAGCTCAGGTGCAGACAAATTAGATAAACCTCCCATAAAAGATCCTAACGGAGTTCTTTTAGCAGCTACTATCACTACATTTTTCATAAATTAATCGATTAATATTTGATTGAAAAAGTAAATATTAAAAAAATTAGGGAGAAAAAATTTTTCATATTAAATAATTATTTTAAACGTTAGCAAGAAACATTCTTGATTAAAATATTTTTGTAATTAAATTAGTTTCCACAGAAAAAAATCTAAGTAAAAAATACCCATAACTATAAAGTGTAATTTATGGAAAAAGAACGATGCAAAAAAAAGAAAGTTAATTATAAATAGAAATATTTAATATTTAAATAGAATTATATTTATAGGTAAATAAAATAGAGATAGTTCGTTTTTAAGATATAAATAAAATAATTTAGGGAAAATTATTAATAAAAGGTATGTGTGTAAGTTTTTATAAAAAAGAAATTCAGAAAAAATATTTATCTATTCCACATGTCTTGTTCAAAATCAAGAATCTCTTTTTTAATTCTTTGAGATTCTAATATAGATTCAAGCCCAGGAATCTTATAATCTTTAATTGATCTATCTCCATAAACGTTGTCCTCTTTATAAATAAACGAACTAAAACGTCTGGAAACTAGTAGCTGATCAAAAGAGATACTACTTGCATTGTTTTTATCATTAAAAACTTTTTCTTCATGAAGGATTTTTCTAATACTAGGATACCATATCCAAAAAAGATCAGTATTATTTTTTCCGTCATCGTCCTTAAGGTTTTTACCTACTGGCATTAAACCAAGTAGCCTGTATTTCATTTCACCTTGTCTCTTGTCAAAATACCACATGCCTTTAATTCTATAAGCAGTAATGTCTATTGATTTTAATTCTTCAGCTGGAGTTTGCACTCCATTTATTAGCTCAGTAAACGAAACAACTTCCATAACATCATTAAAAGACATCTTGTCCTTAAAATTATCGTTTCTGTCAAAGTATAATTCTGTAATACGCTTGTTAATTATATTTTCTTTTAAAATTCTCCATAGGGATTTTCTATTTTTTGCGTAAGTTTCATCATTAACAGGAAATAATAATGGAAAATTTAATTTTTCATTTAAATCAATTTTTTCATAAACAATTTTAGACCAAAGAATATCTCTTTCATCTATGTAATCAAATTCAAGAAAAGAATCATTATCTGATTGTTTTTGATCAAAATTCTGAATTCCAATTTCAGAAGGAGTTGATGCGTTTAAAATATTAGCCTGTGAAAATGAATTTAAGCTAAACACTAAACAGACAAGAAGTATTAAATTTTTCATTCTAGAATTACTATAAAATCATTTACAATATAGTTAGGATTTATAAAATCCCCATCTTTAGCATTTGCTTTGATGTTAGATATTCTAACCACAGTTCCTCTACCCTGACTATTTATATCAGCGACTGCCTTAGAATTATTTCTAGCAGTATTTCCTTTCACTGTTTTTGATGGAGAGTTACCAACCTTTATATCAAAAGAAGTAACCTCAATAATAAAGTCATAAAGAAAATCTTTAGGCTTATTTCCTGTAATCATTCCGTTAGACAAATATCTTTTAGGAATGTTTTGAGTTGGCTTGTAATAGTTATCGTTCACTTTGACTGAGCCTATTCCTGGTGGTGGCTCTAATATTCTGAATTCACCTCCATCAAATTGTTTTCTCACTCCATTTAAAACTCCAGAAACAGAAACTTTCATAGATTTCTTAGAGAAATCACTCGTGGGAACTGCACCCCAACCTCCATTTTTAAGTTTAATAAACTCACCATTATTGCTAGATGGTCTAATTGAACTTTCCGCAACACCTGGAATTGATATTGAAGAAGGATTTCTTAATCCTCTATAAAAAACCTTCATATTATCAGCTGAAACTACAGCTGAATTAGGTTCTTTAATAACAACTATACTTTGATTTACTGGGATAGAAACAAGTTCCTGGCTGTCAGCATTTCTTTTGGTGATAGTACCAGTTAACTCATAAGTACCTGGTGACGACAGCTTTTTGTTTAAAACCACCTTTCCACTTTCAATCTTGTATTCATTAGATCTTAAAGGTTTTCCGTTAATAAATAACTCAACACCATCTGGCTTAAAGCTTTCATCTTTTTTTCCCATTACTATAGCAGCATCAATAACATCAGTAGTATAATAAACAGGCTTAGAAGTTTCTAATAGAGTTTGAAAAGTATTAAAATTAAGCCCTTTGTTTTGAACAGCATTTAATATTTGAGTCAATACTTTATTTTCAATATACCTGATATCAGACTGAATCTTTGTAAGTTTTGAAATTGAGGCTATCATTGGAAAGCCTTGAAAATTATATTCTAAAAATGGAGATTCTGTCCCTTCACTTGTTACAACTTTTTCAGAATATTTAAACCTGTTAGAAATATCATCTTTAATTGAACCGAAATCATAGTTTATTTTAGTTTCTTTTTCTGAATTCAGTTCCATATTAGAAATCTGATCAAGAGTTTTATTAATAGCAGAGGGGAAATTAGTAAACTTGTTCAAAAAAATGTCTCCATTTTCAGTATACACATCTCCAATGAAAAAATATTTATCTAGAGTTTGTGATTTGTCCATAATTTGATAATCTGTCATTAAGATTATCGAATCTCTGTTTGACTTCACTCTAACCTCTTTTTGATAATTATTTTGATCTTCGCTAATTAGTGAATCTTTTATGGTTTTTATAAAATCATAAAAGTCATCAGAAACGTTTTTCATTTCTCCAACCATTTCTGCTGCAATTTTATAATCTAAATTATCAGAATTAGAACTTATCTGATCGTAATTTATTTTAGAAGAAGATTCTAATTCAACGATTGAAGATTCTAAATCATCATTTAAAATACCAAGAGTTGCTAAGACTTCTTTACTAATATTTAATGCTAGCATAGCAATAAACACGAGATACATCATGTTTATCATTTTCTGTCTAGTATCCGTTTTTCCAGCCATAAATTATTTGTTCATTCCTTCAAGCATTGAAGAATACTTAGCATTAAGTTCGTTTATAGTAGCCTTCATTTTTGTAAGCTCTTCACCTAAACCTTCAGGAATATTCATAGAAGAAGTAGAAGAATTAACTTCGCTTAAAGATTTATTTAATGAATCGTATAATTCATTAATATTAATAAGTTTTGAAGCTGCAGAAGATAAATTGTCATTATAATTATTAAGATTTTCATTAATATCTTTTGGAACCGAAAAAGATTCAGTTGCAGCTGTTGCAGCACTCAAATTTTTATTTAATGAGCTTAATCCACTTACCGTCTGATCTACAGCTTGTTGCAAGGATTGAGTTTCAGCCTCTATAGTTTGAAGACCTTGATCTTCGACAGATGAATCTCCTGTCATAAAACCTTGAATACCAGAAATAGAAAAAATTATAGCTTCTGTTACAAGTCCAGCAGTTAACCATTGATTTCCTGTAAAAAGAAAATCACTGTGGGTAATTTTTAATAATGCGCCTATAATTACAATCGAAGCTCCAACTCCAAACATTAACTCAATCCAATTATCAGGTATAAACTTTTTTCTTGTATTTGCCATTTTTTAATAAATTTTATAATTATAACATAAAAATTAGACCATCAATTTTAAAGATGGTTTAAAATATTTTATTTTGATTCTTATCAATCCCAATGTCTTCTCCAAGATAATCTTGTACTGTCCTAAAACCAACATAGGATCTTTTTTGATCTTTATATTCATAATCTCTAGTACTAACTCTTAAGAAATATGCAACATCTTTCCACGAACCTCCCCTAGTGACTTTTCTCAAGTTAGTAGAATCAGAAATATTGGGATTTAAACCTGAATCAAACGTATACGATCCCTTATCATAAGAAGACTCTGTCCACTCAGAAACATTTCCTGCCATATTATACAGACCATAATCGTTTGGCCAATAAGATTTTGCTTCAACAGTATACAAAGCATTATCAGCAGCATAATCTCCCCTGTTTGGTTTGAAATTAGCTAAAAAACAACCTTCAGCATCAGTAGTATACGGACCTCCCCAAGGGTATGTTCCAGATTCTATCCCTCCTCTTGCAGCATACTCCCATTCAGCTTCACTTGGTAGTCTAAATGATGCTACTCTTTGATCATTTTTTGATTTAGATTTTTGATATTTATTTTTATACATCGTTCTCCAATGAGCAAAAGCCTTTGCTTGCTCCCAAGAAACTCCAACAACTGGATACTCTGAATAAGCGTCATGCCAGAAATAATCATTATGCATTGGCTCATTATAACTGTAAGAGAAATCTTTAATCCATGAGGTTGTATCAGGATAAATTTCAATTGACTTTTCTTTGAAAAATTCTTTCCTAGATTCAGTATCAGATTTTATGGCAGATTCTGCATCAAAAGTTGTGTAATTATATATTATTTGTTTAGTGTCAAATATTCTGTCTGAATTGTACGACTCTTCTTTTGGTAAATAAAATCCAGTACCTTCTATCACACCTTCCATAACTTCAGCATAAGCCAAATCAGGATATTCGTCTCTTTGCCATGCAATATCGATATCGAAGTTTAAATTAAACGTTTTTTTATCGTAAGGATTAATTCCAAAAGAGTTTTGTTCTTTATATAATTCATATCCACTTTTATCTTCATCACTAATTTCGCCAATAGGCTGGTAGACTGGAAAATAAGAGTTAATACTATTGTCTTTATCTAATTCTTCTTGAGTAGGAGTTTCTCCAATTTCTTCAAGAGCACGAACAGCTAAAGCCTGCCTAACAATAGAATCCTTTACCCAATTAACAAATTGTCGATATTCTCCATTAGTAATTTCGGTCTCGTCCATGTAAAATGCTTTAACAGAAACTGTACTTACAGGTGCATTTTGAAGACCTACAACATCATCATCTGACATCCCCATTAAAAACGAACCACTTGGAATTAAAACCATTCCAGTTGGCTTGTCTGGATAGAATTTTTTTCCTTTAACACCTATTAGTTCGCCCCTATCGGAGCTAGAACAACTAACAAAAATTAGCACTGATATTAATAAATAAAATATTTTTTTCACGAAGTGTAAATTATTAAAGTTTATAAATTTAATAATATTATTGATACATGCCTCAAATTTCATACCAATTATATAAATTCTCTTTTAAGTAACATCAATAAACGATCAGATAAAATTTCATCGCACACCATTAAATAATCTCTTTTACTACAAGGAAACAATAAAGAAATATTTTGTGTTTTGCTTTTATCAATAAATTCAACCCACCATTTTTGGGTTAACTTACTATTGTAAAACTTTAAATTAGTTCCTTCACAGATGACATTATAACTATTACCATTAAAATTAGTAGAACTTGGATCTTCTTCAACTCTTAAAGAGTATCCTTCAATAAAATACCAAATTGATTGGGACAATAAAGCGCTAGATATACTACTGTCAAGTAATTCAAAAAAACCAACTGAATCAATATTATTACTCATTCCAGCATATCTCAAAACAGAACACAGCTGATTACTTTCAAAACCATTTGGATAATTATGAGCAAAATTTAGTTCAGATGCTTTAATCGATTTAAAATCTACAGTTAATAAATTTGCTTCACTTAAAACAGGCTCAACAATTTTAATATTATCAGTTATCTCACCAAGTCTATGAAATTCGAAATTAAACTTGTTTAACAAATCCATTTCTTCTTGAGAGTTTAAAAAGGTTTGATATCCTAGATTACAAAAATGATTTAATGAGTTGTTTTTCTCCATTATAATTTTGGACATGTAAGAACTTGAACTGAAGTTCTTTTTAATTTTTCCAAAATCAAACTTATTGTCAACTGAACAAATATTTACTTTTTTATGTTTTTTTGATAACGATTTATATAATGAGAAAGTAAAATCTTGACCTCCTCCAATAAAAATAACAACTATGTTTTGATTAATTAAATCTTTGTGAAGTGACTCAACAGCAAAATACGTATCGCTATAACTCTCACCAGAAATAACATTTCCAAGATCTAAAATGTTAGCACTCCAATTTCCATAAAACAAAGAGTAAAACTCTTTCCTGAATTTCTCTAAATTTAAAAATCCACTGCTAACTTCATCGGAATTCCTGTATTCATTTACTCCAATAATAGCTATGTCAATTAGTGAATAATCCGATTTTCCAGAATCAAATAATGTAATATTGGAACCCAAAGTGTTTGGAGAGAGGTTATTTTTAAACTCAAGAAGTTCCTTGCTTATTGAGGACAAATAGCTATTAACCATAACTATTTTTTTGATTTAGATTTTTTTGTTTTTTTCTTTTTAAAAAAATCACTCACATTTTCATCATTAAACTTATCTAAATCAGTCCCTTTTGGAAATTCAATTTTAACTTTTCCTTTTATCAAGTTAAACCTACCCCATCTTGCTTTTTCTAAACGAATACCTTGGTCATCCCATACTTTCAAAAGCTTTTCAGCTTCTTTTTTCTTTTTAAGTTCAATTAATTCAAAACAGTCTTTTTCAGAAAGAGTATCAAAATCATAAGATTTATTTACATTAATAAATAAACCGTTCCACTTTATAAATGGACCGAACCTTCCTTTGCCTTTACTAATATCAAAACCTTCATAATTGGCAATTGGAGCATCTATTTTTCTTTTTTCTAGAATAAGTTCTACTGCTTGTTCCAAAGAAACTTCAAGTGGGCTCAATCCTTTAGGAAGCGAAACAAAAACATTATTGTGTTTTACATATGGTCCGAATCTTCCAGCGTTTGACTCAACACTTAAATCTTCGAAATCGCCTAAATAACAAGGCAGTTTAAAAAGCTGGAGTGTTTCTTCGAATGTGATTGTACTAATTTTTTGATCCGGAAGCAAACCTGCAAATATTGGCTTCTCTTCTTCATCAACAGTTCCTATCTGAGCCATTGGACCAAACTTTCCAAGTCTAACACTTACCTTTCTTCCACTAACAGGATCTTCACCAAGAATTCTTTCTCCTGATTCTCTCTCTGCATTTTCCCGTACATCCTCAACGGTTTTATGAAATGGGCCGTAAAAATCTTTAAGAATACTAGTCCATTCAATATCGCCATTTGCAATTTTATCAAAATCCTGCTCAACACTTGCCGTAAAGTTGTAGTTCAATATATCTTTGAAATTATTAACTAAAAAACCAGTAACTATAATTCCAACTTCTGTAGGAACTAGTTTGCCTTTGTCAGAACCTGTGTTTTCAGTTAAAACAACAGTTTTAATTTCGTTGTCTTTAGAAAAAAGCTGTCTGTATTTTCTTTCATGCCCTTCGTAGCTTCCTTTAACAACGTATTTTCTGTTTTGAATAGTGGTAATAGTTGGAGCGTATGTTGATGGACGTCCGATTCCTAGTTCCTCTAGTTTTTTAACTAATGATGCTTCAGAGTATCTGTATGGGGGACGACTAAATTTTTCAGTAGCTAAAATTGAATTACTTGATAATGTATCTCCCTTTTGAAGATTTGGTAGTAAACCCTGAGAATCTTCATTTTCATTATTATCAATCCCTTCAATATATACTTTTAAAAATCCGTCAAATTGAATAATTTCACCTTTACATGTGAATTGATTTTCATATTTGTTAGAGGATATTTTTAAAATAGTTCTTTCTAAAATTGCTTCGCTCATTTGTGAAGCAATTGTACGAAGCCAAATTAAATTATATAATTTAACTTGATCAGATTCCATGTTAACCTGTCTGTTCTCAAAATTAGTAGGTCTAATAGCTTCGTGAGCTTCTTGAGCACCTTTATTTTTATTAGAAAATTTTTTTCTCTTGTGATAGTTATCGCCATAAGTCTTAGAAATAACTTTCTCTGCAGCATTTAAAGCGTCATCAGAAAGATTAACGCTGTCAGTTCTCATGTATGTTATATTACCGGACTCATACAATCTTTGGGCTGCAGACATTGTCCTGCTAACTGAAAATCCCAATTTTCTTGAGGATTCCTGTTGTAAAGTTGAAGTTGTAAATGGTGCTGATGAAGATTTTTTAAATGGTTTTTTTTCTACTGATGAAATTGAAAAATTAGAATCAAGACTTTTTTCAAGAATAGTTTTTGCTTCATCCTCAGAATCAAAAGTTCCAGATAATTGTGCATCTAGAATATTATTATTTGAATCAGAAAATTTTCCAGCAATCTTAAATGAAGATTCAGGAACAAAATTATTGATCTCATTTTCTCTATCCACTAACAGTCTAACTGCAACTGACTGAACTCTACCAGCTGAAAGACCTCCTTTAACTTTTCTCCATAAAATTGGAGAAATTTCAAAACCAACTAATCTATCAATTATACGTCTGGCTTGTTGAGCATTGACTAAATCATAATTTATTTCTCTAGGATTTTCAATAGCTTTTAAAATAGCTTTTTTGGTAATTTCTCTAAAAACAATTCTTTTAGTCTTTGCTTTATCAAGTTTAAGACTTTCAAATAAATGCCATGCTATTGCTTCTCCTTCTCTATCTTCATCACTGGCCAACCAAACAGTATCAGCAGCCGATGCTTGTTTTTTTAATTGCTTGACAACATCTTTTTTATCGCTTGAAATAATATATTTTGGTTTAAAATCGTTATCTACATCTATACCAATTTCTTTTGAAGGTAAATCTGAAATATGACCATAACTTGAGGAAACTTTAAAGTCAGCTCCAAGATATTTTTCAATAGTTTTTGCCTTTGCAGGAGATTCAACAATTACTAAATTTTTAGACATTTAAATTAGATTTTGAGAACACAAAAGTATATTTTTTTTTTTATTATAAATTCAAACAAATTATTTAATAGTATTTTTTTCATTAAAATTAATACTGACATATTGTCACATATTGTTATATTTGCATAAAATCTACACACATCAATCAACTATGAGTTTAGTAAAAGAAAAAAATATGTCATCTGTTAAAAAAAAAGTTTCTAAAAAATTTTATATAGAAAGCTATGGTTGTCAAATGAATTTTGCTGATAGTGAAGTTGTTGCTTCAATTGTATCAAAACAAGGCTACAGCTCAACCAACGATTTGAATGACGCTGATTTAATTTTACTTAATACATGCTCTATTAGAGAGAAAGCTGAATTGACAGTTAGAAAAAGACTAGAAAGTTTTAATAAATTAAAAAGAAAAAATAAAAATTTAAAAGTTGGAGTGCTTGGATGTATGGCCGAAAGACTTAAAGATAAATTTTTAGATGAAGAAAAAATTGTTGATCTAGTTGTTGGTCCTGATGCTTACAAGGATATTCCTAATCTTTTAGAAGAAATTAACGAAGGAAGAAGCGCAGTAAATGTCATCCTTTCAAAAGAAGAAACATATGGAGATATTAGCCCTGTAAGACTTTCTTCCAATGGAGTTACAGCTTTTGTGTCAATCACTAGAGGATGCGATAATATGTGTACTTTTTGTGTAGTTCCATTTACCAGAGGAAGAGAACGAAGTAGAGATCCAAAAAGTATTTTAAATGAAATTAAAGATTTAAATAATTCAAATTATAAAGAAATTACTCTTTTAGGTCAAAACGTAGACAGCTATCTTTGGTATGGAGGTGGATTAAAAAAAGATTTTAAAAATGCTAATGAATTTGTCAAAAAAACCTCTGTTGATTTTTCTAAATTACTAAAGCTTGTTGCAGAGTCATTTCCCAAGATCAGAATTAGATTTTCAACTTCAAATCCTCAAGATATGAGTTTAGACGTGATAAAAACCATGTCAACTTTTAATAATATTTGCAATTACATTCATCTTCCTGTACAATCTGGGAGTGACTCTATATTAAAGTCTATGAACAGGCAACATACAAGAGATGAGTATTTATCATTAATAGAAAATATTAAAAATATTATACCTGATTGTGGGATTTCACACGATATGATTACTGGATTTCCAAACGAGAGTAATGAAGATCATAAACAGACTTTAAGCTTAATGAAAGAGGTTAAATATGACTTTGGATACATGTTTAAATATTCTGAAAGGCCTGGAACATATGCTGCAAAAAAATTTGAAGATAATATCGAGGAGTCAATAAAAAAAACTAGGCTACAAGAAATTATTGATTTACAAAGAGCTCACAGTCACTATAGAACAAAACAATATTTAGGGAAAGTTGTTGATGTTTTAATAGAAAAAGAATCTAAAAAATCAAAGCAACATTGGGCAGGAAGAAACGAGCAAAATACTATGGTTGTTTTTCCAAAAGGATCACATAAAGTAGGTGATTTTGTAAAAGTTAAAATTTTAGAATGTACATCTGCTACCTTAATAGGTGTAAGTCAAGATTAATAAAAAATTTATTATGGAATCAAGTACACAAAACATTAAACAAAGATTTGGAATCATAGGAAATGATCCCATTTTGAATAGATCAATTGAAAAGGCAATGCGAGTCTCACCAACAGATATTTCAGTTTTAGTTACAGGAGAAAGTGGTGTTGGAAAAGAAAGTTTTCCAAAAATCATCCATCAGTTATCTCATAGAAAACATAAAAAATATATTGCGGTGAACTGTGGAGCTATTCCTGAAGGAACAATTGACTCAGAGCTCTTTGGACATGAAAAGGGTGCGTTTACAGGGGCAAATAATGCAAGAAAAGGTTATTTTGAAGTTGCTGATGGAGGAACCATTTTTTTAGATGAAGTTGGAGAACTTCCTTTAACCACCCAAGTAAGACTTTTAAGAGTTTTAGAAAACGGAGAATATATAAAAGTAGGTGCCTCTGAAGTTCAAAAAACAAATGTTAGGATAGTAGCGGCTACTAACTTAGATATGGAAAAGGCAATTCAAAAGGGAAAATTTAGAGAAGACCTCTATTACAGATTAAGTACTGTGGAAATTAAAATACCCCCACTTAGAAACAGAATAGACGATATTCATTTATTATTTAGAAAATTTGCAAGTGACTTTGCAAAAAAATATAATATGCCAACTATAAGACTTGATGAAAATGCTCAACATTTATTAAATATGTATCGTTGGAATGGAAATATTAGACAATTAAGAAATGTAGCTGAACAACTTTCTGTCTTGGAGGAAAAAAGAGAAGTATCAAGTCAATTACTACATTCTTATCTTCCAGAATTTAACTCTACTTTACCTGCTTTGATTAGTAAGAGCACTTCATCAGATGATTTTTCAAATGAAAGAGAAATTTTATATAAAATTTTGTTTGATATGAAAAAAGATTTAAATGACTTGAAAAAAATTACAAATCATTTAAATAGCGAAGACTATAAAACAGAACAAAAAGAAAAAGATTATAGTTCTTTAGAAAGTTTACAAGAAAAATTAAATAAGGAAAAAAAGACAGAAATAATTGAGATTAAAGAAAAAGAAAGTATTTTTAATTCTAAAGAAGATAAATATCACTTTGCTGAAGAAATTAAAGAAGAAGAAACCTTGTCAATTCATGATAAAGAATTAGAATTAATAAAAAAAGCTTTGGAAAGAAATAGTGGTAAAAGAAAGGCTGCAGCTATTGAACTAGGTATATCTGAGAGAACTTTATATAGAAAAATTAAACAACATGACCTTGAATTATAAAATAATCATATTAATTATATTTTCTGTTTTAATTGAAGGTTGTGGAAATTACTCTTTCACAGGAGCATCTATTCCTGAGGGAACAGAAAGTTTTCAAGTTAATTTTTTTGAAAATGAAGCTGGCAACTCTATGGGGTCAATATTTGAACCTGGTTTAGATAGAGATTTTACAATAGCCCTTCAAAATATATTACAAAATCAAACTAATTTACAATTATTGAGCTCAGATGCAGATTTAATTTATGAAGGTGAAATAAAGGAATACAGAGTTAGTCCAATGACTTCTACTTCAAACTTACAAGCATCTCAAAATAGACTAAGTGTCGGAATAAACGTAAGATTTATTAACCTTAAAAAAGAAGAAGACAATTTTGAAAGAAAATTTTCATTTTATTTTGATTATCCTGCAGAAACACAATTATTGAATGTAAAATCTGAAGCTCATGATATTATTTTTGAAAGAATCACACAAGATATTTTTAACGCTTCTCTAGCAAAATGGTAAATCTTAGCAAAGACAATTTTAATAATTTAGTAAAAAATCCAAATGATATAAACTTGGATCAAAGTATTTCAATAAAAAAAATAATAAAAAAGTATCCCTATTTTCAAACAGCTAGAATTATTGAACTAATAGGACTAAAAAAATTTAATAATATAAGATTTAATAATGCACTTAAGACTAGTTCAATTTACTCAACTGACAGAAGCGTTCTTTATGAAATAATTGAGCTTGAGAAAATAAGTTCAAATGAGACTTTACCAATACTTTCTTTGGAAAAAACTAAAAACTCATTTATAAAATGGTTAAAAGTCAGTAAACAGGTTTCAAATCCTAAATCCTCACAAAATTCATTAATAGAAAGTTTTTTGAGTGTAAATCCTAAAATTGATCCTTATAAAAAGATATCAAATACAGATTTGTCAGCTGGATTTAAGCTAAGCAAGAAAGAATACATGACCGAAACTTTAGCTAAAATTTATTTTGAACAAAATAAATTTGAAGAGGCAATTAAAGCTTATGAAATTCTTTGCTTGAAATATCCAGAAAAAATCAGTTTATTTGCAGATCAAATTAAAACAATAAAAAGTAGTTTAAAAAAATAAAAGTCATGAGCAGTTTTTCAATTTTTCTAATTTTAATATTAATAGTTTCTTTTTTACTTGTTTTAGTAATAATGGTTCAAAACCCAAAAGGGGGAGGATTATCATCGTCTTTTGGTGGAGGAGACTCTCAACAAATAGGAGGTGTTAGAAAAACTACAGATTTTTTAGATAAAAGCACATGGGCCTTAGCTTCTCTTTTATTAATCTTAATATTACTATCCAATATCACATTAAGTAATAATAATGAAAACACTGATTCAAAGTTATTAGATTCTAACAACATAGAATCAGTAATTCCTGAAGCTTTATCAGAAGAAATTCCATTGGAAATTCCGGTTCAAGAATAATTTCTTTTAAATCAAAATGTCAGCTTGTCACTGAAAACAATAATCCTTGACCATTTTGTCATAATTACAACCTTGGCATGATTGCTGTATTTTATAATAAAAATAAAATTATGAGTAAACTAAACATTAAACCATTAGCCGACAGAGTCCTAGTTGAACCTTTAAAAGCAGAAACTAAAACGGCGTCAGGAATAATTATTCCTGATACAGCCAAAGAAAAACCTCAAAAAGGAAATATCGTTGCAGTTGGACCAGGAACCAAAGAGAATCCTGTAACTGTCAAAATAGGAGATTCTGTTTTGTATGGAAAATACAGCGGAACAGAACTAAAACTTGAAGGAAAAGATTACTTAATTATGCGAGAATCAGACATTCTTGCAATTGTTTAATATTTAAAAAATAAAAATGGCAAAAAAAATACAATTTGACGTAGAGGCGAGAGAAGGCCTGAAAAAAGGTGTTGACGCTTTAGCAAATGCTGTGAAAGTTACTTTAGGACCTAAAGGTCGTAATGTTATTATCGGAAAATCTTTTGGTGGTCCTCAAATAACTAAAGATGGAGTAACAGTAGCAAAAGAAATCGAACTAGAAGATCCTTTAGAAAACATGGGAGCTCAAATGGTAAAAGAAGTTGCTTCTAAAACTAACGATCTTGCTGGTGATGGCACAACTACTGCTACTATTTTAGCACAAGCTATAGTTAAGGAAGGTTTAAAAAACGTTACTGCAGGTGCAAATCCAATGGACTTAAAAAGAGGGGTTGACAAAGCTGTTGAAGCAATTGTTGGAGAGTTAAATAAAAATGCAGAAACTGTTGGGAGTTCATCAGAAAAAATTAAGCAGATTGCTTCTATTTCAGCCAATAATGATGAAGCGATAGGATCTTTAATTACTGAAGCATTTGAAAAAGTAGGTAAAGAAGGTGTAATTACTGTTGAAGAAGCTAAAGGAACTGAAACTTATGTTGACGTTGTTGAAGGAATGCAATTTGATAGAGGATATTTATCACCCTATTTT
Organism: uncultured Flavobacteriaceae bacterium; assembly: GCA_949372825.1. Classification (GTDB taxonomy): domain Bacteria; phylum Bacteroidota; class Bacteroidia; order Flavobacteriales; family Flavobacteriaceae; genus MAG-121220-bin8. The sequence goes on along the minus strand of CASIBD010000002.1, from coordinate 79,775 downwards.
GTAACTAATTCTGAAAAAATGGAGGCAGATTTAGAATCTCCATATATTTTACTGTATGATAAAAAGATATCTGCAATGAAAGACTTATTACCTGTTTTAGAGCCAGTAGCTCAAAGCGGAAAACCATTATTAGTAATTGCTGAAGATGTAGATGGAGAAGCTCTGGCTACTTTAGTTGTAAATAAATTAAGAGGTTCTTTAAAAATAGCTGCTGTCAAAGCTCCCGGATTTGGTGACAGAAGAAAGGCAATGCTTGAAGATATCGCTATTTTAACTGGAGGTACAGTAATTTCTGAAGAAAGAGGGTTTACATTAGAAAACACTACAATTGAAATGTTAGGTTCTGCAGAAAGAGTAACTATAGATAAAGACAATACCACTCTTGTTAACGGATCAGGTATAAAGGAGAATATTGAAGCAAGAGTAAATCAAATTAAAGCTCAAATAGAAACTACAACATCAGACTATGATAAAGAAAAACTTCAAGAAAGACTAGCGAAATTAGCAGGTGGTGTTGCAGTACTTTATGTTGGTGCAGCTTCTGAGGTTGAAATGAAAGAAAAGAAAGATAGAGTTGATGATGCACTTCATGCTACAAGGGCTGCTGTTGAAGAAGGTATTGTAGCAGGTGGAGGTGTTGCGTTACTTAGAGCAAGAAAAGCTTTAGAAAAGATTACTAGTGAAAATTTAGATGAAGCTACAGGGATTCAAATTATCACTAAAGCTATTGAATCTCCACTAAGAACAATTGTTGAAAACGCAGGAGGTGAAGGTTCAGTTGTAGTTGCTAAAGTATTAGAAGGTAAAGGTAATTTTGGATATGATGCAAAATCTGAAACTTATGTGGATCTTTTGAAACAAGGTATAATTGACCCAAAAAAAGTAACTAGAATTGCATTAGAAAATGCTGCATCAGTAGCGGGTATGATTTTAACTACTGAATGTGCTCTAGTTGACATCAAAGAAGACGCTCCACCAGCAATGCCGCCAATGGGTGGTGGTGGAATGCCAGGAATGATGTAATAAATTATAAATAACTGCCCTTTAAAGGGCAGTTCTTTTTATGTACGAAAAGGAATATAAATTTATTGAAAAATCTTTAAAAAATCTTTTACTCCAAGACGCTCTTCAACTAGTTTGCGAATACCTTCAAAGAAATATTACTGGTTACGACTGGGTGGGATTCTACTTCCATGACAATAATAATCATCTAATTCTCAAATCATACTACGGACTAAAAACAGAACATACTAAAATTCCATTCGGAAAAGGAATCTGTGGACAAACCGCTAAATCAAATAAACATATCATAGTAGATGATGTTAAAAAAGAGGATAATTATATCTCATGTAATATTAACGTTAAATCAGAGATAGTGGTTCCATTATTTGTTAACAATAAAAATATTGGACAAATCGATATTGATTCAAACACACCAAGTAGATTTACTATAGAAGATTTAGAATTTCTAAAAAATATAAATATTTTAATTTCAAATAAAATATAAATTTTTATTAAAAAATCTTCTGTTATTTTTTAAAAAAAACTACTTTTATATTACACATTTATTTCCAATAAAGTATGCTAAAATTAAAGTCGGCCCTTATTTCTGTTTTTGACAAAGACGGATTAGAACCAATCGTAAAAAAATTAAATGAACTTGGAGTAAAAATATATTCTACAGGAGGAACTGAGTTGTATTTAAGAAAAATAGGGATTCCTGTTTTTAAAGTTGAAGATGTTACAGGATATCCATCAATTCTTGGCGGTCGAGTTAAGACACTTCATCCTAAAATTTTTGGAGGTATTTTAAATAGAAACGAAAATAATGATGACATTAGAGATCTTGAAAATTTTGAGATTCCAAATATTGATTTAGTAATTGTTGATCTTTATCCTTTTGAAGAAACCGTAAAATTAAATGAAAGCGAAGAAAATATTATAGAAAAGATTGACATTGGTGGGATTTCTTTGATTAGAGCTGCAGCAAAAAATTTTAAAGATGTTATGTGTGTATCTTCTAAAGACGATTATTCAGATTTTTTACATTTACTAGATAACAATGGTGAAATCAATTTAGAATCTAGAAAGAATTTTGCAATTAGAGCTTTCAACGTCTCTTCTCATTACGATACAGCTATTTTTAATTATTTCAATCAAGATAATAATTCTCTTAAAGCCAGCTATAAAAATGGAAAAGAACTGCGCTATGGAGAAAATCCACATCAAAAAGGAACTTTTTATGGAGACTTTAATTCAATGTTTGAACAATTACACGGAAAAGAGCTTTCTTATAATAATTTACTTGACGTTGACGCAGCTGTAAATTTAATTCTAGAATTTTATAACGATATCCCAACATTTGCAATATTAAAGCATAATAATGCATGTGGATTGGCTTCAAGAAACACGCTTTTAAGCGCCTATAAGGATGCTTTAGCAGGTGATCCAGTTTCTGCTTTTGGTGGTGTTCTAATTTCTAATAAAATAATAGATTTTGATACTGCTGAAGAAATTAACAAGCTTTTTTGTGAGGTTGTTATTGCGCCTAGTTTTGAAGAATCAGCTATTAAGTTATTAAAATCTAAGAAAAATAGAATTTTACTAGTTTTAAAAACTACCGATTTAAACAATCAACAATTAAGGACCTGCTTAAACGGAGTACTTACCCAAGACAAAGACACCTTAACAGATTCGGTTGTAAATTTCAAAACATGTACAGAAAAATTACCTAATAAATCAGAAATTAAAGATTTAGAATTTGCCTCAAAAATTTGTAAGCATACTAAATCAAATACTATCGTTTTAGCTAAGAATCTACAATTAATAAGTTCAGGAACTGGACAAACTTCTAGAGTTGATGCATTAAAACAAGCTATTGAAAAATCAAATAATTTTAAATTTGATTTAAACAATTCAGTTATGGCAAGTGATGCTTTCTTTCCTTTCCCAGATTGTGTAGAAATAGCACATAAAAGCGGAATTAGTTCTGTTATACAACCTGGAGGCTCAATTAAAGATGATCTTTCAATAGAATATTGTAATAAAAATAATATTTCTATGGTTTTAACTGGAACTCGACACTTTAAACATTAATTTTTATTAACTTGTAATTTAACTTTTTAATTATGGCTTTTTTTGACTTTTGGACTGAATCCATAGCGATAGATCTAGGTACAGCGAACACTCTTATTATTCATAATGATAAAGTGGTTGTAGACAGTCCATCAATTGTAGCAATTGATAAGAGAACTGATAAAATAATTGCAGTTGGAAAAGAAGCAAGTCTTATGCAAGGTAAGACACATGAAAATATTAAAACGGTAAGACCTCTTAAAGACGGTGTTATAGCAGATTTTAATGCATCAGAACAAATGATTAGTTTATTAATCAACAGTATTCCTTCTCTTAAAAAAAGATTTTTTACTCCTGCTCTAAAAATGGTGATTTGTATTCCATCAGGAATAACTGAAGTTGAGATGAGAGCAGTCAGAGAATCAGCTGAAAGAGTAAATGGAAAAGAAGTTTATTTAATTCACGAACCAATGGCAGCAGCAATCGGAATTGGAGTTGATATTATGCAGCCAAAGGGAAATATGATAGTTGACATTGGAGGTGGTACTACTGAAATAGCTGTAATTGCATTATCGGGAATTGTATGTGATAAATCTGTAAAAGTAGCTGGTGATGTATTTACTGGAGATATTATATATTACATGAGAACACAACACAACCTATTTATAGGCGAGAGAACTGCAGAAAAAATTAAAATTACAATTGGATCAGCATCTGAAGAACTAGAAAGTCCGCCTGATGATATGTCAGTTCAAGGAAGAGACTTGTTGACTGGGAAACCTAAAGAAGCTATGATATCTTATAGAGAAATTGCCAAAGCCTTAGATAAGTCAATTATAAGAATTGAAGACTCAGTAATGGAAACACTTTCTCAAACGCCACCTGAATTAGCAGCTGATATTTACAATACAGGGATTTATCTAGCTGGTGGAGGCTCAATGTTAAGAGGACTGGATAAAAGACTTTCAAAAAAAACAGATTTACCAGTATTTATAGCAGAGGATCCGCTTAGAGCAGTAGTAAGAGGAACAGGAATAACATTAAAAAATATTGAAAGATATAAAAGTGTATTGGTGAAATAGATATTAGTTATGCAGCAAATCATTGATTTCATAATAAGAAAAAAAGATGTTGTAGTGTATTTGATTTTATTAATATTTTCATTAACCCTTGTATTCAATTCAAATTATTTTCACAAATCTAAAGTCTTAATTTTTTCTAATAGCATAGCAAATTATTCTACAGAAAATTTCAATTATTTAAAAGAATATTTTGAATTAAAAAAAATCAATTCTAATCTATTAGAAGAAAATTTATTTCTTAAAAATCAATTAGAAAAGATTAATAAAAATATAAGTTTAGATTCCTTAACTAATATAAATTTCTCATATAAAAACGCAAAAGTGATTTCTAATAACTTATCATCTTTTAAAAACAGATTAGTTATTAATAAAGGGATTAAAGACGGGTTAAAAAATGAAATGGGAGTAATCAATTCTGATGGAATTATAGGGATAGTTAATTATACTTCAAAAAACTATTCTTCAATTATGTCGATTTTAAATATTGAAACAAAGATTAATGCAAAAATTAAAAAAACATCTCACTTCGGAACTTTAGAATGGGATGGATTAAGCACGAAATACTTAAAATTAAATGATATTCCTGAAACAGCAAAAATTAAAATTGGTGATTCGATAGTAACTGGGGGAATGTCATTAATATTTCCTGAAGGAATCAAAATTGGAGTTGTTTCAAAAATATCAAAACACGAAAATCAAGTGACTTCATACTCAGTTAGATCAGGAAATAATGATGCTTTTAAATATGAATCTAGAGAAAATTACTTGAATATTAAAGTCAAATTAAATACTGATATGAGTAATTTAAACAACGTATATATAATTGAAAGTTTAAATAGAGAAGAATTTCAAAAAGTAAAAAAATAATGATTAATGTCTATTTATTGATTTTTAAAAGATTCATTTTCTTAGTGCTATTACAGGGTTTGATATTTAATAATTTTAATTTTTTTGATACTTATGACCCTTATGTTTGCTTAGTCTTTATCATTACGTTCCCAGTAAAAGTTGAAAAAATTACATTTATGATAATTAGTTTTGCTTTTGGATTCGCACTTGACCTATACTCAAATTCTTTAGGAATTAATACTGCGGCTTGTTTATCTATTGCTTTTTTAAGATCATATATTTTAAATTTTGTATTTGGATCGTTTTATGATCCGCATGGAATTAAACTAATTAAAAATTATGTTTCAGAATCTACTTTTTCTCAAAAACTTTTATACATATCTTCTATTATTTTAATTCATCATTTAGTTCTTTTTTCATTAGAAACCTTCAGTTTTGAATTCATTTCATTAATAATGTTCAAGACATTAATAACATCATTAATTTCTTTAATTTTTTGTTCAACATTTATTTATATTATGATTGAAAATGAAAAATAAACTTCTTCCATTTTTAATTATTTCTTCTTCATTAATTTTTATTATTCGTCTTTTTTGGGTTCAATTAATAAATATTGATGATGTTAAACTATCTAATAAAAATTCTGTTGAGAAAGTTTATAATTATCCTGAAAGAGGATATATTTTTGATAGAAACGATAAATTATTAGTCGAAAATGAACCCTTTTATGATTTAATGATAGTTCCTTCAGAATTAAAATCAATTGATACAACTGAATTTTGTAAAATTTTAAAAATTGACAAACAACTGTTTTTAGATAAAATAAAAAAAGCAAAAAATTATTCAAGAATTAAACCCTCTGTTTTTCTGTCCCAAATTTCTAAAAAAGATTATGCTATAATTCAAGAAAAATTATGGAAATACAATGGTTTTTCAGTAATAAAAAAATCGAATAGAAATTATCGTTTAAATTCAGCTTCAAATATTTTAGGCTACATAAGTGAAGTAAATGATTATGAAATTAAAGATAATAGTTATTATGAATCAGGTGAGTTAATAGGAAGACAAGGAATTGAAAAAGCTTATGAAGAACAGTTGAGGGGGGTAAAAGGAGTTAACTATTTTCAAAAAGACAACTTCAATAGAATTACAGGAAAGTATAAAAATGGGATTTATGATACAATTTTTAAATCTGCTAAGGATATAAATTTAACAATTGACTTAGATCTTCAAGTTTATGGCGACTCACTAATGATTAATAAATTTGGAAGTATTATTGCAATTGAACCACAAAGCGGTGAAATACTGTCTCTTATAAACGCTCCAAGCTTTGATCCTAATTTACTAATTGGAAGAGACAGATCTAAAAACTATATTAAACTAAAAAACGATACAATTGGGAAACCACTTTTTGACAGGGGATTGCAGGGACAATACCCTCCAGGATCAACTTTTAAGTTAATTAATGGTCTTATAGCTTTAGAAGAAAATATTATAACATCTAAAACTAGAATCTCATGTAACGAAGGGCATTATTATTCAAAGAATAGGTTTATGAGATGTCACTGTAAGCCAGGAACTAGCAATGATTTAAACACAGCTATTTACAATTCTTGTAACACCTATTTTGCTACTATCTATAAAAATACTTTAAATAAATATTCTAATTCAAAAGATGGAATAAATAAATGGAATAATCATGTTAAAAGTTTTGGGTTAGGAAATTACTTAGGATATGATCATCCGTTGGGTAGACCAGGACTAATACCAGACTCAAAATATTATGACAAATGGTATCCAAATAACAGATGGAGAGCAGCAACAACTATTTCTAACGGAATTGGACAAGGTGAAATTTTAACAACCCCAATCCAATTGGCAAATATTACGGCAATAATTGCAAATAGAGGATGGTACAAAACACCTCACTTAGTAAAAAAAATCAGTAATGACTCAATTGATTTTAAATTCACAGAAAAAAAATATACTTCAATTAATGCAATTCATTATAAAAAAATAATAGATGGAATGTTTGATGTAATTGAAAAAGGAACTGCTCAAAATTCAAAAATAAATGGAATAGATGTTGTAGGTAAAACTGGAACTGCTGAAAATTTTATTAAAATAAAAGGCAAAAGATCTCAACTTACTGATCACTCAATATTTATTGGATTTGCTCCAAAAGAAAATCCTAAAATTGCTATTGCAGTATTTATAGAAAATGGATATTGGGGAACAAGATGGGCAGCTCCAATCGCAAGTTTAATGATGGAGAAATATTTAAAAAAAGAAGTCAAAAGAAAATATCTTGAAAATTATATTTTAAATGGAAACCTGATGCAAGAATATTTAAAACCTTACACAAAAAATAATTTTTCAATTAATGAGTGAAGTCAACATAAAGAAAATAGATTGGTTAAGCGTTTTAATTCTTGGTATACTAATAGCTCTTGGACTGGGTAATATTTTTTCATCATCACAAACTTATTTATTGGATTCAATTTTTTCTTTGAACCCTTTCACTAAGCAATTATTTTTTGTAATTATTTCTTTATTTATTTTTCTATTTGTTCAAATTCTTCCTATCAATTTTTTTACAAAATACTCAAGTATTCTTTATGTTATTTCAATTCTATCTTTAATTGGACTTTTTATTTTTGGCAATGAGGTTAATGGTGCGCAAGCATGGTATCAATTTAATGGATTTAGTATCCAACCAAGTGAATTTGCAAAACCAATAACTGCTCTTGCATTAGCAAAATACTTAAGTGATATTAATTCAAATCTTAAAACTATTAAAACTCAATTTTATTCATTTTTAATTATTTTAATTCCAATTACTTTAATTATTCTTCAACCAGATCCTGGAACAATTATTATTTTCTTGAGCTTTATCTTAGTTTTTTACAAAATAGGACTCCCTTCAATATACATGAATCTATTTGTTGGATTTATAATATTGTTTTTTGCGACAATTCTATTAACTCCAAAAATTATTATAACATTCCTGTTGATATCAATGTTAATTTCTTTTTTTCTTAATAAGAAAAATAAAAAATTAATTAAAAAAACATTTATTTATGGGTTTATTTTCTCTGTATTCATTTTTTCTGTTGACTTTATATTCAATAATGTTTTCGAAGAACGTCACAGAAATAGATTTAATATTGTGATGGGTATGACTCAAGATGATCGAGGAACTGGATATAACTCAAATCAATCAAGAATAGCGTTTGCTTCTGGGGGTTTGACTGGTGAAGGTTTCTTAAAAGGATCTCAAACTAGAGGTAATTTTGTCCCCGAACAACATACAGATTATATATTTTCAACTGTCGGTGAAGAATGGGGGTTTTTAGGAGCTTCTTTTATAATTCTTTTATATACTTTCTTAATGCTAAGAATTTCTAAAAGAGCAGAACTTCAAAGGAACTTGTTTAGTAAAATTTATTCTTACTCAGCTGTAACTATTATATTTACACATTTTTTTATAAATATTGGTATGGTAATAGGACTGGTTCCTACAATTGGAATTCCACTACCATTTTTAAGCTATGGAGGATCTAGTTTGATGGCTTTTATTTTGCTTTTTTCTATATATATAAAACTTGACTCACAAAGAACGAGTAAGTGGTAAATTAATCTGATTTAAAATAGTCTTCTAAATTGTTTCCTAAAAACATAAAGCTTGTAACCAACAACATTATAGCAGTACCTGGAATAATAGCAAGATAAGCTTTACCTAAAATAATATACTGATAATTATCTTTGATCATAGATCCCCAACTTGGAACAGGTGGCTGAGTTCCAATTCCTAAAAAACTTAATCCACTTTCTATTAAAATAGCTGAAGCAAAATTTGCGGCTGATATAATTAAAATAGGGCCTATTATATTTGGTAATAGATGGTTGAAAAAAATCCTAATATCAGAAAATCCCAAAACTTTAGTTGCTGTAATATAATCTTTGTTTTTCTCTGAAATAACTTGTCCTCTAACTACTCTAGCAACTTCCACCCACATTGTTAAACCAACAGCTACATATACCTGCCAGAATCCTTTACCAAGCGCTAATGAAAATGCAATGACTAGTAAAAGGGTTGGAATAGACCAAAAAATATTAATTACCATCATTAATATTCTATCAACAAAACCTCCATAATATCCGCTAATTAGTCCGATAAAGACACCAATTAATAAAGAAATTAAAACTGCTATTATACCAATAGACATAGATACTCTTGTGCCTAACATAACTCTTCCGAAAACATCTCTTCCATAATTATCTGTACCAAACAAATAATACCTTTTAATCAAAAATTTAGTTATAATTTGATCCGGACTCAGGGATGAAGAAAAAGTGGTGAATGGAATGGATTTTATGGTTCCATCATTTGAAAAATCAGAATATATTATACTATTTTGTGATAATTTAAAATCAGAAATCAAAATTTCAGTATCAGGATATTTATTTCCTGTAAATAATTTACTTAAAAAAGATTGATCATTAACATCAGTATTGGGTACTGTAATAAAACTTGCTTTAAAACCAGGTGATTTGGAGTTAATTGGAAGATGCATCTGATTTGAAAATCTAGAACTATCAGGGATAAATACGTAAGAAAACAAAGAAATAAAAAGACAAAACAAAACAAAAGAAAAACTTAAAAAAACACCTATATTATTTGAATATTCTGTGTTTTTAAATAATTTCATCAACCAGCTTTTGCTAAAATATTATTATTTTCGATTTTCTTTGTCTTTAAATTTAATAAAACATTAATACTTTCATTCACGTAAATATCAGATTTCAAGCTATTGTGCCATCTTTTTCGATTTTCTTTATACTCATCTGTATCTTTAATATTTGAAGATTGATCACTCAAAAGATTGAATCTCAAATTATTACTATATTCTTTAACCTTATCAAACTTTTTTAGTTTTAATTTATTTTTCTTTTGTTCGTTTTTGAAAGTATCATAATTTAAAGAATAACTTTTATTTTCTCTTCTTTCTGAAAACCATTTAGCATTTTGGTCAATAAGATTAAATAATTCGTTTTTAGAAACTCTTAATTTAGAATCATTAATAACACTTTCAAGATTATAGTATCCATCCCATTTCCTATAAGATGCTTTGTCAATTTGATCCCACTTTAAAGGATTTTTTTCATCTGCCTCACCTATATCAATATGAGAATATGTGTTAGGTGTTACAATATCGCTTTCTACTCCCTTTAGCTGTACTGATCCTCCATTTATTCTGTAAAATTTTTCAGTTGTTATCTTTAAAGCACCTAAATCGAAATCACTATTTGATAAAAACCTATTTAAATCCAATACGTTTTGAACTGTTCCTTTTCCAAATGTATTATTACTTCCAATAACTACTGCTCTTTCGTAATCTTGAAGAGCGGCAGCCATTATTTCTGATGCAGAGGCAGACATCTGGTTTACTAAAATAACTAATGGTCCATCCCAAAGTAAAGAAGGGTCTTTGTCATATAAAACTTTTTTTCTGTTTCCAATAGATTTTACTTGAACTATCGGTCCAGTTTTTATAAACAAACCTGTCATATCTACAACTGTTTGTAATGCACCTCCACCATTATTCCTTAAATCTAAAACTAACCCTTCAATTCCTTCTTTTTTTAAATTTATAATTTCGTTTTTTACATCAGTTGCACAGTTTATCTCTTTTGAATCGTTAAAATCAACATAAAACTTAGGTAATGTTATCAAACCGAAAGTTTTATTGTCTTTGTTTATTAATGTAGATTTTGCATAGCTTTCTTCTAAAACAACTTCATCTCTTGTAATTGGAAAGGTTTTAATTTCATTGTCAGTTTTACGTCTAACAGTTAATTCAACTATAGTACCTTTTGGGCCTTTTATTAATTTTATTGCATCATCTATTCTCATTCCAATAACATTAATAGGGTCTTTTCCAGGTTCACCGACTTTAATTATTTCATCTCCGGCCTCAATTTTTTTATCTTTCCAAAGTGGACCGCCTAAAATAATTTGAACAATTTCAATTCCTCCATCTCGCTTCTGTAATCTTGCACCAATTCCATCAAATCTTCCAGAAATGTTAACATCGAAACGATCTTTGTCTTCAGGCTTGAAATAAGTAGTATGAGGGTCATATTGAGAAACAAATGAATTTACATAATTTGAAAACCAATCTTTTCTTTGAATGTCATTCATTAGATCAAAAATATCATTGATATTATCATTAACTATTTTTAGTGATTCCTTTAAAAGTTGGGATTCTGATTTTACAACATAATCTCTTATTAGATTTAATAGATTTTTCTTGATCTAAAATTTTTATATCATAAAGGTCTAGCGTTGAAAATTTTAATTGTTTTCTCCATCTTTCTTTACGCTCTTTGTCGTTTTTTGAAAAGGTTAAATTTTCGAAATCAACATTTATATTTTCATCAATATCAAATTCAAATGTTGAATTAAACAAAGAAGGTAAAAACATTTCAACCTCATTTATTCTTTGAATTAATCTAGTGTGGGTTAAATTAAAAAAAGCTAAATCATAGCTAAGCCATTGATCATCAATTAGTTTTTCGAATTTTTTAAATTCTCTTAAATCTGAATTCAAAAAATATTTCTTTTGAGGATCTATCATATCTAGGTAACTATTGTATACTTTTTTAGATAATTCATCATTTATATCAAGAGATTGATAGTGTCCTTTATCTAGAACATATTTGAGTAACTCTATTAGAAGCTTGTCCTTATTTGGATCATCAAACTTTACTTCACTAAATTTCCAGCTTACTAAAAGAAGAGAAAATATTAAAAAAGATGTAATAAATATTTTTTTCATTGAGACTATAATATAACTATGTTTATTCCAAAAATCATGCTATTAATCAATTTAGTATTAAAACTAAGTTAATTAGTGTTTATATAAAACAAAAAAACCCTTACAACGTAAAGGTTTTTTTAAAGTGCGGGTGAAGGGACTCGAACCCCCAAGCCGTTAAGCACTAGATCCTAAGTCTAGCGTGTCTACCAATTTCACCACACCCGCAAGGGAGGCAAATATAAGCAAGATTGTAATAAATATCACTATGAAATTTACTATGTTAAAAAACTAGATTTAATTACATTTACAAAAACATTAAAAGTGAAAAATTTCAAAAATTACATTGAAGAAAACAAAAATCGATTTATTAATGAATTGTTTGAATTATTAAGAATTCCATCAGTTAGTGCAAAACCTGAGCATGATCTTGATGTTAGATCAGCTGCAGAATTACTAAAAAAACATTTTATTAAACTAGATCTAGATAATTGTGAAATTTGTGAAACTGAAGGACATCCGATTGTATACGGTGAAAAAATTATCAACAATAACCTACCTACAATACTAGTTTATGGCCACTATGATGTACAGCCAGTAGACCCTATAAATCTTTGGGATCAAGATCCTTTCAATCCTTACATAAAAAAAACAAAAATTCATCCTGAAGGAGCAATTTTCGCAAGAGGAGCATGTGATGATAAAGGACAAATGTTTATGCACCTTAAAGCACTTGAAGTCATGTTAGAAAATGGTGAGTTGCCTTGTAATGTAAAATTTATGATAGAGGGAGAAGAAGAAGTTGGTAGTGATAATCTTGAATTATTTGTCAAAGAGAATAAAGAAAAACTTTCCAATGATATTATATTAGTTTCTGATACCGGAATGATTAGTAAAACCATCCCTTCGATAACAACAGGGTTAAGAGGGTTATCTTACATGGAAATTGAATTAACTGGTCCAAATAGAGATTTACACTCTGGGCATTATGGTGGAACTGTAGCTAATCCAATAAACGTTTTATCTAAAATGATTAATTCTCTTCACGATTCAAACAACAAAATTACTATTCCTGGTTTTTATGACAACGTAATTGAAGTTTCAGAAAACGAAAGAAATGAAATGAATTTAACTCCTTTTAATATTGATGAATTTAAAGACTCAATAGGACTTAACAAAGAACATGGTGAAGTTGGTTTTTCAACAATAGAGAGACAATCTATAAGACCAGCATTAGATGTTAATGGTATATGGGGAGGATACACTGAAGAAGGTGCTAAAACTGTTTTACCAAGTAAGGCTTTTGCAAAAATTTCTATGAGATTAGTTCCTGGTCAAAATTGGAAAAGAATAAATGAACTTTTTACAAAACATATAAAGGACATTACGCCTGAAACAGTGAATATTAATATAACAGAACATCACGGTGGACAACCATATGTTGCTCCTACTGATACAATTGGTTTTGAAGCAGCAAGTAGAGCTTATGAAGATGTGTTTAATAAAAAACCAATTGCTACAAGAGACGGAGGAAGCATTCCAATTATAGCTCTTTTTGAACAAGAATTGGAAAGTAAAACTATTTTGATGGGATTTGGATTAGATAGTGATGCAATTCATTCGCCAAACGAACACTATGGAGTTTCAAATTTTTTACAAGGAATCGAAACGATTTCTAAATTCTATTACCATTTCACAAATTTATCTAATGATTAATTAGAAATAATTCAGATGCTATTCCATCCGCAATAAATTTACCTTTTATTGTTGTAGTAAAAACATCGCCCTTAATTATCACAAGTGATGAATCTACATATTTTATCACTTTTTTTTCAAAATGATTCCTGTAGGACGATCCAAAATTATTCTCTAAATATGTAAGTGAAATACCCCAATATGTTCTTAAACCAGTCATAACATACTCATTATATTGATCAATTATAGAAAGTTTTTCCTTCCCAGAAAACATTTTATTATTTGTTATATCCTTGACATATAATGCATTATTAGAAACATTCCAGCTTCTAAAAGTACCATCGAAACTATGAGCTGATGGTCCAATTCCAACATATTTTTTTCTCAACCAGTATGCCGAGTTATTTTTTGAGAAATACCCTTTTTTTGCAAAACTTGATAATTCATAATTTATATATTCGTGTGTTGACATTTTTTCACACATAAATTCATGTTGTTCAAATACCAAATCTTCATCCAATGGCTTAATAATATTTTTTTTTACTAATGATTCAAGGGCCGTTTTAGGTTCTATAGTTAAAGCATATGCAGACATATGATTTAAGTCCAAACTCGTTACATAATTTAAATTTGATTGCCATGTTTTTAAATTACTATTTGGCATGCCAAAGATTAAATCAATAGAAATATTCTCATAATATTTTAAAGCACTATCAATACAATTTTTTGCTTCCTTGGAATTATGTGACCTATTCATAAGTTTAAGTTCTTTGTCATTAAATGACTGAACTCCTATACTTAATCTATTTATAAAACTATTTGATAATTCTTTAAGTTTAACCTTTGATAAATCATCAGGGTTTGCCTCCAGAGTTATTTCAGGATTTGAAGATATTTTAAATTTTGAAAAAATCGAATTGATTATTTTATTTATTTCAATTGTATCAAAAAAAGACGGGGTTCCTCCTCCAAAATAAATTGTTTCAATTAAATCATTATATCCCTTAGATTTAATTTCAATTTCTTTTATCATTGAACTAATTACATTTTCCTTGTTTTTTAAAGAAGTTGAAAAATGATAATTACAATAATGACAGGCCTGTTTACAAAAAGGTACATGAATATATATTCCGGACACAAAAATTATTTTTATTAAAATTTTATAGATTAATTGTACAAACTATTTTTTAATTCTTTTTTCATTTTGCTTAACAAAAGCACCCCAACCTGAATAATTTTTTTCAGAGCTTAACTTATTATTTTGATTATAAAAGTGGCATACAGCTGCAGCTAAGCCGTCTGTTGAGTCTAAATTTTTTGGTAATGTTTTGATGTGGAGTAAACTTTGAAGCATCTTAGCAACTTGTTCTTTAGATGCATTTCCGCTTCCAGTAATAGACATCTTAATTTTTTTAGGAGAATATTCTGTGATTGGGATTTCTTTAGATAAACCTGCAGCCATTGCAACTCCTTGTGCTCTTCCCAACTTAAGCATAGATTGTACGTTTTTACCAAAAAAAGGAGCTTCAATTGAAATCTCATCTGGATGATACTTTTCAATTAGATCAATAGTTCTTTCGAAAATATGTTTTAGCCTTAAATAATGGTCATCGTACTTATTTAAAACTAGCTCGTTTAATAATAATAAGTTCATTTTATTACCAACAACTTTAATCAATCCAAAACCCATAATTGTTGTCCCTGGATCAATACCTAAAATTATTTGTTCCTTATGAATGTTCAATTTTTAAATTAATTTGATTTTAATATTAAAGGTAATTTAAATTTAATGCTAACTGGAATACCAAAATTTGTTTTAGTAGCTGGATATAAAGAAGGTATGTTTTTTAGTGAATTCCTTATAATTAACTCAATGTCAGGTATTTCAATTAATACACCTTTTAAATTATCAATATTTAATAATGAAATCTTACCCTGGTCATCAATTAATAATGAAAGTAAAACGGTATCATTGAGCTTTTTAGAAACCAAATTACCTCCTAAATCAATATTAGAATAAATCAGACTAGTAATTTTAGAATTAAAACAATTTTTTCTTGCAGTTTCAGTATCATATTCATCACAATCTTCAATTGAAGGATACTCATCATTGTTTGTCCACTTTACCTCAGGGGTTATAAAAGTAGAATTTTTTGGATTGTAACTACATCCTATAATTAAAATCAATAAAAATAAAACTTGTTTTAATTTCATGTTTGATTTATTTATTCTAAAATTAAGTATAATTTTAAATAAACAATCTATTATAAAAAAATATGGATATTTTTCTGTTGATATTAGGATTAATTCTTTGCTTAACTGGATTAATTGGAAGTTTCACTCCAATAATACCAGGTCCTTTATCTAGTTGGTTAGGTTTATTGGTAATTCACTTTACTTCATTAATTCCTTTCAGTAATAAGCTATTAATTATAACATTTCTAATTTCTTTTACTGTTTTTTTATTAGATATTTTTATACCTATAATAGGATTAAAAAAACTAGGAGGTTCTAAGAACGGGTTAATCGGAGCAAGTATAGGTTTGTTTATAGGTCTTTTTATAGGAGGGCCATTTGGTCTAATTTTAGGTGCATTTTTAGGTGCGTTTACCGGGGAGTTTATTGAAAAAACAAACTTCAAAAAGGCATTGAAACCTGCTCTAGGAACATTTATTGGCCTTGCAATTGGTACAGGATTAAAATTTATTATCTCAACTGTTTTCCTGGGCATATACTTTTACAAAGTATATGCAGAGATTTTAGTTTAATAATAAACAGATCTATTATCCTTTATCTCTGTATTGTTTTTTAGCGATTCATAAACACCTCCAAAAACAGATGATCTATTTAAATTAAGTAGTTGGTTTTTATATGATATAATAAAGTTTGGATCAATTGAATCGTCTTTAGAATTTATCTCCTTTCTTTGGACTACTTTTAATTTATAAACACCATTTTCTCCAATAATAAAATTTGAAGTTTCATTTAATGGGGTTCCAAACGAAGTTCCAATAACAAGAGGTTCAAGTCCTGCCCCACTGATAGTAGCATTTTTTTGATTCAGTGCCAATGCTTTTTTAACTTCAACACCATTAATTTTAGCAATCTCATCAATGCTTAAAGAATTATCATTTTGATTAATAATCAAATCTGCTTTCTTTGATTTTAAGACCATAGGAAGAACTTTATAAGAAACATCTTGAACATTTGAAACACCTTCTTCGGTCATTCCGATAACTTGAGCAATTAAATAACCTCCCTTAGGTAAATCAAATCTTTTAAAATCAGAAATATTAGTTGACTCATTAAACAACCATTGAACAATTCTTCTTTGATCTTTTAAACCAGGAAAATCATTATCTAATATTTGAATACCATTAACTTTCTTGACAGTATAGTTTTCATTTTCAGCTAAAGCATTTATGTCACCTTCTTTTGATAAATTCATTTCTAGTTTTGTAGCAGAATTAAAAACTTGATCACTTGTTTCGTCAGAGGGAACATTTTTTTCAGTAATTGAAGCCAGTAAAACTAAATCGTCTTTTGCAACCACTTTTATTACATGAAAACCAAAGTCAGTTTCAACAACGCCTGTTGAACCTACTCTTTTGGAGAAAATAAAATCGTTAAATGGCTTAACCATATTACCGTCTTGAACAAACCCCAAATCACCACCTCTAGATTTAGAAGGACCATCTGAAAATTCAAAAGCTAATTCCGTAAAGCTTTCAGGTGATTTTCTTATTTTTCTTAAAATACTATTAGCTTCTTTTTTTGCATCTTTTTCAGATCTAGTAACATTTGGATTAGCATTTTGAGCTCCTTTGTATGCAATAAGTATATGACTAGACCTAACAGATCCACCAATTTTTTTATCCAGCATCCTAGATATTTTAAAATAATCTCCATCAAGATATGGACCATAAGTTTGATTATTGTTTAAATTAAACAACAAGTTTGCATGATCAGCCGGAAGAGATCCTTTAGGTAAATAAATAGAATCAAAACTTGTTTCAGAGTATTCGTTTATAAATTCTTTAATATTCTTAGCTGTAGTCAAGCTTGGGGTAATTTCGTCTAGTTTTGAAACATTATTAAACACTTTAGATTCCTTTAAGAAATTTACTTAATCTATTTTTAATTGCATTCTCATCATCTAATGATGGTTTTTCTTCAAAAACAACATACTCAATATCTCGAGAGGATTCAACTTTAAATTGATCCTTATTATTGTCAATATACTTTTTTAAATCAGATTTAGAATACGGAACTAAAGAGTCATCAACAGATGAATATGGGATTTGAACATATTCTATATCTACATTGCTATTTTGCAAAGTATATTCGAATTTACCATCACTTTGAGTGTAATTAATACCAGCAGTAACTAAATTAAAATAAATTTGTTCGTTAGATTGAGATTCGAAAATTTTCTCTTGATTTTTCCAGTTTTCATAAGCTTCTGGATTAGTTGTCTTTAACTCTATAATTAATGCTTTAAACTTATCTATATCAAAAATTCCAGCTTCATTCAAAAATTGCTGATCAGAATTAAATGTAGGATTATTTTTTAAAATATTTTGCAAATGATCTTTTCCAGATTGTATTCCAGTAATTTCAAATTGTTGATTCAAAATTTCTGATCTTAATCTTTGGTTCCAGACATTATTTACAGCAACCATGCCTTTTTGATTATAGTTTCTTTCTAAGAAATCAACTTGACCTCTAAAATCTTCAATTAAAATATCTTCACCATTAATAATACCAACGGGTTGTTGGGCTTGGTAACCTTTACCATCGAAAACACCAGAAATTACAAATGCAAAAAGTGCTAAACCTATAACTATAATTAAAAAAATAGATTTAGATCGAATTTGTCCTAGAATAGCCATAATATTTTTTTTTGTAGCAAACGAAAATACAATTTCCTCGGGAATAAAAAAAAGTTAAACTCTTATAAATTAATCTTCTATAACTAATTCAATTAATTCAATTTTGGAACTTGATACATCTATGATTTTAAACTTTAGATTATTATGAAAAATCTCATCTCCTTTATCTGGAATTTTTTCATTTAAACTTATAATAAATCCGCCTAAAGTTTCATATTGCTCATTAATTGGAAGATTTAATTTGAATTTTTCATTTAAATAATCAATTTCTAATCTCGCAGAAAATTTATAATGAGAATCATTTATCTTTTTTTCTAAAAACTTTGGAGAATCATGTTCATCTTCAATTTCACCAACTAATTCTTCAATAATATCTTCAATAGTAATAATTCCTGAAGTTCCCCCATATTCATCAACTACAACAGCAATACTCTTTCTCTTTTTAGTTAGAAGGGTTAGTAAGTCATTAATAAACATTGATTCAGGAACAAATTCAATTGAAATAATTATAGATTTAAAATTTTTATAATCATTAAACATATGTTGAACACTTATGTAACCAACAATGTTGTCAATATTTTCCTGATGAATTAGTATTTTAGAAAGGCCTGTTTTAATGAAAATTTCTTTAAGCCTAGATGGATTAACATACCTGTCTAACGAAACAATTTCAGCTCTTGGAATCATAATTTCTCGAGCCCTAACCTTAGAAAACTCTAAAGCATTTTGAAATATTTGAATTTCAGGATCTAAATGTTGTTCATTATCGTTTCCTATCTCTTGATTTATATAATCACCTAATTCATCTTTACTAAAAACTAATCTTAATTCATCTTTCTTAGTTTTAAAATATTTTTTTAAAACACTATCTGAAATCCAAGTAAAAACAAATGTTAGTGGTGAGAATAAATAATAAAAAATAAAAGCTGGAAAAGAAAATAATTTAAAAAGTCTATTTGCATAAATTTGAAAAAAAACTTTAGGTAAAAATTCTGCAGTTATTAAAATAACAAGAGTAGAAATTAATGTTTGATAAAAGATATATTTAAAATCAATTGAAGATTCATTAATAAGTTCAGGAAACAAAATATTTATAATTAGCCTTCCTGAGTATATTCCATAAATAACTAAAGCTATATTATTACCAAGCAACATTGTTGCTATAAACTTTGAGGAGTTTTTTGTAATTTTTTTTATAAAAAATGAAACTAAACCTTTTTGTTTTTTTTCAATTTCTAAAAAAATTTTATTTAAAGAAACAAAAGCTATTTCCATTCCTGAAAAAAAACCTGAAAAAATTATTGAAATAAGAATAACTAGAACTTGATTATCCATTAAATCTATTTATGCCTGTTTTTAAATTTAATTCTGAAATGTCTTCTAAACAGAAACATCCCAAAAGAAAACAGAGCCATTATTAAAAAAATATTGCTTTTAGCATCAGGATTATTTCCGAAAAAGTATTCTAAAAACGATATAATAGATATTATTAAATAAATAAATTCTGAAAATTTTCTATAATTAGTCATGCTTTAATTATTTGTCATCAACTAAAACTTTGCCATCAAGTTTTCCTGTATTAAATATAGTAAACGATCTATTAGCATCTAATCTGGTAGCTACAATATCATAATCAACATTTATAAATGTAAATTTTTCTTCCGTAAATAACCATTCTTGTTCAGGATCCCAGTACAATTGACTAGTTTTAAGTTCAGAACCATCATGATTATTAATAATTACGTTTCCTTTCATATCAACAATATTAGTTTTGTTATACATTATTGCATATTGTGACGTAACTATTGTTTCATTATTTTCATTATCAAAAAAAGAAATTTTAATACCATTGGGGAATTCAGAATATGGAAAAATTTTATTTGAATAATCTTTATTTAAACTAGAATAAAGAATCGCTTTTACTTTTGCAGAATCAGTATATATTAATTTTAAATTTTCTGTAACACCAACTGGTAGAATGTTTTTATTATTTATATTTTGAATTTCTTGGAAATTATCTTCACACGAAAAAAGGAAAAATAATACTAAAAATCTTAAAAAACTCATCAGTTTAGTGAAGGTACAGTAACTGATTTTCCTATCCAACATTTGAAGGAAATAGTTTTACCACTCATAGCTTCACTAAAAATATCTGTTTTTGAAGGAGCTCTTCCCTTGTAACTTAAAGCTGTTTTATTTGCTAGTTTTCTTATAGAAGCATCAACAGAAGCAGCTTTTTTCGCTTGTTTTAAAGCCAACCAATAAATAGATCTTTTTTCAAATTGTGTTTTTCCGCAATTATTTGCACTACTGGCGTATAAGTTAGCTATAAGTAAATAAGCTCTGCCCATTGAAGGTTGAAATCCTAGCGCTTTATTGGCATATGTTCTAGATTTTGAAAATTGACCAGACTTCTTAAACTTAAGTGCAATTTTGTAAAGAGTTTTTGCTTTTTTTAAATTATTAGATTCTAACTCAATAGATTCATTGTAATATTGAATTGCTAAATTAGTTTCCCCTTTTTTGTCATTTAATAAACCTAAATAATAAGCTGAGTTAGCTGAAGGATTTAGCGCATGTAACGCTTCTACTAATTCTACAAATAACGGATCATCAGAGCAATCTTTACTATCCATTCTACTTGCTGCTCTATTAAGCCATACTGAATCTGATTTAAATTTATCAAAGTTTTTTCTATATAATGGGATTAAGTTTTCACAAGTAGACTCTTTGGCAATTATAGTATTCAGATTATTTAAATAAGTATTACATGCTACCATATTAACTTCATAAACTCTTTTATTTTTTGTTTCTCTAATAGAAAGTGGATCTCCATTATTTTCTTTTTCTAAAAGTTTATCTAACTTTAATGTATAGGCACTCATCTCAAACTCAAACTTTTCAGTTAATTCTTCATATTTTTCAAATACTTTCTCTAAGGTTACATCTTCAATTCCAGTCTTGTATAATCTAAAATAAATTTTAAAATAATTATACAATCCTTTAGGAGATTTGAAACTTTTTGAATCTTTAGTAAATGCTTGATCGTATATTTCAAATATCTCAGAGTCCTCAGCTAATTTGTAATCAATCAAAGTTTGAGCTTTTATTGCTAATATCTTACCGACCTCACTAACTCCTCTTTTAGATTTCGGAAAATAAGTTAACCACTCGTCATATAAATCCACTAAATCTTCTTGAAACTCATCTTTAGCGTTACCTTCAGAATTTTTAATAAAAGACTTTAACATTCTTTCACCAAGTACATATACTGCAGAATTTATATCTGGACATTCACTCTTTAAGTCCAACCATGGTTGGTATGCTTCTTTATAATTTTTAACTTTTGCATACTCAGCGAAAATTGAAAGATTTGAAAAACATTCTTCATTTGATTGAGATAATACAGTAATTGAAAACAAAAATGTTAAGGTACAAGTGATGATGTTTTTCATAATAATCAATTCTATATTTTTTTAGAAATCAAAAACGATGCCTAATTTATTAATTGTATTTGTTTTTCACAAACCAAAGATCACTTAATGACATTCCTAGTCTAACACTAAAGAAATTTTCTTGTATTAATCCAGCGTTAGTAGTTCCTCTTTTTCCAACTTCAAAACCTAAATTAACATTAGAAAACCCTTGAAAAGGAATTCCAAATCCAAAGTTTAAACCAACCTCTTTTATTGCTTGATCCTCTATGTAAAGACCTGTATTTTCTATTCTTAAACCGCCCCTGTAAACGAGTCTACTAAAAAAACTAGTAAAGGAGTCAAATTTCGGAATATAAAACCCTCCAATAGAAAATTTAGATCCTTTTTTAAAATCAACGTTTTTTAGATTAAACAACTTATTGTTTAATCCTCCTCCGTCAACTAATTTATACTCTGCTCCAACAAACCATTTAGTATCAACTCCTAACCCTAATCCAAAAGTTTGAGATTTTGGGACTGTAATTTCAGTTTTATCTAAACTCATTGCACCTAAATCAATTACTTCTTCATCACCACCATATTGATTAGTAAGGGAGTATGTTGATAATGTTTGGGTGTTAGTAGAGCCTAAATTATATTTTTGACTTGTAATATAAGTAGCGTGTAATATTAAATTTTCTGATATTTTTTCTCTGAACAATAAAGAATATACATAATTCACTCCACTCAATGAGGAATTACTTTCAAGTCTTGTGGCTAACTCAATATCCTCTAAAAATCGAGTTGTAATATGGTTTAAATTTCCAAATTCATAATTCGTTGTTAATCCTAAACTTATTTTATCAAAAAGCCTAAATCCAAAAGTTAAAAAAGCAGTATTAACACCTCCCTCTCCTCTGTATCTGTCTATAACATTTGGAGTTACTGTCTCATCATTACTTTCTAAAAGATAACCTACAGATGTTTGTGGAACTACACCAAAAGCAAAAGCAAAGTGCTTTGTTGGAATTCCAACAGCTAAATAATTAACATTAGAACTGTTTGAATTCTCATTAGCATTTTCAGATTTAAATGTTAAATTATCATATGTTATTCCAAGAGAGTAATTAACTCTTTTAAGTTCAGATAAAGACGCAGGATTTGTTAAACTTAAATGTATACTGTCTGAATAAACACTTAATCCTCCCATAGATCTGTTGTCAATCGAACCTTTAAAAGTACTTGTACCTACTCCATAAAAAGAATAAGGTGACGAAGTTCCTGATTGTGAAAAATTATAAAAAGAAACTATAGAAAATAAAACAGTAAATAAAAATTTTTTCATTTTTTGGTATTAACCTCTATAAGATTATTTAAACCTTTAAGCAGGAAATTTTGATCAGCAAAGATGGTATTTTTTATCTTCTTGAGCAAAAAATTAGAATCACCACCTGTTAAAATTATCTTAATGTTTTTAAACCTATCATTGTATTTGTTAATAACACCTTCTATTTCAAAAACAACTCCATTAATAACACCTGAACTAATTGAACTTAAAGTGTCATTTCCAATCAACTTATGATCAAAATCAATGTTGGATAAAGGTAAATTGGCAGTTTCTTTATTTAAAGATTTAAATCTCATTTTAATTCCAGGGGATATACTACCACCCAAATACTCATTTTTATTGTTTTTAAAATCATATGTAATACAGGTTCCTGCATCAATAATCAATACATTTTCATTTGAAAAATCAAGTGACGCAGCGCTGACAAGTGCTACTCTATCACTACCTAATGAGGTTTTAGTTTTATACAAATTAGTAAATAGCAAATTTGTAGTTTGGTTAATAGAAATTAAATTAGAATTACTTTTTAAGAAATTTATAATATTTTCATCCAAATTCGAAACATTTGAAATAATCGAATTTTTAATACTGTTTCTTTTAAAGATATTTGAGATATCGTTAAACTTATAATTAGTAAAAATAAATTTCTCTACTAATATTTTTTTTTCAAAAAGAGCAACTTTTAAAGAAGAATTGCCTAAATCTATTACTATATTCAAATTATTTCTATTTAAGTTCAAAAATAAAGAAGATTTATTAAATGATTTTTTGCTTCTCTAATAAAAGAATATATATTTGCTCTTGCAAAAAAAAAGCAATGGTACCTTAGCTCAGTTGGTAGAGCAAAGGACTGAAAATCCTTGTGTCCCTGGTTCGATTCCTGGAGGTACCACAAAAGTCTCTATTTATAGAGGCTTTTTGCTTTTGTACTAATCTCAAGTAATTAAATTACCGTCTTTATCCCACTCAGCTACTTCGTTTCTTTTTGTTTGATCTACACACTTATCCAGCCATTCTTTATCATAAGATAATCCATACTGATCCAAAACGTCCTGAGGAACGCCATCCCAAACATTTGGAGTATTTCCTTTGTATCCAAGTTCTTCAATTCCAACTTTAGAGGTATAATAGCCTGTCATTGTTAAATTTCTAAATAAAGAAAACCATTTAACATCTTTACTTTGCTCTGAACTTGATAAATCAGGATCTGGATAAGCCATTTGATCTAATATTGATTTTTGCTGAATCATATCACAATCAATAAATATTTTTTTAAACTTTATATTAGATTGTTGATTTAAGGCAGTCAAGCCTTCTTTTAAAGGAGTCTCATAGCTAGGAATATCCTTTGCCATGAATTCAATTAACTCTGGCACTTCAGCGTCATTAATAGATCCAAACTCGTTTGGAGGAAGTATCAAATTACTAATTTCAGAAATTAGTTTCATTTGATTATTAGTAAAACACTTTTTTGAGAAAAGTAATTTATCATACTCTTTTTCTTTTGGAGTTCTTCCATAGCTAAACTTTTTTAAAGAATCTGCTACTGTTTCACTATCAACTCCTGAAACACAACCTTCTAACAAAACACCTAATCCTATAGAACCAAATGCTAATGATTTCAAACTATCTCTTCTGTTCATACATTAAAAATTTTGTTTTTTAAATTGATCTACAATATAATCCGATGTTCTCCATGCTAAAGCCATAATTGTCCAAGTTGGATTTTTATCTGCTTGAGAAACAAATGGACCTGCGTCAACTACAAATACATTTGAAACATCATGCAATTGTTCGAATTCATTAACAACAGATGTTTTTGGGTCGCTTCCCATTCTAGTTGTTCCAACCTCGTGAATAATCTCACCAGGTTTTGTAAGTCCATAATTTTTATTAATTCCAGGCTTATCTCCTAAAGCAATACCGCCCATATTATGAATAATTTCTTCAAAAGTATCCTGCATATGCTTTGCTTGATTAACTTCATGATTAGACCATTTATAATTAAACCTTAAAACGGGAACTCCAAATTCGTCAACTTTATCTGGATCAATTTCACAATAATTACTTTTCATAGCAATCGATTCCCCTCTTCCATCCATTCCAACAACGGTACCATAATATTTCCTCATATCAGTCCTTAACATATCACCATAACCTCCGACTTTTATTCCAAAAAACTTGTTTAAATCGTTAACATTAAATCCTGAACCATAAGATGGAGATCCCATACCACCCCAAACTTCAATGTGATATCCTCTTGGGAAATTCAAATTTTTATTATCTAACCACCAGGGTGAATAAACATGCATTCCTCCAACACCATCCTCATTATAAATTTTTCTATCAACTAGTTCAGGTAGAAAAGCCATTCTACCCCCACCTGTTGAATCATGTAAATACTTACCAACAACATCACTGCTATTTCCTAAACCATTAGGATGTTGTTTACTTTTAGAATTCAATAATATTCGAGCACTACTACAAGCAGAAGCAGCTAAAACAACTACTTTAGCTTTTAATTTATACTCTGTTCTATCTTCTTTATTTATAAACGATACTCCTGTAGCTTTACCCTCCTCATTAGTTGTAACTGTTCTTACCATTGAATTGACATATAAATCAATTTGTCCTCCATTATCTTGAGCTGGAAAAATTAAACATGAACCAGCTGAAAAATCTGCATATACTGAACAACTTCTAGCGCACTGTCTACAATAAAAACACACACCTCTTTCATTATTTATTCTTTTAGTTAAAACAGATAGACGGGAGGGCATTACTTTTACACTACTTTTTCTAGCTCCTTTAATATAAAATAACTCATGTAGTCTAGGTTTTGGTGGTGGAAGAAAAAAACCATCAGGATCATTATATAAATTTTCTTTACTTCCAAAAACTCCAATTAATTTATCTACTTTATCATAATAAGGCTTAATATCATCATAACCAATAGGCCAATCATCGCCTAATCCATCAATTGATTTCTTTTTAAAATCTTCTGGACCAAATCTCAATGAAATCCTTCCCCAATGATTTGTTCTTCCTCCTAACATTCTAGACCTAAACCATCTAAATTCTGATTCACCTTTTTGTGTATATGGCTCTCCTTCAATATCCCATCCACCATATGCTTGATCAAAATCACCAAAGGGTCTAGTTGTACCTGCTCCTCTTCTTGGCGAATCGTAAGCCCACTTCATTTGTGTCATTTGATCCGGATTTGCTGGATCATAAAAAGGACCCGCCTCAACAATAGCTATTTTTAGTCCGGCTTCTGATAAAATTTTACTAGCCATTCCTCCTCCAGCACCTGAACCAACGATTATAACATCGTATTCTTTTAAGTTTTCTTTAATTTGCATTATTATTTGTTAGAGTTCTAAGATTTTTATATTTCTAAATGATATTACACCTGGATGATCTTGAATACTTATTTTTCCTGTTTTAAATTTACCAAAGTCACAATTTTGCCAAGGTTCTTGATCACAATTATTAAACTTTGTAGGTTCAACCATTGCATCCCATTTCTTTCCACTTAATGGAAACTTTACAATTTCTGTGCCATTATGAACAACGATTCCAATATTTTTGTTGTGGTCAATTGTAATATCATAAGTATTCCATTCTCCAGCAGGATTTGTAACCCACTCAGATGGAGCAATCATTCCGTACAATGCACCAGCCTGAGTTAAAGGGCCATCGGGCATTTCAGGATCTAAAATTTGAATCTCAGGACCAGTAACAAAAGGATACTCGTATTTCATATCTTCTTTAACCCCCCAAAAAAAGCCACTATTAGACATAGAACTCACGTTCCATTCAAGATGAATTTTAAAACTTGTATATTCCTTATCACTAACTAAACTTTTATCTCCCTTTCCAGATGCATTAGCAGATGTGAATGTTAAAACACCGTCTTTTATATCCCAGCCTGTTTTTTTACCATCATCTTGAAAATAATGCCAACCATCCATTGTGTTTTGTTGAATTAAAGACACCCATTCACCCTCAATTCCAGGATCATTAATGTGTGTCATAGGAATAGAGTCTATCGACTTTTTATTTTGATTGCTATTATTGCAGGAAAAAATCAAAATTGATGTAAATAATATTAGTATTTTTTTCATAACTTTTATTGTTTTAAATTTTATAAGTTCCAACCTTTTCTTCTTATTCTTCCAACAAATTGGTTAGCAGACTCGAAATTAGTTATTCTGGTGTTTTCGCCATCCCAAAGCAACTTCTTTCTTCCTACATATTTATTGCCTTTTTTCAACATGTAACTTCTTAATGCTAAATTCCCCATTAATACAGTCTCAGTAAATGGACCGGCATACTCAATTGGTGAAGTAAGTTTTTTATAATCGTCACTACCATATCCTCCCTTACAAGCATTAATCCATTCCATATGATGAATATGATCAAGACCTTCTTTTTGAATTAAATCTGTATTAAAATGTAATGTTTCTTCACCCTTTCTATATAGCTTAGGATTTAAACCATATACTCCACATGAAATCACTCCTTTGTCCCCAATTATAATAACTCCATTTCCATTTCCTTCTTCTCCTAGATAATCTTCTGCAGGAATTATTTCTGGTCTAGGGGGAATTATTCCTCCGTCCATCCATATCAATTCAACATTAGAATCGGTTTTACTAGTCTTGTCAAAGTGTAAAGTAATTAAAGAAGCTGCAGGCGGGCCTTCAGGATAATAATTAGCACTCCACATTTTTTCATAAATATTTGCAACACTACATTCAACATCTTTTGGATATCCCAATTCCAGAACCTTATAAGGAGCATCTAAAACATGGCAACCCATATCGCCTAATGCTCCAGTGCCATAATCCCACCATCCTCTCCAATTAAATGGATGAAATTCTGGTCTATATTCTCTGTATTGGGCTGGACCTAACCACAAATCCCAATTTAAATTATCTGGTTTAGAAATTGATGGTTTTGGCATTTCAAATCCCTGAGGCCAAACAGGTCTATTAGTCCATGAGTAAACTTTACTGATTTTACCAATTAATTTATTATCAACCCATTCTTTTAATTTATTAACTCCTAAACTTGAACCTCCTTGGTTACCCATTTGTGTAACTACTTTGTTTCGTTTCGCAGTTTTAGTTAAAATTCTAGCTTCTTCAATATTATGTGTTAAAGGCTTTTGAATATAGGCATGTAATCCTCTATTCATAGCATTATTTCCAATAATACCATGTGTGTGATCAGGCGTACTAATAGTTACGGCGTCTAAATCTTTTTCTTTATCTAATAGCTCTCTAAAATCAAGATAAAAATTTGCATTCGGATATTTTTTTCTAGATTTTAATACTCCATGAGATCCATCAGGATGGACGTCGCAAAGAGCAATAACTCTTTCTTTACTGGCCCATTTATTTCTAATATCTCCACCTTTTCCACCAGAACCAATTGCAGCAATTAATAATTGATCACTTGGTGAAACATAACCATTTCCTCCCAAAACATTTCTAGGAACTATGAAAATACCTGATCCAATAACTGATGATTTTTTTATAAAGTTTCTTCTAGAGTTTTTTTTCATTAAATTGATGACTTGAAATTATATTTACTATAAGCTTGAATTTATGAAGAAATTTTTTATTTGTTTGACAATTGGTTTAATTTTTTCAAAACAATTAGCCCAATCGACAGAATTGAAAGACAAAAAGGTCTTAATTGTATGGGGAGGCTGGGAAGGACATAATCCAGAAGTCTTTTCAAATATTGTTGAAAATTGGTTAATTAAAAATTCGGCCAAAGTAGAAGTTAAGAATAGTTTAGATATTTATTCAAATTTAGAATTTCTTATGGATTTTGATTTAATAATACAATCAGTAACACAGGGCGAAATAACACCAGAACAAGAAGAAAATCTAATTCAAGCGGTAAGAAATGGCGTTGGATTTGCTGGAGCTCACGGCGGACTTATTGATTCTTTCAGATCTAATACTGCTTATCAGTTTATGACTGGAGGACAATGGGTAGAACACCCCGGAGGAAAGGTAAATTTTAAAGTAAAAATTATTGAAGATGAATTTACTAAGGGTATAGAGGATTTTGAAATATTTAGTGAACAATATTATATTCACTTTGATCCAAATATTGAGATTCTTGCTACAACAAAATTTGATGGAATAAATTATCCATGGATCAAGGACGTTGAAATGCCTGTTGTTTGGAAAAAAAAATATGGAAAAGGAAAAATATTTTATATATCACTAGGACACGATCCTAACGAATTCAAAAAACATCTAGGAGCATGGGAACTGCTTACAAGAGGATTTATTTGGGCCAGCTCAAACTAAAAAGAGTTTAGGTTTACTAACTCTTGTTTTTTTAATAATCTCCATTTTCCTCTAGGTAAATCTTTTTTTGAAAGTCCTGCAATTATCACTCTGTCAATGGATATAACTTTATGATTATATTTTTCAAATAAATTCACAATACTAGACATTCTACTAGCTCTAACTTCCAATCCTAATTCATTTTTTAGCCCACCATTTACATAATTGATAGAAATTATTTCAATATTATTACTATCTGAGGAATTTTTTATAGAATTTAAGTCCTCGTTAGAGATGATATCTCTAAGTTTAATTTCAAATAACTGTTTGAAAGACCCAAACTTTTTAGAAATACTATTATTAAAATCATTGTCGTTTGAAATTAAAACTAATCCAGAAAATTGCTTAACAGTGATTTGTGTTGGAGTTAAGTTTACAGCGTTAAGTGAAGACAATAGATTTAAAACATTTTTTTTGCCCGAAATATTGAAATCAAAATCTAAGGGTTTATTTAATAGTAAATACTGAAAATCGTAAGGGAAAATTATTTTCCCATCAACTTTAACTTCATCGTCTAAGGATACTTTTGAACCTAACTTGATTACTATTTCATTATTCACAGAAACTCTTCCATTAATGATGTAATCATCAGCTTCACGTCTAGTGCATAATCCAGAGTTAGAAACATATTTGTTTAATCTTACACGTTTGATTTCCATATGCTTTTATATATCATGCAATATTATACTAAATAAACCCAAAACGATTAAAAGTTTTAATGAATTGTGTAAATATTGATAATTAGCTTTTGAATAACTGTTCCAAATATAATAGTTAAATAAAGCAAAGAAGATGTAATTGAAAAAATAAAAATACTTCATGTAAGATAATTCGTAAGAAACTAATATCAGATAAGTAACGATCAAAACTAAAAAAGAACAAAACGAAATGTAGGCTTTAGAAACTTTCTCTCCATACTTGACAGGTATTGTGAAGTAATTTAACGTAAAATCTCCAACAAAATTTTCTAGGTCTTTAACAACCTCTCTAATTAAAACTATTAAAAATAAAAATAAAGCGTGTGAGAAAATTTCAATAGAATAGCTTTTGTAGTAAAGAATAATAGCGAAAAAAGGAGTAATTGCTAGAATTACAGAAAATAGATTTCCTATAAAAGGATATTTACTAATTTTTATTGAATAAATAATTATTCCAATAATATAAATACTAAAAAAAACCAATGCTTTTAAAGAAACTAAAAAAGCAAGAATTAAGGTTATTATGTTCAAGAAAATATAAACCAAAAGCTTAGTTCTCCCTGAAATTTCCTTTTCTAAAGTAGTTTTGAGTGGTCTATTAATTAAATCTTTTTCAGAATCAAAAACGTTATTAATAATATACCCAGCTGAAATTGAGAAAGCAGATGAAAAAATAATTAACCATATATTAACATCATAAACAACACCTAGAATACTGTTGTTTTCAGAAAGCATATAAATTGAAGAAATAAATTGAGCTGTAATAATAAAAAGAATATTATATCCTCTAACAACTGAAAACAAACTTAAAATCTTAAATAAAAAACTTTTATTTATTGAAAGAAAAGACATTACAAATTATAAACCAATTCAAGTTTGTAATTAGAAAGAGACCTTTTTGCTTTTTCAAAATCCTTTGAAAAACCTAATATATATCCGCCGCCACCTGAACCACATAATTTTAAAAAATAATCATCAGATTCTATTCCTTTAGCCCAAAGATCATGAAAATCTTTTGGTATCATTGGCTTAAAGTTTTCTAAAACTACCTTAGATAAAATTTTCATATTCGAAAATAATGAATTAAAATTTCCTTTTAAAAAATCCTCAACACAATCATCAGTAGTTTTAATAAAATTTTCTTTAATAATTTTATTATAATTTTTGTTTTTCATTGATTTAAAAAATAACTCAACCATTGGAGCGGTTTCACTCGACGTGCCACTGTCTAACAGAAATACAGCACCCTTTCCATTCGAGGATTGTGAAGGAATTCCTGTTGTTTCAATTTCATTTTGTGAATGAATTAAAATTGGTAAACTTAAATAACTATTTAATGGATCTAAACCAGACGATTTTCCATGAAAAAAAGATTCCATTTTTGAAAAAACGTTTTTGAGATTTAAAATTTTAGGCTTTGTTAAATTTTCTAAGACAGTAATTTTATTTAAAGCATATCTATCGTAAAGCGCTGCAACAAGAGCACCGCTACTTCCAACTCCATAACCTTGAGGAATAGAGCTGTCGAAGAACATACCGTTTTTTAAATCATTCTCGAATTTAATAAAATCAAATTCTACAATAGAACTGTCAATGTTTTTTAAATAATTTTTAAAATTTATTAGATTTCTATTTGATTCTTTAACAATTTCATTTTTAAAATCTCCCAGCTTTAAGCCACCCTTGAAAAAATTATAAGGGATTGAGAGACCCTTGGAATTTTTAATTATTCCATATTCTCCAAACAATAAAATTTTAGAATAAAATAAAGGAGCTTTCATATTGTAAAATTATAACTTATTTGGTCCATTACCTACATGATCATTTATAAACTCGCCGTTTTGACAAAATTTAGATAGATTATTAAATATAAATTCTTGAATTTCATTGAAGTTTTTCTTAGGATATAATAAATGAATATTTGCTCCGGCATCAAGAGTAAAACAAACTTTAGAGTTAGTGTTTTTTCTGTAATTCCAGATTTCGTTAATTATGTTTAAAGTGTTTGGTTTAATTAAAATATAATAAGGGCTAGAAGTCATCATCATAGCATGTAAAGTCAATGCTTCTAATTCTACAATATGAGTAAAGGCTTCGAAATCTCCTGAAATCAAAGCATTCTTTAATAGTTTTAAATTTTGGTTGACCTGAACAAGCCTGTCATTAGAAAAGGAATGGTTAATCATTAAGTCATGTCCAACTGTACTAGAAATATGTTTCTTTCCTTTATCCACTAACAGAATCGTATCTTGAATATTTTTAAAATTACCATGTAATTTTTCTTCATATTTAACAGCAAAAAAATTAGAACTGTGTTTAAAAAAATCACTTTCTCCCCATATTGCTAAAGGACCTAAAACACTTCTGGAAGCACTACCTGATCCAAGTCTTGACAAGAAAGATGCTTTATTAAAAAAATACTCAGAACTAATCGTTGGGTTTATTTTTTTTTCTATATCCATTATACACAGAGAAAGAGCGCTGTAGGACGAAGCAGAAGAGGCTATCCCACTACTGTGTGGAAAAGAATTTTTGGTATCAATCGTTAATTTTAAATCGATTAAATAAGGACAATAAAAAACAATTCTTTTGAAAAAAATATTTAATTTTTCTTCAAATGAAATCTCTCTTTTGCCTTCAAATAGTAATTCGAAATTACATTGATTATTAGGCTTTATTAATGGCTCATATTTAATACTACATTCTGTATAACAGTTAGACAAAGTAAAACTTAAAGATGCGTTTAAAGGAATTTGAATTTCTTTTTTTCCCCAGTATTTTATTAGTGCAATATTACTTGGCGATTTCCAACTTGATTGACCGCTAACATTCTGAACATTTGTTAAATTAAATTTAAATAAACTATTCATTAGTTAATTGTCTTTATAATTGAATTATCAGTTTTTTTTATTGAACCATCAAAACCTTGAACTCCGGAAACCGTTGTATATTTAAGAATATTTTTTTTATTTGGGCTAATAATTTTCAATGCAGATTGACACATTATTGTGGCCTCATGAAAACCACATAAAATTAATTTTAATTTACCTGGATATGAATTGATATCACCAATTGCAAAAACTCCAGGAATATTAGTTTGATAATCCAAACTGTTGTTGACAATTATTGAATTTTTATTTAATTCTAATCCCCAATTCGATATACTTCCTAATTTTGGAATTAAACCAAATAAAGGAATAAAATAATCTGTATCGATAGTTTTTTCAATATCTAAATGTTTAACAACAATGCTTTCTAGGTTTTTTTCTCCATTTAGTTTAATTACCTCGCTTGGTGTAATCACGTTAATAGCTAATTTATTTTTTAATTTTTGAACCTTTTCAACTGAATCTACAGCACCTCTAAATTCATTTCTTCTATGTATCAGAGTAACTTTTTGTGCAATTTTTGATAATTCTATAGTCCAATCTAAAGCAGAATCTCCACCACCAGAAATAACAATATTTTTATTAGCAAATATTGCAGGGTTTTTAACCATGTATTCAACTCCCTTACCCTCAAAACTAGATATATTTTGAATAGGTGGTTTTCTAGGCTCAAAACTACCTAACCCCCCTGCTATCGCAACAACTTTTGATCTATGGACTTTTCCTGTATTTGTAATTACATCAAACGAACCATCATCACTTTTTATTAATTTTTCAGCCGTTTCTCCTAAAGTATATCCAGGGCTAAAAGGTTTAATTTGTTCTAATAGATTATTAACTAAATCTCCAGCTAAAACCTCTGGCATTCCTGGAATATCATAAATAGGTTTTTTCGGGTACAGTTCAGCGCATTGGCCTCCTGGCTGAGCTAAAGCGTCAATAATATGACATTTCAAACCCAGTAATCCAGCTTCAAATACGGTAAATAGTCCGACTGGACCAGCTCCAATTATTAAAATATCCGTTTCTATTCTATTCATTAATCAATATTAATAACCTCTTCAACCTGAGGAGCAAATTTTTTAATAGTCATTTCAACACCGTTTTTAAGAGTCATTTGATTAACAGAGCAACTCACACAATTTCCTAATAACTTAACTTTGACTACATTATTTATAATAGAAATTAATTCAATATTTCCGCCGTCAGATTCTAAAAATGGTCTAATTTCATTTAAACCTTGTTCTACTTTTTCTTTTAATAAATCTTGTTTCATATGATTTTATTTTTTACTTAAACAGCCCGACATTGTTGTGATTTTAACAATCTCGGTTTCTGGCAGTTCTTTATTACGAATTAATAATTGTGATAACATGTTTTTTGAGATTCTATTAAATATATCCTCAGAAATAGTATTTTCTTGCATCGCAGCAGGTCTGCCAATATCACTAGCTTCTCTTACGCTTTGAATAATAGGAATTTCACCTAAAAAAGGAATTTCTAAATCTGACGATAAATTTTTAGCACCCTCTTTTCCAAATAAGTAATACTTGTTATTTGGAAGTTCCTCAGGTGTAAAATAGGCCATATTTTCAATTATACCCAAAACAGGAACATTGATATTTTCTTTTTTAAACATAGACACTCCCTTACGAGCATCATTTAATGCTATTTTTTGAGGAGTACTAATAACTACTGATCCTGAAATCGGTAAAGATTGCATTATACTTAAATGAATATCTCCTGTTCCAGGTGGAAGGTCTACTAAAAGAAAATCTAAAACTCCCCAGTCCGCATCAAAAATCATTTGATTTAATGCTTTTGAAGCCATTGGACCACGCCATATTACAGCCTGATCAATTTTAGTAAAAAACCCAATAGATAATATTTTTACACCATAGCTTTCGACAGGTTTCATTTTTGATTTTCCATTTACGTCTACAGCTAATGGTTTTTGACCTGAAACATCAAACATTTCTGGAATTGAAGGACCATAAATATCTGCATCTAATACCCCTACGTTAAATCCCATTTTGGATAAAGAAACTGCTAAATTAGCTGTCACTGTAGACTTTCCTACACCACCTTTTCCTGATGAAATAGCAATTATATTAGAAATGTTTTCAATTTTTCTAGATGAATTAAAAATGGTATTTTCTTTTTCAGAAATAACTACAAAATTAATTTTAACATCAATATTAGAATCAATATTATTTTTTAGGGAATCTATAATTTTTCTTTTTATAGTATTCTTGGCTTGAAGAGTTGGTTTTAATATTTTTAAATCAATTACAATTTCATTATCAAAAACAACAATGTTTTTAACAGATCCGTCGCTAATAATATCCACTTTATTGTTTTCAAAGTGGATATTACCTAGTATCTCAGAAATTTTGTTTTTTGTTAACATTTATATTTAAAACCGTTCTAAATTACAAATATACTATTCTAGTTAAGAATTATTCTAATTCTTTAATGGGATCCCAAAAAAATAATTCAAAATCTTTAATTTGATCGTTTTCAATAATCAACCCTTCATTTTCTAACAGTTGTCTCATAAGGTTTATTCCGAAAAAATGCTTTTTTCCTGTCAATAATCCTATTCTGTTAACAACTCTATGAGCGGGAATGTCTTTATTTATGTGAGAAGCGTTCATTGCCCAGCCAACAACTCTTGCGCTTTTAGAAGAGCCCAGAAATTTTGCAATAGCTCCATAAGTACTAACCTTTCCAAAAGGAATCTTTTTAACTACAGAATATACATTTTCAAAAAAATCTACTTTTTCTTTATTGCTCATTAAAATTGAAACTTAAATAAGATATTTTTTTATCATCTTTTAAATAAATACTTTCATAATAAGTTTGAATATTAACAACTTCATCTGGAGCATTTCTGTTTTTATAAATATCGTGATTAGAATTCAATGGCTTAATACACATACCCTCCAGCAGACCCAAAGTATATCCGTGAAGAAACTCGCTATCTGTCTTTAGATGCACTATTCCGTCTGGCTTGAGAACATTATTATAAAGCTTGAGAAAATCTGGATTAGTTAATCTATGCTTTTGTCTTTGAAATTTTATTTGAGGGTCTGGAAAGGTTAACCAAATCTCATCAATTTCATTTGTTTGAAATACATGATTTAAAAGTTCAATTTGGGTTCTAAGAAAATATACATTAGTTAGTTTTGATTCAACTGCAGTTTTAGCTCCTCTCCAAAATCTAGCACCTTTAATATCGATACCGATAAAATTTTTATCAGGATTTAATTTAGCTAAATTAACCGTGTATTCACCCTTTCCGCACCCAAGTTCAACAATAATAGGATTTGTATTTTTAAAAGCTGAGTTTTTCCAATTTCCGTAAAAACTAAATTTATTTGAAATTAAATCTTCTCTTGATGGTTGAATAACATTTTGAAAATTTTCATTTTCAATAAATCTTTTAAGTTTGTTTTTACTTCCCAAATCTTTAATGTATTGAAAAGTAAATTTACTTATAATTAATTAGATTTTTCTAGAGAAAAAGAAAATTCAGATCCTACTCCAAAATCACTCTCAACGTAAATTTTTTCATTATGAGCATCAATAATATGCTTAACTATAGCTAGTCCTAAACCTGAGCCACCTGTTCTTCTATTTCCTGAATTTTCAACTCTGTAAAACCTTTCAAACAACCTTTTAAAATGTTCGTTTTTTATTCCATAACCATTATCAGTAATCCTAACAATTAACTTATTATCAATAATATCATCAATTGATATTTCTGTTGTACCATTTTCTTTACCATACTTAACAGAGTTTTCTATTAAATTAGTCAAAACCTGATGTATCTTTTCTTGATCGGCAAATACATTGATTTTTTTTGTTTTATTATCTAAAACTAAACTTATATTCTTTTTTGAGGCTTGAATTTCTAGCATTTCAAAAACATTATTAATAATTGAAATAATGTTAAATTTTGTTTGGTCTATTTTTAAATCATCAAATTCTAGCTTTGTAATTAAGTCTAAATCTTTTACAATAAATATTAATCTTTCAATAGCCTTTTCAGCAATTTTTAAATATTTTAAATTAACATTTTCATCTTTTAGTGCACCATCAATTAAGGTTAATAAATAACTTTGAGAAGTAAACAATGGGGTCTTTAACTCATGCGCAAGGTTTCCAATAAAATTTCTTCTAAAATTTTCTTGCTCTTTCATTGACTTTATTTCAGTCTGACTTTCAGAAGAGTAATTTTTTAGTTGTTCTACTAAATCTTCCATATTTGTAGAAATTAATTTTTCTTCACTAATTTCTTTTTCAGGAATTAATAATTCTAATATGTTTTTTATTTTTTTTGATATAAAATATTTGATATACAAAATTATTAAAGTAAAAGAAATCAAAAGTAAAATAGAAAATAGAAAAATAGTTTTTTCAAAACTCATGCTATTTTCAAAATTAAAATGGAAAAGTAAATAAACTGTAGCTGTAATTACTAAGCTTAGTAAAGACGAGAATAAAAAAGATTTAAATTTTATTTTATTAAATAATGACATAATCTATTGAACAAACTTGTATCCCACACCCTTTACGGTTTTAAAATACAAATCTCCAATTTTTTCTCTTAATTTTCTAATATGTACATCAATAGTTCTATCTCCTACTATAATATCAGAGCCCCAAACCTTACTCATGATTTGATCTCTAGTAAAAACATTGCCTGGTTTAGATGCTAAAAGAAAAAATAATTCGAACTCTTTTTTGGGAAGATTTATTTCAATATTTTCCTTAATAATCACAAACTTATTTCTATCAATTGTAATCTCATTGAGTTTTATAATATGTTCAACTTTAGAGTTAGAATAAATTCTTTTAATTATTGAAGCAATTTTTTTTAATAAAATTTTTGGTTTTACAGGTTTTGATATATAATCATCAGCTCCTGCATCAAATGCAGATAACTGAGTATAATCCTCATTTCTAGCACTCAAAAAAATAATTCTTGTATTTATTAGAGATGGAATTTCCTTTAAAAGTGAACAAGCTTCAATACCATCCATTTCTGGCATCATTACATCTAGTAAAATCAACTCAGGAATGAATAGCTTAGCTTTTTTTAGACATTCCTTACCGTTTGATGCGCTCTTAACCTCATATCCTGCTAAAGATAAATTATATCTTAAAATTTCTACAATATCCGGATCATCATCTACAACTAAAATTTTAGGAATTTTTGGCATTTTTTTAATTTTACTCAAAATTAGATCTTAATCGTTTAAACTTGCATTTGTTAACAATTACTTAATATTAATGTAATTGTATTTTGATTTAATTAAATTTGAAATAAAAATTGATCAAATTAAATTTCAATTGTGCTAATAATTTTAATCATCAAGCGATTGAAATTTTCAAACATCAATATACTAATAATAGTGTCTACTCTAAATACTGTAATTTAATTAATGTTGATGCTAAATCGATAAAAAAAATAGAAGATATTCCATTTCTACCAATTCAGTTTTTTAAAAATAACATAGTTTCATCATATAAAGAACATACTCATTTGTTTAAAAGTAGTGGTACTGGGGGGGAGAGAAGTATCCATTATGTAAAAGATATTAATATTTACATTAAGAGCTTTACTGATTGTTTTGAAAAAAATTTTGGTTCTATAAACAATACTGTTTTCTTAGGGCTTCTTCCCTCATATTTAGAACAAGGCAATTCTTCTTTAATTTTCATGGTCGATTATTTTATAAAAAAATCAAATCGAAAAGAAAGTGGTTTTTATTTGGATGATTATAAAAAATTACATGATTTAATTTTAAAGCTTGAAAAGACAGAAAAAAAAATAATCTTAATCGGAGTAAGTTATGCTTTACTAGATTTTATTGAAAAATTACCTTTAAAAACTAAAAATCTAACGATAATTGAAACTGGCGGAATGAAAGGAAGAAGAAAAGAAATTACAAGAGAAGAACTTCATTATAAATTACAAAAAGGGTTTAATTCAAAAAATATTCGATCAGAATACGGAATGACAGAGCTTTTATCTCAAGCTTATTCAAAAAGAAATGGAGTTTTCAGAACTCCTTCTTGGCTAAAAGTGTTTGTAAGAGATACTAACAATCCCTTCTCAGTTAAGTCAAAAGGGAGAGGAGCCTTAAATTTTATTGATTTAGCTAATATCAACTCTTGCTCATTTATAGCTAGTGATGATTTAGGTGAGATTTATCAAGATTCTTCCTTTAAGGTATTAGGACGATTAAGTGATTCTGAAATTAGGGGATGTAATTTGATGTTTAATTAAATGAAATCAAATAATAATTTTTCTTTCCTTTTTGAGCTAAAATATATTTGTCGCAAATTAAATTTTCTTTTGAAATAATATATGAAGAATCTACTTTCTCTTTATTGATTGAAATTGAGTTTTGTTTCAAAGATCTGATAATTTCAGATTTTGAAGACAAAAACTCCGCCTTAAAAAGAAAATCTTGAACAAGAGGTCTTTCGTTAATTTGATCAAATGAAATAGTAATACTTGGAACTCCTTCAAAAATATCTAAAAATGTTTTTTCATCAAGATTACTCAAATCTTCAGAGGTAGATTTTCCGAATAAAATATTTGATGCTATTATTGAATTCTCTAAATCTTCTTCAGAATGAACTAGTTTTGTCAGAAATTCTGCTATGGTTTTTTGAAGAAACCTTAAATGAGGTGCTTCATCGTGAGTATTTATGAAATTATCAATTTCTTCCTTGCTATAAAAAGTAAAAATTTTAATATATTTTTTTGCATCAAGATCAGATATATTAAGCCAATATTGATAAAATTTATATGGAGATGTTTTATCTCTATCCAACCAAACATTACCATCTTCTGTTTTACCAAACTTAGTTCCGTCTGCTTTAGTAATTAAAGGGCAAGTTAGAGCATATGCTTTTTTTCCAGTCTTTTTTCTTATTAACTCAACTCCACTTGTTATGTTTCCCCATTGGTCACTTCCTCCCATTTGAATTGAACAGTTGTTTTTTGAAAACAAATGATAAAAATCATAAGCCTGAATTAATTGATAAGAAAATTCTGTAAAAGACATCCCTACTGTTGAGTCTTTACTTAGTCTTTTTTTTACGGATTCTTTAGCAATCATATAATTTACAGTTATATACTTACCAGTATCTCTAATGAAATCAATTAAATTAATATTTTTAAACCAATCGTTATTATTACATAAAACAGCTGAATTAATACTATCAGAACCAAAATCTAAAAATTTAGATAATTGATTGTGTATTCCTTTAATATTATTATCTAAATCTTCTTGACTTAATAAATTTCTTTCATTAGATTTTCCAGATGGGTCTCCAATCATTCCTGTTGCTCCACCAACTAATACAATAGGCTTATGTCCATATTTTTGAAAATGCATTAAAATTAAAATTTGAACTAAACTTCCAATATGTAGAGAATCAGCAGTTGGATCAAAACCAATATATCCACTACAAGGTTTTTCTGATAGCTTATCCTCAAAACCAGGTATAAAATCTTGAAGCATTCCTCTCCATTCTAATTCTTTAATAAAGTTTTTTGACACAATTTAAATTTTAACAAATATATATCTCTTGACTCTAAGAAAAAAGTAAACCAAAAAATAGTATTTTTACATTATGATATTAGTAACTGGAGGAACAGGACTTGTAGGCTGTCATTTACTTTATTCTCTTGTAAAAGAAAATAAAAAAGTTAGAGCTTTACACAGAAAAAATAGTAATACAGATAGTGTGAGAAAAGTTTTTTCTTATTATTCAAAGGATTCTCAAAATTTATTTGACAAAATTGAATGGACAGAAGGAGATATTAGTGACGTATCTAGCCTTGAAATAGCCTTTAAAGATATTACTGAAATTTATCATTGTGCAGCCTTTATTTCGTTTAGCAGTCAAGATTTAAATGCAATGAAGAAAATCAATGTTGAAGGAACTGCAAACATGGTTAATTGTGCAATTGATAAAAAAATTAATAAATTTTGTTATGTAAGTACAATTGCCGCTGTTGGTGAAAGAAATAATTTGCCAATTGACGAAGAATGTGAATGGAAAGAAAACAACAACCCTTATTCTAAAACAAAATTTGATGCGGAATTAGAAGTTTGGAGAGGGATATCAGAGGGTTTAAATGCGGTTATAGTTAATCCTGGGGTCATAGTTGGAAGTGGGTTTTGGAAAAGAGGAAGTGGGGCTTTTATTACTCAAATAAGTAGAGGAATGAATTACTATCCCTCTGGAAAAACTGGCTTTATTTGTGTTAAGGATGTTGTAAAAATCATGAAGGATTTAATGAACAAAAATATTTTTTCTGAAAGATTTATTCTTGTTGCTGAAAATTGGACTCAAAAAGATTTTATTTTTTCCGCATGTAATCATTTGGATTTAAAATCCCCCTCTAAAAAGGCAAGTAAAAGCTTAATGAAAGTTGGACTTGTTTTAGATGCTTTAAGAAGTTTTTTTCTAAACAAAAGGAGAAGGTTAAGTAGTGCAATTATTAAATCTAGTCACACTAAAAATGAATACTCGAACAAGAAAATAGTTTCTGCTCTTGATTACAAATTTATAAATGTTGAAAATTCAATTGAAGAAACTTGTAAGAACTTTAAGATCATTTAACTATTGATAAAGAATCCTTAATCTTTTTAGTTTCTTTGTTTAATTCGATTTCAATAGAATCTTTAATAAATCTCATTTTTTTTTGAAGATTTGAATAAATTCTTAAATATTGTTTTGGATTTGAAGAATAATACTTGTTGCTATTAACGAATTGTAAGCTATCTATATTATGCTTTTTGTATAAAAATGTATCTTTTATATTATAATAATTTAAGTCTGAATTATTTCTATATGCCCTACTTGAATTAATGATATTAATATCTAAAAGAAAATCTACCATTTGTTGCTCTGACATTAAATTAGAAGGACCATCTTGGTTAGAGCAAGACATAATTAATATTAGTAAAATAAATAATTTTCTCATCTATTAAAGGTTAATTTTTTGCCATATAAAGTTGAATTAAATAAACCGTTTTCATATATTAATTTTCCATTAACAATAGTATGAGTTATTTGAGAATCAAATTGTAAGCCTTCAAAAGGAGACCATTTACATTTATACAATATATTATCTTTTTTAACGGTCCATGATTTATTCATGTCGATTAAAACTAAATCTGCAAAATAGCCTTTTCTTATATAGCCTCTTTTATTGATTTGAAATAGAATTGCTGGGTTATGACACATTTTAGTCACAATTTTTTCTAAAGATATTTTATTATTTAAGTGATGTTGTAACATTGAGACAAGTGCATGTTGTACTAACGGACCACCAGACGGACAATCTAAATATGGTTTAGATTTTTCTTTAAATGTATGAGGAGCATGATCTGTTGCTATTACATCAATTCTATCATTAAGTAATGAATCCCAAAGTCCATTTCTATCTTCTTTAGTTTTAATAGCTGGATTCCACTTAATAAAAGATTGTTTTTCCTTGTAATCCTCATCACTAAACCACAGGTGATGAACACAAACTTCTGATGTTATTTTTTTTTCTTTCAGAGGAATATCATTTTGAAACAATAACGATTCGTTTTTTGTAGATAAATGAAATACATGTAGTCTTGCATTAGTTTCTTTTGCAAGTTTTATTATTTTTTTGGTTGACTTTAAACAGGCTTCTTCAGATCTTATTTTAGAATGACAGTCAAAAGGAATATTAGAATTATATTTTAATTTATATTTTTCTAAATTTTGATTAATTATCTGTTCATCTTCACTGTGAACAACAATAATTAAATCGGTATTTAGAAAAATTTCTCTTAAGATTTCTTGGTCATCTACCAACATATCTCCAGTTGAAGAACCTAAAAATATTTTTAAAGCTGCCACTTCATTTTTATTTACTTTTTTTATCTCATCTAAGTTAGAATTGGTCGCGCCAAACATAAAAGAATAATTTGCATATGAGCTTTTATCAGCAATTTCAAACTTTTTATTTAATTGATCAATAGTGGTTGTTTGA
Source organism: uncultured Flavobacteriaceae bacterium (assembly GCA_949372825.1). Lineage (GTDB taxonomy): Bacteria > Bacteroidota > Bacteroidia > Flavobacteriales > Flavobacteriaceae > MAG-121220-bin8. The sequence continues at coordinate 36,574 of CASIBD010000002.1, read as the reverse complement.
GGAACAGTATTTGGCATTTCAATAAAAGAGGTAATGCCTCCAGCGACCGCAGCTTTTGATTCAGAGCGTATTGTTCCTTTATGAGTTAATCCTGGTTCTCTAAAATGAACTTGATCATCTATCAGGCCTGGGATAAGAATTTTTCCAGATGCATTAATAACTTTACAATCTTTGGGCTCAGAAATATTTTGTTGTATTTCACTAATAACATCATCTACAATTAATAAATCTGATTGAAAAATTTTTTCTTCATTTACAATAGTTGCATTTTTTATAAGGATTTTTTTCATTCTTTATTTCAATTATTTATTAAAAAAACTTTTAATTCTCATTGCAATTAAACCAAAAATTGCTTCAAAAATAATATTTCCATTCATTTTCGATTCACCGTGAACTCTGTCTTTAAATATAATTGGTATTTCTTGTATTTTAAATTCTTTCTTGAAAGCTTTGAACTTTAATTCAATTTGAAAAGCATATCCATTAAACATAATAGAATCTAAATTTATATCTTTTAAAACCTTGGCTTTATATCCAACAAACCCAGAGGTCGCATCTTTTACTGGCATTCCTGTGATAATTCTAGAATAAAATGAAGCAAAATAGGATAAAACAATTCTACTTAATGGCCAATTAACTACATTAATTCCGTTAATGTATCTTGAACCAATAACTAAATCAAAATTAGCAATACTTAGTTCATTGTAGATTCTTATCAAATCATTAGGATCATGAGAAAAGTCAGCATCCATTTCAAAAATATAATCATATCCATTATTCAAAGCCCAAATAAATCCATCTGTATAAGCTTTCCCTAATCCTTCTTTACTATGTCTAGAAAGTAAAAAAACACGTTCAGAACTACTTAAAGCAAATGTACTTACAAGACTTCCTGTATTATCTGGTGAATTATCGTCAACTACCAATATATTAAAGGTCACAGAAAGTGACAAAACTCTTTCAATTAAATTGATAATATTATCAGCTTCATTATATGTCGGTACAATTACTAGAGCTTTTGACATTTTATTTTTTACAAAAATACAGATTTAAGAAGTAAATTTAATATAGGATTAAAATATTATTAATTTTGAACAATGAATGAACTAGAAATTATAGCTTTTCCAATACAAAATTGGGTTAAAACAATTATAATTCTAGGAACAGTTCTAATTTTATTTTCAAGATTATATATCGGCGAAAGGTTTCAGTATTTATTTTCTTTTTGGAACATTCACCGTTACTTTCATTACAAATCAGGTGAAACTATATCATTATTAACACCCAACAACGTAATAATATTTTTTCTAAGAATATTGACTACTTCATTATTTATATTAATATTATTCAAAGACAAATACCAAACAGAACTAAAAGAGTTTTATTTAAAGCTTATTGTTGGATTAAGCCTTGTAATATTATTAAAATTTTTGATCGAAAAGACATTTTCAATTGTATTCGGATTCAAAAATAAATTAAGAGAAGTTAACAGATATAGAATAGGTATTAAAAATTTATTTGCAGTTCATTTATATTTCTACTTGTTAATAATAATTTTTACTGATATTTCATTTGTCAAAATTTATAATATATCCTTTGTATTATTAATCATTTACAATGTGTTTTATTTGAAATTTATTTTAAATAAATATTTAATCCGTGGGTTAAAAGCTCTAGTATATTTTATTTTGTACATTTGCACCTTCGAAATTATACCTATCATAGGTGTTCTTTACTTAGTAAAATAAAAAAGTATTTATGAAAGTTAAATCAATTTTAGTTTCACAACCTGCTCCAACTATTGAAAATTCACCTTATATAACTTTAAAGAAAAAAAGAAAAGTTAAAATAGATTTCGTTCCTTTTATACATGTAGAGGGTATGACTGCAAGAGAAGTTAGGCATCAAAAAATTGATTTATCAAAATTTTCAGCTATAATATTGACCAGTAGAAATGCAATAGATCATTTTTTTAGAGTTGCTGAAGAAATGAGATTTCCAATCCCAAATGCTTTGAAGTATTTTTGCCTTTCAGAAGCAGTTGCATTTTATCTTCAAAAATACGTTGTATACAGAAAAAGAAAAATATATGTAGGCGGTAGAACTTTTGAAGAACTATCTGAACAAATAGAAAAATATAATGAAGAAAGCTATTTAATACCAAGTGCAGATGTTTTATCACCAGCTATTCCAAAAAAACTTGATGAACTTGGAGTAAAATGGACACAAGGAACATTTTACAAAACTGTTATTAGCGATTTATCTAACTTAAAAAATGTTTATTATGACATTTTAGTATTCTTTAGTCCTTCAGGAATAGAATCCTTATTATCTAATTTTCCAGACTTCAAACAAAATGACACTAGAATTGCGGTATTTGGCAAAACGACCGTAAAAGCTGCTGAAAAAGCAGGATTAAGAATTGATGTTTTTGCTCCAACTCCGAAAGTTCCATCTATGTCTAAAGCTTTGGATATTTACATAGAAGAAGCTAATAAGAAGTAACTAAACTTTGACTTTACTTTTAAAATTTTTAACAAACTCATCAAAATCTGATTGAGATTTGATATTTTTATATTTATCATCTTTAAATAAAGAAAGATAAATTTCAATTTGCTTAGGATTTAAATAACCCTTCACAGGACTTATGTAATTCATCTGAGCATCAAAAAAAAGAGTTGACGGATAGGCATTGATTCCAAGAAATCTTGTGAATTCGTGAGAAGAATTTCTCTTTTGAGACCTGCTGATGTCATAATTTGGATTAGTGAACGTTTTATCCATAAATTTTACCGTGGCATCACCTTCGGCATTAAACTTAACAGCGTAATAATTTTTATTTATATAACTGACAATTTCTGGATTACTAAAGGTGTTTTTATCCATTAACTTACACGGACCGCACCAGTTAGTGTATACATCTATAATAACATTTTTTGGTTCAGTTTTCTGAAACTCGACAACCTCTTCTAAACTAATCCAGTTTATTTCTTGAGACTGAACTTTAAAAAAGAATAAAATAAAAAATGTGATTAAATAAAACTTATTTAACATTAAATTACTATCATTCTGCATTATGTACTAATCTTTTAAGTGGCTTAATAATTAATATTACTAATACTCCAAAAATTGTGCAAAAAATTGTAATTCCTGTGAAAGTCCAAAAATCTCCTGCTTCTGAAGCATTTTCACCAATTAAACCAGCAACTTTATTTCCAAAACCTGTAGCTGCAAAATATGCACCCATCATAAAAGCACCCCATCTTGCAGGAGCTAATTTTGTAATAAATGAAAGTGCTACGGGAGACGCGCATAATTCACCTATAGTATGAAATAAATAAGCTAACATTAGCCAGTACATAGCTGATTTTTGAGTTATCTCACCAGCGTCATTATATGTAACTTCGTTCGACGCTAACGACATAAATGAAAATCCTAATCCCATTATAATTACTCCTACAGCCATTTTAAAAATTGAAGAATGTTCATAACCTCTTTTTTTCCACCAAATCCAAAAAGATCCTATTAATGTGGCAAATATTAATATATAAGTAGCGTTTGCAGATTGAAACCAACTAGCTGGAACCATAAAGTCTCCTAAAGCTAAATCAGTTTTTTGAGACGCATAAAGATTCATAAGACCTCCTGCCTGTTCAAAAGCTCCCCAGAAAACTATAACTATTAAAAAAGCTAAATATGTAACTAATATTCTGTCTTTTTCAATTTTATTTCCATCATTATAAACTACAATTGCAAAACCCACTGCAAAAGCAATTCCTATTAATAGAAGTCCATAACTCCAATCTCCACTGTATCCTAAATAAAGTCCTAACAAAGCTGTTAAGCTAAATCCAATCATTGAATTTTTTGTTTTAAAAATTTGCAAAAATAAATTAGAAGACTGCTCATTAGTATTCTCTAGCTCGATTTTATTTCCAACATGAATTAAGTATTTTTGACCTTTCCAATACACAAGTTGGCCAATAGCCATTCCAATTCCTGCAAGCCCAAAACCATAATGCCAACTATAAACTTCTCCTATATAGCCTACTACAATTGCTGAAACAGCTGCTCCTACATTGATTCCCATATAAAAAATATAAAAACCCATATCTCTTTTATCAATATCTTCGTTACCATACAAACCTCCAACCATAGTTGAAATATTACCTTTTAGACATCCTACTCCCAAAACAATAAACGTAAGTCCAGTATAAAAAGCCCATAATGCTTCAACAGCTAAAATTCCATGACCAAAACATAGTAAAAGACCTCCAACCATAACAGATCTTCTTTGACCTAGAAACCTGTCAGCTAAAATTCCACCTGGAATTGTTGCTAAATAAACAAACATTGTATACCAACCATATAATGCAATGGCATCGCCATCACTCCAACCCATTCCCGGATTAGACCCTGATGTCTCTGAAACAAGATATAAAACAAGAATTGCTCTCATTCCATAGTAACTAAATCGCTCCCATAGTTCGGTGAAAAATAATACGAAAAGACCTATTGGGTGTCCAAAAAGTGTTTTTTGATGTAATTCGATTTGATTGCTCATAAGCTTATTTGGTATTAATTATTTTTTTTCCATGATAAAATTTTCCATTTATAATGGAATGTAACTTATCGAAATTCTCAAAAGTTATTCCTCCTGCCATAATAATTTCAAATCTATCAGGTACTAAAACTAACATTTTTTTTAGAGTTTCAACAGCATTTATTGCAAAACGCTCACCACCAGATGTTAAAACTCCATTTATGTTAGAATTATTAGAAATTAAAGATAAAGAGTCCATAACTGAATTAGTAGAATCTATTGCTTTATGTATGATTACATTTAATGGCTTTGCAATTTCTGAAAGTCTATTTATCTGTTCCATTTTAAAGTTATAATTTTCATCCAAACACCCCAGTACAACACCATCTATTCCTAAACTTTTACAAAATTTAATATCATTAATCATTAAATTAATTTCATCTTCTGAATACTCAAAAGACGGATGTTTTGGTCTTATCATCACTCTGATAGGAATTTTTAAAATAGAAAAAGTTTTTTTAATTAAGTCTCTAGATGGAGTTAATCCATCCAAATCTAGTCTGCCACAGAGCTCAATTCTATTAGCTCCATTTTTTTCAGCTTTTATAGCATCCTCTAATGAATCAACGCAGACTTCTTTAATGATTTGCATTTAAGAAAGATACCTAAAAATGATATCTTTTGAAAGTTTCGATAGCTGTGTAATCAGACATACCAATATCTCTAAATTTTTTAGCTATTGCTCTATTTCTATCCTCAGTTCTAACCCAAAATTCTCTGTTATCATCCCCTTGAAACATGACATTATCTTTTTGTGTTTGGTGAAAAAATATGGCTTTTCTTTTTCTTAGTACCTGATCTGGACTCATTGGAACAGCCATATCAATAAGATGAATTGGCCATTCATGCCAAGCTCCTCTGTATAACCATACCCAGCAATCTTTCATAAAGGATTTCTTTTTTAAATCCTCTAAAACACTAAGAAAAATATCTAAGCAAACTTTATGAGTTCCATGTGGATCTGCCAAATCACCAGCTGCATAAATTTGGTGTGGTTTTAAATTAGTTATAATATCTCTAGTTATATTAAAATCTGTTTCACTTGGAATATTTTTTTTAACTGTTCCTGTTTCATAAAATGGTAGTTTTAAAAAATGAACTTGTGAATCAGGAATACCAAAAAATCTTGTAGCAGCAAGTGATTCTTTTTCTCTAATAATTCTAGCAATTTTTCTAATTTCAGGATGATTTAGAATTTCATTAGTACCCTTTAATAAATCTGTAAGTTCTTTATGCTCTAATTTAGAATTTGGAAATGCTGAACTTGTAACTTCTAAAAATTTAAGAACGTCTGAATTATTTACAGCTATGTTTCCAGATGTTTGATATACTATGTGTACTTCATGACCCTGAGAAACTAATCTGTCAAAAGTTCCGCCCATTGAAATTACGTCATCATCTGGATGTGGACTAAAAATTAATACTCTTTTTTTAGCTGGACTTGACCTTTCTGGTCTGCCTTTATCATCTGATTCTGGTTTTCCGCCAGGCCAACCAGTTATCGATCTATGTAATCTTTTATAAAAATCAAGATTTAAATCATAACATGATTTACTTAAAAGTAATTCAGAAAGATTGTTTTCATTGTAATCTGTTTCTGTTAAATTTAAAATAGATTTTCCAGTTTTATCACAAAGCCATGCTACTGCTTTAGCCTTCAATTCTTCGTTCCAATCGCAAGAACCAGTTCGCCATGGAGATTTTATCCTAGTTAAAGCTTCGGACGCTGATTCATCCAAAACAAATGTTACATTTTTATGCTGTTGCAAAAAACTTGACGGAATATTAGAATCTATTTCACCCTCAATTGCTTTTTGCACAACCAATGACTTATTATTTCCCCAAGCCATAAGAACAATTCTCTTTGACTTTCTAATCGTTCTAATTCCCATAGTAATTGCAGTTGTTGGAACATTTTCAATTCCATAAAACGATTTTCTTGCATCATTTCTTGTCATATAATCTAAATGCACTAACCTAGTTAAGGAACTGTAATTGGAACCAGGCTCATTAAATCCAATGTGACCAGTCCTACCTATTCCTAATAACTGAAAATCTATTCCACCTGCATCAACAATTTGTTTTTCATAATCAGCACAATATTCATTGATTTTTTCTTTTGAAATTCCACCATCCGGAATATGGATGTTTTTCTTATCAATATCTATATGATCAAATAAATGTATACTCATAAAATGATGATAACTATTAATATCATCTTTATCCATTGGAAAATACTCGTCAAGATTAAAAGTGATTACATTTTCAAAACTCAAACCCTCTTGAACATGCATTCTTACTAATTCTTGATAAACAGAAATTGGGGAAGATCCGGTAGCTAAACCCAAGACGCAATTTTTATTTTGCTTTTGTTTATTTTTTATTAAATCAGCTATCTCTTGCGCTACAATTTTTGAAGCCTGTTTTGAATCGTTAAAAATTACACTATGAATTTTCTCAAATCTAGTTTCTTCTAAAGCACCAGGTGATTTGTAAGTTATATTCATTTAATTTAAGTTTTTAAGTTTATTCCAATTGTATTTTAATCCGAATGAAAAAACTATCGCAATTGTTAGAAATGTAATTCCGTCATTTATTTGACCGTAAATAAAATATCCCGTTGAAAACAATAAGGAATAGATAGCAAAACATCCGCACAACATACACAATATTCCCAAAGGAACTGACCAAGTTTCATCACTACCTGGTTTATTAAATGAAATATTTTGTTTTTTGGCTTCCATTTTAATCTTATTCCATCCTGGTCCCCCTGGATTAGTTTTTTTACAAAAATTAATTAAAGATTCCGATGTATCTGGTTTTGTTAAAAAAGTTACTAAAACCCATATTACAGTAGTAAACAAAACTACTGCTGGAAATTTATAGTAACTTGGAAATAATCCAGAATCAGAAAACAAAATATCACCATAAGACGAAAAATTTAGAATTATAGAAATAAATCCTGAAACAAACATTGCTGAAATTTCACTCCAAGCATTTATTCTCCACCAAAACCATCTTAGTATAAATATCAAACCAGTTCCTGCCCCAAACATTAAAATTACATCAAATAATTGAAGAGCATTTGTTAACAATAGAGCAAAAACAGCACTAAGAATAAATAAGATTACTGTTGAAATTCTTCCAATATTCACAAGTTCTTTTTCTGAAGCATTCTTATTAACCTGTTGTTTGTAAAAATCATTTACAATATAGGATGACCCCCAATTTAGATGAGTTGAAATTGTTGACATATATGCTGCGCCTAGTGATGCAACCACTATCCCTAAAAGACCAGAGGGCAACAATGTAAGCATGGCAGGATACGCTAAATCTTGACCTAACTTATCATCAGATATGTTAGGAAAAGCCTCTTGAATACTTGCTAAATCTGGAAAAACTACTAATGAAGCCAAGGCTACAATTATCCATGGCCACGGTCTTAAAGCATAATGCATGACATTAAAGAAAAAAGTAGCACCAATTGCGTGATTTTCATTTTTTGCTGCTAACATTCTTTGAGCTATATAACCACCACCACCTGGTTCTGCACCAGGATACCATGAACTCCACCATTGGACAGCAAGTGGAACTATAAGTAATGGAATATAGACATCTGGATTATCAAAACTTGGAATAATAGATATTTTATCAGAAACATTTTCATTAGAAATTAAATTAGATAATCCTCCTACTTCGGGTAAATTGACTAAATAATAAGCAGCGCCAATTGATCCGGCCATCGCAACAAAAAAGAGAATAAAATCTGTGTATACTACTCCTCTAAATCCTCCAACTGTACTGAAAATTACAGTTATAGAACCTGCATACAAAATAGTCTCCACAGGGTCCAATCCTAACATGATCTCACCAATTTTTATAGCTGCAAGTGTTACACCAGCCATAGCCATTACATTAAAAATAACACCTAAATAAATTGCTCTAAATCCTCTTAAAAACTTACCTCCTCCTCCGCTATATCTAAGTTCGTAAAATTCCATATCAGTAGAAACATTAGATCTACGCCATAATTTTGCATAAACAAAAACTGTTAAAAGACCGGTAAACAAAAATGCCCACCAAACCCAATTTCCAGATACTCCGTTATTTCTAACAATATCGGTTACAAGGTTAGGTGTGTCTGTTGAAAACGTAGTTGCTACCATTGAAATTCCTAGTAACCACCAAGGCATATTTCTACCAGATAAAAAATATTCGCTTGAGCTTGAAGATGATTTTTTTGAAACATAAAACCCTATAAATAAGGTTATTGAGAAAAATCCTATTATTATTGAAATATCGAGAAAAGAAAGATCTATCATAAGTTAAATGTTACTTAAATTTAGTGAATAATAATTTCTTATTTTTTTTAAATAGATAAAAAGACAATAACTATAGACTAAATATTCCTGGTGACACATTAGCTTTTACCACTTCTTTAGCACCAATAGAATACATAGCATCGATAAGTTTATTTTGGTCTTTTTCATTTGATAAAATTAAAATTGAACCGCCACCCCCTGAACCAATTATTTTAGCACCATATGCGCCATTTTTTAAGGCGGAATATATCATTTCATCAATTAAAGGAACCGTTATTGATAAATCATTTTTCAAAATATTATGATGTTCATTCATCAATTCTCCAATATTATTAAAATTCGGATTTTTCTTTTTCAGTTCTAAATAAGCTGCTTGAGTAATAGAATGATTCTCTACGGCGGCTTTTATATAATTAAAAGAAGTTTTACTTAATTGGTTTTCATATTCATATATTCCTTTCATTGAAACCTTATTTAAATTAAAAGAAGGGTTTTTCAGCTTAATTGTATTAACCGCATTAATCGTTTTATTTTTTAAATTTTTTAAAATCAAATCAGTTTGTTTTTTAACACCAGAATTTGCAATTATAAAATTTTTAATAGGATTGTTTATTTTTTTAAAACTAAATGCACTTTTAGTTTCTAAAAAAATAGTATTTCCAATTGAGATTGAGTACTGGTCCATTCTTCCGCCCGATCCTCCTTGATCTACAACCTCGCTTTTATATGCCAGCTCAGCAATAAACTCTTCAGAACATGTCTTTTGGTAAAAAACTTTTATAAAGAAACTAATCAAAGCAACCGTTAAAGCTGAGGAACTTGAAATGCCTGCATTAATAAAAATATCACTACTAATTTTTATATCGTATCCCTTATTAATATTGATATTATTGTTTTTTAATGTTTTAATTACATGTCTAATATGATCTCCTTTTCTTAAAAATGAAAAATCTTCATCTAAATCTATCTTAACTATTTGACCCAGATCAGTCAAATTGAATGTTAAACAATTAGTATTATTTGGAACTCCCTCAACTACTATATATTTGTTAATAGCACAAGCTATAACAGGAAGACCAAGATAATCTTGATGATCACCAAATAAACAAACTCTTGCAGGTGCTTTTGAAATCATTTAACTATTGTTCAAGTGAAGGAATAATAAATTCTTTTAAATAAGGAGTGCTATGTGCCTCAATAAGTTTTTGTTCAAGTTTAATAACTATTTTCGGATGCTTTAAAGAAATATCATTTAATTCTTTTTCATCAGACATCAAATCAAACAATTTCAATTTTGAAGGACTTTTAAATAAATTATTTTTTACACCCTTCCATCTACCCATTCTTATTGCTTGCAAACCACCACTTGCAGGATATTCCCAATACAAATAATCGTGTTTAGCTTGAACTCCTCCAATCATTTCAGGATAAAAACTTACACCATCTGTTTCAACTTTATTATTTATCCCAGCTACGTCACAAGCAGTTTCAAAAAAATCATAAAAAACCGATATATGATTTGATATAGATCCTGACTTTATTTTATTTGGCCAAGAGGCTATCATGGGAACTCTTATCCCTCCTTCACTAACACTACCTTTCATTGTTCTTCTAGAATTAACAAATTTTCCAGTGCTATTAAAAAAATTATAATCTACATGATCAACCCATGACGGACCATTGTCACTGGTAAAAATGATTAATGTGTTTTCATACTTATTAATTTCTTTTAATTTTTCAACTAATTCGCCAACTTGTTCATCTAAATAAGAAATCATAGCAGCATAAGTAGCTCTTGGAGTTTTATTTGGATAATATGATTTTCCTGTGTAGGGAGATTCTTTTCCAAACTTTTTTTGATAATAATCAACCCATCTGGTTGGTGCTTGCAAAGGTAAATGAGGAATTGGCGAAGCATAGTATAAAAAAAATGGGGAGTTTTTATTTCTAGATATAAAATTCAAAGCCTCATCATGCATTAAGGTAGGAGCATAATCGTTTTGATTATACTTCGAATAGGATTCATTATTGTATGGATCTAGATCACCTAATCCTTCTTGTTTTGTAACTATATAATTATCTAGTAAATCTCTAGTTTCATTTTTCCAAAGATGTGTTGGGTAGTAAGTATGTGCTTGTCTCTGACAATTATATCCATAAAAAAAATCAAAGCCTTTTTTGTTTGGAATACTATTAGTCAATGGCGCACCAAGCCCCCACTTTCCAATCATTCCTGTTTTATAACCAGAATCATGTAAAACTTGCGCCACAGTCGTAATTGAATCTAATAATGGTCTTTGACCTTCTAAAAAAGGATCATCTAACATAGCTTTAAAGCTCCAAACGTTACCTCTTTCAGCCCATTCTCCATTAGCCCTTATATGTGTATTGCCTGAATGCATCCCTGTAAGTAAAACACTTCTAGCTGGAGCACAAACAGGAGAACCAGTGTAATGATCAGTAAATATCATACCTGTTTTTGCGAGATTATCAATATTAGGAGTTTCAATTAATTTTTGACCGAATACTCCAATTTCTCCGTATCCTAAGTCATCGGCAAGAATATATATAATATTTGGACGATTATCAGATTCTGAATAACTACAAGCTAAATTTATAAGTAATAAAAAACCTAGAAATACTATTAAAGTTTTTTTTATAAAATATTTCATTGCTCTATTTTCAAGTTTCCACTAATTTAAATAAATGAAAGAACATCACCAATACATTGATTATCTTTGAATAATGAAAAAAGAATTTTTTGATAATAAAATTGAAGGATTTTCTAAAATAAGTAAAGAAAAAAAAATCGATTGGATAGAATCTAATTACTTTAAAAACAAACCTAAATCAATTTTAAAAAAATATTGGAACAAGGACCAGTCATTACAAAAACTTCATGATGAATTTACCGAAAATACACTGTCTAATTTTTATTTACCGTTAGGAGTAGCTCCTAATTTTTTAATAGATGGTAAAGATTACACAATTCCAATGGTCATTGAAGAAAGTTCCGTAATTGCAGCAGCTTGTAAAGCCGCTAAATTTTGGAGGGGAAAAGGAGGGTTTAAAACTAAAATTTTAAATTTCAAAAAAACTGGTCAAGTTCATTTTATTTTTGAAGGGGACAAAAATAAATTATTCAAATTGTTTGATTTAATCAAGCCTATTCTTCTTGAAGATTGTAAGTCTATTAATTCAAGTATGAAAAATAGAGGAGGAGGAATATTAGACATTGAAATATTAGATAAAACTAATGATATTGAAAACTATTTTCAAATAAATTCAATATTTGACACCGTTGATTCAATGGGCGCAAACTTTATAAACTCATGTTTAGAACAATTTGCATCTACTCTAAAACGAGAAGCCCAAATCTATAATGACTTTGATGATGATGAAAAGGAAATAGATATTATAATGAGTATTCTTTCAAATTATGTTCCAGAGTGCATAGTAAAAGCTGAAGTTAGTTGCGATATAGAATCTATTACTGAAAAAGGAATAAACGGGTTAGATTATGCAAAAAAGTTTGTTCAAGCTATTCAAATTGCAAAAACACAAACCAATAGAGCCGTTACTCATAATAAAGGAATAATGAATGGGATTGATTCTGTTATTATTGCTACTGGAAATGATTTTCGAGCGGTTGAAGCTGGAGTACATGCTTATGCGGCTAAAGACGGATCCTATAAAAGTTTGACCGATGTTTCAATTGAAAACAATGTGTTTAAATTTTGGATTGAAATTCCTTTGTCGCTGGGAACAGTAGGCGGAATAACAAACATACATCCTTTAGTAAAATGGTCTTTAGAATTATTGGATAATCCCTAACGGAAAAGAGTTAATGAAAATAGTTGCTGTAGCAGGGCTTGCACAAAATTTTGCAGCAATCAATTCTCTTATAACAACAGGAATTCAAAAAGGACACATGAAAATGCATTTAATAAATATTTTAAATTCATTAGGAGCAAATGATAAAGAAAAAGAAAAATTAATTAATTTTTTCAAAAATAACATAGTTTCATATAGTTCTGCTAAAACTGAATTAACAAATTTAAGAAACAATGGATTTTAATATTTCAAGTCCTGGAAAACTTTTAATTACTGCTGAATATTATGTTGTTAAAGGAGCACTTGCGTTAGCCATACCAACTAAATTTAGGCAAAGCTTAGATTTTAAATATAATGCCTCAAACACACTTAAATGGAAAAGTTTTGATAAAAAAAATGATGTTTGGCTAAATTGTGAATTTCAGCTTTCTGATTTTAAAATAATCAAAAACAAAAACATACACAGCAAGACACTTCAATCAATATTAATTTCAGCAAGTAAGTTAAATCCAGATTTTCTAAATGAAAGTGCTGGAGGCACAGTTTCTACACATCTTGATTTTTGCAGAAAATGGGGGTTAGGAACATCTTCTACTTTAATTTATAACATATCTAAATGGGCTAAGATAAATCCTTATGAGTTATTGTGGGCTAACTTCAAAGGAAGTGGCTATGATATTGCATGTGCTTCGGCGAAAGGCCCATTATTATATAAGCTTGAAAATAATATTCCAATTGTCAAATCTGTGGAATACAATCCTAAATATTCGGAAAATATATTTTTTGTATACTTAAACACTAAACAGGACAGCAATATAGAAATAGATAAATTTTTTAAAAGAAAAATCACTAATTCAACAATAAATAAATTATCTGACTTGACAGTCAAATTTGTTAATTCAAAAACATTGCTAGATTTTCAAAACTGTATAAAAGAACATGAAAATATAATTTCAAAAACTTTAGAATTAAAATCAGTTAAAAATAAATATTTTAAGGATTACTCGGGAGAAATAAAAAGCTTAGGAGCTTGGGGAGGAGATTTTATTTTAGCAGCTGGACCGATTAATTCTAAAAATTATTTTTATGATAAAGGATATAAAATAGTCTTTAGTTATAAAGAAATATTTTAATGACTAAAAATGAGTTTGGCACGATTAATGTAAAATGATTAATACATAATATTTTTGGTTAGTTGTTGTTAAAAATGCTCAGTTTCCTAAAACTGAGCATTTTTTTATTTTTAGTTTAAATCTAACACTGTTCTAAATCCAACGTGTTGAGAACTGCTATCAGGCGTGCTTTTCATTCTCATTGAATTTCTAAAACCACTGCAATAAGAATCATTACACAAAAAACTACCTCCTCTCATAACCCTTTTAGAACTATATGGATCATTCGGATCAAAGCTTTTAGTTGGACCTGTTGGATTATTTGCAATACCATTTGAGATGGTAGAATAATAATCACTGTGATATAAATCTGAACACCACTCCCAAACGTTTCCTGAAATATCATATAATCCAAAATCATTTTTATCAAATGATTTTACAGGTGAAGTATAATAAAATTCATCAGAGACTACATTGTTGGAAGGAAAATTTCCTTGCCAAACATTAGCTTTTTGTTTTCCGGAATTAATCGGCTGATTTCCCCAAGAGTACATAGTGTTTGATTTACCTGATCTCATGGCGTATTCATATTCAGCTTCAGTTGGAAGCCTCCTCCCCTTCCAATTACAGTAGGCTACTGCATCATCCCAACTAACATGTATAACAGGATGATTCATAATTGTATCTATAGTACTTTCTTTACCATACGGATGCTTCCAATTAACTTCTTTTTGAAGTTTCCACCATTGAGAAAAATCATTAAGGTTTTTAGTTTGTGACTCAAAAAAAACAAGAGAAGAGGGCGCTAATAAACTGTCGTGAGGTTTTGGAGTATTTGGAGGAAGATATTTTTTTAAGTCGTTCCAATCTATTGTTCTTTCTGCTGTAGTCAAGTAACCAGTGGATTCTATAAATTTTTTAAAGTCAGCGTTAGTAACCTCAGTTTCATCCATTAAAAAAGAATTTACATTAACTTTATGTTGAGGATATTCATCCCGCATAGCTTGATTATTATCTGCACCCATTAAAAACTCGCCACCCATTATAAAAACCATTCCGCTTGGAGCTTCAACTAAATGTTGTTTTTTTTCTAAATTATTACAAGAAAAAATTAAGCTTAAAATAAAAATTAATAATATTTTTTTCATTAGTTAGGGTTAATATATTTGGTTTAGTATAATAAATACAAGCATTAATCGTATTTAAAGCAAATCTATAGATTAATTTTTTAAATTTAAATTAACAACAACTAATATCTATGAGTAAAAATTTAGCTGAAGAATACTGGAAAAAAAATCTTAAATATTTATTAATACTATTATCAATTTGGTTCACTGTTTCTTTTGGATTTGGAATATTATTAATTGATGAGCTTAATCAAATAAAAATTGGGGGATTCAAACTTGGATTCTGGTTTGCACAACAAGGTTCTATTTATGTTTTTGTAATCTTAATCTTTATTTATATTGGCCTTATGAACAGACTTGATAAAAAATATCACCCTAAAAAATAATTATGGATTTACAATTATGGATATGGTTAATGATAGGGATAACGTTTTCCTTATATATCGGGATTGCTATTTGGTCTAAAGCAGGCTCAACAAAAGAATTTTATGTAGCCGGTTCTGGTGTTTCGCCTATAGCAAACGGAATGGCAACAGCCGCCGATTGGATGTCAGCAGCATCATTTATTTCAATGGCTGGTTTAATTTCCTTTATGGGCTATGATGGATCAGTTTACTTGATGGGTTGGACCGGAGGATATGTTTTACTCGCCCTTCTTTTAGCGCCTTATTTGAGGAAATTCGGAAAATTCACAGTTCCTGATTTTATAGGAGACAGGTATTATTCAGATACTGCTAGAGTTGTAGCAGTATTTTGTGCGTTAATAATTTCATTTACATATGTTGCTGGCCAAATGAGAGGAGTTGGACTGGTCTTTTCAAGATACTTAGAAGTAGATATAAATACAGGTGTTGTTATTGGAATGGCTATTGTTTTATTTTATGCTGTTTTAGGTGGAATGAAAGGGATAACTTATACTCAAGTAGCACAATATTGTGTTCTGATTTTTGCTTTTATGGTGCCTGCCATTTTTATTTCAATGCAAATGACAGGAAATCCAATTCCACAACTAGGTTTTGGATCTCAAGGCTCAGACGGGATATATCTTTTAGATAAATTGGATGGATTAAGTAGAGATTTAGGATTTCATGAGTACACAACTGGTTCGAAATCAAAGCTTGATGTGTTTTTTATAACTGCTGCCCTAATGATTGGAACGGCAGGTCTTCCTCACGTTATAGTCAGATTCTTTACTGTAAAAAAAGTAAGTGATGCAAGAAAGTCTGCTGGTTGGGCTCTACTATTTATAGCAATTTTATATACTACTGCCCCTGCAATTGCAGTTTTTGCTAGAACAAATTTAATCGAAACTGTAAGTGAGAAAAAATATGACGATATGCCTGTTTGGTTTGAAAACTGGGAAAAAACTGGGCTTTTAACTTTTACTGATAAAAATAAAGACGGGATTATTCAATATGTTGCAGATCCTCAAATAAACGAATTAACCATTGATAGAGATATAATGGTAATGGCTAACCCGGAAATTGCTGAACTACCAAACTGGGTAATAGCGTTACTTGCAGCAGGTGCTTTAGCGGCTGCCCTTTCAACAGCTGCGGGATTACTACTTGTTATTTCTTCTTCAGTTTCTCATGATCTAATAAAAAAAATTATAAAGCCTGATGTTAGTGAAAAAGGAGAATTAATTGCGGCTCGAGTTTCTGCCTTTTTTGCTGTTTTACTAGCTGGGTATTTTGGAATTAATCCACCTGGATTTGTAGCAGCGGTAGTAGCTTTGGCATTTGGTTTAGCTGCAGCCTCATTTTTTCCAGCTATAGTAATGGGTATTTTCTATAAAAGAATGAATAAAGAAGGTGCAATCTCAGGTATGATTACCGGATTACTACTAATGCTTTTTTATATGACAAAATTCAAATTTGGATGGTTTGGAGGAGGAACTGAAGCAGATTGGTGGTTTGGAATATCTCCTGAGGGCTTTGGAACATTTGCTATGTTAGTTAATTTTGTTGTCTCATTAACTGTTTGCCATTTAAATCCAGAACCGCCTAAAGAAATTCAGGACTTAGTAGAAAATATTAGAATTCCAACAATTGAAAATTAATGAAAAACCTAAAATTAATTCTTTTCTTTTTTGTACTTAGTAATTTAAATGCGCAAGATTTTACTCAATTTGAAAAAAAAACTTTTGAATTTGAAAAAGAAAAACTGAATTACAGAATTTTAAAACCTTTAAATTATAACCCCAACAAACAATACCCGGTTCATCTTTTTCTTCACGGAGCGGGCGAAAGAGGAAATGATAATGTTTCGCAATTAGTTCATGGAGGAAAACTTTTTTTAAAAAAAGAGAATAGAGAACAATATAACTCATGGGTTATATTTCCACAAGCTCCAAAAAACGATTGGTGGGGATACAAAGAGCCGTATAAGTTTGATTATAACGTAAAAGAATCTAAAGCTATGAGTTTAGTTGTAAAACTTATGGACGATTTTATTGAAAGAAAAGATGTGGATACGAATAGGGTGTATGTAAGTGGATTATCCATGGGAGGTATGGGAACTTTCGTGATTTTAAATTTAAGGCCTGAAATGTTTGCAGCTGCAACTCCAATTTGCGGTGATGGCGATCCCTCTTTAGTCAGTAACTATTCAAAAAAAGTTCCTATTTGGATTTTTCATGGTTCAGATGATACTGTCGTTAGTCCAAAAAAATCATTAAAAATGGCAAAAGCTATTATTGAAAATGGCGGAAGTCCAAAAATGACATTTTATGAAAATGTTGGTCACGATAGTTGGAATAATGCTTTTGCTGAAAAAGAATTTATAAATTGGATTCACTCAAAATCAAAATAATAATGAAACAAAATAAAACAATGAAATACAACAAAATATTTTTACTAATTTTTTTATTTTCTATTATGAATAATACTGCTCAAGATATTAATATTCAAGGGGGAGGAACGCTTATGGACTGGGCTCATTTAAAAAAATATGAACAAAGCAATTCTGAACTTAAAAAAATAGATGAACCAAATCGAGTTGTTTTTATGGGAAATTCAATAACAGAGGGATGGTCTAATTTTGATAAAGATTTTTTTATAAATAATCCATTTGTAAATCGAGGAATTAGCGGACAAACCACTCCACAAATGTTAATCAGATTTAGACCAGATGTGGTGAACTTAAATCCTAAAGCTGTTGTAATTTTAGCTGGGATAAATGATATAGCTGAAAATACTGGACCAATAACTTTAGAAAATATAGCAGAAAATATCATTTCAATGGCCGAAATTGCTAAAGCAAATGATATTAAAGTATTAATTTGTTCAACGCTTCCAGCAATTGATTTTCCATGGTCACCTGGGATGGAACCTGGTCCGAAAGTAATTAAATTAAACTCTATTTTAAGTGCTTACTGTGATTCAAATGACATTCCGTACGTAGATTATTTTTCAGCAATGTCAGATAAAAAAGGAGGATTAAAAGTTCCTGAATATACAACAGCTGATGATTTAGTTCATCCTAATTTAGCCGGATATAAAGTGATGGAAAAAATCATTCTTAAAGCACTCAAATAATTTCATTAACTTTAGTTTAATGAATAAAAATATTCGCAATAATCTTCTCTATTTTCTAACACCATTAATTGGGATTATAGTCTTTAAGTACTTTTCAACAAAACCCTCTGTTGATCAAATTTCAATTAATTATAATACAGCTCTAAACAAGGAAAATAAAGCAGCTAACATCTCTTATCAAGCAGTTAATTTTAATTTCGACGTTAAACCAATATTATCCGATAAATGCTACACTTGTCACGGCCCAGATGATAAAGCAAGAAAAGCTAATTTAAGGTTAGATATTGAGCAAGGTTTTTATGCAGCACTTGAGGATAATCCAAATCATTTTGTAATTGATAAAAACAATCCCAATGAAAGTGAAATTTTAAAAAGAATTGATAGTGAAAATTCAAATTATATAATGCCTCCACCTGAATCTAATTTAAAATTATCAAAAAAAGAAAAAGAGATTTTAAAAAAATGGGTTTTACAGGGTGGAAAATGGGAGCCTCATTGGGCATATACTAAACCAAAATTACCAGAAATTCCAGAAATAAATATTGAAAATTGGGCGTCTAATGAAATAGATTTTTTTATAGCTAGTAAATTAGAATCTAAAGGAATGTCTCCTTCAAAAATTGAAGAAAAAGAAATATTAATTAGAAGAGCTTATTTTGATATAACTGGCCTTCCTCCTACTTTAGAGGATATTGATATTTTTATATCTGATACTAGTGAAGATGCTTATGAGCATGTTATAGACAACTTATTAGAATCTAAATCCTATGGAGAAAGGATGACTGCCATTTGGATGGATTTATCTAGATACGGTGATAGTCATGGTTACCAAGATGATCAAGAACGAATCATGTGGCCGTGGAGAGATTGGGTAATTCACGCTTATAATTCGAATATGCCATATGATAAGTTTATTACATGGCAAATGGCTGGGGACATGCTTCCAAACGCTACAAAAGAACAAATTTTAGCTTCTGGATTCAACAGAAATCATAAAATTACTCAAGAGGGTGGTGTTGTGCCTGAAGAATATAGAGTTGAATACGTTGCAGATCGAACAGTTACTTCTGCAAAAATAATGATGGGATTAACTGTCGAATGTGCGAGATGTCACACGCATAAATATGATCCAATTTCGCACGATGAATTTTTTAGTTTTTATAGTTTTTTTAATAATGTTGACGAAGATGGTTTAATTGGTTATGGGGATACAGCACCAAAACCAAATTTAACTATAAACGCAAAAGATATTAAAAATGATTTGCCTTTTGTAAACTTACCAGATAGTATCAACGACGTTACACTTATGGTAATGAAAGAAACTGAAAACTTAAGAAATACTTATGTTTTAAACAGAGGGAGTTATGACGCTCCTACTAGACTTGTTAAACCAAGCACACCTGAAGTTGTATTAAAATTTGATGAAGAAAAATATTCATCTGATAGAATTGGATTATCAAAATGGTTTTTTGACAAAGACAACCCTTTAACTTCAAGAGTTACGGTAAATAGATTATGGCAACAATTTTTTGGAATTGGTATAGTAGCAACTCCAGATGATTTTGGAAGTCAAGGAAACAAACCGTTTAATCCTGAATTACTAGATTGGCTTGCTTACACGTTTCAAAATAAAGACAACTGGGATACAAAAAAGTTTATCAAAAGAATAGTAATGTCCTCCACTTACAGGCAGTCTAGTAAAGTTAAAAAGGAAAACCGTTTGATGGATTCTGACAATACATATCTAGCCAATTATCCAAGACAAAAACTTGCAGCTGAAATGATTAGAGATAATGCTCTCGCTACAAGTGGAATGCTGGTTGAAAAAATTGGTGGTCCTAGCGTTAAACCAATGCAACCACCAAATCTATGGAATGAAGTTACGGGTGGCGGTGGCGGAAGCCTTGCTTTTTATGTTCAAGATACAGGTGATAATCTATTTAGAAGGAGTTTATATACATTTTGGAAAAGAACAGTTCCTCCACCATCTATGATGATCTTCGATGCACCAACAAGAGATTTTTGCGCTCCAGTACGTCAAAAAACTAGCACCCCTTTACAATCTTTAGCATTATTGAATGATCCTCAGTATCAACTTGCTGCAGAAAATTTATCAGAATCTATTTTCAATGAAAAAATCTCAATTGACGAAAAAATTTTAAAACTCTATAGAACTGTTACTGGAAGAACACCAATTGAAATTGAGTTAATTAAGCTGAAAGAGTTTTTTAATGAAGTTCAAAATTTGAATGATATTGAAGATCGTAAAGCTTTCAACTCTTTAACAGTATTAGTTTACAATCTTGATGAAACCACTCAAAAAAGTTAAAATATGGAAGAACTACATAAACACTTTTTAAACAATAACAGAAGAAACTTTTTAAAAAAAGCTGGCTTAGGTATTGGTGGTTTAGCACTTGGCTCTATGTTAGATCCATTTGGAACAGGTAATGATATTGATCCTTTTTCATCCTTAAAAAACGATTTAAATCTTCCACATTTTGCCCCAAAAGCTAAAAGGGTGATCTATTTATTCCAAAGTGGAGGACCTTCACAATTAGACTTATTTGATTACAAACCTAAGTTAAATCAATTAAGAGGAATTGACTTACCAAAATCTGTTAGAGATGGGCAAAGATTAACAGGAATGACCTCAGGGCAAAATAATTTTCCGCTTGTTGGAAGTAATTATAATTTTAAGCAGTACGGAGAGTCAAGAGCGTGGGTTAGTGAATTAATGCCCTACGTTGGAAAAATTGCTGACGAGTTATGTTTTGTTAAATCAATGCATACAGAAGCAATTAATCATGATCCTGCAATAACTTTTTTTCAAACAGGTTCACAACAACCAGGTAGACCAAGTATGGGTTCTTGGATGAGTTATGGTCTTGGAAGTTTAAATAACAATATGCCGTCATTTGTAGTTTTACTTTCCAATGGAACAGGAAGACCAAAAGGACAACCTTTATACTCAAGGCTTTGGGGAAATGGATTTTTAAGTTCACTACATCAAGGCGTACAATTTAGATCAGCAAAAGATCCTGTTTTATATTTAAAAAATCCTGACGGGGTTACCGCTCAAGAAAGGAGAAAAATGCTTGACTACTTAGCTGAACTCAATCACCAACAAGAAGCTTCATTTGGAGATCCTGAAATTAGCAGTAGAATTGCTCAATATGAAATGGCTTATAGAATGCAAACCTCAGTTCCTGAAACAATGGATATTTCAGATGAACCTGATCATATCCTTCAAATGTATGGGCCTGATGCTCAAAAACCTGGCACGTATGCGGCTAATTGTATTCAAGCTAGAAGATTAATTGAAAAAGACGTAAGATTTGTTCAGCTTTATCATATGGGCTGGGATCAACACGAAAATCTGCCAAACCAAATTAAAGGGCAATCAAGCGATGTAGATCAGCCAACCGCTGCTCTTATAATGGATTTAAAACAACGAGGATTGCTTGAAGATACACTTGTAGTATGGGGAGGAGAATTTGGTAGAACTAACTATTGTCAAGGTACTTTATCAGAAACTAATTATGGTAGAGACCACCACCCAAGATCATTTACAATTTTTATGGCAGGAGCAGGTATTAAACCTGGATTTAGCTATGGAGAGACTGATGATTTAGGTTATAATATCGTAAAAGATCCTGTTCATGTTCATGATTTACAAGCTACAATATTAAATCAATTTGGTGTAGATCACACGAAAATGATATACAAACATCAAGGAAGAAGATTCAGACTAACTGATGTTTCTGGAAATGTCATCAAAGACTTGCTTGCATGATTATTTTAAATGTTGTTTGAAAAATTTCCAAATTTCATCACTTGCATTAATATCTTTATTCCCAAAAGCTCCAGGCCAATCGTGTCCTCCACCATCGACTCGATAAAACCAAACTTCATTGTTATAACTCCCTCCTTTTTTCTTAGTCAAAGAAACAGTTGAGTAATCTGACGTATCAATATCTGGAAAATTAATTACTTCATCTTGAACACACGCATTTAAATCAGACCAAAACTCCATTACTTCTAAAATATGTGGAGCGCCTCCCCAGCCGTATGCCGTATTCATTGTTCCGTCCCATGGTACAGTGGTGTCAGAAGTGCCTGACATTTGTAAAATAGGAATCTTATAAGCAGGTGAACAATTATTCCAGTCTGATCCACTCATTGTTCCAGTGATTGATGCTACAGCCTTAAAAACATCCGATTTCTCACAACCTAAAGTATAGGACATGAATCCACCGTTAGACATTCCTGCTGTAAACACATTGTCTAAACTAGTTTTATATTCCTCTTGAATTTTCAATGCTAAAAAGGATAAAAAGTCAATATCTTTCACAGTACTCATTTGCAAATTAGCATTCCAATGAGTTTGTCCTGTTGGCAAAACAGTACCCTGAGGATAGCAAACCATAAATCCATTTTGATCAGCAATACTATTCATTTGCGAATAGTTTAAAATAGTTTTGTTATTTGATCCAAATCCATGAAGTATAAATACTAGTGGAGAATTTTCAGAATAACTTTTTGGTTTATAGATAATATATTTTCTGTTTATTCCATCGTAATTAGTCTGGAATTCTTTTTGTGTCCAAGTAGTTGGAACTATTTGTTCTAATTCATCTTCTTGATTACTACATCCTAACAGAATAAATAAAAAAAGATATATAAATATGTGTTTACGCATATTAAATTATTTTAGTTTCACCGGGTTTTGGAATAACATACCTACCATTAATATCGGGAAGAGTTGGAGGATTAGAACTCCAGCTTAAGTCGTTAGGCACTAGAATTTCTTGAGAATTTAGTGCTTGATCCCATGTAATTTCTTTTCCAGTATAGGTTGCCATTCTACCCATTATAGCAGTTAAAGTTGATTTTGCTCCGTATTCTGCATTATTAATTACTCCTCCCGACCGAATTGATTCAAATAATCTATCATGTTCAATTTGGTATGGACTTTTATCATTTGAGGGATCATGTTTAAATATGTCATCCCCTTCATGATTTACTATTTTACAATAATCACCTGATGTAACAACATTAGCTTTAGTTCCTTGAAATGCTTCACTAACATCAAATTTTGTTCCTGGCTGATGCCTACATTGACTTGATACTACCGCACCACTTGGATATTTAAATTCAACAAAATGATGATCAAATATTTCTCCATGATCAATTCCATTTCTTACTTCTCTTCCCCCCATTCCACTTGCAGATTTTGGATATTCTCCAATAAACCAATTAGCAACATCAATATTATGAATATGCTGTTCTAGTATATGGTCTCCACAAAGCCAATTAAAATAATACCAATTTCTCATTTGATATTCCATTTCCGTTTGACCTTTAACTCTCTTTCTTACCCAAACTCCAGCACTATTCCAATAAACCTGACCTGAAACAATTTTTCCAATTTCACCATTATTAATAAGTTTTAGTGTTGAATTGTAACTATTTTGATATCTTCTTTGAAGACCAACAACCACGTTTAATTTTTTTCTTTTTGCAATTTTAGCAGATTCTAAAACTTGTCTAACTCCATGAGCATCGGTAGCAACAGGTTTTTCCATAAACACATGCTTATCATTGTCAATAGCATATTTAAAATGAAGTGGTCTAAAGCCTGGTGGTGTAGCCAAGATTACCACATCTGCCATGTCAATAGCTTTTTGATATGAATTAAATCCTGTATGTCTATTTTTTTCTTTTACTCTTACACTTATTTCCCCTTCAAGTTCTTCCGAAATGGCTTTTAAACTTGATTCTAATCTATCTTCAAAAGCATCTGCCATTGCAACTAATTCAACATCCTTGTCAGCTCTAAGAGCTTGAACTACGGCGCCTGTTCCTCTGCCACCACAACCAACTAGAGCAAGTTTTAGTTTTTTATTATTAGAACTGTTAGCCATTGCTTCTAAAGAAAATGTTGAGGACAATAATACACCACTTGTTAAAGCAGTCGACTTTACAAAAGATCTTCTGGAAAATTGTTTTTTACTCATTTTTATTTATTTAAAATTATCAACTTCTTTATACGAATTTATAAGTTTTAACTCACCTTCAATTCCTTTGACGGAGTTACCATGTTCCATGCCTAAAACTCCGTCAAAGCCCTTATCATAAATATATTTAAAAATATTTTTATAATTAATCTCGCCTGTTTTAGGCTCATTTCTTCCAGGATTATCTCCAATTTGGAAATAAGCTATTTCATTCCACGAAGCTTCAATGTTTGGAATTAAATTACCTTCTTGTATTTGTTGATGATAAATATCAAAAAGTATTTTACAAGATTTTGAATTAACTGACTTACAAATTTGAAATGCTTGGGGACTTTCAGTTAAAAACAATCCTGGATGATCTCTAAAATTTAAAGGTTCTAAAACCATTGTTAGATCATGTTTTTCTAATAGACCAGATGCTTGTTTTAAAGTCTCTATAACATTTTGAGTTTGATAATTCATATCTTTTCTCAAGTCCAAATGTCCAGGGACTACTGTAATCCATTTTGCATTAACTCTTTTTGCAACATCAATTGAAGTTGTAATATCATTTAAAAATTCTTTTCGTTTATTTAAATCTCCACTTGCTAGATTAGGCTTATTCCAATATATTTTATGAGCAACAAAAACACCCATTATTATATTATTTTTTGAAAGAAAATCACCTATTTTTTCTTGAGTTTTAACATCTCTATTTTTCATTCCATTATCCTCAAATGCTGTAAATCCCTGATCTTTAATAAATTCTAATTGATTAAAGATATCTGACCCTGCGTGATGTTTAAACATTCCTAAATGTGGAGCGTAATTTAAGTTGTAAATATGACTAGGTTTTAAGCTATTATTAGAAAATAACGGATTTACAGCCATTAAACTAGCTGCTGTAAGAGTTGAGTTTTGTATAAAATTTCTTCTTTTCATATATTATATTAATTATTCCAGTACTCGTTTTGTTCTTCAATAGTTGGTGTTAGATAAGGTCTAACAACTCTAAAACCTACAAACTGAGCATCTGTATGCCACCATTTACTTCTAGGGATTTGAGGATCCTGTTTTTTCCATTGCTTTGAAGATCCTTGCCTAGATGCACTTCTTAGTCTGTAATGTGAATTTTTCCATGACCCTCCCCTAACTACTCTTGGATATAATTTTAAGGGTTTAGTGTAAGGGTTTTTACTTAAATTTTGTAAAGATTTTAAATAAGTTGTGGAACTGTAAGCATCTAAAGTCCATTCAGAAACATTTCCATGCATATCATATAATCCCCAATTATTAGGAAGTTTTAGACCTACCTTTTGATATTTATTACCACTATTATCTTTAAACCATGCATAATCACTCAGTTCATTAATATCATCTCCAAAAGAATATGAACTTTGAGTCCCTGCACGACATGCATATTCCCATTCTGCTTCTGTGGGAAGTCTATAGAAATTTCCTGTTATTGCAGAAAGCCATTGGCAGAATTTTTTAGCAGCCAACTGTGTCATTGAAATAGCCGGAAATCCATCTGTACCCATACCAAAGCTCATTTCTACATAAGGTGTAGTTGCTCCTGAAACTGCATCAACATCAATATTTACTTCATTGTTAGAACTAAATTTTGGTTGAAGGTTATCAAAACTTCGGCTAGTAAATAAGTTATACAAATCCCAAGTTGTTTCATATTTTGCCATCCAAAACGAATCAACTTCAACCTTATGAACAGGGCCTTCATCTGCTAACCTGTTGTTTTCATTTACAGGACTTCCCATTAAAAATTGACCTCCAACAATAGGTCTCATTTCTAAATTTAAATTATTATCTAAAATGTATTGATTGTATTCAATAAATTCATCTTGAGCGAAAGAAAAGCAAAAAGAAAGGATAGCCAAAAAAAAACTCAATTTCATTACATTAATGTAATGAAAAAAAGAAAGGTTTACAATTTAAAATTCTCTGTAGGGACTATCAAGATATTTGTTTGCTTCTTCTTCTTTAAACTTTGCTGAATTATTATCCCAATGAAGTGTTTTTCCAGGAAATCTTCCAGCAATTACGCCAAGCAAAATTGTTTCAGTTAAACGTGCGGAATACGAAAAAGGGGCGGTACAATTATCTTTTCCTAAACAAGCATCTACAAATTGATGATAATGTAAATAAGATTCACCTCCATAATCCCTAACTGGCTTATTAGTTATTTTACCAGATTTTTCAAGTTCAGAAAGATCTAAATCAACATATTCTCCATCAACAATTAATTTAGGTAATTCCATAAAATGGGGAAGCAACAATCTGCCTTTTTCACCAATGAACATAGCACCTTGCAAAGGAAGCTTCTCTTTATTTGGTAATTTCAAGTCTTTATGATTTTTTGGGGCTCCAGAACCATCTTGCCATATCCATTTTAATTTTTCTGCAGTGTATTTTGTTCCAGGAAATTCGTAGGTAACTTCATTATTTTCAGGGAAGCCAAATCCATTGGGTTTTCTACATTTATTTTTGATTGTCAAGGGTACGTCCAGTTCTAAAGCATTGTATGGAGTATCAAAAATATGAACACCCATGTCTCCTAAAGTTCCACATCCGTAATCCACAATTTTTCTCCAATTACCAGGATGATATAATTTATCCTTAAACTCTCTATTTATTGCTGTACCAAGCCACAAATTCCAGTCTAAATTTTCAGGTACAGAGTCAGAGCCTTTTGGCTTAGGACCATCGTATCCCCAGTTTTTTGGAGACCATGCTCTAACCGTACTGACTTTTCCAATAATACCAGATTGAATTAATAAAGTAGCTAATTTATAATCATAAAAAGAGTGTACTTGAATCCCCATTTGGGTGATTAGATTTTTATCTTTTGCCATTTTTCGCATCGCTCTAGCTTCGCTAACATGATGAGTTAATGGTTTTTGGCAATAAACTGATTTATTTAATTCCATTGCCAATATTGAGGCAGGAGCGTGAGAATGATCAGGTGTTGAAACTATAACAGCATCAATCAAATTATTAATTTCTTTAAACATTACTCTGTAATCTTTAAAGAGTTTAGCATTTGGATGTAACTTACTTGCCGCTTTCAATGCGTTTGAATCTACATCACAAAGCGCTACAACTTCTACAGATTTATGAGAGGCAATGTCATTTAGATCTGCTGCTCCCATTCCCCCTACACCTATATGAGCAGTTCTTAACATTTGATTATTGTTTGAAGCCCAAATTGAAGTCGGTAATACACTTAATGATGCCAAAGCAGCTGATGATTTAATAAAATTTCTTCTGTTATTTTTCATAATAAATATAGTCTTCTTTAAATTTAATTAAAAAAAATAGATTTTTTTTTAAAAAAAGATCAAAACGTGAATCAAGCTTATCAATAATAATTAATTTAATATTAGATTAATAATTAAGATCTAATTTGTTTTGATAAATTATATCTACTAAATTTAGAATAAATGACAGCATTATGAGTAAAAAAGATAATTCTAGAAGAGGTTTTTTAAAAAAATCAATAATAATTCCGCCACTTTTTATTGTTCCAAGACATGTTCTTGGAGGGAATGGATTTACCTCACCAAGTGACAAACTAAATATAGCTGCCGTTGGAGTAAGAAAATGGGGAATGGGATCTAATAATTTACATCAATGTAGAAACGAAAATATAGTTGCGCTTTGTGATGTGGATTATAATCAATCCAAACCAACTTTTGATAAATACCCGAAAGCTAACGTTTACAAAGATTACCGAGTAATGCTTGATAAGCAAAAAGATATAGATGCTGTAATTGTAGCAACACCTGATCATAATCATGCAGTTGTTACTATGAAAGCTATTAAAATGGGTAAACATGTGTATTGTCAAAAACCTTTAACTCACACTGTTTATGAAGCTCGAGAAATAACAAAAGCTGCAAAAAAATATAATGTACAAACACAAATGGGTAATCAAGGAAGGTCCTCAGACGAAATTCGAAAACTCAAAGAGTGGATTGATGATGATGCTATTGGACCGGTTAGAGAATTGTACGCTTGGACAGATAGACCAATAGGCGGAAATGCTTGGGATACTTTTGCAGTAAAGGCAAAATCTAAAGAAAAACCACCTATTCCAGAAGGACTTGATTGGGATTTATGGTTAGGACCTGCTCAATACAGAGACTATCATCCAGATTATCATCCGCTTTCATGGAGAGCGTGGATTGATTTTGGAACAGGATCAATGGGCGATATGGGTTGTCACATTTTAGACCCTGCTTTTTATGCTCTTGAACTAGGTGCACCTAGTGAGATTCAAGCTACTTCAAGTCATTATGTTCCCGAAATCGAATCACAAACCTATCCTTCTGCATCAATTGTAAGAATGAAATTTCCAAAAAGAGGAAAACACCCAGAATTAAATCTTACATGGTCTGACGGAAGAATTCAACCTCCCATTCCAGATGAATTTAAAAATGGCGAACAATTTACTTTAAGTGGAGCAATGTTTATTGGAGATCAGGGTAAAATAACTCATGATTCTCATGGCGCAAGCGGAGTTAAAATTATTCCAGAAGAAAAAATGTTAAACTACAAACAACCTTCACCTTACATTACTAGAGTAGACACAACTCACGAGGGAGATTGGATTAGAGCCTGTAAAGATGGTGTTCCAGCATGTTCATCGTTTGACTATGGAGGGCCTTTAACTGAAATGGCTTTACTAGGTATGATAGCAATTCGTTTAAAAAACCAGAAACTTGAATGGAATTCTAAAGAATTTAAATTTAAAAATAACGAACAAGCAAATGCCTTATTACATAAGACCTATAGAAAAGGCTGGAGCTTGTAATTAACTTATTTTTATTTGCACAATATTTGATCCTAAAAAATTATAAATAAATTTTAAAGTTGTTTAGATTAAAACTATTCCTCTTTCTTATATTGCTAATTTCCTGTACTAAGGAACCTGTGCTATTTCAAATTGATTTTGTAAGTCAGCCACAGAGTGGTGGATCAATTAATTTAAATTCAAGCAGTTACAATGAAGGTGAAATTTTAAAACTCGAAGCTATTCCATCGGAGAATTATAGTTTTGATTTCTGGTCTGGTGATTTTAACAGTAATCAATCTCTAACAAATCTAAATGTTGATTCTGATAAAACTGTAATTGCTAATTTTTCCAAAAAAAGATTTGAAGTAAATATTACCATTGAAGGTCAAGGGAAAGTTTCTAAAAGATTAATTAAAAGCGGTTTAAAAAACGATTATAGTTATGGAAGTATAGTGGAAATTTTAGCTTCGCCAGATAATGGATGGACTTTCGTTGAATGGCAAGGAGATATTGAAAATAATACCACAAATCCAGTTCATATTAATATTGATGGTCAAAAAAATATTACCGCAATATTCGAAAAAAAATATGTTGGAATAAACACATCAAAATTTCTAGCACTTGGGGATAGTTACACAATTGGGCAATCAGTAGAAATTAGTGAAAGATGGCCTGTACAATTTTTAAAGGAGTTGAAAACAAATACTAGTGCTATAGATACACTTCAAATTATAGCTCAAACTGGATGGAGAGTTGATCAATTAAAAGAAGTAATGAATAATTCTAACTTGGAACCACCTTACGGACTTGTTTCATTATTAATTGGAGTTAACAATCAATTTCAAGGTCAAGATGCTGTTGGATTTAGACCTGAATTTATTGAAATACTAGAAAAATCTTTAAAACTTGTTGAAAATAGAACAGAAAGGTTATTTGTAGTTTCTATTCCTGATTGGGGATCTAGTCCTTATGGTAAAACATTAAACAGAACACAAATTTCAAAAGAAATTGATGATTTTAATTCAGTATTAAAAGAAGAGTCTGAAAAAAGAGGAATTAGATATTTTAATATTACAACAATTTCAAGAACAGCTCTTACAGATGATTCTTTAATTGCAAGTGATAGTTTACATCCAAGCGGAAAAATGTATAAACTATGGGTGGATAAAATGATCCCTGTTATATCAAAAGTTAATTTTGATTAGTTAAAGTTTTCTGATTTTTATACTTCTAAACCAAATTGGACTATCATGGTCCTGAAGAGCGATATATCCTTTTTTAAACTTTCCATATTCTGGAAAATCGTCCCATTTACCGGAATTTCTTTTTAAATACCAATCCTCAGAGAAAGGCTCAAATTCTAATAACAATTGTCCATTTAACCAATGTTGAACCTTTTTTTCTGTATATAATATTTTAGATGAATTCCACTGACCTGCAGGATTTAATTGTTTTTTGCTTGAATCAGCTTCATGCATTGCATAATTAGCACCAGCTTTTTGCCATTCTTCGAGCTTAGCATTATTAATTTCTTCCCATCCTAAGTCATCTAACAATTGATATTCGGGTGAAATAGCATATGGTGCCTGAAAACCTTCTTGAACATTGTAAAACACTCCACTATTTCCTCCTTTAGGAAGTTTCCATTCTAAGTATAATTCAAAATACTCAAACTCTTCTTTATAATATATGATATCTCCTCCTCCGATCCATTCTTCTTCAAGCTTTAAATCGGTATCAAATGTCAATTCGCCATCAACGGCAGCCCATTTTTTAGGAATTTCTTCTCCATTATATGCTCTCCATCCATCAGTTGATTTTCCATCAAATAACTCAATCCATTCTGATTCGTTTTTTTCACAAGAAATTGTGAAGAGGATCAGGGTAATTAAAATATATTTTAAATTTTTCATAATTAAATTTTATATGTTTCTTTTATTTTTTTTAATAACATTATTTCAGATAAAAACTGCCAATCAAAATTTAAAGTTTGGTTGGCCGGATGATGATGGTGATCTTGATCTAAAACATAATCTTTAGGCTTATTTAATATTCTAGTTTTCGAATAGATCTTTTCAAATTTATTTCTCATAATATTAAACTCATTTTCAATATCTTCTATATGTTTCAAGTCTGAATCAAGATCAACTTTTTCTAATTTTAATATAGCATTAGACGAGAATTTAGTAAGCTCGTTAACCTGACTGTATATCTCTAATAAATATAAGTTTTCAGATTCTCGTTCAATTAAATTATTAATAACCGTTTCTACTTTATTTGAGATTTCTAAAGATTTTTTAGCCTTATTAATTCTAGTCTGATGTTTCTTAGACCATTCACCTTTTTTATTTAAGTCAGGCAAATCAATAATATCAGTTTCTAATGGGTTTAGCTTTTTAGAAAGTCCGGGTCTCCATCCATTCTCAGAAAGCAGCATATTAAGCCATATTCCCACTGGTTCTTCAAGTAAATCAATAAATGCATAACTATCATCTTCAAATTGAGATCCAAAATTTTTATACCTAAATAATTTTTTAAATTCTTCAATTGGTAAACTATTTCCAGACCAACTATATTGTGCAAAAGCTGCAATACCTCTTTTATAAAGTTCAAAATGAGGAGAATCATCATCCCATAAGGTTAATAGTAACCCGTCTAAATCTTTTTCAATAGAACTTAATGCGAATGATTTTATTTGAGAAATATTACTATTATTTTGAGGCATTAATGTCCATCTGGTCTGACCAGCAGTAGCACCCATTACAGTTAATTCGTTTTTTGAATACCAGTCCATGGCTTTTAAATTACCGTAAGTATCTGATTTTTGATAATTCCACCTCATGTAAACTGCATTTTTTGGAAATTTTTCAATAAAGTTCATCAAGTTAATTTCATTTTTTTTCCAAATTTCATCGACCTCATCTTTGGATATTTTATCATCAAACATAGGATTATAAACTCCAGCGTGTTTAAGGGGCATATCATCCCAAAAAATTGGAATTCTATCGTGTTTTTCAGCAAATTCACATACTTTGTTAAGCCATATTAAATTTAACTCCAGTTCAGTTTTGTTGTCTCTTTCAACCAAGTTAACCTCATCGCCTCCAATATGTAAATATTTTCCATGTGGAGTCGCTTTAATAGCATCTAAATAAAGATCAAATTGTAATGCGTATGTTTCAGGTTTTAATGGATTAAAAGCCCAATCGCTTTCTGGCCTGTCCCTTAAATGAATGTTTACATCATGCTTTAAAATAAACGAAGCATGTCCTAATCCTTGAACAAGAGGATTTATTATAATATTTCTTGATTTTGCATAATCACTTAAACCTGCCCACCATTCAATGGAGAAGGAATCTGAGGAACCTATTTCTGGTCTTGATTCGTATTTAAGTTTATCTTCAAGTTCAACTATTATTCCATTAATTTTTAATTTGGCCAAATGATCAATTAAATCAAAATAATAAGATTTTTTTTCAGTGTGGTGTTTCAAATCTAAGTGAATAGGCCTGAAATCTAAAGAGGGTTGATCCTTGATATTTAAAATAGGAACATCTGTTTTTTCATCGATTGCATTTTCTAAAATTTGATCAAGAGTTATAAAAGCATAAAATAAACCGGCTTTATCCTTAGCAGTAATAAATATTTTTTCTTTCTCAATATTTAGAATGTAGCCTTCACTTTTAAGATCTGTTTTATTGTCAATTTTAAAATTTATTAGGGCATTTTGAAGATCACCAAAAGTTATGTTTTTTAAATATCCGTACGTTATGGGAATTTTATCATTTTCAGATGAATATGCATACTCAATATCGTTTGGATTAATATTTGAAAAATTATTATTAACTCCCAAGTTTTCAATGGACGGAATGATGTTTAAGTAATTATTTGTGCTTGTTTTAGAATTACAAGAAACAATAAACACCATTAATAGTAATAACCTCATTATTTAAATTTAATAATTATAATACCGTATGCCAAATAAGTAATAGGCTTAAAACAAAAAAAGCTTCCCAAAAGGAAAGCTCTTCATCGGTTTTCTACAAACCTCCTGCAAAAAGCAGGTAACACAACGATTGCAAATATATACTTTTGTTTGTTAACTATTAAAAAACAAACTGAATTAATAAAATTGTCATAATTTGAATTAATAAAACATTTTTATGAAAAGCTATAGACTGATTTTATTTATTGGTATTTTATTCTTTATAAACATTCCAATTTACGCTCAACAAAACACATTTAAAGTTATGGCTTGGAATATTTTTCATGGTGGAAATGATATTGAAAATGGACCTGAAAACGTTGCCAAAATAATTAAAGAAATAAATCCAGATATAATTTTAATGGTAGAGACATATGGTTCTGGTCCATTTATTGCGGATTTTTTAAAATATAATTTTCACCTGATTGCATCTAAAGAAACTCCACTTAATGATAAATCAGTCAATTTATCTATTTATTCAAGGTATCCTTTTGGAAAAAGAATAGACACAAAACTTCCGTTTTATTTGGGTGGAATTGAAATTCCTATAAACGGAAAGACTATACGTTTCTTTTCAAATTGGTTTCATTATTTACCATGGGATAATGAGCCTGAAAAAATGGGAAAAACAGTTGAAGAATTATTAAAATGGGAACAAAGTGGAGCAAGATTTGAAATGTTGAAAAAAGTTCTTCCTTATCTAAAAAAATATTCGCAGGAAACAGACTCCATTCCAATGGTTTTTGGAGGAGATATGAACTCATTATCACATTTAGACTGGACTAAAAAAACAAAAAAAATTCACAATAAATTGATTGTTCCCTGGGGGGCGACTAAAATTTTAGATAATTTAGGATTGATTGATTCCTACAGAAAAGAAAACCCGAATCCAAAAACTCATCCTGGTATTACATGGGATAAAAAAGGAAGGAAAGACTCTCACAGAATTGATTATATTTTCTATAAAGGAAAATCTATTAAATCTATTAAATCAAAATCTTACAACGCTTTTTTTAATGAACCAATAATTATAAATAATAAAAAAATTATTTACCCATCCGATCATGGAATCGTTGTCACTACATTTAAATTGAATTAAAATATTTTAAACAAAACAATTACTTAAGTTTAAATATATCAATATACATTCGTGTATCAAATGGAACCCTAGCACTAATAATGTGTAACGTAATAAAATGAATAAATGGATTTCCTGTTACAACAGTAAAAGTTGCCTTTCCCATACCAACAAGTGTTTGTGTCATAATTATATATGTAAAGGAAGTTAGCCCAATAGATAAATTACTATAATCACTCCTTGGTCAAACAAACTAAAAACAGAATAAAAAAGACCTGCAAGTAATATAACTGTGATTTTATGCTTAAATATTACCGCTATTCGTGGTATGAAAATCATATGCATCATTACTAAGACTGGCAATCCAGCTCCCAGGGAATTAACTAAAATACCTGTAGGAATACCTATTGCGTATTGACTTGCTAAAATGCCTCCAATAAAATCGGTAGACCCTGTAATTATTGGACCAAAAAAATCTAAAGCCCAATAAGAAACAATTATCCATATATCTCTTTTCCATTTAAATGAAGTGAAGAGTTTTCCTATAGAAAGACCTTTTGTTTGAAGCCATAAAAGAGGAATAATAGTGTAAATTAATGTATATGTAATTACCCAAATCAATACATCTTGTTGAGAATGACTTCCGCTTGAGTAAATGTCAGTACCAGGAAAATGCAAACCTAAATTGAAACCTAACCCTAAGATTAGTTGAGTTATTATTAAATAAATTAGACATAACCAAGCTTCTTTTTTTGCAGATTCCTTATCAACAGCATAAAGCTCTACCCAATCAACTCTTTCTCTTTTTCTAGTTAAATAGAGTAACAAAAAAACTGATAGCAGTAATACTGGAATATAAATTGTCAATAAACTATTTAAACCATCCTCTGAGATTGGTGATAATGCAAATCCCATAGAATTAAGCAAAAAATATGAAGATGTTGCTATAAGCCACACTAATGATCCTATCAATAAAAATTTATCTTTTACTAATTTCATTTTTGTAAATCTAATGCAATTATTAATTTAAAGTGGTAAAAACAAAAAATCCCCCAAATTGGAGGATTGATTTTGCGGTCTGGACGGGACTCGAACCCGCGACCCCCTGCGTGACAGGCAGGTATTCTAACCAGCTGAACTACCAGACCTAGATTAGCGAGTGCAAATATACACTGCATTTTTAATTCCGCAAGCAAATAAGCAAGTAATACTATAATAATGCGTCTATACTTTCTGTGTAAACGTTTTTTGGAGAAACGCCAACTTGACGAGTTACTAATTCACCATCTTTAAAAACTAATACAGTTGGAATATTTCTTACTCCAAACTTTGCTGCGAATTCTTGATTAGAATCTACGTCTAATTTTCCTACAACAGCTTTTCCCTCATAGTCCTTGCTAACTTCTTCAATGATCGGTCCTAAGCATTCTACATGGCCCACACCATTCTGCCCAAAAATCAACCATTACTGGTTTCGTGACTTTAATACTAATTCATCAAAATTTGCGTCTGTTATTTCTAATGCCATATATTTGTTTT
Organism: uncultured Flavobacteriaceae bacterium; assembly: GCA_949372825.1. Taxonomy (GTDB): domain Bacteria; phylum Bacteroidota; class Bacteroidia; order Flavobacteriales; family Flavobacteriaceae; genus MAG-121220-bin8. The sequence goes on along the minus strand of CASIBD010000002.1, from coordinate 623 downwards.
TATATATGTGTTTAATTAAAATGAATTTGTTCCATTTTTTCTTTTAATGTCAATTCAAATTTAAGATAATAATTATTATCATCTAACCTTTTTAAATAGATTTTTTCAATATATCTATCAATTAACTTCCTTTTATCCTTAATATTTTTTACATCAAACATTATATCTAAATCACTACTCATTAAATCTTCAATTTTCTCAAAGTCTTTATTATTCAATTTATTAAAGGATTCAATTTTGTTTTCAATATCATTTATTCTTTCTAAATGACTTTCTATACTTTTATCATATCTAACATTATATAAATCATAATCTTTCTTTTTGATTTTTTTATCTAAATAATCATCATATAATTTAAATTTTTTATCCTCATCTTTTGTAATTAATTTCTGATAGTATTTTTTAGAATGAATATTAGAATCTTTTAATTTTAAATCATTTTTTATACTTATCCTCATACTTTTTTCTTATTAATTTACTATTCTTTAAGGTTTTTAATAACATATCCCAAACAACTATTTCTAATAAGAATCTATTTATATAATTACCCTTATAATCTTTACATTTTTTACCATTTTCCCATTCAATTCTATTCTTTTCATATTGTGGTTTTATATTCCATT
>CASIBD010000001.1:0-88308 GCA_949372825.1 uncultured Flavobacteriaceae bacterium | reverse complement strand
CTAGAGCTACAGGAGTTTCAGCTTTCATTTCAACAGACTCTGTAGGATTTGATGGTTCTTGACTTTTTTTAGACATCTGACAAGACGTAATAAAAAAGATTGATAATAGTAAAATTAAATTTTTCATATATATTTTTTATTACTATGAAGCAAATATTAGACCAAACTTAAATACTCAAGAGTATGTTTATTAAATACTTTTTACATTTAATTTAAACCATAAATGATTTAATATATCGTATGGTGTTTGTATAAGCATGTATAATAATGAGGGTCTTAGCTCCTTATCCTATTAGTTTATCAATTTTATTCTAGTTAAGTACTGATGAGAAGTCATATACAGATATTCATATTTGTCATCAAAAGCACAATTTGCACTTCTGACTTCAGTTCGAATTGTACCAATATGGTTTCCGTCGCTCTTAATCAACAAAACTCCACCAGGACCCGTTGCAAAAATAGTACCTGATGGATGTATTTTTAAACCATCAAATGCCCCAATATTATTTTTCGATAAAACAGAGCCATCAAAAAATATTTCAGGATTTCCTACTCCATAATCAGTGATTTGATATTTCATAATTATAGGACTTTTTGAATCAGAATTTGCAACATATAAAGTTTTTTCATCTTTTGAAATAGCAATACCATTAGGTCGTGATAAGTTTTTAATTAAAAGCTTTAAGTCACCATTTGGGCTAAGTCTAAAAACTCCGTTGAATTGTAATTCTTTTAATTTGTCATTATCCCCATTTTTAAACCCATATGGTGGATCAGTGAAAAATAACTCGTTTTTGCTATTATATACTAAATCGTTCGGGCTGTTAAACAGTTTCTTATTAAATGATGTTGCTATAGGAATAACTTTATTGCTTTGCCAATCTTCAAGTTTTACTATTCTCCTATCACCATGCATACAGATTATTAAGTTTCCTTGCTGATCAATTGTTAATCCATTTGTACCATCTTTTTTTGAATTAGTAACAATTCCTGAGTATCCAATTTCGTTTAAAAAAACATCCAAACCATTTATTTCGTCCCATTTATAAATAATATTATTAGGAACATCTGAAAAAAGAACAGCATTTAGTTTTTTAGACCATACTGGACCTTCTGACCAACTAAACCCTTTTGCAATAATTTCAATTTTTGAATCTTTAGAAATAAAATCATCTATTTCATTTGATATTCTCTCAACAGACCCAATAAAATCATTTTGTCCAAAAGAAACAAGTGGAATTAACAGTAATAGTAGAATTAGTTTTTTCATCGTTTTACTATTTTAAATGTTTTTCTAACTGTTGGTCCTTCAAGAGTAACTAAGTAAGTACCTGCTGGAACACCACCCAGGTCTAAATCTGTTTTTCTTGTCGTTTGTATCTCTTGTTCTTTTGTAAAGATTAGATCTCCTTTTGAACTAAACACGCTCATTGTTACTTTACTGTCTTCTCCATTAACATACACGTTAACGTCTCCTGGTGTTGGATTAGGGTAATACAATATGTCTTCTGAGATAAAGATCTCTCTTTCTATTATACCTTGACAGTCTAAGTCTGTGCTTATCTTAATAATACTAAGTCCCGAAGGAAGATTAGTTGTAAACCTATCTCCTTTAACGTTGTAACGCTGTCCGTTTACTTCTACGTTGTAACTAGAAGAACCGCTTAATTGTATGCTAGTAGTTCTGTTGTCGTTATCAACATCGATAAACACGCTTAACGCTTTAGGCTCGCCTATGTTAACTTCAAAGCACTGCTCGTAAGTGTCTTGTCCGTCTACTTTAAAACAAACCGTGTAAGTACCTGTTCCAAGACCTGTCACTGAAGCCGTCTTAGTCTCGCCGCCTAAAGTAATTGGATCGTCTTGGCCTGTAACAGTAACTGAATAAGCATAACTAGCATCCTCAATACTAAGTCCAATCGATCCGTCAGTAGTACCAATACAACTCGCACTAGTAACCGATACCTTGTTATTATCTAAAGGCAAAGTGAAAACAGGACAACCGTTAACATCAACATTAGTTCCATCAGGCGTGTTAGGGCAATTATCGTCTGCATTTAATACGCCATCTCCGTCTACATCATCATCACAAACATCCCCTATTCCATCACCATCAAAATCGGATTGATCAGCATTAGCTGTATTTGGACAATTGTCCACATCGTATAAAATGCCATCTTTATCAATGTCTGAAGTTACTTTTAAATCAATTTTTAATTCTCTTGATTTGCTGGTTGAAGCTGCTTTTAGGGTTAAACCATAACTACCAACATCTGAGTTTTGATCAATTTTTAATTCAACTTTTAATTTACCATCACTATTAACAACTAATTTCTTTGCTGGATCATAGATAACATTAGAATTTTCAGGTGCACCCTCAAGAGAAAATACAATTTCTTCATTAAAATTATTATAAACTTTATAATCAACATCAAAACTCTTTTTTTCTCCTACTAAAATTTCTAAAGATTTCGTAGATGAATTCATTGTAAATGTAGGCTCTGTATCTTGAAAAATACCTGAATAAATCCCAAGACCATAGGTCGATATAAAAACTTTATTATCTCCCTTTCTTAAATCCATATCAGTAACTCTTACATCTTTCATTCCGGAATTTGCTTGATTCCAAGATGGATTTTCAGCACTAAAATTATTTGTAAACCAAACTCCTAATTCGGTCCCAATTATAACTTCATCTTTATCTAATGGACTTTGTAAAATATTATATACTGGTAGGTCTGGAAGATTACCCTCTTTTTTTGACCAATTTTCCCCACCATCGTCACTGTAAAAAATACTTTCAACACCATAATTATAAAAAGTTACAAAAATGTGTTTTTCATCTTCACCAAATTCAATGTCAGAAATACTTCCTGAAAACTCATCCCATCTTATTTGTTCTTTCGTTTGGGTATTAGGATTTTGAGCATTTGTTATTTTCCATAATGCACCATTATCATTTCCTGCAAATAAAGTGGAAGACTGTGTTTGAAATGGAGAAACTGTTAACGCAGAAATATTTGATCCTAGATTATCAATTAGGTATGTGTCCTTTATTTCTCCCTGTGAACCAGGACCAAAATTATCCCAGTTGTGATAGGCTCTAACTTTACCATTACCAGCATTTGAATAAATTATTCCAAAATTTGAATCTAAAGCTTGTTTGTTAATAAAATCACCTTCGTTATCATCATTTGATGATATTCTCCACCACCTACTTCTGCCGTCATTTCCGGGATTATTCATGTTTAAAACTCTAACGGAGTTGTTGTAAACATAATTGTATACTACATACTTGTTATTGTTATTTTGTGAAAACATTGTTCCAGCTCCATCACCTGACCCAAAATCATTCCCTTCTGAAAAACCATTATTATTATCTGCTTGTATTGAGGTGCCGTTGTCTTGCATGCCTCCCGCAAAGACATCCATATGTCCGTTAATAGTTGTTTCCTTAGTATAAACAGTTTGTTCTGCTGATGAATCCCAAGATCCAACTAATTTATCAAATCCAGAAACGATAGTAGTGTAATCGTCAAACATCCCAAATGGAGCTACAGCAACTGTATAATATTGTGCAGTATGAAATTTGTTGTTTCTTGGTAATAAATCTCCGACTGTTTTATATCCAATTCCGCCGTCGTTACCAATAAGAATTTTACTCGGATCATTTTTATTAAAAATAACTGAATGTTGATCTGCATGGAGATATTGCGCATACCTTCCTCTTTGGTGAGTCAATTGTCCCCAGTCTTTACCTCCTTGATTAGATGAAAAAAGATTAATGCCACCAACATAAACCTCATTTTTATTTGTTGGATGCGCTGCAAGTGAAACACTGTAGTATCCTTGTCCTCTTGCAAAATCGTAATCTTCAATACCATCATCTTGATCAATTGGTTTTGATAACTCATCGTAGTTTCCTGAAATCCAATTATCAACTGAACCCTTATATAATCTTGGAACAAGTCTCCAATAACCTCCGTTAGCTTCAGGAGCAATACACAAAACTATAAGTTGATTATCAGCTGTAAATGTCATCTCCGTTCTTCTCCCCTGCATGGTTGTATTACCAGCTTGAAGTGATACATCAACATTGATAGAATTAATGAATGTTGCTGAATTTCCTTCTTCATTGAATCTGTAGATTTTACCACCACCTTTGGGTGGATTACCACCCCACTGGTCTCCAGTTAACCTGTACTGAGGACTTATAGTAGATGATGCCCACAATCTATTATCATTATCTAATTCTAAATCCATCGGAACAACAGCAAAATTATGAATGTCATTATCATTGTCTATTGGATGGTATAATTCTATTTTAGACCAATTTACTCCATCAATTGATTTGTAAACTGCATCATGTCCAGATCCTAAAATTGTACTTTGATTTCCCCCAATATCCCATAATCTAGATCCAGCTGCCACATAAACTTCTGACGTTCCTTCGTTATCACGCACAACCACATCATTAATAAAAAACATTCCTGGGACAATTGTGGAATTAGAATTAGCAACATTAGTTTTTTTAGAAATTTTTATAGTTGTTTTTTCATTTTCAATAAGTTCTTTTATTTTCTTTCCTGATGAAGCTTTTATAAATATGGATGAAATGTTGACCGTAGAAGCATCCCCATTATTTGAATTCATTGTTATCAAATCATCTGACCATCCTGAATCGCCCGTATTTTTATTATATACTACCACAGCCTTAGCACCAGCTGTTTGACCCTCAATCACTTTTTTTAGATAATCACAGTCACTTCCATCAAGAGAACCACTTTCAATTAATACAATTTTATCTTTAATTTTTTCTGAATTAGATAAAGTTGAACAACCATCTAACGGGTTTGCAATTACTATTTCCTCACTTAAATAGTCCATTGGAGGTCCCGGAAGATTGGGGCCAAACGAAGCTTGTAAAAAACTGATTGGATCAAAATTATTTTGACTAACAACGCTAATCTCGTTTATTTGACCTCTAAATACCTGTTCAGAATCAGAACTTCCTCCAAATATATTATGCCAAGTAAGTCCTGCATCTGTAGATCTCCAAAGTCCATTACCCATAGCATCACCTCCGGTGTATATTTCTCCAGTTCCAGCATAGAAAATATTGAAATTATTAGGATCATAGGTTAGTACGGAAATGGGTAGATTTTTAGGAACTCCTTCAATCATTTTCCATTCAGATTCAGCATCTACGATATTTTCATTTACAAAAATTCCTCCACTAACTCCACCAGCAAAAACTTTTTTATTAGTACTGTCGTTTGGATCAAACATCATCCCGTTTGTTCTGCCTGCTATGTTAGTCGGTCCTCTAGGAACCCAAGCCATATCAGGATTTTCTCCAGGAACACCTGGTTTTTTGATTTTTGATACTTTTTCTAATTCCTCTTGAATTAAAAAAATATTTTCAGTGCTAGGTCTACCAAGAACTGGATCCATTGTCAATTCCCATAAACGATCATTGTATGCATTTGGAGGAATTTGTAATTTCTTTCTCTCTTTTTTATTGAGTTTTTTTGTATTCTTAAATGGGCTTTTTTCGAGATTATCTTTATGTAATTCTCGGACTGAATTATAATCTATGTTTTGTTCAGAGTTATAATTCAAAAAAACTCCAAACAAAAAGAATGATTATTATGGATATGATTATATTTTTTTGTTTTGACATGAATTATGAATGTTTTTTTGTTAGTAAGCTCATTGTCCCTCTATTTAATTAAATATAAAAATAGTAAAAACTATTCTACATTTAAATCGCATTTACATGCGTTCTTAATAATCGTTTCTTTTCTTCTTGAACGGCAGGATGCTTTTTATGACCCCATATTTTATCTCTGGCAGCTCTAGAACTTTCTTGTAAGTCCACAATTGGTAGTGGATAAGCCTCTCCAATCAAAACTCCACAAAAGGTCTGTTCCATGACTGTCATGGTCCAAGGTTCATGAATATGTGCCACTGGAACGTTTGCTAGTTCTGGAATCCATTTTTTTATAAAAATACCTTCCGGATCATGCTCTTTAGAGTTTTTAACAGGATTGTACAAACGAACTGTATTTATACCTGTAGTCCCCGCCTGCATTTGAAACTGAGGATAGTGTATGCCAGGTTCGTAATCTAAAAACTGACGTGCAAGATGGTAGGTCCCCTTACGCCAATCTTGGTCCAAATTGAGTGTTAAAAAAGATACAACCATAGCCCGCATTCTAAAATTAATCCATCCTGTAGATTCAACAGCTCGCATGCAAGCATCAATCAAAGGATAGCCTGTAGTTCCTGTTTTCCATGCTTTTATAAATGCCTCATTTTTTTCATGTTGCAAAATCTCATAACCACTATTAATACACTCGGTTTCATAGCGACACTCCATTTCAAATTTTTGAATAAAATGACAATGCCAATGTAGTCGGGTAAGCATGGCTGAGAAAGCTTTATTATTTCTAGTTCCATTTGGATGAGTTCCAATAAACTGAAAAACTTGTTTAATACTCATATTACCCCACGCCAAATAAGGAGATAAGCGGCTACAAGACATTCTACTTTCCATAGGTTTGGATATATGTCTATGGTAGTTAAACCCTCTATGGTTAGTGAATGATTTTAAGTACCTCCAAGCATTTTTTTCTCCTGGTGGTTGGTATTGATTCGGGTATTCTTTTAGTTGAGACTCTAATATTGATGGCATTAGAAAGGGATGTTCTAAGTGTGATTCTTTAGAGATTGTAAATTTGTTTTGAATGACAGGTGTATGCATTTTAAGATGCCATTTTTTATTCCAATCTTTCCTGTTTTTAATGCCTCTTAAAATACCGTCTCGTTGTGATTCTTTCCAGATGATTTGATTGGACTTACAAAACTGTTTTATTTTTTTATCGCGTTCCCAAGAGATTTGTGTTCCACTTTCTTGGTAACTGAACACAGAAATGATATCAAAGTCCTTAATTAAATAATTAAACACATCAACAGCCTCTCCATAAAACAACTCAACTCGTCTATTAAACTCACTTAATACTTTATCTAAATTACCAATTGAATGGTATACAAACTGCAAATGTCTTTGACTGGTATCTGGATACTCAATTCTAGAAGGTTCAAAGAGATAGATAATGAGATAAGGTATCCCAGCACATTCAGCCTTTAATAAAGGTTCATGATCTTGAGAACGAAGGTCCCGTTTTAACCAAACAATATTTATAGCTTTTGAATTCAATAGGTAAGTTGTTTTTACATTTTAAAATTACAATTTTTCAATCAATGATAAACAACTTTAAGAGAGGAAATACACACAAGAATAGATATACAAAATTACTGCAAGTTAGATACATATGCCTGTTTTATTTCAACTGAAATTCGTAAGCTCCAATATCTCTTTTAGAAACAATAGGATTTCCATCAAGGTCAAATGAGTAATGTCCATCGTCATATCCATTATCTATGGCAGGGCTCTTGGCTGTAAGACGATAATCTCCCTTAAATAAATTTACCAAAAGAGGATTCGCAATAATTTCCCCTTCAGCATTTTCTTTGTTTTCAGCTGGATTATCGCTGAATACAATGATGGGGCTATCCAAATTAAAAAAGAGATTATTTGAATGATTGAATTCTGCCATAGGCCAACCAAGATAAACTTGATTTCCTACTCCCTTGCGAGTTTTTTCTGACACAAGGACAACAAGGTTGTTTCTGTATTTAGTTGGACTATCTATTGCTTGGTTATTTGGGTCGTGTTCTCGAAATACATTAGATTCGATATCAGGATGCTCAACAGTTCTTATTATTGTATTATTCTCAATATATGAATCTACCATTGGTGAAAATATTTGTGTAAAAGCACTATAGTCTCTTGATTCGTTGTAAGCCATAATCAGATTCTTAAGAGTTCGGTCTTCATTTTTACAAGTGCGACTATCCCCTAGCCTAAATGCTCTTTCGAGATGCTTTTTTTCACATATATCAAAGCCATAGCTTATTTCACAAAAACCCATATTTAAGCTGCTTTTATTGTGATGAATAAAAATATTATTTCGAGGATTTCTTCCATCATCAATTTCTATCGCTCCACCATCGCCACCCCAAGTTCCACCTAAGCTATGATAGTTGTGTATGATGTTATGTGATATTTCAGTATTTCCCATTCCAATTCTTATGCCAATAGGACCCCAACCTGGAGGAAAAATAGGTCGGTTGCAATCATGTATATTGTTGTTGGTAATAAGACTGAACTCACTATAAGAGTTTATCCCAATAGGACAATCTACCACTTCATTATTGCGTATTATTGCATGGTCTGCACCTAAGTTCGCTTTTATTCCTCCCAATTTCCAAACTGTTAAGAAAAATCCATTAGACGCTGGATTCGTTCCATAAACATATAGGTTCTCTACAATCTGATAATCTCCGTTTATTTGAATTGCATTACCATTAAATACGCTGTCATTTGTATTTGTAAACTTCGGAGCATCACCTTCTCCATAAGCCGAAACAGTGATTGGATTATCTTTTGTTCCATTACCATTAATCTGAAGCCCATGGGAATAGCTTGTGCCTCTTTTAAAATATACATTGTCGCCAGGCTCAAAAATGATAGAGTTAATTTTTTCTACAGTTTTCCAAGGGCTATCAAGCTGCTTTCCGCTATTGTCATCATCACCATTCTTTGCATCCACAAAATATCCTTTTAAATCTGGATGTAAATTTATTTGTGACATTTCAGGACTTTCCGGAAAATAGAATGAAGAAACAATTGGAATAAAAAGAAATAGTAGAAGGATTTTTTTTCATATTTTTATTTAAAGTCTCCTTATCACTTAGTATTTATATTGATCAAATAATATCCTAAACAAATAGATAAAATTGATAATCCAAAAAACAAGATATCTAATGGACTTGTAAAGTTTTCAGTTAATTTTAAAATCTTTTCAAAAAACTTAACTATTAAAACTATTATAATAACTTTTATAATCTTATTTTTTAGTTGATCTAAACTTTTAATTTTCAGAGTAGATTCAGAAAACTTGGCATTAGCGAAATCAATTTCACTTACAAAAAGCTCGTATATACCAAAACCAAAAATCAATAAAACTATTCCAATTAAGAATAAATCTATCGATGATATAATTTTAAATAAAAGTTGATTATTATCTTGAATAGCTGAATCAAATAATGGATTATAAAATATTATTGCTTGAATAATATCCCAACTTCCTATTACAATAAGAGAAATTGAAGCTATTATTGAAAGAATAACTGCAAGAATAACAACATATCTAACACTCCAAAGTACTTTTTCAAATTTGTTTTCCATATCAATATTTTCGTTATATTAAATTTAAACAAAACGAACAGAATTGCACTATGAAAAATTTATTTATAATTATTATTTCCTCTTTATTTTTAGTAAACTGTAATAATTCAAACCCTATAATGAAACAATGGTCAGACAAAAGTTTAGAATTTGGAGGAGTTCCAGCATTTGATAAAATGACTCCCAAGCTAGTAAAAGAAGCTATGCTTAGTGGAATGGAAATGAGTCTTAGTGATATAGATAAAATTGCTAATAACCCAGAATCTCCAACATTTGAAAACACTATTGAAGAAATGGAAAGGTCTGGAAAACTTTTAAGTGATGTTTATCCATACTATGGAATTTTATCAAGTAACATGTCAAGTCCTGAATTTAGAAAGATTCAAGGAGAATTAGCCCCTAAGCTTTCTCAATATTCCTCATCAATCAATCAAAATGAAAAATTATTTGAGAGAGTTAGTGCTATTTACAAGGCTTCTAAAACTAATCCTTTAGAAAATGATCAACAAAGAGTTTTAGATTTAACATACAAGAGTTTTGAGATGAATGGAGCTGCTTTAGACAAGGATAAAAAAGAGAGATATGCAGAAATCAATCTAGAACTTTCTAAATTATATAATGATTTTTCTAATAATGTATTACACGATGAAGAAAATTATGTTACTTATTTAGAGGAATCTGAATTAAAAGGTTTATCAAATGGATTTATAAAATCCGCTAAAAAAATTGCACAAGACAAAGGATTTGAAGATAAATATGCGATAACTAACACAAGATCTTCTATGGATCCATTTTTAACTTATTCTACCAATAGAGAAATCAGAGAAGTTGTATGGAAAAACTATTATTCTAGAGGAGATAATGGAGGTGAGTTTGATAATAACCAAATTATAGCTGAAATATTAAGATTAAGAAAAGAACGAGTTGGTTTATTAGGTCATGAAAATTATGCTCAATGGAGACTACAAGATAGAATGGCAAAAAACCCTGAAAATGCAATGGCATTAATGGAGGCAGTATGGCCTGCTGCAATAGCCAGAGTTGATGAAGAAGTCGCTGATATGCAGAAAGCAGCTAATGAGCTTGTCAATCCCAAAATCACAATTGAACCTTGGGACTATAGATTCTATGCTGAAAAGGTTAGAAAAATAAAATATGATTTAGACTCTGATGAAGTCAAACAATATTTACAACTAGATAAATTAACTGAGGCTATGTTTTATGTAGCTGGGGAATTATTTAATTTCAAGTTTACAGCTTTAGAGAAAGGTAAAATTCCTGTATTTCATGAAGATGTAAATGTTTGGGAAGTTCAAGATAAATCCTCTGGTGAACATATTGGATTATGGTACTTAGATCCATACGCTAGACAAGGAAAAAGATCTGGAGCTTGGGCTACAACATATAGAAGTCATACAACAATGGATGGAAAGACTAATGTTTTAGCTTCGAATAACTCTAATTTTGTAAAACCTGCACCAGGTGAGGCTTTATTAGTATCGTGGGACGACGCTACTACTTTTTTTCATGAATTTGGACATGCATTACACTTTTTCTCTTCTAATGTAAAATATCCAACCTTAAATGGTGGCGTTAGAGATTATACAGAATTTCAATCTCAACTTCTTGAAAGATGGTTGTCTACTGACAGAGTAATTAATCAGTATTTAGTTCATAATAATACTGGAGAGCCAATGCCAAAAGAACTAGTGGCTAAAATAAAAAAAGCCTCAACATTTAATCAAGGTTTTGGAACAACAGAATATTTAGCCTCTGCAATTATGGACATGAAATTTCATTTAGCAGATCCATCAAACATAGATGTAGATAAATTTGAAAGAGAAACATTAGCAGATCTAAAAATGCCTACTGAACTACCTATGAGACACAGAACGCCACACTTTGGACATGTCTTTTCAGGTGAAGGATATGCAACTGCCTATTACGGTTATATGTGGGCAGACGTATTAACTTCTGATGCATCAGAAGCATTTGCTGAAGCTCCAGGCGGGTTTTATGATAAAGATGTTGCTAAGAAATTAGTGGATTACTTATTTTCACCAAGAAATTCAATTGACCCTGCAGAAGCTTACCGTCTATTTAGAGGAAGGGATGCTAATATTGAAGCGTTAATGAGAGATCGTGGATTTCCACTTCAAAAGCCTTAATAGTAATAGTAGAAAATATTATTTAAATATTATTCAGAAGTCCCCATGTTAGCTACATAATTTGCCGAATCAAAAATATATGATACAAGAGAAACCTTATCACCTTCCCATCTAAAGTATGCATGAACAGGATTTGACACTACAACACCTGTAGAAACACTTGTTCCTTCCCATGTAAACCAAGTACTAGTATAGATTGCTCCCTTTCCATTTTCATTATCATCATAAATATGGGTAGCAGTAGTTGTGCTAATATTCTTTACTTCGTAGTAAGACTCTTTTCCGCTCATAAACGCTTCCATCATTTGAGTTGGAGACATCTCTTGACCATTTACTCTAGCAACTGCATTTTCTGTAAAAATACTATCCTGACCGGTCATATCATCTGCTAAATAAGCGTTATTAAAAGCATCCATAACAGAAGATTTCGCATCGTTTTGTTCAATAATTCCTCTTTGATTTTCTGATTTTGTTTCAGTTGTTGAACAGCTTAATATAAATAAGCTTAAAAAAAGTATATAAAAAATATTTTTCATTTGATATTAGTTTAATGTTAATTCTAAATTTAATTTAATTCTTAATATAATCAAAGTAAAATAAAACTTTTGGGAGCTAGTTTTGTTTTATATGTTAGAGTCAAATTATTCAACTTTAATTAATTGACTTAATATGCTTGTTTAGTATACGACTAAGACTATCGACAATTGATTTTTTAGATTTGATTTCAGCTATGTTATTCATTTGTAATTCGTCATTTTCGATGTCATATAACATCCTATGTGTTAAATTTCCTTTTCGACTCCACTCCGTGTAATAATATTTGTTAGATATTAAAGTTTCTCCATTTTGCCATCTTGAAAATGCAATATCATTAGTGATTTTTTTTGGATTTTTAAGATTATTAATCAAGGACTTGCCTTGAGCAAAATCAGGAATTTCTAATCCCGCTATATCACAAAATGTTGGATACAAATCAACTAATTCAACAAAAGATTCACTGGTTTTGTTTTTTTTGTATTTAGGGGAACTAATAATCATAGGAATTTTAAGTTCGTATTGAAATAAATTATGTTTAGTCCATCTACCATGTTCTGAAAGACTAAAACCATGATCACTAGTTAATACAACTGTAGTATTATCGGTTAAACCTTGGTTGTCTAATTCATCTAAAATAAGACCTATTTGTGCATCAATATAACTAACACAAGCATAGTAAGCATGTATTAACTCTTTAGCCTTACTATCTGTAATTGGACCATTATCAGGAATATCCGTAAACTTTCTTAATTCATAAAAATAATTAGCTTTTTTTGGAGCAGATGGAGGGAAAAAATTATTATATGGTAATGATATATCATTTCTATCATATAAATCCCAATACTTTTTAGGAGCAATAAATGGTAAATGAGGCTTTTGAAAACCTACAGCTATAAAATAAGGTTTATCATCATTATTTATAGATTGTATATCTCGGAGAGTCTTTTGGGTAACTTTTCCGTCGGAATAATCATTATCGTCCGCATAAATAAATTCAGAAGCTGGACCAAAATTATTTTTTAAATTTTTAATATTTAAAGTATCCTTATAGTCCTTAGGATTACTTCTTGGACTCCGGAACATATCATCCCATCCGTAAGCTGCATCCTTAGCAAAATGAGAAATTTTACCATTACTAATTGTCCTGTAGCCATTTTTTTTAAGATAAGATGCAATAGTTAATGCGTTTGGAGCATCTTTATTTATTTTAGTGTCATAATTTCTGAATCTAGATTTAGTGGGTCTTAAGCCAGTAAGTATACTAGCTCTTGATGCTCCACATACAGGATTGTTAGTAAATGAATTTTTAAAATTAACACCCCTTTTCTTTAATTTATCTATGTTTGGTGTTATAATTTCAAGTTGATTATCTGCCATAACAAGATCTCTTAAATCATCTACAATTATAAAAATGATATTTTCTTTACCAGACTCATTTTGAGCAAAAGCTGAAAAACAAAACATTAAAATAATGACAGTTAGTAATTTATATTTACTCATGGAGATTTTTAATTATTAAAATTAATTTTATTTAAGATATTCAACTCAACAGTCTTTAGATCTTTTGAATTAGAAGAAGAACCTGTCATGATATTAAAACCACCTGGTTCAACAACATAATTCATTTCAATATCATAAAAAGCTAAAGACTCAGGTTTAATTTCAAAAATTACTTTTTTAGTTTCTCCAACTTTTAAATGAACTCTTTTATAACCTTTTAATTCTTTAACTGGTCTTGTAACAGAACTGACTTTATCCCTAATATATAGCTGAACAACTTCCTCTCCATCCATATCTCCTATATTAGTAACTTCTAATTGAACTTTAATAATTGAATTCTTATCAAAATCTGAATTCAGAAGTTTAGGTTTTGTATAGTTGAATTTTGTGTAGCTTAATCCATATCCAAATGGATATAATGGTTTATTCTTTTCAAATGCATATTTATGAAAATACTGAGATGGCTTGTGATTATAAAACATCTTTAATTGCCCTACACTTCTAGGAACAGTTAAAGGTAGTTTACCGCTAGGATTAACATCTCCAAAGATTATTTCTGCAACAGCTTTTCCTCCAAAGCTTCCTGGCTCCCAAGCCTTAATAACTGCACGAATGTTTTCCTGTATCCATGGTTCACTTATTGGTCTTCCATTTACATATACAACAATTACATTTTTGTTTATTTCTTTTAATGACATTACAAGTTTTAGCTGTTTACCTGCTAAATTCAGCTCTGCTCTAGCCATATTCTCACCAGCAGTTTTATCTTTCCACTTGTATCTCATAGAATTATCTCCAACAACTACAACAACATAGTCTGCATCTTTAGAAGCTTTTAGAGTATTCTGAATATTTACATTAGATATTTTTCTAATTTTCTCACCTGAATTATGGAATGAAACGCTGTATCCTTTTGATTCTCCTAATTCCTTTATTCCCTCATAAATAGTAGTTACATTTTCTTCAGGTTGAGCAGCATGCCAATCCCCTAGTATAGATTGATTATTTGCGTTTGGACCAGTAACTAAAATTTTTTTAGAATTTTTTACTTTTTTTAAAGGAAGTAAACTTGAGTTTTTTAACAATACAATACCCTTTCTAGCAGTTTCTAAAGCAGTAAATCTATGCGAAGGTGTGAAAATTCTTTCAGAAATCTTTTCAATATCAACAAATCTATTTTCAAATAATCCTAACTTAAATTTAGCCATT
The DNA here is from genome assembly GCA_949372825.1 of uncultured Flavobacteriaceae bacterium. Taxonomy (GTDB): domain Bacteria; phylum Bacteroidota; class Bacteroidia; order Flavobacteriales; family Flavobacteriaceae; genus MAG-121220-bin8. Next base: position 73,578 of record CASIBD010000001.1, on the reverse strand, counting down.
AAAATTTTTGAACATGCGTCATTAATTCTAGAAATAGGAAGTTTTCCTTCTTGAACTAATTCAATAACAAATTCTGGAAAGTCTACTCCGTGCATATGCATATCCATTCCCGCATTTACAGCTAAAAAAGAAGCTTCCTTTAAATCATTAGCTACATGATGCAAGGTTTCAATTCTTTCAATATCCATCCAGTCACTCACATAAAAGCCTTCAAAACCCCAATCATTACGAAATAAATCTGTCATTAGCCAACTACTCATGTGACATGGAATCCCATTTAATTCATTATGTGCAGCCATTATAGAATAAACTCCAGCATCTATAGCTTTTTTATAAGGGGGCAAGTAGACTTCTTTTAAAGTTCTTAAAGAAATATCCATTGGAGATGCATTCAAGCCATTAATTGGTTCACTACCAGCAATCATATGTTTTGCACATGCAATAACTTTATTTGTTCCAGTAAAATCATTTAATTGAAAGCCATTGATCATAGACGCACCAAGATTACCTACCATAAACGGGTCTTCCCCAAAAGTTTCACCAACTCTACCCCACCTTGGATCTCTTAAAACATCAATATTTGGAGTAAATGCCCAATGCGAACCTGTTGCTCTCATTTCTAGTGCAGTTTGTCTACCTACATCAAATAAAAACTGATCACTCCACGTAGAAGCTAGAGTTATTGGAGATGGATATACAGTAGCTCCACTATACAATGCATTTCCATGAATAGCATCAATTCCTATTAATATTGGTATTCTTAATCTGGATTTATTAGCAAGTTCTTGCAATAAATTACCCTCTTCAGCAGTTAAAACATGTAAAAAAGAACCTATTTTTCCTTCCTCAGTCATTTGCATAACATCATTACTGAACACACCCTTATAAAATCCTTGAGCATCATTATTCAATAAATCTTCAGGAGATAAATCTCTCTCGGCTTTTCGCATATGTTCTAGACCAACAAATTGATTCATTTGATAAACTTTTTCTTCTAAAGTCATTCTAGACATTAAATCAGTTAATCGATCTACGTGGGGTTTTGAACTATCTAAATATAATTTATAATCAGAATCTTCTTGTGATAAAACTGTAAAACCAGTGAAAAATATTAATAAGAAAATTAATAATTTTAATCTCATTGTGTTTATTTTAAAAATATTTTAATTTATTACAATACTAATTATCAATAAATTCATTTGTGTTAATTTCAGAAAGAGGTATAGGTAATTGCATAACCTGTGCTGGATCTGTACTTAATAACAAATCCACTTTTGGAGAGAAAATTGGATTATTATTGTGTTTATTGATAGTATTGGTTAAAAAATAATCAAATCCTCTTCTTCTATTGTTATTCGAATCTTCTCCTTCTCCAATAAGTTCATACCTATATTCCCTCATTATAGCATCTCTAAATGAACTTTGATCTCCTAGATATGCTGCATTTGACATCCCTACTCTATCTAAAACTTCAGTAACATATCCTAATTGTTCTCCATTTTGTAATTCATTAGAAATTTCAGCTAACATAATAAGAAGATCGGCATATCTATATATAATTAAGTTTTGGCTTCCGTATTGATTACTATGTTGAGTGTCTTTTTCAACAAACTTAAATAAGTAAGGGTTTGCTCTTCCAAACTGATTTCTATTTTGTAGAGCTGGATAAATATTAATAAGGTTTCCGTTATCAGCTCTATTGTACTGATATAAGTAAGTTCCTTCAATTCTTGGATCATTTGGATATGCTGCCATGTGATCTAGTAAAACATCTGCATGTATACATAGCCAACCAAAATGCTGACCTAATTTGTACTTATAAGGCGTGTAATTTCTTCCCATTTGAGAGTTTGCTGCATCTTGACTCATTTGCAACTCGAAAATTGATTCTGTAGAATTCTCAAACTCATCGGTAAATAATGAACCGTAATCTGAAACTAAACTATACTGACCATAGACCATAATAGCTTGGTCGTAAGCTAATTTCCAATATTGAGATTCGGAAATACTATCAGCCTGTAAATCTGGATTAGTAGCTAATGTCATATATACTTTGGATAACAACATGTTAGCTGCATACTGTTTAGGGTAGCCAGGTCCACTTGCTCCGTTTATAAGAGTAGCTGCAGTTTGTGCATCAGCAATAATTTGTGCATATACGTCCTTTGCTAATGATTTTGGTTTACTCAAATTTTCATTATCTGGAAGCTCTAATCTAAGAGGAATATCTCCCCATAAGCGTACCAATGATAAATACAACCAGGCTCTTATAAGGTGAGCTTGACCTTTAATATCATTGAAACCTAAATCTGATTTGTCAGTTGGAGATTCTGTAGTATTAATATTAGCAATAGCTCCATTAGCTCTACCAATGGCAGCATAAAGAGAACGCCACATAGCATCTGAATCTCTGTCATAAGTAGGTTTTAAAGAAAAAAGATTAATGTTGTTTACGTTATTGGAATAATTTCCGTTTTTCCTAGTTACAAAGAGTCCTGAAAAACCATTTACTGCGAAAATACGTTGTTCTTGAGCTCCGTAAACAGACATGGACTGGTATATCCCATCTAACGCTCCTCTGGCTATTTCAAGATCTGAATATGTAGTTTCTGCATCAAGAAATATTGGATTTTCATCTAAATCACAATTAAAAAATGTCAATCCAATAAATGTTATTAATATTATTTTATAATTTTTCATAACTAATAATTTTTGTAATAAATATTTTTTTCAATTTTTTTCAGTTTATTTCTAACTTTTAGTTTAGAATTTAAAATTAACTCCTAATAAAATATTTCTAGCATTAACTCCCCCGTTCCAATCAACACCAGTAATTAGGCCGGTATATAAAAAAGTGGAAACTTCTGGATCATATCCACTGTAAGAGGTCCATGTAAATAAATTTTGACCCGCTATGTAAACATTTAAATTATCAATAAAGTTTTTTTCACCTACTGGAATATCGTAACCAATAGTCAGGTTATTTAATCTTAAATAGCTTCCATCTTCAATTATTCGGTCTGTAATTGCGATCTGCCCTCTTGTGGTGTACCCGATTCTTGGATGAGTGTTAGACGGAGTGTCTACTCTCCATGCATTGTTATATGCTCCAGTTAAAATATTAGCATTTGGTCTTCCCTCTGCATTATCTAATTGCAATAACATTCCATTAGCAATATCATTTCCATATACTCCATTAAATAAAGCACTTAGATTCCAACGTTTATATTTTAAATCAAAATTAAATCCATACACAAAATCAGGATTTGGATTTCCTAAAAAAGTTCTGTCTTTTTCATCGATCAATCCATCACCGGAATCTAATATACCGTCTCCATTTGTATCTTCAGTTAATTGATCTACTATTCTTACATCCCCAGGGACAGCTCCATCAATAATATCAGTATCATTTGTTTGATAAATTCCATCGGTTTTAAAGCCATAGAAGAGACTTGACTCTTCCCCTTCAACAAAAACATTTGCTGGATATCTAAATATAGCTCCTCTACTAATTGTATTACCATAATAAAATCTTCGATCTGTCAAAACACCATTTTCATAAAAACCTTGAAGAGGTTGTGAATCTAGATTAACAATTTTTGTCTTATTAAATGAAATATTTCCTCCAAAACTAAGTTCTATGTCCTCAGATGAAATTGGATTAAAATTTAAAGCAAGTTCAACACCATTGTTGGTAATCGATCCTTTATTTACTAAAATTCGTGTAAAACCAGATGATGGTGGGATATCAGAATTTTGTAATAAATCCTTAGTAGTTTTATTATACACATCTATATTTCCTGAAACAATATCATTTAGTGTAGTAAAATCAATACCAAAGTTAACTTGTTCTGTTGTTTCCCAGGTTAGATCAGGATTTGCTAGGTTTCGTAATGCAATTGGAACATTAGTACCTCCTGAAGCATTTCCATATAAATTATTCAAAACACCATAATTAGACAAGGTCCCATAAGGACCTATTCCGTGGTTTCCTATCTGACCCCATCCTGCTCTAAGTTTTAAACTTTCAAAAACATCTAAATTTTTAATAAAATCCTCATTTCCTGCGTTCCAAGCTAAAGCAATGGATGGAAAAACACCATATCTATTATTTTTAGAAAACTTTGATACACCATCTCGTCTCACAGTTGCTGTTAAAATATACTTATTATCAAACGTATAATTAACACGTCCCAAAATGGAGAATATTTGTTGATCTGCTCTTACATATGTTAATGGTCTAGTAATTACATTTCCAAAAGCTGGTTGATTTGTTGTTAATTGCATAGTAAGAAAATCTTCAACAGCATATATACTATTCTCTACACTTCTTACATCATAAGTAACTCCCAGCATTGCGTTAACTCTATGTTTTCTATTAAACCTTCTATTGAATCTAATTATATTATTAAACTGATGAGTTTTAGCATTTTTAGTCATTATTTGCAATGCTCCATTTGCATTTAAACCTTGATAGGTAGAAAGTCCATAAAAACGTCTTCTATCTTTTGTTCTAATATTACCACCATATTTAATTTGATAAGTCAATCCTTTTAATGGAAGCTTATAGGTTAGTCCTACAGAACCTAAAAAACGCATTTCTTTAGAAACATCAGAAAAGTCCTTCTGCCAAGAAAAGGGATTTGTTGTGTAGTCATCTTCAGAATTAATATCGTTTAAATCATGTGATATAATAGGCCTGTATGCAATAACATTTCTTACAAAACTTCTATTAGCACCTCCATCTAAATCTCCACCTTCAGCAAAGTTTGAGTTATTAATAAAACCACCTATTCTTGCTTTTAATTTGAGATTTTTATTAAGATCTTGGTTTAAATTAATTCTAATGTCACTGCTTTTAAATGTAGAGTTAGTAACTACTCCTCTTTGATTATCAAATCCTGCTGATATATAATAATTTCCATTTTCTCCACCTCCTGAACCTGATACTCCAAATTTTTGACTAAAACCATCTCCATATATTTCATCTTGCCAGTTGTATTGATCAGTAAGAATTGGAATTCCTTGACTACCAACTAAAATACCTTCTTCCTCAAAAGTGTATCTTGGATTTAAACCTGCAATTTGATCAATTTCATTAACATAATTTGCATAGCCAAATGCACCTAAAACGTTAATTTTTTTATACACTGTCCTAACTGAATTAGTAAAAAAAGTAGTTATTTTAGGTTCACCGCTAACCCCTTTTTTAGTAGTAATTAAAACAACTCCATTAGCTCCTCTTGATCCGTATATTGCTGTTGCTGAAGCATCTTTCAGCACTTGAATGCTTTCTATATCTCGTGGATTTATACCATTTAAACCATTTTGAGTTTCTTGTCCAGTATTTCCTACACCTGTTGGCAGTACATCTTCGCCAGCAGAAGAAATAATAATTCCATCAATAACATATAGAGGTTCATTATTTCCTCTTAAACTATTAGTTCCTCTAATTTTTACACTAATTCCGGATCCTGGAGTAGCACTATTTTGTATAACCTGAACTCCAGTTGCACGACCTTGAAGAAGCTGATCTACAGAATTGGACTGAGTTGCAACCTTATCCTTAACAGAAACAGTTGAAATAGAACCTGAAATATCTTTCTTTAGAGCTGTACCATATCCAATAACAACCACCTCTTCAAGCTGATCATTGTCTACTTGTAAATTAATTGAAAATATTGTTTTTTCAGAAACATCTACTTCTTCATTTACATAACCTATATATGAAATTATAAGGGTTTGTTTTGAATTTGAAGGAACCTCTAAAGTAAAAAGGCCGTCAAAATTAGTGATAGCTCCAAGATTATTTGAATTTTTAACCTGAATAGTAGCTCCTGGAAGAGGCAAGCCTAATTCATCATTAACAGTCCCAGTAATTAATTTGGATTGAGAAAAAGCTATAAGAGGAGTTAAGACTGTTAAAATAATTATACGGAATATGAATTTCATAATTTGTAATATTTAGTTAAATAAAGCTGTTTTCTTATAATTACATATAAAATAAATATCTAATATTTTACACATTATTAATAAAATCAAAAAGTTATAAATCACTAGTTTTGAACATTTTACAATTAACGTGTGCCCACACTATTGTTCTATTACAAACATAAGAGTAAATAACAAACTTCCTACTAAAAGAATGTTTTTATTTTAAAAAATATAAAAAATTATTATAGCAGTAAGACATCTAATTAATACTAAGAATATTAAAAATCGTTTCAATCAAAAAAATATTACAACTTGATTATTTGATAATCACTTTTTGATTAAAACAAGTGATGTATCCCTTTTTATCAAAGTTCTTTTTATTGCAAACATTGCTGGTTTAGGTTTTAAATCTTTATTAAATAGGAACCTGTATCCATTTGTATGACTTCCTGGTCTATCTATCATTCCCCATGTATTGAAAGTTACCACTCCACTATCTTTTCTTGATATCAATATCTTTATTATGTTGGAATATGCTGCAGATTGTCTCTGTAAGGATGCATTTAAAGGAGGATCTTCTCTAATCTTGTAATCCATTTCAGTTACATGAAAGTCCATGCCATTGGCATGTGTCCAATCAATTAAAGAAGCAAAAAAATCTAATTTCTCTTTATCCATTGCCAAATCTTTCATGTCATTTAAATGGGCTTGCCAACCAATACCATCTACCCTGAGACCACTTTCTTTTAAATACAAAACTGTTTCTAATATTTTTTTCCACATTACAGGTTCCATTCCAGCATGTTGGTTATATACTAAACTAATATTTGGGGCGAACTCATTAGCTATTTCAAAAGCTCGAACAATGTATATTGGAATACCGTCAGCGTTCAAGCCAATTTGAGTCCAAGGGTTTTCCCATTTTGAATCTCCTGGTTTTTCAGCAAACCAAGTACCGTTTCGAGTTACAGTCTCATTAACTACATCCATCCATTTTACGGAGGGTTCCTTATTTACTTTAATACAAAGAGCAGTGAAAAACTCATTTATATTTGTAAGAAGTTCTTTTTTAGTTCTTGAATCGTTTTTAGCCCATTTTGAAGCTTGTGGACTTACAGGACCATGAACTCTTAGAGTGATATCATTTTTATTAGCAAATTTTAAATAATCCTCAAATTTTTTCCATTTCCAAATTCCTGGTTTAGGATGTATCATTGTTTGCTTAGCACAATTTTCTGGTGTTGAATATGTGAATTCACTTAAAAATAATTTTTCAACAGGAGTGTTTAATTGACTATGATTTAGTGTTGCTCCTATGTAAAAAGAGTTGAGATCGTAATCGTTATCGATTAAAATATTTTTAATAGAATATTCATTTTCGACTTGAGAATAAGATTGAAAAGAAAGAAAGAAAAAAATTGAAGAAAATATCATTCTAAGCATATGTCATTTTTTATCATTTTTTACAAAAATCATACAATGTTGCCAGGGAAGATTATCAATATTTTCTTTTAGTTTAAAACCTGCTGATTCCATTTCTTTCAAAGCTTGTTTTTCAGTCATTTTATGGATTGTTTTGATAGGAACTAGTGGATCTTCTCCTCTATATTCTATTAAAAACAACTGCCCATTGGGTTTCAAAGCGTTTTTCATGGAATTAATCATTTCTACTGGAAAACTAAACTCATGATACACGTCAACCATTAAAATTTTATCAACTGAATTTTTAGGTAATTGAACACTTTTTTCAGTTCCCAAAATTGTTTCAATATTTTTGATTTTACTAAACTCTTTATTCTTTTCAATAGTCATCAACATTTCTGTTTGAATATCAACTGCATAGACTAAACCATTTTTGGCTAAAGTGGCAATTCTAAAAGCATGATAACCTGATCCAGCTCCAATATCTGCAATAATATCATCGGACCTAATCCTCATGTTTTGAATCAATTTAGAAACGTTTTCTTCCTGTTCTCTTTCAGATCTTTCTAACCAATCAATTCCTTGAAATCCCATTACATAGGCTATTTCTCTACCCATATACCACTTTCCAATTCCATTATAATCACCTTCTTTAAAAGTGTATTTATTATCAATATTAGAATTTTGTCCAAAACAATTATTTGGTTGTAATAAAAAAGTAAACAAGAATAAAAGAATAGTTAATTTTTTCATAAATTAAATTTAATTATCAGTTAATAATTTTGCTAATTCTTTCTCTGGAAAATGACCCAAATCATTTATTTCTTTCATCCACATATCAAGTTGGTTTCTTAAATCATTCAATTGCTTTGAATAATTATTATCTACAATCAGATTATTTAATTCAAAGGGGTCATTTTTTAAATCATAAAATTCTTCAGGATTTTTAGGAACTTGAAACCAGAGTTTCTGTTCTGGAGATAATTTGTTGGAATTATTTAATTTATTTAAATGCTGCATTAAAGCCATCTGAGTTCTATATCCTATGTTTAAAGCATGAGGTTTATTAATATTATAATTTCTTATGTATTTAAATCTTTTACTTTTTACAGCTCTAATTCTATCAGAATGTTCGTCAAACCTATCACTGGCAGTAAACAGATATTTTCTTTTAATTTTTGATTTTTGATTTCCTAAAAAGGCTTTTCCTTGATATATTTCAGGAATATCAATTTCTGCAATGGATAAAATTGTAGGTGCAAAATCAATAAAATTTAACATATCTCTATTCCTTTTTTCTTTTACTTTAACATTTGAAGGAAACTTAACAATTAACGGAACCTTGGATCCTGTTTCATGAATTGATCTTTTATAACGAGGAAAGGGTCCACCATGATCACTATAAAAAAAGATATAAGTATTATTATACAAACCTTGATCCTTTAATTTTTTTATAATCAGACCCATTTGCCTATCCATTTCTACTAAATTTGAATAGTTTACCGCCAAAGCGTGCCTAGAAATTGAATCTTTAGGAAACACAGGTGGAACTGTTAAAGTATTTGGATTTACTTTAAGTTGTTGTTTATCTCTTTTCCATATTTGGGATTCATGAGTGACATTAAAATTGAAAACTGAAAAAAAAGGTTTACCCTCTTCTCTATTTTCCCATGTTGCATCATTACTAGAATCATCCCAAGCTTCATCTCTTAATTTAAAATTATAATCTCTTTTCGAATTGTTTGTACAATAATATCCGTTGTCTCTTAAAATTTGAGTAAAAGGTTTAATACTTTCAGCTATTTTTGATGAATAATATGGTATCTCCAAAGAAGCTTCATTTTCATTTCTTATATTTCTATAATCACTAAGTGCTCTCATGTTTCCTGTTCCTATAGAATTGGGGTACATTCCGGTAATTATTCCACTTCTAGCAGGTGCGCACACTGGGTATGGAGAGTTCATATCATCGTATATAATCCCATTTTCAAGTAAAAAACTAATATTAGTTAAATTAACAGATTTGTCTCCGTAGAATGGGAAAAAATGCTGAGATTGGTCTTCAGCAACAAGCCAAACAATATTTGGTTGATATTGTTTTTGCTTACATCCAGTTAAAGTAGTTAGCAATAAAATAAAAAGATAGAAAAATTTGAATAAGTTTTTCATAATTATAAATTTAATTCAATTCACTCAGATAAATTGCATATTTTTTAGATTTAAATTTAATATATTGAAACATGTAAATATTCGTTATGAAATATATTAAAATTACTTTAGGCTTATTATTTTTTGTACTAGTACTTGGATGTAAAAAATCTAATACAATTGATAAAAATCAAAAACTAAATGTCCTTTTTATAATTGCAGATGATTTAAATTGTGATTTAGGTTCTTATGGTCATCCTCAAGTTATAAGTCCTAACATTGACAAATTAGCTAAAAACGGAACTCTTTTTGGAAATGTACACAACCAATATCCATTATGTGGTCCATCTAGAGCTTCTTTTATGACCGGAATGTATACAGATCAAACTAAGATGACTAATAATAATGTATTACTAAGAACCACAGTTCCTGATGTTATAACAATGGGGCAAAGATTTAGACAACAGGGTTATAGATCAGTAAGAATTGGAAAAATTTATCACTTTGACAACCCTAGCTCAATAGGAACCTCTAGTGCTGATGACATATATACCTGGGATCAAACAATTAATCCCTATGGAAGAGATAAAATTGAAGAGTATAAAATAAATACTTTAACAACAAGACAATATGGAGGAACTCTAAGTTGGTTAGCAGCTGATGGAACTGACGAGGAACAAACTGATGGAATTGGTGCAACTGAAGCAATAGAACAACTAGAAAGTTTTTCTAAAACTGGACAAAATTTTTTTTTAGCTGTAGGAATGTATAGACCTCACACACCATTTGTAGCTCCTAAAAAATATTTTGACATGTACGACAGAAACTCAATCGAAATTCCCTATAATGGTAGCAATGATGAATACTTAAAGACAATTCCAAAAACAGCGGCAAATTCAATTAGATTGAAAAAAAATCAAATAAAACTTAATTTAAAATCTAACAAAAAGCTTGCTCAGGAAATTAAAGAAGCATACTTCGCAACAACAACTTTTGTAGATGCTCAAATTGGAAGAATATTAAAAAAACTAAAACAAACTGGTTTAGATAAAAATACAATTGTAGTATTTACATCTGACCATGGATATCATCTTGGGGAACATGGACATTGGCAAAAACAAACTCTTTTTGATAATTCAACAAGAGTTCCTCTTATTTTTTCAGGTCCTGGAATTGAAAGTAATATAAGAATCGAAAATTCACCTGTAGAATTAATTGATATTTATCCAACATTAATGGATTTAACTGGAATTGAGTCACCAGATCATGTGGTTGGGAAAAGCCTTAAACCTGTTTTTGAAAACAATAATTTTAAAACAAGAAATAGTGCTTTAACAAGATGGAGAAATGGTTACTCAATTAAAACTGAAAATTTTAGACTAACCAAATGGGGAGAGAATGGTGAATTAGGATATGAACTTTATGATCATAAAAATGACAAGGAAGAATTAAAAAACCTTGTAAGTAATCCTAATTACTCCTTATTACTTGACTCAATGAAAATAGAAATTGACATAAGAATAGCAAATGCAAAACTTAAACCTAAGGGAGTTGGAAGACAATTTGAACAAGAATCTTACCGAAAAGCTCCAAATCTAACTCATGGAGATATATATAATAAAAATGGGAAACGAATTTATTTTAAGCCCGCAGATGAATAGAATAATTTATAATTAGTTTTTGTAGATAAAACTATTATCTAATTCTTCTGAATCTTTATATTTTATTCTCATTTCTTTTAATTCTTCTGTTAATTTTTCTACTTCATCTTTATACTTGGGATCATTGTAAACATTATTCATTTCATTTGGATCATTTAGTCTATCATACAACTCCCATTCATCTATATCGTAATAAAAATGAACTAATTTGAATTCTTTATTTACAATCCCATAGTGTCTTTTTGCCATATGAACAGATGGGTATTCATAATAATGATAATAGACAGCCTCTCTATCCCAATCATCTGAGTTTCCAGTCAACAAAGGAATCAAGCTTTCGCCTTGCATATCTAAGGGAGCATCAATCATGGCAGCCTCTAAAAAAGTTTGAGCAAAATCTAAATTTTGAACCATTTCTTCGTTTGTTGTACCAGGTTTAATTTTATTTGGCCATTTTATCATTAATGGAGTTTTGAAAGACTCGTCATAGATAAACCTCTTATCAAACCATCCATGTTCTCCTAAATAAAATCCTTGATCAGATGTGTATACTACTATAGTATTTTCATCTAAACCAGTTTTATCTAAGTAATCTAAAACTCTTCCAACATTGTCATCTACTGAGGAAATTGTTGCTAAATAATCTTGCATATATCTTTGAAACTTCCATTGCATCTTTTCCTTATCATTCATAGTAGGCCAGTTTTCCTTAAAATCCTTACTAATCTTATCTAAAGTAACATCATATAATCTCTTCTGTTCCTGATTTGCTCTACCAAATGGACGATAAAATCCTTGTTCAGTAGGACGCATTAAACTACCATCTCCTTTTATATAAACAATCTCAGGCTCCACTTTACCCATTTCTTTTATAGTCTCAGGCCTTACTTTACTATCATGCATATATTGCATGTGTGTTAGAATATTCATTTCTGCTGTTTTAGCTGCAGTTCCTCTTCCAGAATAGTCATCAAAAAGAGTTTTCGGTTCAGGAAATTTCTTTTCATAAAACTCAGCAAACTTTTCAGGACTAGGCCACCAAGCTCTATGGGGTGCTTTATGCAGATACATCATCATAAAAGGCTTTTCTTTATCTCTCTTTTTATCTAGCCAATCTAAAGTTACATCGGTAATTATGTCTGTAACATAACCAGTAATTATTGTATCACTATCCTTACCAATAAACTTTGGGTTAATATAAGATCCTTGTCCTGGTAATATTAAAAAATCATCTACTCCTTTTGGATTATTTCCAAAATGAAGTTTTCCAAACATGGCTGTTTGATATCCTGCATCTTGAAAAAGTTGAGGAAAGGTGATTTGTGAATCATCAAATTTAGCATGATTATCAATCTTTCCATTTAAATGACTATGTTTTCCAGTCAATATTACAGCTCTTGATGGAGCGCATATGGAATTAGTTACTGAGGCATTATGAAAAAGCATTCCTTCATTTGCAATTCTATCAATGTTAGGAGTCTGTATTAGTCTGTCATCATAAGCACTTATAGCTTGATAAGCGTGGTCATCGGACATTATAAATAATATATTAGGTCTTTCATTTTTTTGTTGCTTTGAAGAACAACTAGAAAGTAAAATTGAAATTATAAAAAAGAAAGAGAATGTATATTTCATATTTGATGGATTATTTTTTACGGTTTTTATTTACTTGTTTTTTTTATTTATTGTTTTTTTATACATCCCCCACAATTTCATATTATCTTTTCCTACTACACCTTTAAGGTTTTGCCACAATTTACCTTGCATTTTTTTTAATTCTGTTTTCATTAGCTCCTTGTCACCTTTATGAATATTTCGAATTTTTTTTGCATCTATAAATCTTTTTAGTTGAATAATATAAATTTTTTCAGAGTCTTTGTCATTAAGAGATAAAACAGTGGTCATTTCATCAGAAATTTTCTTTGCTCTTTCCTGTAATTTATCTTGTGAAAAGACAGAAAATGAAAACGTTAAAGAAAAAAATAAAATTAAGAGTTTGTTCATAATAAATTGGTTTTAGTTTTTAATATAGTGAATAATAAATAGTTAAATAAAGTATAATAATTTTTGTTTATTGTAATAACGAGGCTAATAAAATTGGAATCATTTTCATAAGAAAAAATAAAATTTAATGGAACGAATTGATGTATTCTAATGTGTTCATTTTCCAGGTTATCCCTGGTTGCCATTTTGGAGCTTTAACATCACTAAGATAATTACTCATTTGTTTTTCTAATTTATCAGCTAATCTTTTTCTTTTAAAACCTAAATTTTTATTTTCACTCATATCACTTTTTAAATTAAATAATTTAGTTTCATTATTATCGTAATACTTAATTAATTTCATTTTATCAACTATTATTGCTGAATGGGCTCTTCCAAGAGCTATTTTATTTTCGTAGGGAACATGGAAAACAATTCCGTTGAAATTTCTTTTAATATTTTTACTTTTATTAAATAACACCTGTTTAAAACTTCCACCATCTAATTTTTTGTATTTCAATTTCCCACCCCCTGCTAAATCAATTATTGTTGGTAATAAATCTGAAAAAGATATTGTTGTTTGAGATTGTGAACTAGCTTTTATTTTTGGGCCAGTAACTATAAATGGAACTCTAATTCCGCCTTCATTAGCATCCCACTTGCCTCTTTTTAGGGGATAATTGTATCCTTTTTCATAATGTTTCCTAGGTGTAATAATTGGCACAGATCCGTTATCAGAACTATAAATCACATAGGTGTTGTTATCAATCCCCAATTCTTTTAATTTATCTAATATATATCCAATACTAGTGTCCAAATCCTCTGTCATTGAAGCAAGCCCTATATTGTCATGAGTATCACCCTTAATCTTACTATTATACTTTTCAAATGTTTCTCTTTTCATAACTAAATCAGAATGTATTGCGTAATGAGAAATCTGTAAGTAGAAAGGGTTTTTCTTCTTATGACTTGAAGAAATAAATTGAATTGCTCTTTGAGTAATACTAAATATTTTTTTTGGATCTTCATCAAAATTATTACTCCACTGTAATTTGTTTGATTTATAATTAAAAACTCCGTCTTTGTTCTTAGTTGCTCCGTCACTAATATCATATCCCAAAGTTTTTGGACTAGAATCCATCCCCCATTTCCCATAATGTGCAGTTCTATAATTAGAGTTGATTTTTTTTAATTGTTTTGGAATTGTAAAATCACTATCATGGTTAATATGTTCGGTATTCATCCCAACTCTAATCATTTTCAATCTTGCAGGAGTTTGACCAAATTGAATACTATATCTTGATGGAGCACAAACAGGTGCACCAGAATATGCATATGAGAATTTGATGCCTTGATTAGCTAATTTTTCAATATTAGGTGTCTCATAAAAATCACTTTTAGTTTCTTTTAGGCCACTTATCATTTCAACAGATGTACCATTCCAACCTTGGTCATCGGCCAGAATAAAAATAAAATTTGGATGTTCAGAACTGTTTTGAGAAATTAAAATTTTTACAGATAATAAGAAAAATAAATGAATTAAATTACTGTTTAATATCATAATTTAATTGATTTTACTATTTGTTGAAACTTCGATTAATGGGATAGGCCATAGATAATCTTCTGGTTGCCTTGCTCCATCAATATTCCCATATATTGATCTACAGTATTCATCATATACCCCAAATCTTGTTAAATCATAAAACCTATGACCTTCCATATAAAGTTCAACAGCTCGTTCCTTTAGCAATTCTTTTCTAAAAGAATTCATTGTTAAAGATGAATAATTCACTTCACTCATTCCAACTCTATTTCTTAAGATATTGATATCGTTGTTTGCTAAAGAAGGATCAGATAAAATTTCAGCATGTGCTTCTGCTCTCATTAAATAAACATCCGCAAGTCTAATAATGTGCCAATTTTGTCTGCTTGTATACTCAGTAGTCGCTTCGGAATCAATATATTTTGCGGTCCATATTTGCCATAAAGTTCCTTTCGTTTTTCCTGTTGCTTTTTCTGTGGGAATGTAGCCAGTAAAACCAGGATTTACATTGAAAATTCTGGTACTTGTTTCATATTGACTAATAATTGAGTTTTTAAATCTACTATCAGATTTATTTAATCTATTATTAATGAATTTTCCTTTTAGTTTATTAGCCCCTCCAAATCCGCTGCCGGACAAACCTGCATTTCTTGGTGAAAATAAATTTGAAACAGCGGTTCCTTGACCAGTTAACGATGATCCTTGAACATCAAATATCATTTCAGAATTATTTCCATTATTTGCATTAAAAATTGAAATCCATTCATCTAAATTAGCTGTTAATTTAAATCCTTGCCCATTAATGGCTAAATCACATTCATCTTTTGCATATTGATAATAATTTGTATGTGATTCTGGAAATTCAAGATAGAGTTTATTACCAAGGTTTCCTTCACCTGCTGTTCTTTTAGAGGATGCAATTCTTAGGTAAACTTTTGCCAAAAGTGCATGAGCAGAAGTACTAGTAGCTCTTCCTAAATTATTTGTAAAATTCCCTTTTGATTCATTTCTTCCCCAACAATATTCTGCAGCAAAGTTTAAATCTTCTATAATAACATCATATATTTTCACAATCGATGACACAGCTAATCCTTGATCATCTCCAGCTTCTACAGGTTCAGTTCTTAGGGGAACTTCTCCAAAGCAGCGAACGAGATTAAAATAATTTAGAGCTCTTAAAAATTTTGCTTCTCCAAGAATTCTGTTTTTTAAATCCTGGTCCATTTCAATATCTGAAACTTTAGCTATTACATTATTTGCTTCTCTGATTCCTAGATAAAGTTCTTTCCATAAATTATTAATACTTTGATTATCTGAGGTTACAATTCCTCTTTTAAAATCGTTAAATAAATAAGAAGACAAGCCTTGATCAGAAGAAGCAACAAGAGTTGATAAAAATTGTTGCTTATAATAACCTTCCCCACTTTTTAGCCTTGCATAAACAGAAGTTAGTGCTGCTTGAGCATCAGTAGCATTATTATAGAAGTTTTCTGTGCTTGGTTGAGTAAAAGGATCTTCATCAAGAACATCACATGAAATAAATGAAATAATAACTACACAAAAAGTTATAAAGTATTTTAAATTCTTATTCATTAGTATTAATAATTAAATTTCAAACCGATTAAAACAGATTTAGTTCCTGGATATGTTCCAAAATCAACTCCTCTTTTTTGAGGGTTTTTGGTATAAGTTCTAACCTCTGGATCATATCCTGGATAATCTGTCCAAACGATTAAATTTTGTCCAGAAATATAAAGCCTCATATTTCTAGACTCAGATAATTCAAAAGTGTATCCAATATTTATATTTTTAAGTTTTATAAATGATCCATCATAAATATTTCTATCTGATGAAATTGCTCTTTTTCCAGTATCTATCATTGCACCTGGATTGTTTACATTATTTAAAATACCAGTTGAAGAATCATATAAATAATTACCGTTTTCATAAGTAAGTGGCGCCATCCAAGAGTCTTCAAATGAGGAAGTTAGTACATTAGTTGTTTTTTGTAAACCAGTCAATTGCCACGAATCAACCCAAAATATATCTCCTCCTTTTTGACCAGTAAAAAGAATACTTGCATCCCAATTTTTAAAGTTAAAATTATTTGAAATTGAATAGGTAAAATCCGGATTAGGATCTCCAATTTTCACATAATCATCAAAATTAATTTCTTGTATAGCTAAAGGTTGACCAGACTGGTCAACATCAACAAAATTATTTATATATTTAATTTCACCTGGCGCAGCTCCAGAAATTCCACTACTAATCGCTTCATCCCAATCAGAATACACTCCATTTGTTTGAGCACCCCAATAAATTCCTAAGGGTTGGCCAACTTTAAAAAGAATAGGATATGCTTGTGAAAAACCAACTGAAGGTCCTAACTGAAAATCTAAATTTGAGTTTAATTTATTAAGATTATTCTTGTTTAAACCTAAGTTAGCATTTACATTCCACTTAAAACTATCATTCTCTGAGATTATTGAATTTATGCTAAAGTCGATACCCTTATTTTCAACTTCTCCAAAGTTGTCAACTCTACTTGTATATCCGTTTGATGGAGGTAGTTGAACATTTTGTAGTAAATCGCTAGTTACTTTATGGTATAAATCTACTATAAAATTTAGTTTTGAATCTAATAAACCTAAATCAATACCAAAATTAAATTGATCAGTAGTTTCCCAAGTTAGATCATCATTTGCCAGATTAGATTCAAAAAATCCAGTAATTATTTCATCATTAAAATTATAACGAATAGGGGTCATAAGAGCCAATGACTGGTATGGCGATATTGGATTACTTCCAATTTTACCATATGATATTCTAAATTTAAGCTCATTTAAATTATCATATTTTTTTAAAAAATCTTCTTTTGAAGCAAACCAAGAGAAAGCAACTGATGGAAATAAGGCGCTTTTATTATTTATTGAAAATTTTGAGGATGCATCAATTCTTGCATTTACATCTATAAAATATTTTCTTTTATAATTGTATCCAACTCTGAACAAAGCAGATAACAAACCAACTTCTCTAAATTGTGAAATTGGAGTAAGAATTTCTTCAGCCGAAGCAAAGTTATAAAAGGCTGTAGCATCTGTTCCAAAACCTCTTGCCTTATTTAACATAGATCTAATTTCATTTTTCTCATATGTTGCAACAACAGTAGCGTCTAAACGATGATTTTGAAACTTATTTCTATATCTGAAATTAACCTCAGCATATGTTTTGCTATTTTCTAAAAAAGCTTGTGATGCTTGACCATTTGTATTTCTTCCTCTTGTGGTATTTAGAGGATAATAGTTATCTCTGTTACTTTTTTGAAAGTTATATGATCCTTTTAAAGTAGCAGTTAATTTTGGTGTAATTCTAGCTACGATTTGCAATGTTTGTCGAAAAGAAAAAGATTTTTTAATATCCATCACGTATCGAGCTAAATTATAAGGGTTGGATACAACATTACCTTCGTTCAGAGTAGAATAGATATCATCATCTTGACCAGGTTCTAGTAACGAAAAAATAGGTTGAAATTGTAACGCTTGAGAAACAACACCTCTTTGCTGAAATATTTCACCATTACCAACTGATGCAGCATTTCCTTTTTTATGAGTAAAATATGTTTTGGAATAAACATCAATTTTATCATTAAATGCTTTTCTCTTAGCATTCATGTTAAAATTTATAGTTTTATTATTTGAATTAATAATTACACCTTCCTGATTATTAATTCCAAGTCCTATTGAAATATTCCTTTTAAAATCTCCTCCCCTATAATTTAAGTTGTATTTGTTACTTAGAGATAGCCTATAAGTTTCATCTTGCCAATTTGTATTTTTCCCTGTAGATTGAGGATATGGAAAATTGTACTCAGATATTTCAGGGAAATTCTCAACATTTATTAACTGGGAACCATCATATGCGCCTCCATTTCTGGTCGGATCAGTAATATCTTGAAAGATTTGATTTAAAACTCTTTGATTCATATAGCTTTCAAAACCAGAACCATCTAAAACATCAATATTTTTTCTTACAGAGGTTACATAACTTTCATATCTTAAAGATATTTTGTCTTTTCCATTTTCATTATTAGCTGTTTTAGAGGTAATTAAAATAACCCCATTTGCTCCTCTTGCTCCATAAATTGAGGTAGCAGCAGCATCTTTTAAAACTTCAATCTTCTCAATGTCATTTGGATTTATAAAACTAAGAGAACTTTGTTGTCCACCACTTCCACCCATTCCTTGGGCATCAGATAACGGAGAAACAGGTATACCATCTAGAACATATAAAGGCTGGGTTCCTCCTAAAATAGAATTAGTTCCTCTTATTGATACCCCTGAGCCGCCGCCAGGCTCGGAACTTTCTGTAACAACTAAACCAGATACTTGTCCTTGTAAAACACTCTCTAAAGATCCATTTCTATTTTTTTCAAGTTGATCGGATGTTATTTGAATTATAGATCCAGATAAATCTTTTTTACTAATATCAAAATAACCAACACTTACAGTCACTTCATCTAGTTCGTTAGTGTTAGATTCCATATAAATAGAAACCGGGGAGGATATTATAGTTAACTCGGTTGTTTCCTTTCCAACATATGAAACTTTGATTTTATCACCAATAGTTAAAATAATCTCAAAATTTCCATCAAAATCTGTAACTACACCAGTATCATTTCCGATTACTTGAATTGTTGCTCCAGGAAGAGTAATGTCTGAATCTTTTTCAAAAACAGTTCCTTTTAATAAAAGGTCTTGTGAAAAAATTGATGTTGAAAAAAATATTAAGAAAATTAATGAAATATTTTTCATGATTACTTTTTGATTTGTGTTCTTAACCACCAATCTCTATCTGGATTATAATTATATTGTTTTTGTAATTTAATAGATTCCTCTCTTAATTCCTTTTCAACTAAATCATAGCTGGAATCATTTATTAAATTTGTCATTTCACCTGGATCATTTTTTAAATCATATAATTCATCGATATCATCTTCTAAGAAATTATCAATTAATTTATATTCATTAGTCCTAACTGCAACTTGATTAGGTCCTGCATATGGCCAAGCATCATCAACATAATATTCGAAAAGCATACTTTTTCTCCAAGATTTATCTTTTTTTCCACTTATTAATTTTAGCATTGACTCACCTTGCATATAGCTAGGTTTATTTACTCCAGCTAAATCTAAAATTGTAGGGGCTATATCAATATTTAGACATTGTTCATCAACAACAGAGCTTTTTGAGATTAATTTAGGATATCTAATTATCATAGGGACTCTCATAGAATTTTCATATGCTAATCTTTTATCAATAAAAGTATGTTCACCCATAAAATACCCATTATCACTACTGTAAATTATTACTGTATTTTCAAGTTCTCCTATTTCTTCTAAAGTTTTTATTACTTTTCCAAGTGATTCATCAACTGCAATCAAACTTCTAAGAAGCTGCATATACTTATGTTTGTTAATCGGCCAGGTTATTTCAGGTAGTTCTTCAGGAATCTTATCATTTTCATTCCATTTAAATCCATATGTTTTTCTTCTTAACCACTCTGGTTTACCCTTAAATGTTTCCTTATGCGTATCAAATGGAGGTTCAGGCAATGGATCGTCTTGGAACAGATCTTCATGTCTTGGTGCTGGAAGATGTTTTTCATGAACTGCTTTATGCCAAAGGTTTAGACTGAAAGGTTTATCAGGATCACGTTTATTTACTAACCAGTCAACAGTTTTATCAGTTAAAATATCTGTCATATAGCCTTCTATCTGAGTTTCTCTACCATTATCATTAACCTTAGGATTAAAATATTGTCCTTGACCAATAAAACTAAACCAATAATCAAATCCTGGTCTTATATGTTCTTTACCTCTTTTCCAAGCCATATGAATTTTACCTATATGAGCTGTTTCGTATCCAGATTTTTGCAAATGAGTTGAGAAAGGCGCATAGTTTGTCCAATCGGGATCAACATATTTATTATTTTGATTTACGCCATGTATATGAGGGTAGGTTCCTGTTAAAAAACTAGCCCTTGATGGTGAACATATAGATTGAGTAACAAAGAAATTTTTTACATTTACGCCCTCTTTTGCTAACTTATCAATATTCGGAGTCTTTAAAAACGGATATCTGTTTGAAAATCCTACAGCATCATAAGGCTGATCATCTACAAGAACAAAAAGAAAGTTTGGTTTTTTTTCAGTTTCCTGAGACAACAGATTTAAACTAAATAAAATGGCAATTAATAATATATATCTGTTCAAAATTTACAAATTAAAGATTAAGATTTTTATCCTACTGTGTCTTAAACGAGTAAACAATGGAGTAACTAGCGTTAGTTCCGTCTGATGTCTTCACTCTCCAGTAATACGTTGTAGCCGCTTCCAGTTCCACATCAGCAGTTTGAGCTGACAGGTTTGTTAAAGCCGAGGCTGGTGTTTGTTTACCGTCTGTAGTGTCTACATAAACCGTATAACTAAGCGTATCGCCTGAGTCAGGATCAGTACCTTCCCAAGTAAACGTAGCCTTTCCATCACTAAGAGTGACAGTTGATCCAGATGCTGGAGTTTTAAGGTCTGCTGGGAACGGTGCGTAGTTTACCACACCATCACCTGCTAAGTAAAACTTCCATGTATCACTAGCTGTTGTAGTTGTAGTCTGAGTGTTCTTTGAAGTTACTTTCCATGAATATGGAACTCCTTTATCAAGTGTTGCTGTAGTGCTTGTAGAAGACACTCCGTTTTTGTTTGTAGCTGTACTTGTGTTTAAGTTAGTTATACTAACATCATAAGTGTTGGTACTGGCCGAAGCGTTCCAACTAAATGCTACTGTGCTCTGGGTATCCGACACACTAGTTCCAGTCTCACAAGTCTTGTTGTTGGCCGGGGCTACTAAAGTAGACTTGCCTGGGGGTGTTGGTGGTGGATCTACTGGTCCGCCTCCGCCGCCACCGCCGGTGTCGTCTCCTCCGCCGCCGCCGCAGCTTATAAGGATTAATGTAAACAGAAAACTAAAGTGTTTTAATATCTGGTTTCTCATCGTTTTACTATTTTAAATGTTTTTCTAACTGTTGGTCCTTCAAGAGTAACTAAGTAAGTACCTGCTGGAACACCACCCAGGTCTAAATCTGTTTTTCTTGTCGTTTGTATCTCTTGTTCTTTTGTAAAGATTAGATCTCCTTTTGAACTAAACACGCTCATTGTTACTTTACTGTCTTCTCCATTAACATACACGTTAACGTCTCCTGGTGTTGGATTAGGGTAATACAATATGTCTTCTGAGATAAAGATCTCTCTTTCTATTATACCTTGACAGTCTAAGTCTGTGCTTATCTTAATAATACTAAGTCCCGAAGGAAGATTAGTTGTAAACCTATCTCCTTTAACGTTGTAACGCTGTCCGTTTACTTCTACGTTGTAACTAGAAGAACCGCTTAATTGTATGCTAGTAGTTCTGTTGTCGTTATCCACATCGATAAACACGCTTAACGCTTTAGGCTCGCCTATGTTAACTTCAAAGCACTGCTCGTAAGTGTCTTGTCCGTCTACTTTAAAACAAACCGTGTAAGTACCAGTTCCAAGACCTGTCACTGAAGCCGTCTTAGTCTCGCCGCCTAAAGTAATTGGATCGTCTTGCCTGTAACAGTAACTGTATAATTATAACTAGCATCCTCAATACTAAGTCCAATCGATCCGTCAGTAGTACCAATACAACTCGCACTAGTTACCGATACCTTGTTATTAGTAGGTGGTAAATTAAATAAAGAAGAGGTAGAGATTTGACCACTTGAATTAATATATGAAGTAGATCCGTCAAGAGTAATTTGGGCAAGTTGAGCAGCTGTTATTCCGGCTGCAGTTGTTCCAAAAGAAACTTCATTATCTGCAGCACCTGTAATAACAACTTTTCCAGTTCCCCAGTCCGCTGATGAGTTATCTGCAAAAGCAACAGATGTTACATCTGCAGCTAATGCTAGATTTAAAGTTCCAGTCCCCATTGTGATAGTTCCTAAAGCCGATTGATTTTTATTTATAGTCAAAGTTGGATCACTATCTCCAACTGCAATATTTCCTTTTAATGTATTTGCTCCGTTAATAATGATTTTTGCGCCAGCTCCTTGAACGTCAATTTGATTTCCAGAAGCTAGTAAAGTACCATCATCAGAAACATTGGAAGTAATCAAGTTATCATTATTTGTTCCTGTTCCAGCAACAATAATTTTACCAGTATGTGAAGATCCGTCATAGTCAGCTCCAAAATTAGCTTGAACCTTGTTTCCAAACTTTAAATTACCTGCTCCCAGTAAAGATCCATTTAAATTTAAATCATGAAGTTTATTTACACCTGAAACGGTAAGTTCATCATTTAAAGTCAGAGAGCTTAAAAATGTGGTTTGTTGGTCTCCTCCACTATTAAGTCTTAAAGTTTCAGTTCCACCTTCAGAATCAAAAACAACTGGAAGATTGAAAATAAAACTAGAAGCAGATTTATTGTTTTGAATAGGCTGAGTTACACCAGCACCTGTAACAGTAAGTATTGCATCATTAATAGCTGTAATAGTTACTGAAGCATCCGAAGTAGCATTAGATATTTTAATTTGTCCAACCGTTACACTACTATCAACAATAAGATCCGAATCGACAGTCACCTTAGCAGTGTCAACATTGGGAATTCCTGCTGACCAGTTGGAAGCATTTGACCATAGATTATCACCTCCGTCATTATTAAAAGTAGATACTGAAATTGAAGAAGTAGATATTTGACCTGAAGCATTAATAACTGGAGTGGATCCGTTAAAAGTAATTTGAGCAAGTTGAGTTGCTGTTACACCATCTGCAGTTGTCCCAAAAGAAATCTCATTATTTCCAGCGCCAGTAATAACTAGTGATCCTGTTCCCCAATCCGCTGATGAGTTGTCTGCAAAAGCCAATGAAGTTAAAGATTCAGGAACAGTTAAAGTTAAAGTTCCAGCTCCCATAGTGATAGTTCCTACAGCCGACTGATTTGCATTAACAGTCAAGGTTGATTTATAATCACCAATTTTAATATTTCCTTTTAGTGTATTTGCTCCGTTAACATTGATAATAACTCCAGTTGCTTGAACGTCAATTGAATTTCCAGAAGCTAGTAAAGTACCATCATCAGAAACATTTGAAACAATAGTAACTAGACTATTTTCTGCCGCACCTGCAGCAATAACATCTCCAGTGTGTGAAGATCCATCGTAGCTAGCTCCAAAATTAGCCTGAGCCTTAGATCCGAACTTTAAATTCCCTGCACCCAGTAAAGATCCATTTAAATTTAAATCATGATTTAGATTTGATCCTGAAACAGTTAGTTCATCATTTAAAGTAAGAGAACTTGAAAATGTAATGTTTGCAAAACCAGAACTTTCGTCTCCACCTACATTGATTTTTATAGTTTCCGTTCCACCATCAGAATCAAAAACAACTGGAAGATTAAAAATAAGACTAGATGACTTTTTATTATTTTGAATAGGTTGAGTTACACCAGCACCTGTAACAGTAAGTATTGCATCATTAATAGCTGTAATAGTTACTGAAGCATCCGATGTTGTTCCTTTGTTTTTAATTTGTGCAATCGTTACACTACTATCAACAATAAGATCCGTCTCAACAGTTACATTGGCAGTATCAATATTCGGAATTCCTGCTGACCAATTGGCAGCATTTGACCATAGATTATCTCCACCTGCATTATTAAAGGTTGATATAGCAATTGAAGAAGTAGAAATTTGACCGGATGAATTAATATCTGGTGTAGATCCGTTAAGAGTGATTTGAGAAAGTTGAGCTGCTGTTATACCATTTTCATCTGTTCCAAAAGAAACCTCATTATTTCCAGCACCGACAATAACTAGTAATCCTGTTCCCCAATCCGCTGATGAGTTATCTGCAAAAGCAGCTGATGTTACATCTGTAGCTAATGTTAGATTTAAAGTTCCAGATCCCATAGTAATAGTACCAATAGCTGATTGATTGGCATTAACAGTCAAGGTTGGTTTATAATCACCAATTTTAATATTTCCTTTTAGTGTATTTGCTCCATTAATGGTAATAGTCGCACCATTTGCTTGAACGTCAATTTGATTTCCAGAAGCTAGTAAGGTACCATCATCAGAAACATTTGAAACAACAGTAACCACACCTGAAGCGATAACATCTCCAGTATGTGAAGATCCATCGTAGCTAGTTCCAAAGTTAGCCTGAGTATTTGCTCCAAATTTTAAATTACCTGCACCTAGTAAAGATCCATTTAAATTTAAATCATGGTTTTTATTTTCCCCAGAAACAGTAAGTTCATCATTTAAAGTCAGAGAACTTGAAAATGTGATGTTTGCAAAACCAGAACTTTCGTCTCCTCCACTGTTGATTTTCATAGCTTCAGTTTCACCTTCAGAATCAAAAACAACTGGAAGATTAAAAATAAGACTAGATGACTTTTTATTATTTTGAATAGGTTGAGTTACACCAGCACCTGTAACAGTAAGCACTGAACTGTTAGTAGCTGTAATAGTTACTGAATCAGCTGATGTAGCACTAGCATTTTTAATTTGTCCAACCGTTACACTACTATCAACAATAAGATCCGCATCAACAGTCACCTTGGAATTATTATCAGTTGGAATTCCGTTTGACCAATTGGCAGAATTTGACCATAGATTATCTCCACCTGCATTGTTAAATGTAGTAACTAAAGCAGACGAAGTAGCGGCAGAAATTTGACCTGAAGCATTAATAACAGCTCCTCCATCACTAATTGTTATTTGAGCAAGTTGAGCTGCTGTTATACCGTTTGCATCAGTTCCAAAAGAAACCACATTGTTTGCAGCACCTGTAATAACAAGTGATCCTGTTCCCCAGTCAGCTGACGAGTTATCTACAAAAGCAGCTGACGTGACGTCTGCAGCTAATGCTAGATTTAAAGTTCCAGCTCCCATTGTAATTGTACCAATAGCCGATTGATTGGCATTAACAGTTAATGTTGGATCGTTGTCACCAATTGTAATATTTCCATTTAATGTATTTGCTCCGTTAACGATAATTTTCGCGCCAGCTCCTTGAACGTCAATTTGATTTCCAGAAGCTAGTAAGGTACCATCGTCAGAAACATTCGAAGTAATCAAGTTATCATTATCTGTTCCTGTTCCAGCAACAATAATATCTCCAGTGTGTGAAGATCCATCGTAGCTAGCTCCAAAATTAGCTTGAACCTTAGATCCGAACTTTAAATTCCCCGCACCAAGTAAAGATCCATCTAAATTTAAATCGTGAAGTTTGTTTTTTCCTGAAACGGTTAGTTCATCATTTAAAGTCAAAGAACTTAAAAATGTGATTTGTTGGTCTCCTCCACTATTAAGTCTTAAAGTTTCAGTTTCACCAGCAGAATCAAAAACAACTGGAAGATCGAAAATAAAACTAGAAGCAGTTTTATTGTTTTGAATAGGTTGAGTTACACCAGCACCTGTAACAGTAAGTACTGAACTGTTAGTAGCTGTAATAGTTACTGAAGCGTCAGAAGAAGCATTAGACATTTTAATTTGTGCAACCGTTACACTACTATCAACAGTAAGATCAGAATCGACAATCACTTTAGCTGTATCAACATTTGGTATCCCGGCTGACCAGTTAGCAGCAGTTGACCATAGATTATCACCTCCGGCATTGTTAAAAGTAGATACTGAAATTGATTTAATAATAGTGATGGTTCCAACCATTGCTGTCGTGTGGACCACATTGGTAATAATAAGTTCCTGCTGCTGCTGGAGTCCATACTACTGCACCATTTGTTGTCCCTTGATTTGTAACACCACTAATTTGATTGCCATCTCCAGATCCAGCAACTGTTTTTAAATAAAAAGGGTGTCCACTAGCATTTACATTAAATGTTATTTGATCGCCTACAATAAAAGTAAGACTTGGATCGTTTCCTGAAACAGTTCCGTTAAAGTCAGTTCCAGATAAAGTATAATTTGTGTTACTTGAAGCCGTAACAGAAATTGAATAATTAGCTAAAAAAGGATTTGCTAAGTCGTTTGAAAAAGCAAGATTGAAAAAAAAGAAAAGAAAAATAAAATTGAATAGTTTAAACCTCATGAGAAATAGTTTTTAAGTAAATGTATTAAACTTTAAATAATAAATTATTCTATCTATTTTGTTTTAAAAGAACGAACAACTGAGTAGCTATTATTTTTTCCATCAAATGTTTTGACTCTCCAATAGTAAGTAGAACCTTCAACCAATGCTACATCTAAGGTTTTTACAGACAAGCCTGTTTGTGAGGCCAGTGGTGTTTGTTTTCCATCAATTGTATCTACATATAAAGTATAAACTAGAGTGTCTCCATCATCAGGATCGCTTCCATCCCAAGTAAAAGTTATTTTACCTTCTGCATCTCTTTCTACAGTTGAACTATTATTAGGTGATTTTAAGGTTGCAGGATATGGAGCAAAGTTAACCACCCCTAATCCTCCTAAATAAAATTTCCAGGTATCACTACTAGTTATGTCAGAAACCTCACTGTTTCTAGTATTTACACTCCAAGAATAAGGTTGACCTTTGACTAAGACTACTGTGTCGCTAGTAAATTTATTTTTTGAGTTCCAGATAATACTATTAGAATTTAGATTTGTAATTTTCAAATCATAATAATCAGTGTAAAGCGAGCTAGTCCAACTAAAAGCAACTTCAGTTTGAGTATCTGAAATTGAGACGCCTTCTTCGCATATTTGAATATTTTCAGGACTAATTAAAGTTGTTTTTCCTGGAATATTTAAATCCTCACTTGTACAGCCAATTAATAAAATTAGGGCAAAAGTTAAATTAAAGTATTTCGATGATTTTATCATTTTTTAATAATTTTAAAGGTTTTTCTAACTGTTTTACCTTCCATTACAACAATGTAAGTTCCGGTGTTTTGTAACGAAAGATCTATTTCGGTTAATCTTGAAAGGTCTTGAACTTGCTGTTCTTTTCTGAGAACTAAATCTCCCTTTTCACTAAATACACTTATCATTACTTTTTTATCCATCCCTGAAATATGAACATTTACATCGTTAATGGTTGGATTTGGGTAATACAAAATTTCTTCAGAAATAAAGACTTCTTTTTCTATAATTCCTTGACAATCTAAGTCTGTGTAAACTTTAATAATATTTAGACCTGTTGGAAGTTTAGCAGTAAATCTATCTTGCTTAACATTATAAACAGTACCGTTTATGTCTATATTATAATTATCTGAACCGCTTAGTTGAAAACTACTAGTTTTGTTATCTACATCTATATCGATGTAGGCAGATATACGATCAGGTTCTTCAATAAGAACATCAAAACATTGTTCGTATTCAGGCTCTCCGTCAACCTTGAAACATACTGTGTAAGTACCTTTAGATAATCCAGTAACTGAAGCTTTATCGTTATTTCCTGCTATAGTAACATCAGGTTTTCCTGTTATAGTTATAGTATAATCATGTGATGTGTCAACTACGCTTAATCCAATCGACCCATCGTTGTATCCTATACAAGTAGCACTTGTGATTTCTACTTTATTATTGTTTTCTGGAAGAACAAATGTTGGACATCCTTTGTAATCAACTACTGTTCCTTCAGGAGTGTCAGGGCAGTCGTCATTTTGATTCAAAATTCCATCTTCATCAAAGTCGTTACTTGTTACTGTAATCGAAATAGTTTCGACAGAACTATCTTCAGTTCCATCATTTATTTTATATGTAAAACTATCTGCTCCAAAGTATCCAGAATTAGGTAAATAACTCGCTTTATTGTCTGATAATGTAACTGTACCATTTAATGAATTAGTTACAATTTCATAAGTTAAAGTGTCTCCATCAATATCGCTTCCAGATAAAGTAATTTCAACAGAAATATCTTCAACAGTTGTTACAGATTGAGCTGCAGAAACAGGTGAATCGTTTACAGGTGTTACTGTTACAGTTAAAGTTCCCGAAGCATCTGTTCTTTCACCGTCGGAAACAGTATAGGTAATCGTCTCAGCTCCATTGAAATTAGCTGCTGGTGTGTAGTCAACTGACACTCCATCTGCGTTTACTGCTACAGTTCCCGTTCCAGCAGTTGTAGCTGCTGTCAAAGTAAGAGTATCAGCATCTGCATCAGTATCGTTAGCTATCACATCTTTTGATGTAACGGTAGCATCTTCATTAACAGTTAGTATATCGTCAACTGCTACTGGTGCAACATTACTGTTAATCTGTCCAGATGAATTAATTGTGGCAGAAAATCCATCCATTGTGATTTGAGCAAGCTGATCTGCTGTTATTCCGGCTGCAGTTGTTCCAAAAGAAACTTCATTAACTCCGGCTCCAGTAATAGTAAGTGATCCTGTTCCCCAGCCGGCTGATGAGTTTTCTGCAAAAGCCAATGATGTTACATCTGCAGCTAATACTAGATTTAATGTTCCAGTTCCCATTGTAATGGTTTCTACAGTTGATTGATTGGCATTGATAGTTAAAGTTTGATCGTTATTTCCTGTTTTGATATTTCCTTTTAATGTATTTGCGCCGTTAATAATGATTTTTGCGCCAGCTCCTTGAACGTCAATTTTATTTCCGGAAGCTAATAAAGTACCATCGTCAGAAACATTTGAAGTAATCAAGTTATCATTATTATTTCCTGTTCCAGCAACAATAATATCACCAGTATGTGCAGATCCGTCGTAGCTAGCTCCAAAATTAGCTTGAACCTTGCTTCCTAACTTTAAATTTCCTGCACCCAGTAATGATCCGTTTAAATTTAAATCATGAAGTTTATTAGCACCTGTAACTGTAAGAGGATCATTTAAAGTTAAAGAACTTGAAAATGTGATTTGTTGATCTCCTCCACTATTAAGTCTTAAAGTTTCAGCTCCACCTTCAGAATCAAAAACAACTGGAAGATTGAAAATAAAACTAGAAGCCTTTTTATTATTTTGAATAGGTTGAGTTACACCAGCACCAGTAATAGTAAGTACTGAACTGTTAGTAGCTGTAATAGTTACTGAAGCATCCGAAGTGGCACCAGACATTTTAATTTGTCCAACCGTTACACTACTATCAACAATAAGATCCGAATCAACAGTCACCTTAGCGCTGTCAACATTGGGAATTCCTGCTGACCAGTTAGAAGCATTAGACCACAAATTATCTCCACCTGCATTATTAAAAGTAGATACTGCAACTTCCTTTACAGAGATTTTCCCTGTATCACTTATTAACACTTGACTTCCAGACATTGTGATTTGAGCAAGTTGAGCAGCTGTTATTCCGGCTGCAGTTGTTCCAAAAGAAACTTCATTATCTGCAGCACCTGTAATAACAAGTGATCCAGTTCCCCAGTCCGCTGATGAGTTATCTGCAAAAGCAGCTGATGTTACATCTGCAGCTAATGCTAGATTTAAAGTTCCAGTCCCCATTGTGATAGTTCCTAAAGCCGATTGATTTTTATTTATAGTCAAAGTTGGATCACTATCTCCAACTGCAATATTTCCTTTTAATGTATTTGCTCCGTTAATAATAATTTTTGCGCCAGCTCCTTGAACGTCAATTTGATTTCCAGAAGCTAGTAAAGTACCATCATCAGAAACATTCGAAGTAATCAAGTTATCATTATTTGTTCCTGTTCCAGCAACAATAATATCACCAGTATGTGAAGATCCGTCATAGTCAGCTCCAAAATTAGCCTGTGCCTTAGCTCCTAATATTAAATTACCTGCACCCAGTAAAGATCCATTTAAATTTAAATCATGAAGTTTATTTACACCAGTTACTGTAAGAGGATCATTTAAAGTTAAAGAACTTGAAAATGTGATTTGTTGATCTCCTCCACTATTAAGTTTTAAAGTTTCCGTTTCACCATCAGAATCAAAAACAACTGGAAGATTGAAAATAAAACTAGATGCCTTTTTGTTATTTTGAATAGGTTGAGTTACACCAGCACCAGTAATAGTAAGTACTGAACTGTTAGTAGCTGTAATAGTTACTGAAGCATCCGAAGTGGCACCAGACATTTTAATTTGTCCAACCGTTACACTACTATCAACAATAAGATCCGAATCAACGGTCACTTTAGCAGTGTCATCATTGGGAATTCCTGCTGACCAATTGGCAGCATTTGACCATAGATTATCTCCACCTGCATTATTAAAAGTGGATACTGCAATAGAAGATCCAATAAGTTTACCTGTGGAATTAATAAGTGGTGTAGATCCGTTAAGAGTAATTTGAGCAAGTTGATCTGCTGTTATTCCGTTTGCAGTTGTTCCAAAAGAAACCTCTTGATCTCCAGCACCAGTAATAACTAGTGATCCTGTTCCCCAATCTGCTGATGAGTTATCTGCAAAAGCAGCTGATGTTACATCTGTAGCTAATGCTAAATTTAATGTTCCGCTTCCCATGGTAATAGTACCAATAGCTGATTGATTCTTATTAATATTTAAAGCAACCTTAAAAGCAGCTGTAAGAGATATATCACCTTTTAAAGTGTTTTTTCCATTAACATTGATCGTCCCCCCATTTTTTACAACACTAATTGAGGCACCAGATTTAAGAAAGGTTCCTGCGTCAGCTACATCTGAAGTTAAGGTAACTTTAGCAGTTGTTGTGTTATCACCAGCGACAATCATCGTACCTGAATAGGAAGAACCGTCGTAAGTTGAACCGAATTTAACATTAGATGCTGTTCCAAATTTTAAATTTCCAACTCCTGTGTTTGTTCCATTAAAAATAATTGAAGAAGTATTAGTTTTTGCAGTGAATACCATTTCATCATTTACAGTTAAACTATGACCTTCACCAAATGTAATTTTTTCATTTCCACTATTAAAACGCCAAGTTTCAGTTTTATTTTCCGATGAATCGAAAATAACTGGAAGATTAAAAATAGCATGTTGAGGGTTTCTATTTAACTGCACTGGCTGTGATACTCCTTTTCCAGTAATTGTTAAAGTACCATTATTTGCATTAGTAAAAGTTATGACTTTTTGACCTCCAGCGGCTGCATTTACAAATATAATTTGACCTACAGTATAATCCCCATCGACAATTACAGAAGCAGCTGCAATTTTAGCTTTTGCGTTAGCTGCATTAGGAATTCCGTTAGTCCAATTGGCTGCAGTGGACCATTTATTATCGCCATCTCCGTTATTAAACGTTGTTTGTCCGTAAGTAATTGTAGAGATGAATAAAAAAGTTAGAATAAGAGATAGTTTTTTCATATTTAATTAAATAAGATGTTTTTATTAATCATATAAAGAGCTGATATTAAAAATATTATAATAAATAATTTAAATAAATACTAGCAACTAGATATATTTTTCTTAAATTTTTGTTAAAAATCAGATTGAAATTTAGTAAAATTCTACTTTAAAAAAAAGTGTGGGCACACATTTTTTTTAAAAACCTATTAATCAGTACTATATAAATAATCTAACAAAATTATTTAACTTAATTTACAAGTTGCGTTTACAGTAATTAATATTAATGTACTAAAATCAACGTGACCGAACACATTAAGTATAAATTGAAAAAAAAAATGTTAATATTGTAATCAATTTAGTTTATGACAATAAGTGATATTGCGAAATTAGCAAAAGTTTCAACTGGAACTGTCGATAGAGTTATTCATAACCGAGGAGGTGTTTCTGAAAAGAGAGAGAAAATTATTAATGATATAATAAAAAAAAATAATTTTAAAATCAATTCAGTTGCAAGTGCATTAGCAAAAACAAAAGAATATAAAATTGCTACTCTAATGCCAACTTACGACGATAGTGACATGTTTTGGGAATCCCCTTTTTTAGGTGTAAAAAAGGCGAGTTCAGAAATTAAAGTGTTTGGATTTAATGTTATTAATCATACATATTCGCAAACAGACTATAAAAATTATTTGGATTCATTTGAAAATCTTTTAAAAGACAAACCAAATGGAATTATAATAGTTCCCGCTTTCAATAACCAAACAAAAAATATTCTTAAAAGACTTGACAAAACAAAAATTCCATATATTTTTTTGAATATCAACCTCAAAGGATTTAACAATCTTTCGTTTGTAGGTCAAGATTCTTTTAAAAGTGGATATTTGGCAGCGAAACTTTTACACACATGTCTTGGAGAAAATCCACAAATTCTAACAGTTAGAATCGCATCTCATTTAAAAAATGAAACCATACTTGACAGAATTAAAGGGTTTGACGGGTATTTTCTAGACGAACAAGTAGAATGCACTTCTATTAATGTAATAATTAAATCTATAAAAAATAAAGATTCAATTTCTGATAAAATAAATTACACACTTAAGTCTAACTCAAAAATAAAAGGGATTTTTGTTCCATCTGGAAGAGTTGGATTAATTTCGAAATTAGTAAACAAAAACAATCAACGTAACCTCAAAGTTATTGGATACGACACAACACCTAAAAATATTGAATGCTTAAAAAATAATAAAATAACTTTTATAATTTCTCAAAAATCTTTTAACCAAGGATACGAATCGATAATCCATATGTCAGAATTTTTACTTAGGAATATTAGTCCAAAAAAGAATATCTTTTCGCCTATTGAAATTGTTACTAAAGAAAATTTTGAATTTGTAAATATCTACAAGCAAGAATTTGAAGAATTTTATTATTCAAAATAGTTTCAAAATATTCATTTTCGATTCTTTGCTATTTACCAAAAGCTTGTCTTATTTCAGCAGTAATCCTGTTAGGTTTATTTGTTTTAGCATTAACCAAACACCATGTAGTTATAGAGTTTACAAGTAATTTATTTGAGTTTAGATTATATATTTCAACAATTCTGTTAGATTTAACTCCCTCTGTTTTTTCAATATATGTTTTAAGTCTAATTCTATCGTTTAAAAATGCAGGACTGAGGTATTTTATCTTATGTTCTAATAAGACCCAATAATAATTTTTTTTTATTTCATTTGAAACAAGACTATTCCAGTGATTTTTTGCAATGTCTTGTACCCAGTCAATATACACTACATTATTCACGTGGTTCAATTCATCTAAATCATCAACTGAAACAGTAATTTCTTGTTCTAAAGATTTCATATAAGCTTTGTTACTAATTATGAATTAATTTCGTAAATATTTTTTATCAATATAAAAAGTTCCAAAAGGAATTATAGAAGCAAACAATACTGTAAGAAAAGTTTTTAAATTCCATTTCATTTTTTTTCGAATCGAAATCGCTAAAACAATATATCCTATAAATAAAATTCCATGAGGCATTCCAAGTATTTTCACATAAAATTCATCTCCAAGAAAATATTTTATTGGTACTGCCACAAAAAGTAGTAATAAATAGGATATTCCTTCAAAAAAACTAATAATTCTAAATGTCTTTTTCATTTTTTAATTTTTTGATGCATTGTAAAACTGCATTCCTAAGTTAGACTTATTGTTATGATCAAATAAAGTAGCATTATCCCAATGCGATCCAGAAGCCCACAGCGTAGAACAACTCGTTGACACCCAAGCAGGCTCCCAATAAATAACTCCTTCTCCTCCACTTTCAAATACTTTTGCTTTTAAAGCATTTAAGTAATCTAATTGCCCTTGTTGTGAAGCTGGAAAACCTGAAATTAACGCATCCTCATTTAAGATATTGTTTGCATTATCTACATTTTCTAATGTAAATGGGTATGCAGTTTCTACAATCATTAATCTTTTATCATATGTTTCTATTAATGTTTTTATAGGTGCGTTAATAGAGTTTAAATCATACTCAGACCAAAGAGGGTAATAAGATAAACCAATCCAATCATAATCTGTTACACCTGCTGCATTTGCTTGCTCAAACCACCAGAGTCCATTTTCAGGCTGAGCAATATGTAACATTATATCAATTTTTTTATTTTTTAAAGAAGCAACATCCCTGACGGCTTTAATTCCTTTATTTATTAATGATGAATTTCTAATCCAATCAATAGGCCATTTAACTTCTCCTTTTTGTAAAATCATTGCATTAATTTCATTACCGAGCTGAACAATATCAGGTAATAAATCAGAATTAGCTAAGTCATTCAAAGTATCAAACGTATAATTGTAAAGTAAATCACCTAAAACATTAGTATTATTTATTTGACCTAACCAAGCAGATGGTATTTCTTGTTGAGATGGATCTGCCCAAGTATCAGAATAATGAAAATCTAACAAGACTTGTATTCCTTCAGACTTAGCACGTTGAATAGATTTTTTTACGTCATTAATGTTCGAATAATTTGTCCAAGTCGGATTGTGCCACAATCGAATACGTACTAAGTTAGTTCCTGCTTCTGCAAAAATTTTGTATGGATCGTTATCGTTATCGTTAAAATCTTTATAAACAGCACCACATTCTTCCATTTCATTAACATAGGAAAGATCTGCGCCATAGAAAAAGACATTAGAATTAGGATTTTCTTTTTCTGGCGAATCAGGATAATCCTTAGAACAAGAAAGTAAAAAAGTTGAAATCAGTATAATAATTAAATATTTTCTCATTATTTACTAGCATTATTTAATATCATATCTGCTGCTTTTTCGGCAATCATATAAACAGGTGCATTTGTATTACCAGAAACAATTTTAGGCATGATTGAGGCGTCAACCACTCTTAAGTTTGATATTCCATAAACTTTTAACATGGGATCAACTACAGCCATACTATCAACTCCCATTTTACATGTACCTACAGGATGGTAAACAGTTTCAACTGTTTTCTTGATATGTTGGATGAGTGACTCATTTGAAGATCGATCAAAAGGAAGTCTATTTCTTAATGTGTGATTTTTTAAAGCCTGGTCTTCCATTAATTTAAAAACCAACTTCCCTCCTTTAACAAGTTGATTAAGATCATCTTTTTCCTCAAAAAAATTAGGTTGAATAACAGGCGGATCTTTTGGGTTTGACGAAGATAGACTTATTTCTCCCCTACTCTTAGGATGTAATAAAGTGGGCAATATAGTAAAGCCATCTACTCTTGGATAATCGTATATATCATAAGCATCGTAACCGTATTTGTCGTCAATACATATAGGTGAAAAGTGTAATTGAAAATTCACTTTATCATCCTTGTCATTGAGATCAAAAAAAGCCATTCCTTCTAAAGGACCTACACAAAAAACTCCTTTTTTATTAACAAAATAATTCCAGGCTGCCTTAAGTTGTTTTAACGGCGATATGTAATGATTGATACCTTTTTGTGTTTTTGTTTGTGCACATATTGGATAAAATAAGTGATCTTGTAAATTCTTACCAACTCCCTTTAGTTCATGTAAGCAATCTATTCCGTGTTTTTTTAATTCTGAAAAATCTCCTATACCAGACAACATTAAAAGTTGTGGTGATTGAAAAGCTCCAGCTGAAAGTATTATTTCTTTATTAGCACATATTTTAATAATTCTTGATCCTTTAGAATATTCTACTGCTACTGCTTTTTTATCTTTTAAAATTATTCTATAAACTTGAGCATTTGTAATTGCTGTTAAATTGGATCTGTTTAAAACTGGTTTTAAAAATGCTGCTGCTCCACTATGACGCTTTCCATTTTTAATGGTACTGTGAACCAAGCTAACTCCGTTTTGATTAACACCGTTATAATCATCATTTTTGGGTATACCAATGTTTTCACACGCTGAAATAAATCCATCAACGTAAGGAGTTTTAAATTTAGTTGGTAGTGTGACGTCTAATTCTCCGGAATTTCCGTGATAATCAGAATTAACTTTATTAAATTGGTTATGGTTCTCAGATTTCTTAAAAAAAGGTAGAACATCTTTATATCCCCAACCTTTATTACCAAGTTCTGCCCAACCATCATAATCATCAGCATTTCCTCTTACATAAGCCATGGCATTTGTAGAACTACTTCCTCCCAATGTTTTACCTCTAGGTAAATATATCTTTCTATTTAAAATATTCTCCTGCTTTTCAGTCCAAAATCCCCAATCATGTTTACTTTTATGATTCTTTAAATATGCTCCTGGAATATGAATATTCATATTAGAGTCAGGTCCGCCTGCTTCTAATAATAAAACTGAGTTGTTAGGGTTTTTCGATAAACGATTGGCCAACACACATCCTGCTGAACCAGCACCAATTATAATATAATCATAAGATTGACTCATAAATCGAGTGATTTATTGTTTTAACTTTTACTAAGTTAAAATAAAAAAGTCAAGAAATATTAAACTATAAAGTGTATTTAATAATTAGTTTTTACCAAAAGAAATATTATCAAAATAAATTATATTATCACTAGATCTTTCCTTGAAATCAGGAAATACAACTATTTGATCAATTATACCTGTCTTTCCTTTACCAATACTTCCTGATAGATCAAAAGTTAGCTCTTCCCATTCATTAGTTTTGGTGTTAGCCACTTTAACTTCTGGTTGTGCTTCACCATCTGATTCAACAAACTTCAAACCAACATCGCTAATTACAGTTTTATAAACCATTATTTTAACGATACTATTGTTTGCATCAAATTTAAAAGAACCAATATCAGATCCATGTTGAGATTCACAGCCTGCATAAGGGGCAGCATCTGGTGACATTCTAGCAGTAAATTTCGCAACTTTAGAAGACGTATTTATACCAGAAGAATTAGGATTAGAAACAATTTCTAATGGCGGGTTGTCACTGTTTTCAAATACTGTCCAAGTCCAATTAGCACCATAACCATTAGATTCGAAATCAATTGGAGTATTCGGGATGGCACTATCACCGCCACCTCCACCAGAGTTTCCACCACCTCCGTTATCTTTCTCTTCAAAAACTGCTTTTATTGATTTATTTGAAGTCAAATTAATTATAAAAGGATTTTTAGCTCCTGAAATATCACCTTGCCATTCAACAAATTTCCAATCTTTAGATGGAACTGCTTCAACTTCAATTATTGATCCACTATTGTAATTAGATACCAATCCAGATTTGATCAATTTTTCTGTAACAGTCCCCTGACCAATTACTTCAGTATTTAGTGCGTATTTCTTTTTTATAAAATTAGCTGTAACTAATTTATCCATATCCATTACTACACTCGTTGTAGCCTCAGATCCTGAAGCACCTGTCCAATTTTGGAAAACATATTCTGACGATGCTAAAGCTGTAATTTCAGCAGATTCACCATTCTCAAACTCAGCCTTAGTAGGACTTACAGAACCTCCATTTATTGGATTTGAAGAAGTAAACAAGGTGTGAATAACGGGGTCTTCCGAACAGGAAAAAATTGTTAATGCAAATGCGAAAAGGAATGTTTTTTTCATAATAGTATTTTAAAAAAATTTACGATAATTAATTATTTTAATTTTTTAAAAAAACTTAACAAGATTTTTGAATAATATTTTATTATTATATGAGGAAAAATCAATAATATATTAACTATGTATAGTCAATGTTGAGTTTGTAGATTAATTATTCACTAACAATCATTGCTGCGTTAAAAGCATCTAAAGCTGAACTTTGACGTGATGCATCGGTCATTTCTGGAGACATATTCCAAACAACTCCAATTTCATTTGTTTTTTTGTCTCTAGCAATTGACCATATAGAATTAGCATTATTTAAAATAAATGTTTTATACTCCTCTTTTGGAGATACTGAATACAAAAATCCTAGATTTCTCATGAAAATTCCTTTGAACTGTGAAGCATCTCCATTCAGGTTTGGTTCTTTAGGATCTTTCAAAATTCCATCATCATATACTAAATTAGTTAAGGTTGCACTAGCAATTTTATGGGCTAAATCTAAAAATGATTTATCATTTTTAACCATATATAGCTCCACTAAACCACTTAAAATTATTCCTTGATTATAAGTATGGTAATTACCCTTATTAACCTGACAGTTATTATTTAAACCGTTTTCTATAAGGTAATTTTCATTAATCATTCCAGAGTTAATAAACCATCTGTATGTGTCTTCGCTCCACTTCATATAACTTTTCCCAAGAACTAACTCCTCACCTTTTTGATGTAATCTAATTGCAGCTAACATAAATAATTCATTTTGCACAGCAGACTTTCCAATATTAGGTTTTTTCCAATATATTCCTCCGTCACATATTTCATCCCATCCTAAAGCCATATCTGCAAATGTTAAACGAGCCATTTTAAGATATTTTTCATTCTTTGTTAATTCATAAGCCTTAATCCAAGCTAAAATCCACCAACCTTCATCGTCATAATAATCATTAATAAAGTTTTTACATATCCAATTGTTATTTGTATCCGGCATTTCAACTTCGAATTCTTTACAAATCTCGAAGGAATTATCAATAACATTCAAATAATTTTTTGAACCTGTTATTTTAGAATAATCTATAATTGCAGTGAGTGCATTTGCAGCATTCCACCAACTTGTGGTTTCATACAAGCCTGTTTCTTTATCATACCAATTCTGAAGTGTATCTAACGTGGTTTTAGCATATAATTGATAATTATCATTATTTCCACATGAAACAAAGGATATAGTAAGTATAAAAACAATTATTTTTTTCATGAATAATATTAAAAATTAATTCTTTCCAACAATTACTGGCTGAGTCCAGGCTTGAGTTGTCTCTCCTTCAACGTATGGGTTAATTTTAATTTCATCTGAGTTAATTTTTGCTCTTACAAAAAGATCATTTTCTTTAAAAATATAACTAGCTGAATTTCCTTTTACTCTTTTTAAAACCTGAACTTGAGAATCATCTTTTCTATATCCTATAAAAATAATTTCATAATTAACTGCTTTATTTGGTTCAATTTCAACAACAAGTTTTTCTTTATTATGTTTTACTTTTTTTAATTCAACTCCTGAGGAAGAATAAAAGTTTCCGGATTCCATTGATTCAATCAAGCTTAAAGTTTCTGTTTTCTTTGAGTTAACCATAACCCAGCCTCTACCAGTATTACTAAGACTTGTAGATTTTTTATGGTAATTATGACTATCATCAGTGGCAATTCCTAGCAACAAAGGTTTGTTATTATCGTAATATGAAATATTAATTATATCCCACATAGTTTCAAGATCAATATGTAAGTCATCTCCTTCGTTGTGAACAGCAGGGTGTCCATTATATACTTCAAAAAACCTTTCGCCATTTAGTTTTTTTAAATCCTCTACATTAATTCCATACCCGAAGTTTGGATGATTAATATGAGCAAACATTGGGATATGTTAAACTTTTTTCTTTGTGCATTAACTGCATCAATAGTTTTTTGCATAACCTCATAAACAGAACTACCTTTAAATGGATCGATTTTCTCTTGTATGTTTGTTACATTTATATGAACTGGTTTGTTTTCAAAGGATGATGTCACTTCTTCAGATTTAATAATTAGAAATGAATTTAAATCCTCAAGTTTGGCTTTATACTCGTTAAAGGTTTTTAGTCTTACATAAATTCCTGTAGAATCATTTTTGGATTCAACCCAATCTCCAAACCGTTTTTTATATTTTTCTAAGGTGTTATTTTCAACATCTGACTGTTTCAGTTTGTACCAATAAATATTATCTGCAATTGTATTGTGATCTGATAATGCAATAAACTGATAATTGTTCGTTTTATACCAGTCAATTATCATTTCTGGAAAATCATCCCCATCACTCCAAAAAGAATGAGTATGCAAATTACCTTTTTTCCAGTTCTGTTCAGCTCCATCCTTATCACAAGAGATTAAGATTATTAATAATAATAAATACAGTTTTTTCATGATTTAAATATATTTAACATTGTCTTTACTTTTTTTTATTTCTTTTATTATAATTTTTATCACCTCTAGTTTTAGGCTTCTTGTATTTTGCTGCTACTTTAAATTTATAAGATCCTCCAAGATTAACTTTACTATTCTTTTTAGACTTCTTTTCACTATCCATGCTTAAATATAAAAAAGTTAATGAACTAATGGTAAGAATACAGAAAACAAGTTTAATGTTTAGGTATGATGTTTGTTTATATAATAATTAATTACAAAAAATAATTAAAATGAAAATCTATAATTCAATGTTATTAATGTTTGTTTCATCATTAATTTTTAGTCAAAGTATCGATATTATTAACCCTGTTAAAGAAATAGGAATAGACAATTGGAGTATAGTAAACGATAATGTTATGGGTGGAATTTCTAGTTCTGATCTTTATATAACTGATGAAAATAATTTAATGTTTTTTGGTAATGTGTCTTTAAAAAATAATGGCGGATTTGCCTCAAGCAGATTAGGTTTTGGAAAAGGTAAATTAAAAAATATTAAAGCATTTCAAATTAGGTTTAAAGGAGATGGTAAAAAATATAAGTTTAGATTAAGAGAAAGCTACAGGTCTTCAAACTACTCAATAGATTTTGATACTAAATCAGGAATCTGGACAAATATTGAAATTTTAGTTTCAGATTTAAACCCCATGTTTATGGGCTATTATTCTAGAAATGCCAAAAAATTAGAAATTGAAAACATAAGTTCATTAAGTTTTCAAATTTCAGACAAACAAGATGGAGATTTCAAACTTGAAATCATGCACGTCAAAGCAATATACTAGATTTCTTTCTTTTACATATAAAAATTTCAAGTTTAAAATTATGAAATATAAGAGATAATAAATATTTAATATAAACTTAAATATTTATTACATTCTCGTGTTTGAATGTGTATTTTTGAGATTCAATAAATGATAAAATATTAATGAATTTACTCTCAGTTGAAGGAATTTCAAAATCATACGGAGAAAAAGTTGTTTTCGATTCTATTTCATTCGGAGTAAACCAAGGACAAAAAATTGCATTAATTGCTAAAAACGGATGTGGAAAATCATCTATTCTAAACATAATCTATGGAGAGGATACACCAGATAAAGGAAAAGTTGTTTTTAGAAAAGGTATTAGAGTTTCCTATTTAGCACAAGAACCTAAATTAAATCCTGAACTTACAGTTGAAGAAAGCATTTTACAAGCTGACAATCCTATATTAAGTATAATAGCTGAATATGACCAAGCTTTAAAAAATCCAGAAAACCAAGAAGCATATCAAAAGGCGTTTGAAGCTATGGATCAGTCACAGGCTTGGGATTTTGAAACTCAGTATAAGAAAATTTTATTCAAACTAAAACTTAATGATTTAAAGGCTAAAGTCAAAAGTTTGTCTGGAGGTCAAAGAAAAAGAATAGCGCTTTGTAATGCTTTATTGAAACAACCAGAATTATTAATTTTAGATGAACCTACAAATCATATAGATTTAGAAATGATTGAATGGTTAGAGAATCATTTTTCAAAAGAAAAAATAACCTTGTTAATGGTTACTCATGATAGATATTTCTTAGAACGTGTATGTAATGAAATTATAGAACTTGATCAAGGGAAACTTTATAGTTATAAAGGTAATTACTCATATTATTTAGAAAAAAGAGATGCTAGAATCGCTCAAGAAAGTATTGAAGCTCATAAAACTAAATTACATTTTAAAAAAGAATTGGAATGGATGAGAAGACAGCCTAAAGCTAGAACAACAAAATCAAAGTCTAGAATAGAAGATTTTAAAGTTATAAAGGAAAAAGCAAGCCAACGAAGAGATGATCATATAGTGCAATTAGAAATAAACATGGAACGTCTTGGAAGTAAAATGATTGAAATGCATAAGGTTAGTAAATCATTTGGAGATAAGATCATTTTAGATCACTTTGATTATGTATTTCAAAGAAACGATCGTATTGGAATAATTGGTAAAAACGGAACTGGAAAATCTACTTTTTTAAATTTATTAACCTCAAATGATAAGCCCGATTCGGGTAAAATTATTTGGGGTGAAACATTGAAGTTTGGATATTATACTCAAAAAGGCATTTCTTATAAAAGTGGACAAAAAGTAATTGATATAATTAGAGAATATGGAGATTACATTCCATTAAAAAAAGGACATAAGATATCCGCTCAACAATTATTAGAAAGATTTTTATTTGATCGAAAAAAACAATACGACTTCGTTGATAAGTTGAGTGGAGGCGAAAGAAAACGTCTTTATTTATGTACTATATTGATACAAAATCCGAATTTTTTAATTCTTGATGAACCAACTAATGATTTAGACATAATAACACTTAACGTACTCGAGAGTTTTTTATTAGATTTTCCTGGATGTTTAATAGTTGTATCTCATGACAGGTACTTTATGGATAAAATAGTAGATCATTTGTTTGTATTTAAAGGCTCAGGAAATATTGAAGATTTTCCTGGAAACTATTCTGATTACAGAACTTATGAAGATTCTAAAATAAAAGAAACAACTAATTCATTAAAATCTGAAAATAAACAATCTAAAGATTTGAGAAATAACTCAAACCAAAAAAAAACAAACTTTAATCAAAAAAAAGAATTTAAGAAAATTGAGATTGAAATAAAAAAAATTGAAAATAAAAAAAAAGAAATTCAAAATCGTTTTATTAATGAAAGTCTTTCTGTCGATCAAATCAAAGAATACTCTTTCAAATTAAAGAATCTTGAAGAAGAATTAGAACTAAAAACCATAAAATGGTTCGAATTGTCAGAAAATTAAAGTAGTATTATATTTGAATATGGGATTAACCAATAATGATATATTAAAAAAACTTAGAGTAGCTCACAAACTAAGAGATGAGCAAATTGTTGAAATATGTAAACTAGTAGATTTTAAAGTCTCTAAATCAGAGCTTGGGGCACTATTTAGAAACGTTAATCACCCAAAATATATGGAATGTGGTGATCAAATTTTACGTAATTTTTTAAATGGACTAATTATACATTTAAGAGGACCTGCTTAAAAATTATCTTTTTCAAACTGTTTAAGACTCCAAATCATATCTGGCTTGTCAATAAAGTCAGGTTCTGTATTAACAGC
The DNA here is from genome assembly GCA_949372825.1 of uncultured Flavobacteriaceae bacterium. GTDB lineage: Bacteria > Bacteroidota > Bacteroidia > Flavobacteriales > Flavobacteriaceae > MAG-121220-bin8. The sequence goes on along the minus strand of CASIBD010000001.1, from coordinate 30,010 downwards.
CTTGGCATGAATATCAATATCTTCTCCATTTAAGCGGACAGTCCAATAATCAATCTTATTAATTCTTGACATTCCCTCTAAAAGTTCGGCCTTAATTTTGTGATTCTTTTTTAAATAGTGAGTAAAGAAATAACAACTTTTCCAACTTTGATCTTGTTTAGGCTTAAAATCCTTAAGAAAATCATCTATCAACTCTTTTTTGTTCATTTTTAATTAATTTTAAACAAAGTTAAAGTTCTTATGTTTTCTACAAATATAATTCTTACTATTTTTTAACTATTTTTTTAGATTTCCCTACAAACTTAGAAACTAACATAGAAACTGTTGCATCCCCAGTTACATTAACTACTGTTCTACACATATCTAAAGGTCTATCGACAGCGAATATTAACGCTAATCCAATTTCTGGAATACCAGCCTGAGATAGAACTATAATAAGCATCACCATTCCTGCCCCAGGAACCGCAGCGGAACCAATTGAAGCTAGAGTTGCAGTGGAAATAATCCCCAGCTGAGCTGCTAAACTTAAATCTAATCCAAATGCTTGAGCAATAAATACTGCAGCAACGGCTTGATATAATGCACTACCATCCATATTTATCGTTGCACCAATTGGTAAAACAAAACTACTAACCTCCTCATCAACTCCAAGATGATCTTGAACTCTTTCCATAGTAACTGGTAAAGTTGCTGCACTAGAACTAGTCGAAAAAGCAAGTAGTTGAGCAGGAGATATACCTTTTAAAAAATATGAAGGACTCTTCCCTATAACAACTTTAACTACAATTAAATAAATACAAATTAAAAGTAACAATCCAAAGAGTACAGTTAAGGTATAAAAACCTAATGCTTTAAATAAATCCATGCTCGGAGATTCTACAATTATTGCAGCTAAAAGTGCAAAAACACCATATGGTGCACATAACATTATTAAATCTATAATTTTAAGAATTACATCATTCAAGGAATCAAAAAAACTTTTAATTGGATTTGATTTTTTTTCAGGGATCAATATCATAGAAATACCAAAAATAATAGCAAAGAATATCACTTGAAGCATATTTCTATTATTAGATGCAGCACTAAAAAAATTTGAAGGGACCATATCAACTATTGGTTGTAAAGGCCCTAAACTTTTTTGGTTATTAGCCGCCTCAATTTTTTCATTAGCATTTAAAGAATATGCATTCACAAGTTGTTCTCTTGTTTCTTCAGAAATAAAGTTTCCAGGCTCAATAATATTAACAGCAACTAAACCAATAGAGACCGCCATCATGGTTGTAAAAATATAAGTTACTATGGTTATACCACCCATGGAGGAAAGTTTTGACAAATCTTTTAAATCTGAAATCCCTTTAATAAGAGAAGCTAAGATTAAAGGAACAGCAATTAACTTTAACGAATTAATAAAAATAGTTCCAAAAGGTTTAATCCAGTTAATAACAAAATTTTTTCCCCATTCAAAATTGAGAAAAATCAATCCAATTAAAACACCCAAAACCATTCCGATAATAATTTGCCAGTGTAATGCTAACTTTTTCATATATTTTATTTATTAAATAAATTGATTAATAATATTTTCGAACAACTCTTGTTTTCCGCTCTTTAATTTTAATTTACCTGAACTTAAAGCTAATTTATATAAATCATTAAGATTTAATTTACCTTGTTCAAACTCCTTTCCTTTTCCAGAGTTAAAACTTTCATACCTTAAATTAAAAAGCTCCTTATAATTAGAAGAGGTTAAAATATTGTCAGCTGTTATTAGTGCTCTCGCAAAATTATCTGCTCCTCCAATATGTGCGTGAAAAATATCATCTAAATCAGTTGAATTTCTTCTGATTTTTGCGTCAAAATTAACTCCACCACCTTGAAGACCACCAGATTGCAAAAACACAAGCATAGCTTCAGTTGTTTCGTATAAATTATTTGGAAATTGATCAGTATCCCATCCATTTTGATAGTCGCCACGATTTGCGTCTATACTACCCAACATATTAGATTTTGCTGCAACGGTAAGTTCATGTTGAAATGTGTGCTGAGCCAATGTTGCATGATTTACTTCAATATTTATTTTAAAATCATTTTCTAAACCATATTCTTTTAAAAATCCAATAGCAGTTGCAGTATCAAAATCGTATTGATGTTTAGTTGGCTCCATTGGTTTTGGTTCAATAAAAAAATTACCTTTAAAACCCTGAGACCTTGCATAATCTCTTGAAATTGACAAGAATTTCCCTAAATGATCTAACTCTCTTTTCATATCAGTATTTAGTAAACTCATATACCCTTCTCTTCCACCCCAAAAAACATAATTTTCCCCATTTAATGCTATTGTAGTATCTAATGCTAACTTAACTTGTCCTCCAGCTCTAGCTAAAACATCAAACTCTGGGTTAGTAGCTGCTCCATTCATATATTGAGGATTAGAGAAACAATTTGCAGTTCCCCAAAGCACCTTGACTCCTGATTCTTTTTGTTTTTGTTTAATATAATCAGTTATAAACAAAAGTCTCTTTTCAGATTCCTTAAAGCTATCCCCCTCTTGAATTAGATCAAAATCATGAAAACAAAAATAATCAAATCCCATTTTAGTAATAAACTCAAATGCGGCATCAGCTTTATCTTTAGCAGCCTGGAAGGGATCTTGAGATTTATCCCATAAAAAAATTTGAGTTCCTAAACCGAAAGGATCAGTTCCTTGCCCACAGAAAGAATGCCAGTAAGCAATAGCAAATCTAAAATGATCTTTTAATGTTTTGCCTGCTACAATTTTATTAGGATCATAATATTTAAATGCAAAAGGGTTTTTTGAATCTTTTCCCTCGTACTTTACCTCTCCAATACCTTTGTAATATTCTGTATCTCCTATAAGTGCCATTGTTGTTGTTTTATTTTAAAGTTAATTCTAATTTCTCAACCCATAAATTATAAGCATTTTTATAATCGTTTAAATTTGGCTGAGGACTAAATGTTCTTAAAAAATCGTTCTCGATAATATTATTTTCAAATTTATTAAAATCTCTATTACGAAGATCTACAGCTCTAGCGGCTCCAAATGCACCAGTTGTTTCATAAATTTCTATATCAGTATTTATTAGTGTTGATATTGTTTCTCCAAAAACCTTTGATTTAAATAAATTATCATTTCCAGCTCTAATTACTTTTGGTTTAACACCATCGTTAATTAATATTTGCATTCCATAAACAAAGGCAAAAGCTATACCTTCAAGTGTTGCACGAATAACGTGTTCTTTCTTATGAATATTAATATCAAAATTTAACATCTTGGAACCTACGTTTATATTATTAAGCATTCTTTCTGAACCATTTCCAAATGGTAAATAAGTTAATTGTTTTGAACCAACCTCTACAACTGAGGAAAGTTTATTCATTTCATCATATGAATTAATATTTAACTCATTTTTTAATTTGGCATATTGAATTCCTGCCCCATTTATACATAATAATTTTCCTAATGAAATTGAATTATTAATATTTACATGAAGAAAATTATTTATCCTTTCACTTTCATTTGTTTTTACGTTATCTGTCACTGCAAAAACAACACCTGATGTTCCAGCTGTGGCAGCAATTTCACCAGGGTTTAATACGTTTAAAGAAAGTGCATTATTTGGTTGATCACCTGCTCGATAATAAATAGGAATATCCTCTAAAAGACCACACTCAGAAGATCCTTTCTTGTTTAATTTGCATTGAAATCCAAATGTTGGGACAATTTTCGGGATTAAAGAGCTATCGATTTCATAATATTTTAATAAAAAATCAGCAACTGAATTATTTTTATAGTCCCATAACATTCCTTCAGACAAACCCGTTTTAGTGGTTGTCATTTTTCCAGAAAGTCTATAAGCTATATAATCTCCTGGGAGCATAAACTTATAGATCTTGTTGTATAGTTCATTTTCATTGTTTTTAACCCATTTTAATTTTGATGCTGTAAAATTAGCAGGAGAATTTAACAATTGATTAATACACTTAATTTGACCTAATTCTGTAAATGCTTGTTTACCTATAGCCACAGCTCTATCATCACACCATATAATACTATTTCTTAGCGAATTACCTTTAGAATCCAATAAGACTAAACCATGCATTTGGTATGAGATTCCAATACCAGAAATCAATGAAGGATTAATATTATTTAATGAAATAAGATTTTTGATAGCTATGCAGGTGTTTTTCCACCAAATCTCTGGATTCTGTTCAGCCCAGCCATCTTTACAAACAATTATTTCTTGTTCATTTAAAGGTTCTGAAACTACATTCACTTTGTTTCCAGAAGAGCATTCTGTTAAGGCTGCTTTGATAAAAGAAGTACCAATATCTAAGCCTAAATTATACATTTATTTAAGCTGTAAAGTACATTAAAATTCCTATAACCATAAGCACTAAAATAACAGATAATACAATGTCAACTGTTGAATATGTTTTTTCTTTAAATTCTTTTGAATTTAAGTCTAAGTTTCCAAAAGATAAACCTCTAGTTTTTACATAATCTGGCTCAGCAGTTATTAAACTGACTGAAATACATAACACAACAGAAAAAATAAATAAAATAATAGCCATGTGTGCAAAATTTATAGTTGCAAATGCAAACAAGAAACCTGAAACAACCTCGCCTGAGGAAATTTCTGATTGATAATAAATTTCTGATCCTAATCTCAATATCAATAAAAATAAACCCATAAATAAAGTTGTAATCGCTGCATCGGAATTAACTCTTTTCCATGTAACTCCTAATAAAAATACTGCTGTTACAGGTGGTGCAATATAGGATTGAACATTTTGTAAATATTGATACATCACTCCTCCTCCAATTTTTTCCATTATTGGTATCCATAGTATACCTAAAACTACAATTACTGTTGTAGCAATTTTACCAACATTAATTAATTCAGCCTCAGATTTTTCCGGTCTAATTTTTTTATAAATATCTAAAGTGAATATTGTTGAACAAGAGTTAAAGACAGAAGCTAATGAACTCATTAAAGCAGCCATTAAACCTCCTGCAACAAGTCCTTTTAAACCAACTGGCAAGAGTGTGTTTACAAGCATAGGGAAAGCTCTATCTGCTTTTGTTACAACATATGTCTCTGGATCTTGGATTGTCAAAGCAAAAGCAATTATTCCAGGTATTAAAAAAATCAGAATTGGAAGTAACTTTAAATAAGCACCAAAAATTGCTCCTCTTCTACCAATTTTAATATTGTTTGCAGCCAAAGTTCTTTGAACAATATATTGATCAGTACACCAATACCAAATTCCAACAATAGTTCCGCCAATAAGTAGACCTGTCCATGGGAAATCTGGATCTGTCATTGGTCTCCACATATTAAAATGATCAGGACTTACAGCGGTAACTGTTTCTCTTAATTGTCCCCAACCACCTACTTCTTGTAAACCCAAATAAGTAATTATAACTGACCCTAAAATTAACACAATTGTTTGAAGAGTTTCTGTATAAATAACTGCTTTCATACCGCCAATAACTGTATATATTCCTGTAAAAATTACAATTCCTATTGCTCCGTACCAAAAAGGAATTCCTAATAATTCAGAAACTACTATTCCGCCTGCATATATAGTAACTGATACTTTAGTTATTACATAAGCTAATAAAGAAAATATAGACAAAAACCACCTAGATCTACTGTCAAATCTTTTTTCTAAAAACTCTGGCATTGTGTACGCACCACTTCGAATATAAAAGGGAAGAAACAACCATCCTAATAGTAATACTATCCATGCATGCAATTCATAATGAGCCATTGGAGTTCCTGATTCGAATCCAGTACCAGCAAGACCAACAACATGCTCAGATCCAATGTTTGAAGCAAAAATGGAAGCTCCAATTACAAACCATCCAACATTTCTTCCAGCAAGAAAATAATCCTCAGTGTTTTTATTTTTTTGAATCACCACCCAAGCAGCTACACCAATAAGTAAAAAAAAGTAAATTCCTAAAACAACCCAATCTAGGGTTTCAAAAACTGTTTCCATAAAATTATATTTCGAAATTTAAAAGCGTTAATATATGTAAATGTTTTAACATTACATTTCTCATCGTTTTACTATTTTAAATGTTTTTCTAACTGTTGGTCCTTCCAAGAGTACTAAGTAAGTACCTGCTGGAACACCACCCAGGTCTAAATCTGTTTTTCTTGTCGTTTGTATCTCTTGTTCTTTTGTAAAGATTAGATCTCCTTTTGAACTAAACACGCTCATTGTTACTTTACTGTCTTCTCCATTAACATACACGTTAACATCTCCTGGTGTTGGATTAGGGTAATACAATATGTCTTCTGAGATAAAGATCTCTCTTTCTATTACACCTTGACAGTCTAAGTCTGTGCTTATCTTAATAATACTAAGTCCCGAAGGAAGATTAGTTGTAAACCTATCTCCTTTAACGTTGTAACGCTGTCCGTTTACTTCTACGTTGTAACTAGAAGAACCGCTTAATTGTATGCTAGTAGTTCTGTTGTCGTTATCCACATCGATAAACACGCTTAACGCTTTAGGCTCGCCTATGTTAACTTCAAAGCACTGCTCGTAAGTGTCTTGTCCGTCTACTTTAAAACAAACCGTGTAAGTACCAGTTCCAAGACCTGTCACTGAAGCCGTCTTAGTCTCGCCGCCTAAAGTAATTGGATCGTCTTGGCCTGTAACAGTAACTGAATAAGCATAACTAGCATCCTCAATACTAAGTCCAATCGATCCGTCAGTAGTACCAATACAACTCGCGCTAGTAACCGAAACTTTGTTATTGTCTAAAGGTAAAGTGAAAACGGCACAGCCGTTAACATCAACAGTGATATCCTCAGGAGTTTCAGGACAATTATCGTCTGCATTTAAAATTCCATCACCATCAACATCATCATCACAAGCGTCTCCAACTCCATCTCCATCTGAGTCAACGGAACCACAATCAAGATAATTTCCTAAAACGAGTGAAGTTCCGGGCTCAAGTTCAATTGATGAATTTTGAGAAAAATCAATAAACTCATTATTGACAAGATCTTTCCATTCTCCACTTATTGGTAAATTAAGTATTAATGATTTTTTAGTTACATCAAAATTTGAAATGACATAAACGTATTTCAAAGTATCACCCGATAAATTATCATTCCAAATACCTATAGTTGGCAGAAGTTTATTTTGATTAAACACTTTTAGTTCATATTCACCTTCAAAAACTGGTTCATTAATTTTAAGTTCAATTATTTTACTCCAGTATTCGTAAATCTCTTTTCGTTTATTTAAAAAAGTCCAATCATCACTCCATTGAGGCTGAGGCTTTGTTGATAGCTTACAGTCTTCACCTCCATATGATCCGTCCTCGCATGTAAAAATTGAGTTTTCCATACCCATTTCTGAAAAGTGCCATATCATTTTTGGGCCTGGAATCAATAAAAGAGAAGAACCTAAAGCTTTCATTCTTTCAAGAGCTATTTCCAAATTCTTTACATCATGGTTAGAATTAGAAGAATTTCCAAAATTTAAATTTTTATACATTATTCGCTCTTCATCATGACTTTCAGCATAAGCAACTAGTCTTTTATCATTAAATCCTCTTGATTTATGATCTGCCCTGGAAATATCAGAATTATCAGAAAAACCCATTGAAAGTTGATTAAACAACGACGTCATTTTCCCCCACATCATAATTCCTTTACCTTCATCAATTCTATAATTAGCCCACTCCTTTTCCTCATTATCACTTCCTAGATGTTCGAAAATGACATAATGATCTGGATCTAATGACCAAGAATAATCTGCATATGATTTTAATAAATCAACTCTATCTTGTTGAAACGAATTAGTACAATCGTAATTATTTTCATCACAATTTTGAGTAAATCCCTTTGTTAAATCCCATCTAAATCCATCAATTTTATATTCATTAATCCAATGTTCTACTACCCTTTTGGTATAATATTGAGTTAGTTCATTTTGATGATTAAAATCATAGCCAACAGAGTAAGTATGTTTTGCAGATTGATTGAAATAAGGATTCTCATTGGATGGTCCTCCCCAAGAATTATTATCTGGATCATCCATCCACATTTTTACTAAGGGACTTCTTCCAAAAACATGATTTAAAGCTAAATCTAAAATTACCGCTATTCCGTTTTCATGACATAAATCTATAAACTCTTTTAGCTTATTTTGAGTTCCATAAAACTTGTCCAATGATAAATGATAAGAACTGTTGTAACCCCAACTTTCATTACCCTCAAATTCCATGACCGGCATAAGTTCAATTGCATTTATATTTAAGTTTTTGAAATAATCTATTCTGTCAATCAAATTTTGTAAATTTCTTTCGTTATCAAAATCTCTAATTAATATTTCATAAATAACCAAGTCTTCCTTTTTTGGTTTTTCAAAATTTAAAACATTCCAATTGTATTTATCTAGTTGATTTATCAAAGTAAATTCTCCCTTTTGATTTTCAGGAAATTTAGGTAAATCTGGATAAGAATCTAATGGGATATCTGTATCGTCATATGAGGATATAATTACATTAGAAAATGGATCAGCTACTTTAACAACAGTTGGAGAGTCTGAAACTGGAGATTTTGAAAACACTTCGTATTGATACCAATAGTTCTCATTTTCATTTAAATCATTAATCTCTATCCAAAATTTATTGTTTGATGGATTTATATTCATTAATGACTCATTACTTTTTATGTATTGATTAAAATTTCCAAGTACATAAACAAAATCTTTATTTGGTGCATTTAATTGTAAGTAAATTTTTGAATAATTATCATCAATATAATTAATACCATCTTGAAGTTCAAAAGGAGGTTCTTTCTCTTTTGAACTAGGCTCAACAACTATATCAAAATTTAAGTTTATAAAATTATTTAAATCATTAATATCCTTACATAATAATCTTAATGTTGTTGATTCAATCAATTTGAGCCCATCATTTTCCGAATCTGGACCAAAAATATCTTTAGAAAAATTTTTAATATTTAATGATTCAAATAAAACCTGATCCCCATTCATCAAATAATAATTGATTTCATTAGCAGATGAAACAGAAATATTAATTGAACCTTCTCTTTCCAAAATTACTGGATTAATTTTTGGACTATTAATAGTCAAATCAAATCTACCAACTTCGAAAAAATAATCGGGCGTTTTTTTATCTCCTGTTCCATCTTTTGCTTTGGCTAAAACACCAATTTTACCAATCCCCTCATATTGAAATAGTTCTGTTGGTGTAAATTCAAATGAAAAAGTTCCGTCAGAATTCTTAGTCATTTTCATAGATTCTTTTGAATTATTCCATTCACCATTCCAATTAATCTGAGAACTTACCTCTACGTCATTTGAATCAAAAAACCAAGTCCATAAATACACGTCCTGTGTTGACCATTTTGAAGGATCAAGTCCTGAAACACTGATTTTAATTTTTTCAGAGTCATTAAATGGATTTGGACTTGTTGACCATGTTACATTGTCCTGAACTTGAGCTATTATGGAGCTAGATATTAGCGTGAAGAATAATAAAACAAGTTTTTTCATAAATATGAATAAATCTATTCAATCTCTAAAATCAAGGCTGATTTTGCATTAATTATTAATTTTTCTGAAATAGAGATTTTCTTTTTATTTAATACATCAAATGCACTTTTATGATTTTCAATAAGCTCATCAAACCTAGAAGTTGCTAAAGTTTTAGATGAATTATTTCTATTGAATATTACCCAAACCATTTTATTCTCTAAAATTCTAAAAAAAGAATAAATCCCATCCTTTGGAGCAAATTGTATTAGTTTACCATTATGAATTATATTATTATTTTTTCTCCAATTTAAAATTTGTTTAAAAAACTTTTGAGTTTCTAGTTGCTTAATAGATAATCCATCTCCGTTAAATGCATTTATTTTATCTCCTAACCATCCCCCTGGAAAATCAGTTCTAATTAATCCGTGATCACCTGGATTTTCATCGCTGTTCATTAAAATTTCAGTGCCGTAATAAAACTGTGGGATGCCCCTCATGGTACTGTAATAAACAATCCCCATTTTAAATAAATCTATGTCATTCTTAACTTGAGTATAGAATCTGGCCATATCGTGATTATCCGGAAATATTAATAAGTTATTAGGATTAGGATATAAGAAGTCACTTGCTAATACTTTGTAAGGTTTAATAAAACCTTTTCCCCAATTAAAATCGTCTAACAAAGCTTCTGTAAATGATATTTGAAGTGGAAAATCCATTAAAGTTGGTAAATAAGAAACATATCCATCATGATTGATTTTATCTTTTTGCCAATAGGAAATAACGATAGGATTCTCAGACCATTCTTCACCAACAATATTAAAATTAGGGTATTCATTCATAACAGCAAAAGTCCAATCTGACATAAAGTCTTTATCAGAATATGGATAAGTGTCTACCCTTATCCCTGAAAGTCCAGCATATTCAATCCACCATAATGTGTTTTGAATTAAATATTTAGACATTTTTTGATTCTTTTGATTTAAATCTGGCATTGTTTCAACAAACCATCCATCAGCATGTTCTCTTTTATCAATTTCAGAGGCATAGATATCTTGAACAGTTTCCCTTGTGTGACTAGTTTGCTTAAATCCAGATTGATTATTAAACCAATCGTCCATTGGAGGGTCCTTAAAAAACCAGTGTTCAGATCCACAATGATTTGGTATCAGGTCCATCACAAGTTTAATTCCCTTTTCTTTTGACTTAACACTTAATTCTTTAAATAATTCATTGGAACCAAATCTAGGATCAACTTTATAGTAATCCGTTGTTGAATAACCATGGTATGATGATTTTTTCATGTTATTTTCTAAAACAGGATTTACCCACACGGTTGTAAATCCTAAATCTTTTATATAATCTAAATGATTAATAACGCCTTGAATATCTCCACCATGAAGTCCTCTATCATAATCTCTATTTGGACGTTCATACATCTCTTTTATATCATCATTTGATGGATCACCGTTTGCAAATCTATCAGGTGTTATTAAATACATCACATCTGAATTATTAAAACCTTCAACATTTGATGCGTTTTTTTCTCTTTCTAATAAAGAAAAAACATACTTATCAACAATAACTTCACCATTATAAAAATCTATTTCAATTTCATCTGGTTCAGCATTCTTTAAAATTGAAATGTTTAAAAAAAGATAATTTTCGTTTTTTACTTTATCAAACGAATTGAGTTTTATGTTGGAATCATCTATTTTTGGCACTAAATCAGTAATTGATTTTCCATACACTAACAGCTCTAGGTCATTAGTTTTCATTCCAACCCACCAATTTGGAGGCTCAACTCTTTCGATTAAATCAGAAAGTTGAATATTATCGTTTGAAATAAAATCCTGTTTTTCTGTCTTACATGAGATTGTAATTAAAAATATAAATACTATAAAGTTTATTTTTCTCATATTACTGTTCTTGTTTAAATATTTGTTTGTAAACTTCTCCTCTAATTTCATTATCTCTACCATGTCCAGCCTTTGGTGTTTCAAACATTTGTGTCATTATCAGTCCAACGAAATCACGCTTAGGATCAATCCAAAAATGTGTACCCTCATAACCTCCACCAGTCCATAAACCTTCATCACCATATCCTTTATCTTTGTTTAAATCACTCGTTACCCATAAATTATAACCATTGTATCCGTATTCATTATCTAATTGTGTATGGGGAGCATATATTTCTTTTACTGAAGATTCATTTAAAAATCTATGTCCATTTAATTCTCCATGATTTAATAGCATTCTTAAAAAATCTGAATAACCATCAGCTGTTCCAATCATTCCTTCTCCTCCCATAAATAACTTGTTTCCGGAACCATATCCTGGAACATATGAACCCATAATATCAAGTTCTCCCTCATTAGCTAATCTTATTATAGAATCGACACCAGAGAAAACTGGCAATAATTGAGTATCAGAATTCTTATTATACTGCAGACCTTTAATATTCATTGGTCCAGTTATTCTATTTTTTACAAGATTGTCTAAACTTTCGCCTGAAGCTATTTCATTAACAAGACCTAAAACTGTTGTATTAAGACCGTAAAAATCTTTATTTCCAGGATGATCAATCAAAGGGAGTTCAGATAATTTCTGTATCAGTTCATTGGAGTTTTTGGATGCAGCTAAATTTTTAGAATCTAAAGCATTATCTAAGCACTCAATTCCTGTTGTAGAATAATAAAAACCTGCTTGGTGATTAATCAATTGCAAAACAGTCATTTCAGAATTACTTTCAACTAATTTTATAGGACAAGGATTTTGTAGTTCTAAATTATCATTTCCAAGGGTTTGACCGTAACTAGTTAAAGCTTGATCATTATTTGATAATGCAACTTTTAAATTACTAAATTCAGGAATATATTTAGAAACAGGATCATTAAGACTTAATAAACCATCCTCAACTAAATCCATGGTTAAAGAAATAGTTACTATTTTACTCATAGACCAAATCCTAAACCATGTATTTTCATTAATATCATGGTTTGGAACAAGATCATTGTCTTTATCGCTATTTTGATATATTGTGTTGCCATTTCTGTCTTCTAACCTAACAAGAAGAAGAGCCTGGGAACCGTTGTCAACATATTTACTTACTAGTGAATCTAAAGATTTTGAATCATAAATCAGTGATTCTTTATTATTACACGAATTAAAAGAAAAAAGTAAGAGTAAAAGAAATAGTAAGTTTTTCATAATAATTATTTTATTTGGTTTTTAACCCAATTAAATTCAGCATATTCTTTGGTTTTATTTCCATTACTTGTAGCATATAAACCTAAATTAGTTCCAATATAACCTTTGCATAAAACTAAATTAGCTTTAGTTTCCGAAAATAACATAAAGGAATTACCTCCATCAATTGAATAATGATAAGTATACTTGTTATTTTTTGAAAGGATTTTTAAAACTATTTCATCGTTATATTTAATTGGCATTGACTTAATAGTTCTCGATTCACTTTCCCTGGGCTTTACTATTAAAACGAGGTTAGTTTTTTTATTTTCTTTTTTAATTGTAAAATTTATGTAATTATCATCTTGAGAAAACATACTTAAACCAGATTCAGATAAGTTGTTTTTAGGCTTAAAATTCATACTTGCAGAATACTCAAATTCAGTTTCCTTTTGCCTAAATCCCATTAAACTATACTGACCTCTTAACTTAAAAGTTTCAGGACTAAGGTTTAACTTAAGTTTTTTATTTTTAGAATCTAATACATAAGTGTTTTTTCTAGGTACTCTTCTAAAATTCCATTGTAAATCAAGTGTATTAGAACTAAAGTCATCGTAAAAAGAATTATTGACATATTGTTTTTTTTCGATAAATGGGACTGGAGTAAATCTCTCTATTTTTCCAGTTTTTGGAGCTACTACTGGCCATTTAATAATAACAGGTTCCCATCTACCCTCTTCAACTTCAACCCAATTATCCCATGCCTCTTCCCATGAAACTGGCATTAAATGAGTTTCTCTTCCCATGTTACTAGTAGCATCCATTTCATTTCTTATGCCTAAGGAAACCATATACCATCGACCGTCCTTTAACTGAACTAAATCAGCATGACCAGTGCTATGTACCCAATTGTTATTAGATAAATGTCTAGAGGTTAGTATTGGGTTTTTAGGATTAGAATCGTAAGGACCTTCAATGTTTTCACTTGATGCTATCATTACAGCATGATTGTAAGAGGTTCCTCCTTCAGCTACCATTAAGTAGTACCGATTATTTTGTTTATAAATGTGAGGACCTTCTACACAACATCCTCCACATGCACCAGTCCAAATAGAAAACCTATCACCTGTTAATTTCCAGCTATTTAAATCTAGTTCTTGAATCCAAATTTCACCTATTCCATTTTTGTTTGGGTTTCCAGTATCATGAGTTCCTACGAACCATACTTTACCATTATCATCAAAAAAAATATCTGGATCAATCCCAGGAGCACCTTCAATAACGTATGGGTCTGACCATGGACCAGCTGGATTTTTAGCAGTTAATATGAAATTAACCATTTCAGTAGGTTTAGATTTATCTTCAGGTGAATACACATTTGTTACAACGATATAAAAAAGTCCATCATGATATCTAATTGATGGAGCATGAATACCACCTTGCTGCTGAACATCATACAAATTAACTTCCTTAATTGCTTGACTAGGTCTATCAATTCCATAACCTATTAATTCCCAGTTAACCAAATCTTTACTATGATGAATAGGAAGCGCAGGAAAATACTCAAAAGAAGAATTTACAATATAAAAATCGTCATCGACCCTTACAATAGACGGGTCAGGATAACCGCCATTAATTACAGGATTAATAAAAGTGTCTTGTGAATAATTACTATTTAAAGAAATTATTAAAATAAAAAAATAATATATAAATGATTTCATAATTAAAAATGAATAAAAAAAAATGGATTATCAAGCTGACAACCCATTTTTTAATAAATCGAAAACAAACTTATTTTACAGTTAATGTATATGTTCCGTTAACTGTATCAAGCGCCATGTCATATGTTCCAGCAGTCACAGAAATATTCGCTCCATTAGCTTCATAAGTACCATCAGCTCCGTTATCTCCTACGTTTACTCCCCATGCATCATCTTGTCTGAATTTTATTTCACCATCATTTAAAACTACGTCTTTGACTATATAAACACCATCATTACATGGGTCAGGCATTAATTTCACATCCTCAGCAGCTCCCCAACCGTTTAAAGTTGCGCTACCAACTACTCCCCATACAGTTCCTGCAGGCGTTATAGTTATAGTAAAATTAACAGCATCAAAATCAATAATATAATGACCTGCGGAAATAGTAATATTAGCTCCATTTTGCTCTAATGTTCCATCAGCTCCGTTATCTCCATAATTAAGCCCCCATGCATTATCCTCACGAATTTTAAATTCACCATCATACAAGGTAGCAACAGCTCTAAACATTCCATCTTGCCCATTACTTAAAAATGGAACATCATTTCCAGCTGCAAATCCTCTATTTGTTCCACCCCATCCGTTAACAGCACTTCCAACAAGTCCCCAATTACTTAAAGCAGCATCCGTGCAAGCCCCAACATTTTCAAGAACTTCGATATTCATTGAAGCTGTTTTAGAAACAGTAGATGACTGATTTGCACCAGATGAGGAAGTTCCCGCATAAGCAGTAACTCTTGCATAAACCATTCCTGTATTATTTGGTGAACCATCACTAAATGTTGTACTAGGATCGTCGTCTAAACCTAAAGTTTCAGCAAATTCAAGCATTGAACTTACCTTTAATCCTAAATGATTATTAGAAGTATCTCCTGAACTCATATCTATAGTGGAAAAATCACTGTTTGTTGAGATGTCAACTACATAAGTTACAGTAGTAGGCGCATCAAAGTCTGGAGCATTCCAAACTAAACGTTCTGAAATATTATTTGATGTTTGTTGAGATATTTTATAAACATCTTGAAATTCATTTTGGAATTTAACCTCTTTCTGATTTATAGCAGTAAAGATTAAATAATCTTCTTTTTCACAAGAAGAAATATTTACAATTAAAAATGTAAATAATAATAGTTTACTAAATTTTAATATAGTTTTCATAATTAATAATTTGGATTTTGAGTTAAGTTAGTATTCACTAGAAGTACAGCTTCTGGAATAGGGAATATTCTTCTATAATCGTCAGAAGCTTTCCCTTTAGCAGCTCCTGCTTTAAATGGCCACATATAATTAGATGTAACAAATTTATTGTGTCTAATTAAATCTGATCTTCTTTGGCCTTCCCAATACAATTCTCTTGATCTTTCGTCTAACACAAAGTCAACCGTTAAATCAGAACTTGTAATTGTTGGGGCACCAGCTCTAGACCTAAGTTGATTTATCAATCCTGCAGCAGTGTCTAGGTTACCTCCACCTTTTACAGCAGCTTCAGCATAGTTTAAATAAACTTCTGCTAGTCTAATTATTGATAAATCTGTGTCAACATGGTCTCCTGAAGAGTCAGATCCGGCAGCTCCAGTCACATCAACATTTCTAAATTTAGTAACACCATAACCTTCCTTAAAAGGAGCAACTTTTTCCATTTCATAGTTTTGTCCATCTGTATGAAACATTGCTCTTGAATCAGACCAAGCAGTAGGATGTCCATCAGAATTTGATGCTGTTACTGAGTATTCAAACTTATCAACTAAAGCTTTTGTAGTTCTAAGACCTCCCCATCCTCCATTAACTCCAAAGATCGAAGGATTCATTGAACCACCAATTGGTGCATGAACCATAAAAGTTCCACCACCCCAATTTTGACTATTTAATCCATCAAATTGAACTACGAAAATAAACTCATTTTGAGATCCGTTTTTATTGTTATCTGCTAAAAATAATTCATCATATGCAGAACCATTTCCATTTCCATCACTAGTGTTCAGAGAATATGAGCTAGAAATTGCCTTTTCAGCGTTAGTTATAACTTGAGAACTCATGTCAGATCCAATATATACAGGTGCATTTAAATAAAGTCTGGAAAGTAATGCCCATGCTGCAACTTTATCGACTCTACCGTATTCATTAGATCCTGAATCTGCAAGTGTTGAACTAATTTCATTAAGTTCTGTTTCAACAAAAGAAAAAATCTCTTGTCTATTGCTTTGTTTTGGAAGTTCAGAAGTTACTTTGGTTACCAAAGGAACATTAGCATACATGTCCATAAGTTGTAAGTATGCATAAGCTCTTAAAAATCTAGCTTCAGCAACAAAATAAGAAGCCTCATTATTACTGGAAGCTAAATCAGCAGCGTTTTCAATGAATGAATTAGAAAAAGAAACAACTTGGGCTAACCTAAAATACATGCCCTGAGTCCAAGGATTGTTTATATCCCAAGACATTTCATGAATATTAGGTAAACCTGGGTCTCCCCAACCTACAACTGCCTCATCAGTACTACAAACATTAAGTGTATATAAAATTCTTGTATACTGAGAAAATCCTTCATCAATTAGACTAGGATCAATATCAGGATCTCCTGTTGGACCTAC
Organism: uncultured Flavobacteriaceae bacterium; assembly: GCA_949372825.1. Lineage (GTDB taxonomy): Bacteria > Bacteroidota > Bacteroidia > Flavobacteriales > Flavobacteriaceae > MAG-121220-bin8. The sequence continues at coordinate 12,920 of CASIBD010000001.1, read as the reverse complement.
CTGACCAGTAATAGCTAAACTAGCATACACTTTCGCAAGTGCTCCTTTAGCTGAATCAACATCTTTAAAAACATCAATTTCGGTAAATAAATCAGGATCCGTTGGGAATTGATCTAAATCAGCATGACACGATACTAGTATCATTGAAGTTAAAGTGAATAAATAAAATATTTTTTTCATAGTTATAAGATTAAAAATTAATATCAAGTCCTAAAGCAATAGCTCTTGACCTTGGATAAAAGTTACTATCTATACCACCTGTGATTTCAGGATCTATTCCTTCATATTCTGTGATGGTAAGCAGATTATCTGCACTTATATATAATCTCATGGGATTATTGGCAATTACATTATCAACTGTCCAACCTAATGTAACATTGTCTAATTTAAAAAAAGAAGCATTCTGAATATGATGATCACTTAGACCATTCTTATCAGAAAAATACAAAAACCCTGTATCTAAATACGATGTGTGAACATTTGATAATCTACCCAGATTCCATATTTGATTTTCAACTGAAGCAGCTTGCATTCTATTAGAACTATAGTTTCCTATACTAGCTCTTGAGGCCATGCTTAAATCAAAATCCTTATATGTAACTGAAGCTGTTAACCCCATTAATATATCGGCATAAGGGTCTTTATAAGTATACCTATCATCATTATTTATTCTTCCATCACCATTTAAGTCAGCATACGAACCTTCAATTGGCCTTCCTTTATGATCATATATTTGTTTGTAAACATAATATGAATAAGGCGCTTTACCTGTTTCATGTTTTTGTAAAAAAGCACCAAAACCAATTCCACCTACATTTTGATCATTATCAAGTCTTGTGATTTTATTATCATTTACAGAAATGTTATAACTCAAATCAAATTTTAAATCATCAGATTCATACAAAGTAGAATTTAATTGTAATTCAATTCCTTTATTTTCCATATCACCAATATTGGCATCAATAGTTGTTCCAAAGTTTGTAAATGGATCGATAACTGCAGTAGCAATTAAATCATTGGTCTTTTTAATATAGGCATTTAATGAACCATTTAACTTTAAGTCAGAAAATATAAAATCAATACCAAAATTAGCAGTTTGACCAACTTCCCATCTTAGGTTCTTATTAATTGGTGCTGGTCTGTAAGTTGAATAGAAAGAATTTCCAAAACCATATTTAGATTTTGAATCACTACTAACATATCTGGTTAAAAAATTATAATCTCCAAGACCATTAACGTTTCCTACTTCACCAAATCCAACTCTTAACTTTAATTTATCGACTCCATCGTCATAAAAGTTCCAAGCTAAAGCAGCAGAAAAAAATTGACCCCATCTATCGTTAGCAGGTAATTTAGAGGATGCATCTGCTCTTAAAGTAGCTGTAAGCAAGTATTTTTCATTAAAAGAATAATTAATTCTTCCAAAATAAGAAAGTAAAACATTTTTTGATGTATCTATATATGAGTTTGTAGTGGAAGAACCATTATTAACTGAACCATCTGTATTTAAATATTCGACTGATGCTGTACTTGAATTATCATATTCAAAACTCTGATAAGAATGACCAGCAGTAACAGATAAATTAGATTTTCCGGATTCTAAAGCATAATTTAAATAGGCGTCAAATAATAAATTAGTACTTTCATTTGAGTACATATTATTACTTCCGTTAAAACCTACTGCATCAGTTGGCATGTTCTTATCTTGAGAACTAAAACCTTCTCCTTTAGAATTATCATATCCAGCATTCACAGTTGCAATTAACCCATCAACTGGAAGATCATAGTCTAATTTTAAATTAGTAATAATTCTATCAACTGTTGACTCATCATCACTTAAATTTAATAAAGCCAAAGGGTTTGTTGGAGATAATGCTAGTTTTTTCCCAGTTGAATCTGTCCATGAATAATAACCGCCAAATACGTCAGGATTTGATCCATAAACAGGTTTTGTTGGATCAAAAAACACAGCTGATCCAATTGCTCCTCTGTTAGCAAAGTCATTTTCACTTCTAACAACTCTAACATTAACATTAGCTCTTAAATCACCATCTAAAAAGGATGGAGCAATATTGAATGATCCTGTCATTCTATTAAAATTATCACCCATCAAGATTCCGTCTTGATCAGTATATCCTAATGATGCCCTAAAAGGCATGTTTAATAGTCCACCTGAAACTGAGAAGCTATTATTTTGAGCTCTTGCAGTTTCATATATTTCTCTTTGCCAATCTGTATCATATGATCCAAGCCTAGAGATATAATCTGAAACACCAGTTGCTTGAACAGCATATTTAAATTGTGATGCGTTTAATACATCTACAAAATCAATTGGTGTAAAAGAGGATGATCTTGAACTAAAATTAAACTTAAGATCTCCTGTCTTACCTTTTTTAGTTGTAATTAACACGACTCCGTTTGCTGCTCTAGATCCATAGATAGCGGTGGCAGATGCATCTTTTAAAATACTTATTGCTTCGATGTCAGAGGGATTAATAGCGTTTAATGGACTTCTAGATCCGCCAACTCCACCTGCATCTAAAGGAATTCCATCAACAACATATAATGGATTAGAATTAAGATTTAAAGATCCTATTCCCCTGATTAGAACATTAGAATCATCTCCAGGCGCACCACTATTTGAAACAATAGAAACACCTGCAACTTTTCCTCTAATTAATTGTTGAGGAGATACTACGGAACCTTTTGCGAAGTTCTTTTCAGTAATTAAATCTACAGCACCAGTTAAGTCTTTCTTTCTAACTGTTCCGTAACCAATTACTACAACTTCGTCTAACTCAGAGTCAGATTCTGTCATTTTTACATCTTGATTTGTTCCATTTACAGTTAATTCAACACTATCGTATCCGATATAAGAAAAAACTAAAACTTGACCATTATCAACATTGATTTGATAATTACCGTCAAAATCACTCGAAACTCCAACATTTGTTCCTTGTATAATTACATTAACACCAGGTAAAGGAGTACCTGAACTATCTGTAATTAAACCCGAAACACTTTGTTGTGCAAAAACTCCCAGTGAAAGGAAAAGCAAAAAAAGAATTTGAATTTGTTTAAAAAATTTCATCATATTTTTGATTTTTGTTTGGTTAAAAAACCTACTTCTCGTTAACTAATTTATAATATTTAAAGTCCATGAACAAGAAAGATTTATATAAAAACCAACTATAACGTTATAGCTAACTAACTACAACGTTATAGTGTTAATAACTTTATTTTTATCAATTTAACAAAATATACTGTTTATCTTTGTTTAAAATTTAATTTTTTGTATTTAAATTTAGTAAAATGATTAGACGTATAACTCTTAAGGAAATTGCAAATGAATTAAATGTTTCTATTTCTACGGTTTCTAAATCATTGAAAGATAGTCACGAAATTGGTATTGAAACTCGAGAAAAAATCAAAGCATTTGCAAAAGCACATAATTATCGTCCTAATAATATTGCTCTTAGTTTAAAAAACAGAAAAACTAAAACAATAGGTGTTATAATACCTGAAATTGTTCATCATTTTTTTTCAATAGTAATTAATAGTATTGAAAAATTTTCAACTGAAAATGGTTATAATGTAATTATTGCTGTTTCTAACGAATCTTTTGAAAAAGAAGTTTTAAATATGGAAACTCTTGCCAATGGACATATTGATGGAATAATTATGTCAATAGCAAAAGAGACATTAAAAAAACAAGATTTTCACCATATAAAAGAAACTATTGATTTAGGGATTCCGGTTGTTCTTTTTGACAGAGTTATAAATGATGTTAAATGCGATAAAGTTATTGTAAACGATAAACAAGCTGCAAAAGAAGCAACTCAAGCTCTAATTGATGATAAAAGGAGTAATATTCTTCTTATAACTTCTGAAGACTATGTAAGTGTAGGAAACCTTAGAACAGAAGGATATTTAGAAGCTTTGAAAGATAATGACATTATCCCTGACAGTGATTTAATTATAAAAGTTAAAGATAAACATGGAAGTCAATTAGAAATGTCTTTTTTAGAAGATGAGTTGGAAAAGCTTCTTAAATTTAAAAAAATTGATGCAATTCTAGGTGTAAACGAAATTTATGCAGGCTCAGCTTTAAAAGTACTTAAGAAAAATAAAATTTCTGTTCCAAATGAAATTGCAATAATATCATTTACAGATGGAGTGATTTCCAGATATTCCTCTCCCACTCTATCTACTATTAGTCAACATGGTGAAATCATGGGTGAAAGAGCTGCCAAGCTTTTGATAAATAAATTAACTGGGGTTACCAACAGTAACGAACACAAAACAGAAATCATTAATTGTTCATTAATTAAGAGAGAGTCTTCTTGATTAAACTAGTAATTACACTATAACGTTATAGTAGATTTTCAAATTATTTATAGAAATAATTTTAAAAAAACAATATATTAGCAACTTAAAATTATAAATCTACTTCTCAATTTATTTATAGTTTTTAATTTATTTAAGAAAACCTCCTTAGGTAAATATCTCCTATAAATACATAACGTTTAATAGACACTTTGTTTATCAATTTTTTATTTTAAAACATGAAAAAAAAGTTAGGCTTTTGGGAAATATGGAACATGAGCTTTGGATTTTTAGGAATTCAATTTGGATTTGCTCTTCAAGGTGGATTTATGTCTAGAATTTTTCAAACTTTAGGAGTAGAAGAAGCTAGCATTCCTCTTTTATGGATTGCCGCTCCTTTAACAGGATTAATTGTACAACCAATAATAGGTTACTTAAGTGATAACACATGGCATCCTGTTCTTGGGAGAAGAAAACCGTATTTTTTAATTGGAGCAGTACTTAGCTCTGTAACTTTATTTTTTGTTCCTTATTCATCAACCCTGTGGATGGCTGCTGGTTTTTTATGGATTCTTGATGCATCAATAAATATAAGTATGGAGCCATTTAGAGCTTTAGTTGCTGACAAGCTTCCAGACTCTCAAAGATCTTATGGATTTGTGACTCAAACATTAATAATTGGTATAGGAACTTGGATTGCTAGTAACTTACCATATTTTGTAAGTAGCTTAGGAGTAAGTGATGTTGCTCTTCCTGGTGTTATTCCTGATTCAGTAAAACTTGCGTTTGGAATTGGAGCATTTGTCTTTTTATCATCAATATTATTTACAATTTTCACAACCAAAGAATACCCTCCAAAAGATTTAAAAAAATTTAAAGAACAACAGGGCAGAAATTTCAAATCTATGCTAAGTGAGTTTACTAAACATTTTATTGAAATGCCATTAACAATGAAAAAACTAGGGTTAATTCAATTTTTTAGTTGGTTTGCATTTTTCACTATGTGGAGTATGGCTAACCCTGCTATTACTGAACATGTATTCAACGCTCCTATTCCAATAATGAGCGATTTTGATTTAACTAATAAAGTTGAATTATCTCAATATAATTCTGAAAACTTAAATTTTCAAAAAGCTTCAAATTTGACTGGATCTTATATGGGAACATATGGGCTATCTTCAATGTTATTTGCATTAATATTAACACTTTATACATCAAAAAAGATAATAAACAGAAAACAAATACACCTTTGGTCCTTACTTGCTGGTGGAATTGGCTTTATATCAATGTATTTTATTTCAAACCATAATATGCTGTTGTTTTCTTTTAGTTTGATTGGAATATCCTGGGGAAGTATTTTATCTATGCCTTATGCGATGTTATCTAGTTCGGTTAAAGAAGAAAGCATGGGTACGAGCATGGGGATATTTAATATGTTCATTGTAATTCCTCAGATAATAGCAGCTATTGGAGGTATAAATTTATTAACCAACTTGATTGGAGATAAAGCAATTTTTTCGATGGTTGTTGCAGGTCTATCCTTGATAATCGCGGGACTATTAAACCTTCTTATTACAGATAAAAAAACAATTAGTTATTAGTATGAATAATATGCCAACCTTTATATTTGATTTAGATGGAGTTATAACTAATACTGAGGATTATCATTTTGATGCTTGGAAGTCAATTTGCTTTAGCTTAAACTATGATTTAAGTGCTGAAAAAAATGAAGAATTAAAAGGAGTTAGTAGATCAGAATGTTTGGATAAAATTTTGAAATGGGCAAACTTAAATATTAGCTCAAAAGAATTTAACGAAATTTTAAAGAAAAAAAACAATCTTTATTTAAACAAGATATCAAATATTGACTCTTCAAACATTATAAAAGGAGTCTATGATTTTATAGAAAATGCCAAAAAACATAATCACTTAATTGCGTTATATTCATCAAGTAAAAATGCAAAATTTATATTAAAAAAACTTAATCTTTACTCCTACTTTGATGCTATTGTTGATGGCAATAGCGTTAAAGCTTCAAAACCTGATCCAGAGGGATTCATTTTGGCTTCAAAACTAACAAATTCAAATCCAAAGAACTGTGTTGTTTTTGAAGATTCAGAAGCAGGAATAATTGCTGGAAATAAAATAAATATGACGACTATTGGCATAGGCAAATCAAGTAAATTAAAAATTGCTAATAAAGTTTTTGAAAAGTTTGAGGAAATAAATTTAAATGATTTTAAATAATGCTTAAATACAAATACGTCTTAGATCCTTGGTCTATAATTGAAAATAAATTTGATTCATCAAAAATGATTGATTCAGAAAGTATTTTTAGTTTAGGAAATGGAAAGATTGGACAAAGAGGAAATTTTGAAGAGGACTTTTCTAATAACAAAACTATTGGAAACTATATAAGTGGGATATATTTTCGTGATAAAACAAAAGTCGGATGGTGGAAAAAAGGATATCCAGATTATTTCGCTAAAATGGTAAATTGTCCAAATTGGAATAAAATAAGAATAACAATAAACAACGAAGTTTTAGATTTAAATAAATGTGAAATTCTTTTTTATAACAGAGAATTAAATATGAAAGAAGGATGGTGTGAAAGAAAAGCTTTAATCAAAACAAACAACTCAGTAAAGATAGAAATTCAATCTAAAAAATTCATTTCACTGAAAAGAGAAAATATAGGTGCTATTAACTATAAAATTAAAGTTTTTGACAACAATATTAAAGTTAAAGTTCTTCCATGTATAGATATAAATATTAGGAATAACGACTCTAATTGGAATGAACCATTTGTAACAACAATTAATTCAATTTCAAAAAATAATTTAGGCATAGTTAATTCTAGTATTATAAATTCAGAATTTGAAATATCGACATTTTTCAAAACATTTTACTCAATTAACAACAAAAAAATTGATGCGAATTATTTAGAAAGCAATGATAAAAATTTAATAGGATGTTCTAGTGAATTTTTATTAAACAAGAACGACGAATTAACACTTTTTAAAGTTGGTGGTTATGTGAATTCAAATGATTCAGAGAAAAAATCTTTTAATGATATAATTAAAAAAGAATGTGATAATGCTTTAAAAGCTGGGTTTATTGATTTGTGTAAAGAAAATATAGCAGAATGGAATAAAATATGGGAAGATTCAGATATAGTAATTAATGGAGATGTTAAATCTCAACAAGCAATTAGATTCAATATCTTTCAATTAAATCAAACTTTTAACGGAAATGACCCAAGTTTAAATATTGGTCCAAAGGGATTTACAGGAGAAAAATATGGAGGAGTGACCTATTGGGATACTGAAGCATATTGTGTGCCATTTTACTTAGGAACTAAAGATTCAGATGTTGCTAAAAACCTTCTTAATCAACGCTATAATCAACTTGAAAACGCAATTAAAAATGCAGAAAAAATAGGATTAAATCACGGTGCTGCACTATATCCCATGGTTACTGTAAATGGAGAAGAATGTCACAATGAATGGGAAATTACATTTGAAGAAATTCATAGAAATGCAGCAATTGCACAAGCAATTAAAAAATACATAACCTTCACTGATGACTTTGAATTTTTAGAAAATAAAGGGATAAAAATATTAATTGCTATTTCAAGGTTTTGGAAACAAAGAGTGAACTTCTCTAGTTTGTTAAATAAATATGTAATTCTTGGAGTTACAGGTCCAAATGAATATGAAAACAACATAGATAATAATTGGTATACTAATTACAGTGCAAAATGGTGTTTAGAATATACAATCTACCAACTTTCAGAAATTGCAAAAAGGAGTAATAGAAGTAACGAATTTCTTTATAAAGAAAACGGATTAAGTAGAGATGAAATATCAAGCTGGAAAAAAATCATAGAAAACATACACTTACCTTATTCAAAAGACTTAAACGTATTTATTCAAAATGATGGGTTTTTAAATAAAGATTTAAAACCAATTAATAATATTCCTCAAAGTCAAAGACCTATAAATCAAAATTGGTCTTGGGATAGAATTCTTAGATCACCTTATATTAAACAAGCAGATGTATTACAAGGTTTTTATTTTTTTGAAGATGATTTTTCTAAAACTGAATTAGTAAGTAATTTTAAGTTTTATGAACAATTTACTGTACACGAATCGTCACTCTCAGCATGCATCCACAGTATTTTAGCTTCAAGAATAAATAATATTGATAAGGCATATGATTATTACATTAGAGCAAGTAGATTAGATTTAGATGATTACAATAAGGAAATAAAACAAGGCTTACATATTACTTCTATGGGAGGTTCCTGGATGAGCATTGTTGAGGGGTTTGCTGGATTAAGGATTAAAAATGATAAAATTTATTTTGATACAAAAATTCCTAAACAATGGGAAAGCTATTCCTTTAAAGTCAATATTAAAAATAGAAAAATTGAAATAAAAATTGATCAAAAATCAACTTCAGCAAAATTAATAAGTGGGGATAAAATTAATCTTACAATTAACGATACTAACACAATTTTAAATAAATAAATACTACCATTATGAAAAAAATCTTGTTATTCTTTTTATTGATAATTATTTCATGTGACAATCAAAATGAATTATATATTAATTTAAATAACATCAAAGACGGTGTGATTTATGAAGTAAATGTTAGACAATATTCTGAATCTGGTCGTTTTGATGATTTCACTAAAGATATTTATAAACTTAAAGATTTGGGTGTGAAAATAATATGGCTGATGCCTATTCATCCTATTTCTAAAGTCAAAAGAAAAGGCACTCTTGGAAGTTATTATTCAATTTCAGATTATAAAGATGTTAATCCAGAATTTGGAAATAAACAAGACTTCGATGAATTAATAGCAGAAGCTCATAAAAACGACATGCTTGTAATACTAGACTGGGTAGCAAATCATACCGGATGGGACCACCATTGGATAAAAACGAATCCGGAATATTATACAACAAACAGCAAAGGTGAGATTACAGATCCTATTAACCCTGATACTGGAGAATCTTGGGGATGGACTGACGTAGCTGATCTGAATTTTGATAATATGGAAATGCAGAATGAAATGATAGAAGCAATGGAATACTGGGTTAATGAACACAATATAGATGGATATAGAGCTGATGCTGCACATAGTTGTCCACCATCATTTTGGAAAAAATCAATAGAAAGATTAAATAATATTAAAAACGTTATAATGTTAGCTGAGTCGGATGGATATCATCCGGGAGGATTTGAACTAATCGAAATGTTTGATATGAGTTATAATTGGTCAGGTCACCACGTTTTAAATAATATTGCTAAAAAAGAGAATAACTCTGATGATTTAAGTTTTAATATAAATAGAAATTATAAAGATTTATCTGCAGAGCATATTCTAATGAACTTCACTTCAAATCATGATGAAAATACTTGGGCAGGTACTGTATTTGACAGATATGGTGATGGTGCAAAAACATTTGGTGCACTAACCTATTTTTTACCTGGTATTCCTTTAATTTACAATGGACAAGAATATGGTTTAGAAAAAAGATTAGAGTTTTTTGAAAAAGATTTTATACCTAAAAATAAATCTGATTTTTATAATTTTTATTCAATATTAAATACAATTAAAAAGGAAAATCATTTACTAAATATAGATCCTGAAGTTAAATTCGAAATAATAGAATTAGAAAATAAAAACCTAGTTTGTTTTAAAAGATCAAAAGAAAATGATTCAATGTATTTTATTGCAAATCTTTCTAACGAGACATTAGAGTTTGAAACTGGAATTAAAGGAAGTTTTGAGACTTTAATTAACAACACTATTTATAACTTAGATAGTAATAAATTAAAAGCTTGGGAATTTCATATTTTAAAATAAAATCATTCAAAATCTAATAGTTTATTTAAAACTACAATATCATTTTTCGATGTAAGGTCTGGAACGTGTTCTTCAAATGGAATTCCATAGACAGAGTTTGGCTGATTTTTTACTAAATTCAAAACTGCAGTTGGCAATTCTTTTTCGTTTCTTAATTTATCAAATGGACAATTTTTTAAATATTCGAAAAACACTGATCCATTAAATTTAAAAAGATTCATGTTTACTCTAATTTTGCCGTTTTTGTCCTTAAAAAACTCATAATCCTTTGCGGTTGGCTTTTCTAAAATATCTTCTAAATATCCATTTTTATTAAGTTTTAAAATTGAAAAAGAATTCACTTTTTCAGTACTAAAGTTTAGATAGTCTCTGTCATAAGAAATAAATGCATTTAAAAAAGACGTAGACCTTACACTATTAAGAGCTTTAGAAGAATATAAGTTATCACTGTTGCAAACACAAAAGTTCAAAGATTTTAAGACAGGAAATTGAGTTATCGCCTGAAATAATGCATCTGCAGTTCCAGAGGGTTTAACTCTGTTTTTATCAAAATATTGAATTGCAAATTTGATATCTAAACCATCGTATTTGTTTTTATTAAAATAATTTTTAAAGCTTTTTGATTTTTGTCCAATTACTAAATAAATGGTCTTAAAACCTGCTGATTTAGCATTAAGTAATAAATAATGAATTAATGGCCTACCATTTTTATCAATACTAATTAATCCCTTTTCTATATTGTTTGCTTGTTCAATTGAATTTTTACTTAGATTATTATTAGAAACCGATTTTTTCATTCTAGAAGATAGACCAGCTGCCAAAATGATTAATGAATCATTAATCATAATTTAAGTAATTATATTAAGTGGATTAGTTTGTTTCCACTTTCCTCTTGTAAAATCTGGAAATTCCTGTGGCATTCCATTATCGTCAATAGACTTTCCACTTAAAGGAGTTACAGCACTCCAAAAACACCCTTCATATACGTTTTGATCAAGTGGAAGACCTTTTTGTAAACATTCTACTATTCGATACATCATTATTCCGTCCATACCACCATGTCCAGATTTTTTTGTTTTTGAATTCAACCTTGTATATAAAGGATGATCATATTTTTCATAGAGTAGATTTAAATCTTTTCCTTGAATCCATGAATGATGATCTTCAGAAATTCCTTCAAACCCACCTTCAAGAGCTACTCTAGTTGGAAAACCAGCAAGTGTTCCCTTGGAACCTTGAATTAAATTATGTCTTGTGTATGGTCTAGGACTTGTCTCGTCCCATTGAACAAGAATAGTTCTACCCATATTTGTTTTAATAATTGAAGTATTTAAATCACCATTATTATAGTTTAATTTATTCCATTTATGATCTTTATCAAAATTCTTATTGGCATATGATTTTCTTCCTAATGCTGGAGTTGAGTATGAAACAATTGTTTTAAAATTATCTTCCTCCCTAGCTATATTCATATATTGAGCTACAGGTCCAAGTCCATGAGTTGGGTATAAATTTCCTTTGCCTTCAGCATAATGATTTGTTCTCCAAGACCCTGTGCCTCTTTCTTCTTGATTCATTTGAAATCTAAGCTCATGTATGTAAGCAGCTTCAGCATGCAATAAATCACCTACAACACCTTTTCTACACATATTTAAATACATCAATTCATCTCTGCCATAATTTACGTTTTCCATCATCATACAATGTTTCTGTGTATGTTCAGATGTATTAACTATATCCCACATTTCTAAAGTTGTAAGAGCTAAAGGAACTTCACAAAAAGCATGTGCTCCATCGAGCATAGTTTGAATAGCCATTGGCGCATGATTTTTCCAGTTAGTACATATAAAAACTATATCTGGATTAGTTTCTTTAAGCATTGTTTTCCAATTGTTCTCACTACCCCAATATAGTTTCACATTACTTGAGTTTTTATTATAATCTTTAAGTCTAGTTGACTCTCTTTTAACATTATCTTCATATAAATCACATAATCCAACAACTTGGGTATTGTCTAAAGTTGAAAAATTTTTTAAATGACCTGGTCCTCTAGCACCAAGACCAATAAAGGCTGCTTTAACATTATCATAAGGTTTATCAGCAAAATCACCCATATACTTTCCAGGTGAAGATTTTGAAATATTTTCTTGACAACTTATGCTAAGAGTTGATGCAGCAACTGCACCTAGTGTAGATTTTTTTAAAAAATTTCTTCTATTATAATTTTTCATTATTAATGTTTTTTTCCCAATTCCAAGATGATAAAAGAGAATCCTCAACAGAAATTTCAGACTTCCAGTTCAAAAATTTATTAGCTTTAGAAACATCAGCAAAACATTCTGCCACATCCCCTTTTCTGCGATCTCCAATTTTAAAATTCAACTTGTTTTCTGTAACATTTTCAAAACACTTGATAAGTTCTAAAACAGAGGTGCCTTTTCCTGTTCCAATATTAAAAGTATCATAATAACTTTTATCTTTATTACTTATAAGTTTATCTAAAGATTTAATATGTGCTTTAGCTAAATCTACAACATGAATATAATCTCTAACGCAAGAACCGTCTCGAGTTGGATAATTATTTCCAAAAACAGTTAGTTCTTTTCTTAATCCAATTGATGTTTGTGTAATAAAAGGAACTAAATTTTGTGGAACTCCGATAGGTAGTTCTCCAATTAAAGCTGAGGAATGTGCTCCAATTGGATTAAAATATCTA